>JAGOTP010000018.1 GCA_018061755.1 Patescibacteria group bacterium | reverse complement strand
CGAATGACGCAGACGATATCGGGCATGCCGACATTGAACGCATCGGCTCTGCGGAAACCGACGATCGCATTCCCCTTTCGAACCGGTACGGGCGCGGGCTGGCAACGGAAAGCCAGGATCCCGCGCCAGCGCAGGTTGTCGAGGATCGATCGTTGAATTTCGGATTCCCTCATGCGGACAAGCATAGTCGCGCGAAGGCTCTGGATGTTGGCGTTATCCACCAAACAGGCTCATCTGGGCCGACTCCGGCCGAAGTCTTGGTTTGAATGCGGTGCGTTTTTTCGAACGTTTCCGCACCTCGATCGCCCTGGATTTCTCGACGTACACCGTGACGACCTGCGGCATTCGATACCCTCGTTCGAGGAGGTCCGAGACCGTCCCGGCCAAACGGTCGGCTGTGACAAGCCACTGGTGGGCCGTGAGCTCGAGATCCTGCGCCTTGGCCTGGAGATACCGCTCGTGGGCTTCGTTCAGCGACCGAATCGCGCCCTCTGCCATTCCCGGTACGTCTTCGAATCGCCAGATGCGCTTCTCTGCCCATTTTTCAAACTCGGAGAGCCTGACTTTGAATGAGCCATGCATGCGCCGGAGCACGTACGCGTGTCCGTCGGAACCCATGACGGCGATGGACATGGCGTCGATCCCGCCCAAGTTTCGGCGTGCAAGCATGGATCAGGGTTTCCTACGTTCGAACTGCACGATCCTCCGTTTCGGAATGAGCCTCACTTCCCACAGACGATCACCGTTCCGCTTCTCGACCGTGACCGCGTCGTAGAAGCGCGGATTGGCTTTTGAGGCGAACGTTTCGGCATTTTCTTTCGCCCGGAAAAGGGCGATGATTTCGTTTTGCATAGGTCAATGTGCGTTAGTGAGAAGGGATTCGAAGCGACCGATAATCCTGTCCATCCGCTCCGCGTACCACTCCTCGAATGGTTGTTGAGATCCGGAACGCTCCCAGAGCCGATGGAGGACGAACCGCAGTCGCTGGCTCTTCGTGGGAGGCCGGTAGTCGCGCTCACACGCCATCTCCAAAAATTCTTTCGTAGCTTGCATAGTTATTTCCAAACAAGATTCTGCTTGGCATTGCCTCCGTAATCGACCCACTCTCCCGTATGAATCCTGACTCGCCAGACTCCGCGCGATTCATCAAAATGGGCTAGGTCTCCTTCGAGATACGGTTTCTTTCGATGCGGATCGCCGCGTGAGCGTCTTCGGTTGGAAGCGAATGCTTCCACCACGCCCCCTTGAGGGGGTAGGGGGTGATTCTTCAGGGGTCTTCTTGCGGGTTCTTCTTTGTGTGCCGTTTTCGGTACCGGTACCCGTTCCGTTTGCGGTACTACCCCGTCCCGTTTTTGGGACTGGTGATTTTCGTTATCCACAGGGTTGTCCGTACCGTTTTCGGTACTGGTCTGACAGGTAACAACCTCGACCTCGATCACCGTGGTACAGCCCATTCGTTCCCCCGTTCGAAGATAGATTCCGTGTTTCGGACCCTCCTCCCTCCAATACTTCAAGGATTTGAAAACGCTCTTGCGGTCGCATCCGATTTCTCGCGCCAACGTCTGCGCGGAAGCCGACGTTCTCCCGTGGCTCAACAAAACCGCCAGTACGGCGATATGTACCGGACCGTGGCCTCCGCGACAGATCTGATTGGGCAAGGCGGCGAATGGATACGACACTTTTGCCATAGGCTGCCTAGGCGCGAGATCCGATACGGATATCGCGCTCGTTTTCATCAAGTAACGACAGGTCAAAAATCTCCTTCTCCCGCTGGCGGCTGACGGCGCGAACGACATCTTCGAACGCCGATCGTGCTAACTCGTTTCGCTCCCTCACGCGCATCCGCTCAACCACGTTCAGCACCCAGTCGAGCGAGCGTATTTGCCCAGCCTTGCGCTTTTGCATGAGGCGCAGGTTGTTGATCTGCTCCTCCCGGCCGAGGCGGCTTTGTGTAGCCGCCTCGGATCTCGCATGTGTTATTTGCATACACGTTGGAGCTAGAACGGAATATCGGACAGATCGACCGTATCCGTTGAATCAGCCGTCTGATCGGTCTCGGACCGCTCTTTGCGCTCTTCCGAAAGCACGATCTGGTAGTCGGGGTGATTGTCTTTCTCCTTCCGGTCGTTCCGGAACACGGCGATACGGATCTCACCGCGGATATCTTCCAAGACGCCGGACATGAATTTCTTCCCGTCCTTGGTTTCTTTGAGCCATAAGGCTCCGATTTTTCGTGACATAAGGTTCAAAAAGTTTCGTCGGCCAAGGCGTCGGCATTCGTATCCTCAAGCTCGACGGTGAGTGAGTCTTTCGCGCCCTCGATCGCTTTGCGCCATTCGAGAACGGCGATCGTCTGACTGAGAACGGTCTTGCCATAACGGTCGCCCGCTTCTTCATTCGCGAGAATTGACGACGCCGTCTGCATAATCACGGCCTTGAACAGCTCCCCTTCCTTCGCGAGCTTCATCGAAAGCGCGCGTGCCTTCGCCTGGAGATCGTCGTACGTGTAGGTCGTTTGCATATCAGGCTTTGGCAAGCAGCTTTTCGCGCTTCTTGAGAGCAAGACACGCGAGAAACGCCTGCCCGTCATCCATCAGCTCCTCGCGTGAATATTCATGCGGCGTGCAGACCCCGGATTCCTTGTCGAAATGCAGGATCACGCCGCCATCGAATTGGTCGCCATGTTCTTCCTCGAACGCGATTCGGTATCCGGCGATCTGGTAACGCATTTCGGTGTAGACGCCTTTCGATGTTTTGTAGTCGATGAGCATGCGCTTGCCGTTCACATCCGCGACCGCATCGATCAGCCCGGCGAATCCATGGGATTGCGAATACACGAGCTTCTCGGCATGGACGAACTTCACGTCGTTCGAGACAAACCAACTGAGGAATGCGTTGACTCCCGCGCGTACGCGTTCGTCCGCATCTTCCGGAATCTGCGGGACTTCGCTCCGGCTTATGACCGCGAGAGCGAAGGCTTCCGCGTAGGCGTGGACGCTGCCTCCGACGGACGCAGCGTCTTCTTTCTTGAGCTGGTGTTGTCGGACGGCTTCTTCAAGAATCGGAACGATCTCTTCCCGAGCGAAAGGACCCGTATTGGACTCGAGGAATGCACGAATGTGTTTTTCCGCGAGTCCGATTGCCCATGGAATGAGAAAACGCGACTTGTCCAGGATCCCCGTACAGGAGGTGACCGACGGAAGGTATTCCCCGGACCCTTCCAGCCGATAACGATGACTATCCGGCAGGAACTCGACCGCAACCGATCCGCCATAGAGCCGCTCGACGATTTTTTCGGCCATATCATTGGGCGAGAGCGACCTTGGCCTTGGCGGCTTCAAGGACTGGATCAGGGTTAACGGCTGGCTTTGGAACCGGAGCCGGTTCCGATCCCGGTTGGGCCGTCGGTGCAGCCTCAGCGACCTGGACTGGCTTTTTGGACCACGTGTACGATTCGGTACCGTGGATCGCTTTGATAATCTTTCCGAAATCTGGCTCGATCACCCGACCGAGCTGGCCGGTGCGATCTTTGGCGGTGAATTTGTCCGACGAGGGGTCCACGAAAATGACGCGCTTGGATTCGCCGTCCTGCGTCTGCACGACGGTCATGTAGCCGACCACATCGACCATGTTCACGATGTCCTTCGAAACCTTGGTCGTGACGAGCGGACGCAAAAGCACCCGATCTTCGTCAGGCTTATCGTCCACGTGCGCGACCAACAAAACGTGAATACCGGAATCCCGGAGCACTTTCACGTAGTCACGCATGGTTTTTCGGAGCCAACCCCAACCGGCTTGGCTGGGAGACCCGTCTTTCTGAACCAGTTTCGTATCCCCCATGGCCACCATGTGGCGCATGAGTTTTTCCATGAGTTCGCCGATCGGATCGATCACGGCGGTCTCGTATCCGCTCTTCTTCAACGCTTCGGTATATTCGCGCATATCGGACCATTTTTCGATATGGGCCACGTCGAGTTTGATACCGCGAAGACCGAAATATTTGGAACCGTTCTCACAATCCGCCATAAGCGGCTTGGGAGCCGTGGCGGCAAATGTCGACTTGCCAACGCCTCCTTCGCCATACACAAGCATAACGACAGGCGGCTTTACGGAGGGATCCCCCGTATTGATGATTTTCAGCATAGATATGTGTCCTCTGAATGAATGGAATAAGTCCTCGCCGGATAACCGCCGGCGCGGGTTCGACCTTTAGGCAAGGCCGCCATTCATCCGAGAAGGGCCAAAAAAACAAAACTCCCTGGCTTTTGGCCAGAGAGTTTTGGCTGAAAATGGGAGTTTCGAGCGACTGTGGAGCGTAGGTACTAACGCTTTGACCACTGTGGGGCGCGGCGGGCCTTCTTCAAACCGAACTTCTTGCGTTCCTTGGCACGTGGATCACGTGTGAGGTTTCCAAGTTTCTTCAAGGTTTTGCGCCAGACCGGGTTGAGCTCGATCAAGGCACGAGACAAACCGAGACGGACAGCGTCGGCTTGACCGCGAACACCTCCACCTTGCGCTTCGGCTGAAATATCGACCGCTCCGAGCAAACCGACCGTTGTCAGTGTGTCCGTAATCAGGTTTTGCAACTGGATCGGACCAAAGTAATCACTCAATGGGCGTCCATTAACCGTGATCTGCCCGTTCCCCTTTTTGAAAAGACGAACCTTAGCAATCGATGTCTTGCGACGACCGAGACCGTAAATATATTCGCCCGTTGGAGCAACTAGCTCGGCCTTCGCTTCAGCTACCGGCTCTTTGGCCACGACCTTCTTGGCACGTGGAGCGCGAGGAGCTTTTGGTTTGACTTCTGTAGTTTCCATAATATTAGACAACGATGATGAGACGAGCCATACGGTCGGCTTGCGTACGGTTCTTTGGCAACATGTATTTCACCGCGTGGCAAAGAATCTCACCTGGTTTATCGACCTGCAGCTTGGCAACGGCTAAACGCTTGATACCACTTGGACGGTTCGACGAGCGGAAGAGAACCTTCTGCTCCATCTTCTTTCCGGTGTATTCCAATTTATCAGCGTTGATCACACGCACCACCGCACCGGAGTCGATGTGTGGGGTGTAATCTGGCTTGTTTTTTCCCATCAAAATCGCCGCAATTTGGGTTGCCAAACGACCTACCACTTTTCCAGCGGCATCGATCGTGACAACTTCACGGGTGATTGGTTTGACGGAAACTTTTTTCGTAGTCGTAGGCATAGCTTAGGCAACAAGTTGGATCTGGGCCATTTCGGCACCATCCCCTTTGCGAACGCCAAGTTTAATTATACGCGTGTAGCCTCCTGGACGCTTGGCGTAGCGTGGGCCGAGTTCTTCCAAAACCTTATCGACGGCCGTTTCGGTCATAAGAACCTTGAGCAACTCACGACGATTCATGAGCGACTTAACGCGACCGCGCGTAATGATCTTTTCAACCATTGGACGCACAGCCTTCGCTTTGGCCAGCGTGGTGTTGACGTGTTCGTAGATCAGCACAGACGTTGCCAAGTTACGCAACAATGCGCGACGAGGGCCGGCCTTGCGATCTAGAGTTTTTCCTGTTCGACGATGTCGCATAGTGTGTAAGAGATACCGTTCGCTTAGGCAGCGTCCGTGTAGGAAAGTTCTTTGAGAACGTTCACATAATCATTGAGAATTCCGACCGCCTGATTGACGGCATCAACCGGATCAAGCGTTCCATCCGTTTCGACTTTCAAAACCAGCTTATCGTAGTCGGTCTTGTCACCCACGCGAGTGGCCTCGACTTTGTACGAAACGTTTACAATTGGGCTGTACAGTGCATCAACCGCGATCGTACCAAGTTCAAGCTTTTCCTTGACACGCTCTTCAGTTGGACGATAGCCGCGGCCTTTGCCGACCCAGATTTCCATGTCAAAAGAAGCGGAACTGTCGGTCAAAGTCGCGATGTGCAATTCTGGGTTGACGATTTCGACCAAGGCATCCTTGGAGAAATCGGAGGCCACAACGGCACGTTCACCCTTCACGGACAAAGACAGTTTTACAGGCTCATCGGAAAAGACTTTGGCGCGCAACAACTTGAGGTTCAAGATGATTTCCAAAATATCTTCTTTGACGTGCGAAGCGGTCGAGAACTCGTGGTCAACACCCTTGATACGAACCGCGATAACGGCTGCACCAGAGAGAGAAGACAAGAGAACACGGCGCAAGGCATTTCCCAGAGTCGTACCGTAACCTTGTGCACAGGGCTCAACAACCAGCACCCCTTCATGTGGGCGGTCACCGCGCATGAATTGAATTTTGTTGGGTAGCAAAAGGGGTTCCAACATAAGTGGGGAAAAGGGGGATTATTGACGCGAATAGAACTCAACGATGAGCTTGACGTCGAATGGCTGCTGCAAGTCCTGACCAGCTGGAACGGAAGTTACCTGTGCAGCATACTCAGCCGAACGCACGGAGACCCAGGACGGCGTTTCCCGTTTCGCCAATCCCTCCTCGATCCCCTTCCACAAGGCTTTCTGACGCTTATTCTCACGCAGCGAGATTGTATCACCAACTCGCACACGATAAGAAGGGATGTTGACCTTCTTTCCATTTACCATGAAATGGGCGTGTGACACGGACTGACGAGCAGCCGCGCGCGTTTTAGCAAAGCCAGCGCGATAAACCATGTTATCCAAACGACGTTCCAAGAGAGAAACTAAAGTCTGACCAGAGTCTCCACGCTGTGAAACGGCTTCATCAAACACATTGCGGAACTGGCGTTCGTTCAAGCCATAGATACGCTTAGCCTTTTGCTTTTCGCGCAACTGCTTTCCGTAATCGGTTGGACGGCTGCGTCCAGTTGGACCGTGGACACCTGGCGCATAAGGGCGACGGGCCAAGGCTTTGCTGTGGGAGGTTGCATCTGAAAGAGGCGCACCTTCGCGGCGAGAATGTTTCGCCAAGAGTTTCAACGTCTTCATAAAATAGGTTCAGGGTGACGTTTTAGACACGACGGGCCCGTGGTGGGCGACATCCGTTATGAGGGACTGGGGTAATGTCCTTGATCGTCAGGACATTCAATCCGTTGGCGTTCAAAGCACGCAAAGCGCCTTCACGACCCTGTCCAGGACCAGTGATATAGACGTTCACATCCTTCAATCCGATGTCTTTCACCTTTTCCATCAAATCACGCACGATGACAGAGGCGGCGTAGGGCGTGGACTTTTTTGGTCCACGGAAACCCGCGACACCCGCACTGCACCAACCGACAACGTTGCCGTTCATATCGGTGGCCGTCACGATCGTGTTATTGAACGTGGCTTGAATAAAAATCTTTCCCTGAGAAATCTGAGGGCGAGCCTTTTTTCCGGAGGTCTTCTTTGACTTGGACTTAACCGTCTTGTCTGCCTTAGCGGACTTCTCCGCAGGCTCAGTAGAGGACGTTAAGTTCTTGGCTTCATCGGACATAGAGTCGTGTGATGGGATCTAGAGATTATGTCTTTTCAAGTTTGCGCTTACCGGATCCCATGGTCTTGCGAACGTTGCCGCGCACAGTACGGGAATTGGTAACGGTACGCTGACCACGAACTGGGAGGTTCTTGATATGGCGCGAACCACGGTACGAACCGATTTCTTTCAAACGCTTGATGTGGGACAGGACTTCGCGCTTCAGGTCACCTTCGACGCGATAGTTCTTTTCCACTTCGTCGCGAAGCGTGTTGGCCTGAAGTTCGGTCAAATCTTTGACACGAACATCGGGAGAGACGTTGGTTGCGGCGAGGATTTTCTTCACAGTCGCCGGACCGATGCCGTAGACGTAGGTCAGAGCGACCTCGATGCGCTTAGCGCTGGGGAGAGTGACACCTGCAATACGAGCCATAGCGGATTAGCCTTGACGTTGCTTATGTTTAGGATTCTTGGGACAGATAACATGCACCCGCCCTTTTCGGCGGACGACCTGACAATCTCGGCACATGGATTTCACGGAGGACCGTACCTTCATAAAAAAGATAAATTCGTGGGCTATAATCTATAGGTTATTCGACCCTTTGTCAAATCGTAGGGCGTCATTTCGACCTGGACTTCGTCACCAGGCGTAAGACGGATACGATTCATTCGCATTTTGCCTGAAAGATGGCACAAAATGACTTGTCCATTCTCTAATTTGACGCGGAAGGTAGTGGCTGGAAGGTTTTCAATGACAGTGCCTTTGACAACCACGAAGTCTCTATTCGCAGCTGTTTGGTGAGCGGCCATAGGGCAAACTAGATAACATGAAGGAGAGTAAAGAGGTAAAGTGAAAAATTTAAGCTAAAAATACAGGATTAGCAGGGGTCTGTCAAAGAAATCTGGGGAAAAATCCTGAAATTAGACCGTTTGAATACCCGTCACAGTCGCTTTGATGCGACGAACACCGGCCGAAACAGCTTCTTCTTTCTGAATCTTGAAGGCACCCAGCTCTCCGGTATGGGTCACATGGGGTCCGCCGCAGATCTCTTTGCTGAAGTAGCCCCGGGCCTCGTCCCCTACCGAATAGACCTTAATCTTGCCCCCAATCTGGGCATATTTGTCCTCGAAATAGCCAAGGGCGCCGGCCGCTTTCGCCTCGTCCATGGGAAGCTCAGCGCACGCCACAGAAAAGTCTTTGGTAATTACTTCATTGACCTGACGCTCGACTTCGGCCAGTTCGGCATCCGTCATCTTCTGAGGATGGGAGAAATCGAAACGGAGACGCTCAGCCGTGATGTTCGAGCCTTTTTGCTGGACATGGTCGCCTAGGACATTCTTGAGGGCGCGATGCAGGAGGTGGGTAGCGGTATGGAGACGAGTCGTTTCGACCGATTGATCGGCGAGGCCGCCTTTGAAGGAACCGGCGGAGGCGGTACGGGATAGGGCTTGATGCTTTTTGAACTCAGCTTCGAAGGCGTCACGATCAACCTGTAAACCTTTTTCACGAACAAGTTCTTCGGTGAGCTCCCAGGGGAAACCGTAGGTTGAGAAGAGCACGAAGGCCTGTTCGCCAGACAGCGAACCAGCTTCGAGCATGCGCTCGGCTTCACGGAGACCTTTTTCAAGAGTCTTGGAGAATTTCTCTTCTTCTTTCGCAATCTCTGATAGAACAAATTCACGTCGTTCTGCCAACTCAGTGTAATGGTCAGCTGAGGCCTCAATCACGATTTGAGCCACGCTTGGCGCGAAGTCACTGATACCCAGACGGCGTCCTTCACGAATAGCACGGCGGAGTAAACGACGAACAACATAGCCTTGGCCTACATTAGATGGAGAGACGCCACGCGCATCACCAATAATAAAGGTAGCGGCACGTAGGTGATCCGCGATAATACGGAAAGCACGAGTGATGGATGGATCTTGCAAGTAGGTTTTTCCCGAGAGCTTTTCCAAACGAGTCACGATTTCTGAGAGTGCATCTGTGTGGAAAATATCAGGATCATTCTTGAATGCCATGAGAATACGCTCGAGACCTCCGCCAAAATCAACATTGGGTTGAGGAAGTTTCTCGAAGCCATTTTCCGTTTTTCGATACTGCATGAACACGTTATTGCCGATTTCAAGGAAACGACCACAATCACAGTTCACATGACAGTGTTCGTTCGCCCACTCTGACGCTTCATGCAATTTGAGTTCGGCTCCAAAGTCCCAAAACATCTCCGTATCAGGTCCACCCGGTTCTCCAACCGGCATCTTCGAAGGCACACCCGCTCGCGACCACCAATTCTTTTTCTCATTGTAATAGAATATTCTCCCTCCCTGCATCCCTTGTTCATCTGCAAAATCAACCGCTTTGGCTTCGATCCCTTTAGCAGCAAAACACTCTTGCCAAAGCCTGACCGCTTCTTCGTCACGTGGAATTCCGAGCTCGTCGTTTCCACGAAAGACGGTTACATAAAAACGGGACGGGTCGAGTTTGATCTCGTCCATCAAGAAAGAAAACATCCAGGGGATCTGCTCCTGCTTGAAGTAGTCTCCTAGAGACCAGTTACCAAGCATTTCAAAAGTGGTGATGTGACGATTGTCCCCCACTTCTTCAATATCCTGGGCACGGAAACATTTCTGCGAATCGACCAAACGACGACCTTGGGGGTGAGGTTGGCCCAAGAGATAAGGCACCATCGGCTGCATACCGGAACCGGTGAACAGGGTGGTAGGGTCGTTTTCTGGCAAGAGAGAGGCTGAAGGCAAAACGGCATGCCCACGAGACTCAAAGAAGCGCAAATAGGCTGAACGCAGCTCAGACAAGGTCATAGATAGAGGCCAGAATAACCGGTTTTAGACGGAGGAGCAAGCGGTAGAAACGAGGACTAGGCTGACGTGGTGGGCGGTGGCAGGCTCGCCTTTTCAGGGGTGAATAGACGCTGATTCAAGGACTCTGCTTGGTTCACGAAGACTTTGAGGAGCGAGGCATCGAGTTCCGGCAAAGCGTCCTTTTTCCAAGCAAAAAGCAAGAAAGCGCGGCTCTCACGCGGCATGTCGGATGGGACAACCAGCACGTCACGACCGTCTTCACAGCGAATAAAGGCATGTGAGAGTCCTTGCTCAGAAATGGTTCGTAGATCTTTGTTTGCGACGCGTACCGGCGCTCCACCCTGGACCACATGGAAGAATTCGCGATCCGTGCGGAGGTGCGGGAGTTCAACAAAACGTAAGAGAACCGCCTGAGCGTCGGCGGCAGCGGCGGCGTGAGATACGAGCGCGCCAAAGAGCTCGCGGGCAACTTTTTTCGTCCCAAGGCCAACGGAAGCGTCATTGGCCATGCGCTTTAGGAGCTCAAGCTTGCGATTAACGGAACCAATGTAGGCGTAGGATTCGATCAATTCGGACTTCAGACGGAGATAATCGCCCTGAACTTGTTCCTGCTCACGTTCGCGGCCTTCCATGAGACGTTCATACGTCGTAAAAACCAACAATCCAGCCAAACCGAAGATGAAAATCGTCAGCTCTTCGAGAATCGTTTCGGACAGGCCGAAGTAGCCTTTGGTATAAATGGAAGGCGATAAAACCGCGAATGCGAAGCACACGAGATAGACGAGATAGATCCATTCCAACCGGAGCGGGCGAGGCATAAGGGAAAACCGCTTAACAATCAGGAGAATCCAGCAATATCCCACCTCCTAGACATTCATTGCCCTGGTAAAGGACCGCTGATTGACCAGGCGCGAGGGACCAAACCGGTTCCTGAAAGCGTAACGTTAATGTAGTGGCATCGACAAGGGTGGCCTCTGCTCGTTCAGGAGTTTGACGATAGCGGATCGCAACTTCGACTTGGCAGGATTGACCAATCTCAACCGGTGGACCCGCCGTCCAGTGCAAGTCGTTCACCTTGGCAGAACGACGATACAGAAGCGGATGTTCACGATTTGGAACGATGATCAGGTGATTGGTTGAACGGTCTTTGCCAGCAACGTACCAAATCGCTTGGTCGTGAGAAACCTTTATTCCGTGGCGCTGACCGATGGTATAGCCGTCCAGACCGTCGTGGGTACCCAAGATTTGCCCGTCGGCTGTCACAATTTCGCCGGGTGTGGCAGGAATCCGTTGCCGTAGGAATTCGTGGAAGTTGAGCTTGCCGACAAAACAAATACCTTGACTATCCGGCTTGGCCGCTGTTGGTAAACCATGCTCCGCCGCCAAGGCTCGTACTTCGCTCTTTTTCAGGTGACCGATCGGGAAAAACGTTTTGCGTAAGGCGGTTTGAGATATACGGTAGAGGAAGTAGGATTGATCTTTCACTTCATCCACTCCTTTCAATAAATGAGCGGAGCCGTCGACGTCGTGACGAACCTGGACGTAGTGCCCAGTCGCAACCGCATCAAAGCCAAGCTGCATCGCCTGTTCGAAAAAGAGACCGAACTTGATCTCTTCATTGCACAAGACATCCGGATTAGGCGTTTCGCCCTTTTGATAGCCTTGAAAGAGACGCTCAAGGACTCGGGTACGATATTGTTCTTCAAAATCGAAGGTTAGGAGCGGAATCCCCAAACGAGCGGCGACACGCAGCGCATCTCGTCGTTCAGCGCGCCACTGGCACTCCCCCGTCCACAAATCTTTGCTATCGGACCAATTTTTGATGAATCCACCCACCACTTCAAAGCCTTGTTCACACAAAAGAGCGGCCGAGAGACTAGAGTCGACTCCGCCCGACATACCGACCAAGACTCGTTGTTTGGAGGGAGAATTCATGGGCTGAACTGAGGTTTCTGGGAGCTAGATAGCCCATCTTGGCCAGAGCGTTAATTCGCTTTGGCCTCCTTTGCATCTTTCGCAATGCGAACGGCGGCGAGCCCTTGCGTTACCTGGCCGTTAGCCTCTTGAACCGCCAATTGGCCACAGGCTGCATCGATATCTTCTCCGAACGTAATACGGTGAGTGGCTGGAATACGTAAGTCATGCAAACGATCCAAGAAGGAAATGCGATCGGCGCGGGTAGTCCCTTGAAAGGCCTCTGTTTCGTGATATTTGATCAAGTTCACATGGAACAAACGGCGATCCGGGCCAAGCCAGTCAGCCAGGGCTTGCGCGTCTTCTTCACGATCGTTAATGCCTTTCAGCAAGAGATACTCAAACATGATCTTGCGATTGGTTTTTTCCATGTAGACCTCGAGCGCCGCTTTCAATTTGGCTAACGGATAGGCCTTGTTAACGGGCATGATACGCGAGCGGACTTCATCGATGGCCGAGTGAAGAGAAATGGCCAAGTTTACCTGATACGGCTCATCAGCGAGACGCAAAATACCCGGAACAACGCCACACGTAGAAATACTCATGCGACGAGCCCCTAAATACAGACCCTCTTCGCTATTCATGATTCGAACAGAACGCATCACTTCATCATAGTTGTGCATTGGTTCGCCCATCCCCATGAAGACCACGTTGCTCACCTGGGAATCATGCGCTTTCAACCAACGCTGAACCTGAACAACTTGTTCAACAATTTCTTCTGCCGTGAGATTACGCTTGAGGCCCATCGTGCCAGTAGCACAGAAGCTACAGGCCATCGCGCAGCCAACCTGAGACGAGATACAGACCGTGTCGCGTTCGTCGGCATGACGCATGAGCACAGTTTCGATCTTTTTTTGATCCTGGCAGGCAAACAGGCTTTTGATGGTGTCTCCGGCCGGACTTTCTTTCATTTGAACCAAGGATAGCTCATTCCAAGGAATCTCCTTGGCAATCTCCTCACGCAACGACTTGGAATAGGTAGTGACTTCATCCCACGAAGAAGCAAGCGTATGAAAATACGCTTCTTTGGCTTGTTTTAGGCGAAAAGCTGGTTGTTTGTGGTCTACTAACCAGGCTGACAGGCGATCAAAATTCATGAGTATTCCAGGCCCATTGGGCTAAACGCTTGGCGGTTTGAAATTGCGCCTCTTTGGTGGGCGCGCCGAGCACAACGACAATGACATCTTTTCCCAATTCTGGCGAGCCGTCGGCTCGTTCTGGGCGAAATTGACCGACAAAGTTGTACATCGACTCTTCGAGATAGCCTGTTTTGCCACCCATGACCCAAACACCGGTTCCTGGAGCGAGGAGTGGATTGGTATTCTTGATGGTTCTAACCTGACCAGCAGACGCGATACGAACCGGATAGGTTTCAACCGTTGCAGCGCGTCGGATTTCCGGGGTACGAAAAGCGGCTTCAGCTATCAGAGCCATATCATGAGCCGTGGTCGTGTTTCGAGCGTCCATGCCAGAGGCATCGTAAAAAGTACTGTTGTTGGCTCCTAAAGCTTTCACCGTTTGGTTCATGCGGACCAAATAGGTCTTCATACTAACACCTGCAGCCCGCACTAGGGCCATGGCGGCGTTGTTGGCGCTGGCCGTGATACTGGCATAGAACAGATCACGCAACGGAATTTTGGTGCCGACATTCACGCGCAGACGACCGCCACCAACCTCGTCGACCTTACTCAGTGTAATCAAGCGCTCCCAAGCACCAGGATTTTTCAGAAAGACCATCGCACTCGGTAATTTGGTCAGACTAGCCGCAGTGTGGGCTTTGTTCGGCTTGAAAGAATACAACATTTGGTGCGTCTTAGGCAGCATGACAACAGCCGCAGCAAACTCATTGTCAGCTGGAAGAAACGGCTCCCAGTTGAGAGCTTTGCCGGCTCCGAAAGCTGCTTCCGGGACAAACCAGGTAGGCAGCAGACAGAGCAAACCGAGCAGAAAACGCACCTTCATACAAAGATCTAACGCGCTACAACGATAACCGGCGTACCTACCGACGTCCATTCATACAATTCTTTGGCGCTGCCAACTCCTAAGCGCACACAGCCGTGACTTGCTTTCTTGCCTAAATGTGATGCGCCTTCTTTGCGACCGTTCGGCCATTCAGGCAACTCATGCAAGCCATGCCCACGACCACTGAAGTGCATCCAGTAGGGCATCCAAAGCTTGGCTGAGCTTGACCAGGCGCGCGGATGTTTCTGGAGAATACGGAACGTGCCAATTGGAGTAGGTGTACGCGGTAAACCACTCGAAACAATGTGTTTTTTTATGGCAATTCCCAGGACATTCTGTGTCAGCTCCTGCTTGGCAATATTGATACGGATGGAGCGTGGCAAAGGAGTCCGAACAGTCGATGTTGGTGAGAACGCTCCCATCACTTCTACTCCGTCTTCATAGCCATCCGCATCGGTGTCTTTGACCAAGGGATCCGCTCCAAAAGCGAGTTCCAGACGATCAACCAGACCATCACCGTCCACATCTTTGTCTTGTAAATCATCTTTTCCTAAGGGATTAAAGCCTTTTTCGATTTCAACTCGATCATCAAAACGATCGCCGTCGCTGTCTTTCAGTGTAGGATCTGTTCCAAAAACTTGGGTCTCCCAAACGTCTAACAAGCCATCGCCGTCTGAATCAGAACCAGTTTCGAAGGCTGAGGCAGTTTGAGCCGTGAGAAGAATGATGAGACTAACGAACAAGCAAGGCAAGAACCGCCAACGCGAGTACGAAACGGTAGATGACAAATGGGGTGAAACGCCGATGAGAGACATAAGATAAGAGGAAGCGAATGGCAAAAATACCTGACAAAAGAGCTGCAAGGAAACCGATACCGAGCAAATAAGGTTGCGTCACACTAGCATCACCCTGGGTAAGCCATTTGAAAAGACCGTGACCGCCCGCTGCTGCCGTCACAGGGATACTTAACAGAAACGAGAAACGCGCAGCAGCCGAGCGAGAAAGACCCATGAACAGACCAGCGGTCATCGTGACACCAGACCGGGAAGAACCCGGCAATAAGGCAATCGGTTGAGCGATAGCCATGACGAGGGCCTGAGACCAACGAACGCGTGGTAGATCCGTGTCTAATTCCTTACCAGACAATTGCTTAGACGTACGATCAGCGTAGAGCAAAACACCTCCCCACAAAGCAAGATCAAGCGCGACCAACCAAGCCACTCGGCCTACTTGTTCAATATAGTCACCTAAAATAAACCCGAGGATAAGAACCGGCAAGGAACAAACAATCAATTGGATGAGCAAGGTACGAGCAGGCTCTGAACGTTCGTTCTGAGAAGAGCACACGTCTTTGAGAAGCCGAATGAGTGAGTGGCGGAAAAACCAGAGAACAGCCAAGAGCGTTCCTAGATGCAAAACCGTGTCGTAAGATAAACCTTGATCCGCCCAACCAAAGAGCTGAGGCACCAAAATAAGATGGCCACTCGAAGACACCGGAAGAAATTCCGTAAGTCCTTGCACGATTCCCAGAACAACCGCTTGGATGGCTGACATAACACCAGTCTAGTCGAATCTCACACGTTGACCAGGGGGTACGACTTGAGCGGGTGGGGACGGATTAGCTGCCAACGACGAGGGTGGACGATCGAACGACAAATCAGGCAAAGCCACGATTTCTGGTTCGTGTAAAGGTCGAACCGGTGGTGGAGGCACCTGCGGTCGTGGAGCAGCAGGAGCGGACGCTGGGTTCGCCATCTGAACACGAGCAGCTTCCGCTTCACGAATCTTGCGACCACCGCGCTTGCGACGGCGACGCTTTCTCTCTTCACCGTCTTGATCGCCTTCGCTAGATCCGGGTGTACGAGTTGCTACAAGCCCAGACGTAGATGAGGGAGCAGGAGCTGAACGAGCCGGACGAAGCATGGCCGCTAAAGATAGATCATCCGAAGCAGAGCCCTCTTCGGTTTGCTGGACTATTTTTACCGTACCACGCTCTTCTGATGGGGCAACCGACAAACGTGGTCGACCAGGAGCCGCCACGCTCCCCTCCTCTCGTTCTGGAGTGGGAGCCGTACGCATAACTTTTCTGACTTCACCCGAAGACTGCTTTCGCTCCTCGCGAACGATCGGCATACAGTCCGGACAATACATCGGTCGAGACGGATCAAGCTGGATCGGCAAATCCCACTTCTTTGAACAACGACTACAGGTGTGCGAAAACTTTGGCTTGTCTTTTTTTGGCTGACGACCCGTCGACTTCGCGACAGCCGCCGTGATAGCCGCCATGCGTTCCGGACGAATAATCAAATAATCTTGTGGCGGTGGCGCCACATCATTTTCGAGACTGAGTTCAGTTGAGTCCTTCTCTTGAGACTGCGCTTCACGTTCTTCATCTGTCAGAATCTTGGGATATTGAAGCGCGCTCATCGGAATGTCCTCCTCTTCTTCATCTTGATTTGAAACAGAATCAACCAAGCCAGGAGCCGCGCCGGCTCCAGCTTTGGCCGGGGCCAAACTGGCAGCCAATTCCATACCACTCCACTTCAAGACCTTCTCTTCGATCACAGCTCGTGGTTCAGCATACCGCTCACGGCTCACAAAAATCACCTTCTCTTCACTGTCCATCTTCTTTGCAATCGGTGGCAAAGTGTTGGCCGAGAAAGGCTTGGTCGCAACGCCATCTACCATCAGCTTCAAATAGATCTGCGTCTTCGCTAGGTTGGTCAAATCCTCTGGCGTAAAGACTGGGGCGAATTCCGTCTCCATGGAGGCCGCGTCCTCGCCACCTACACGCATTGCAATAATGGTACCAACGTTTCCAAAGATGGCGGCTTTTACTTTTTCATCCAACTGTTCGATATATTGATGCGCCACAATCAAATTCAGGCGATATTTACGAGCTTCTGACAAAATAGATGCAAAGGATTCGTTGCCGAAGTTCTGGAACTCGTCGACGTACAAATAGAAATCGCGACGTTCTAATTCAGCCAAGTTTTGCCGCTCTTGAGCCGCCAACTGAATCTTTGTGATCAACATGCCACCCAACAAGCGCATGTTATCTTCACCAATCCGACCCTTCGATAAGTTGACGATCAAAATCTTTCCATCATCCATGATCCGACGCAGATTAAGCGTAGACTTCACCTGAGCTACGATATTGCGGATGACTGAAGAAGATAAAAACTGTCCGACCTTATTTTGAACCGGAGCGATAGCTTCTGTCGCGTACTTCTCTGACCATGATGTGAATTCTGCTACCCAGAAGGTTTTAACAATTGGATCCCGCAAATGCGCAACCACGCGCGCACGGTACTCTTTATCAACCAAAATACGGTTAATCCCAAGCAGTGTCGCACCTGGCATGTCGAGCAAGGCCAGAACACAGTTCATGAGAATATATTCCATGCGCGGACTCCACACGTCCGGCCAAATCTTTTTGAAGACACCCATCAGACCAGACGCAACCAAAGGCTTCTGCCCTTCCGATTCCGTCTCCAAAATATTGAAGCCCATCGGGAAGTCCACATCAGCCGGATTGAAGTAGACAACGTCGTTGATCCGATTGGGTGGAATGAAGTTGACCAGCTTTTCAGCCGTATCACCGTGCGGATCGATATAACAGCAACCATGACCCTGATTGATGTCTGAGACAATAAAGTTCTCAAGCAAGGTCGTCTTCCCCATACCCGTCTTACCGATCACATAGACATGACGACGGCGATCATCGGTCTTGATACCGAAACGACGCTTCTGGTTGCGAAAGTTGGTTTCCGCGAAAAGCGTTATCTCCTGTTCATGGCTGTGACCGTAATCAATGGGCATAGGACAAAAGGATTATTCCAGTTCGGCTTCGTTAAGTTCGAATGGAATATTGGTCGGAGCGGTCGATTTCTTGGATTGGATCTGACGCAAGGTAGGTGCTTTGACCTGAAGCAAAATAGGAAAATGCCAAATGGTTGCCAGTTCTTCAGCTGATAAGAAGTAACGTGACACACCCGCACCATCACGATGACGATAATAGTCAAGCAAACGCGTCTTACGCTTATCATTGCGACGATCCTTGAAGAACCAGATCGCAGAACTCATACCCGTCTTCTTGAAATCTGGCTTCAAGGCCTGCATGTGGAAGGTGTTGGTCTGCTTGATAGCCCCAATAAAACCTTGTGCAATGCGCGCTTTGCTGAAAGCCGCCTTCTTTGCCATGTACAAGAAACGGATTTTACACTCAAAGCCAATCTTCGAAGCCTTGCGTTCGGTCGCTTCCAGAATATCGCGCTCAATTGGACTCAAACGCATGAGCTTCGGTGGCTCGTCTTTCTTGTCAGCCTTTTTAGGTGGCGCTCCATCCAAACCAACGACCGACAAAAGACCTTTAAAAATATCCATTGGGAACTCAGCCAGCTCCGCGAGGACACTCTTTTTCTCTTCCACTTTCTCCCCACGCAATTTTTTGATAATCGGTTCAGCGCGAGCACGGAAGGCGTTCTGGTCGGTCGGCAAAATGGAAATCTGCATCCAGCAGTGCTCTCCGGGGCCTAAACGGGACAGAACCTCCAGATAAGCAGCGACTGGATCTTTGAATTCACCCGAAACCTTGTCTTCGAATTCCTGATAGACTTTCAATGAGTAAGGGTCGGGCTTCACCGGAACAAATTCACAGCCCCACAAGTTCCAGTCAGGATCAGGGAAATGACCATTGACTGGCCCAGCCTGACGAGCGTAATCCTCGACCAGATCAATTTCCGCATCGGGATACTGGGCGTAGACAGCAGCTTCGACCAAATCACGGCTACGGTCGAGACAACGAATATAAAAACCCGTCTGGCCTTCGGTACAGACCACTTCCATGCTGATCGCTGGCTGAAAGGCTCCGTCGCGCCATTCTTCTGCCCAAGAAATACTCGAGTGCGCTCCGGCAAGTTGTGCAAAAAGGTTCTCAGCCGCTTTAGGTGTCTGTTCTGAAGTATTGGGAACAGCGATACGCAAGAGCACCCATTTGAGCGTCTTGGCGTAAGCCGTTTCACGAGCGTCTTTGTAAACTTCAAGCGCGATGATAATGACGATGCGCAAGATGAGGATCCACAAAATAACGCTCACCCAACCGGCAGCAAACAAGAGATACCCCATCGCCTTGAAGGGGTCATCTCCGGCGATGTTGAGAAAAGCTTCGAAGGAAGCAAGCAAAGTTGCGAACAGGTCGTCCATGCGTCCATAGGATATCACAGATCAAAAACTGCTTCTATACAAAAGAGACCCAGCTGGGTCTCTTTTGTATTTTTATTGGACTATTTCTTCTTTCCTTCTCTCGCCCACTTGTCCATCGTAACAAGTAATGGTGAGGCGAAGAAGATCGAAGAGTAGGTTCCGACTGCGATGCCGATAATCAGCGCAAGTGTGAATTCATGCAAGCTGCTGCCACCAAAGAGGAAAATCGCGATCAAGGTCAAAAGGGTTGTGACGGACGTGTTGAACGAGCGCAAGAATGTCTGACGAATCGAAGCATCAACGATCGATTCAAACGTACCAGACATCTTTTGCAAGTTCTCACGCACACGGTCAACCACCACAATCGTGTCCGTAATCGAGTAGCCCATGACAGTCAGAATAGCTGCGATGAATGGCGTACCAATTTCGAAGCCATAGAAATGACCGAGCACAGCGAAGACCCCGAGCGGAATAATGACATCGTGGAAGGCTGCGAAGAGCGTCACCAAGCCATATTTCCAAGCCTTGACTGGATACGAAACCTTGCGGAACGCGAAGGCAACGTAGGCCAAAATGGCGAGCAAAATCACGACCAAACCTTGAATTGATTTGCTACGCAACTCTTCTCCCAAAACAGGACCAATAGCATCGAAGCGCAGCTCAGTCGAACTGGCATAGACGCCTTTCATGTGTTCAACCACAGCACGCGATTCATTTCCATCCAAACTGCGCAAGCGGAACTGAAGATCGGTTTCTCCAACTGGCTGCGCGATGACTGAACCAACGGTGACGTCTTTGGTTTTTTGCAATTCAGCCGCCGCTTCAGCTGGAGCTGGACGATTAGCAAAACGCATGACGAGCAAAGATCCACCCGTGAACTCAATACCTTGACGCAAACCCCAGACCGCCAAGGCAGCGATCGAAAGGGCAATCGTGACTCCAGAAATCCAGAACCAGACTCGACGCCAAGCAACAACAGAAAATGGTTTCATAGAAGGTTAGGCGATATCGCGTGGCTTGAGGAACCACCAAGTAAACCGACGCAACGGTGTATGACTCAAGAAGCGCAGCATCGTGCGGGTCGAGACGATAGCGGTGAATAGCGACAGCAGCGTACCGATCGCGAGCGTCAAAGCGAAACCACGAATCGCCGATGAGGAGAATCCGTAGAGTACAAGAGCAGAGATCAAGACGGTTACGTGCCCATCACGAATCGACGGCCAGGCACGATGGAAGGCTTCTTCCATCGCTTCGCGCATCCCTTTGCCGCTGCGCCATTCTTCTTTCAAACGTTCAAAGGCCAAAACGTTCGCATCTAGAGCGATCCCCAAAGACAAGATGAATCCTGCAATACCAGCCAAGGTGAGCGTTACCGGAATCAACTTGAAAGCAGCTGACAACAAGACTGCATACAAGACCAAGGCCACGATCGAGACCACGCCAGGCAGGCGGTAAAGAGCGATCATAAAGATTGCGACCAAGATGAATCCAGCCAATCCAGCGTGCAACGAACGATTAAGCGAGTCCGCACCCAAAGTTGGTCCGACCGTTTGCTGAGCAATCAATTTGATCGGCACAGGCAAGGCACCCGCCTGCAAGCGACGAGCCAAGAGCTTGGCTTCGTTCACGGTATACGAACCAGAGATAGCCGCACGACCGCCGATGATCTCCCCTTGCACAACCGGTTCGGAAATCGAGACGCCATCGAGGAAAATCGCAACCGGTTTGCCGACATTTCGGCGCGTGATATCGGCGAAGAGCTGTGATCCTTCATCATCGAATTGCAAGGAGACCTGGGCTGAACCAGTGCGTTGATCGAATTCGAGCTTGGCAGATGAAAGCTGCTTGCCGGTCAATTTCGTATCTTTCCACTGTGTTTGTGGAGGCAAGATGTCTTCGGCCGTCAATTTCTTGAATTCTGCGACGCGCACGCGAACATTTTTCTGGGGACGCTCCCCTTCTTTGTAGATCAAGTGGTAGCCGAAGGGTGATTCTACGACATCAGAAATCGTTCCAGTTGCTTGCGTGAAGACCGTTCCTTCGAAGGCCGGGACCATTTCCCCCGGGCCAAACCAACCAAGGTCGCCGCCTTTTTCAGCTGCACCCGGTTCTTGGGAGTTCTTTTTGGCCAACTCAATGAAGTTCTGTGGGGTAGCTTGTTTTTTCAGCTCATCAATCTTGGCACGCGCTTCCGTCTGGGACAGCGTTGATAAGCCCGTTGCCTGCGAATTAGCGTAGCTAATCAAGAGATGATGCGCTTTGACTTCTTTGCGGCCCAAGTCTTGAGACTCCTCCACTTTGGCAACCGCGTAGCTATTCGCAAGCTCAATCACCTCTGGATACAAGCTTCCAGCTGGTGTCTGACTGACTACTTTGTAGAGATCCGACTCAGCTAAACGAGGAACCAGCGTCGTAGTGTCGGTTGCGCTAGCGTAAGCAGGCTTCTCGAGCAGATATCCAAGATCCCCCTGAATCGCGGAGAGACCCTCAACATCAGACTGAGTTGCAAGAGTAGCGAAATCCACATTCGGCTTCTTAGCTTCGTTCAAAATAGTCGTTGCACGATCACGCGCCTGTTGATTCTGAGTCGCGATCTGCTGACGCTCTTCTGCCGTCAATTCACGTGCCGGTTCGGTGTTCGCTTCTTTGAACTCCAAAATAGGCGTTTCACCAATCAATTTAATGGCCTGAGTAACGTCTTTGATCCCAGCCAATTCAACAATCACGCGCCAGGCGTTGCCAGCTTGCGTTGTCTGAATGACCGGTTCGGAGACGCCGAGCGAGTTCACACGACGCTCGATCACATCACGCACACCATTCAAGGCTTCACGACGATCAGCGACATCGATGCGAGTCACGTCGGCTTCGTATTCCAAACGCGTGCCGCCTTCGAGATCAAGACCCAACACAAAGGGCAGGTTGATCGTTGGCAGCGGGCTGCCGATGAACTGGCTAGCTTTGCCGAGCAACCAATTGATAGGACGAGGATAGGCAATCGTACCTGCGACCAAAAACAGAACCAACAACCAACCGGCACGACGTTTGGCCGTCGCAAAGGAAATTTGACGAGAATCACTCATAGAGGAGGGTTATTTTAAGGTTGGGCAGAGTCTACTGGGGGCGTCTGATCGCGTCCAGAGAGCTGGGGCACAATGCGCGGTGGCAGACGACGAAGCAAAATCGCCTGTTGCGCGACCGTGAGCAAACTCATGGTGAGCCAATACAAAGTCAGACCACCTGGCAAGGAAAAGCCAATGACTGCCGTTACAATCGGCATGAGATACAGCATCTGCTTGTTCATCATGGCCGCCATGCCTTCGTCTTGTGCCCCTGGCGTCTTCTGCACTTCAGGTGGTGGAGGCGTGATGGTGGCGGCGGGTGGCTTCATGAGCTGACGGCCCTGCCAGAACTGAACGGCCGCAGCCAAAATCGCCAAGACCGGGCTCGGATGCGCCAAATCAATCAAGCCGAACAACATCGTGTTCACAACCGATGGATTTGGAACAAACGAATAGAGCAAGGTCAGGTTCTTGCCTTCCAAGCCGAGCGATAAAGCACGGTAGAGTGCGATGAAGACAGGCAACTGCACCAAAAGAGGCAGACAAGAAGCCGCTGGATTCACCTTCTCTTTGGCATAGAGTGCCATGAGTTCTTTGGCCTGCGCTTCTTTGTCGGTCTTCAAACGACTGCGAATTTCTTCAATCCGTGGCTGAAGATCCTGCATCGCACGTTGCTGCTTGATCTGTTTGGCCGTGAATGGGTAGAGAATCAGCTTGATCAAGATGGTGAGCAAGATGATCGAAATTCCGAATTCATGACCGGGAATCACGTCATACAACCAGATCAACAAGTTCAAGATCGGCTGGAGGAAAATGGTGGTAAAAAGTTGAGAGAACATAAGACAAAAAGACCTGAGGAAGACTCGACTTAGCTCGCGTCGAGCGACAGGGTTTTGAGTTCAGTATCCGTCGCATCCGCTTCGGCTGCTGTTTCAGGGACGTCCTCATCGACTGGTTTGGTTTTCACGACTTCTTCCTCTGTACCCATCGAAACAGCCATCTCATCGGAAGCGTTGTCGTTAGCTGGGAGCGGAGCTAGTTCACCTAGGGTTGAATCAGCCACGACCTTGCCGCCTTGTTCGACAATGGTGATTTTCCAACCGGTGAGTTTGGCGGCTAAACGAACATTCTGTCCGCCCTTGCCGATTGCCAGAGACAATTGGTCTGCCTTGACCTGCACAATGGCCAAATGGTCATCGTCACGCAATTCAACATCTTCGACCTTAGCTGGGGACAACGCGGCGGCGATGAATTTCGCTGGATCTTCGTGCCATTCGATAATGTCGACTTTCTCACCATTCAATTCGCGAATAATCGTTTGAATACGCGTTCCGCGCTGACCAATACACGAACCGATTGGATCGATAGCGTCATCACTGGTGGTAACAGCCACTTTGCTGCGGCTTCCAGCTTCACGAGCAATTTCTTTCATTTCAACCGTGCCGTTGGCGATTTCTGGAATTTCCTGCGCAAACAAAGCACCGACCAAGGCGGGCGCGGCACGCGTCAAACGAATTTCTGGACCACGGGTCGACATACTGACTTCACGCAACAATGCCTTGATACGCGTACCTGGGAAATAGCGTTCGGTTTCGATCTGATCTTCTGGCAACAACACACC
>JAGOTP010000027.1 GCA_018061755.1 Patescibacteria group bacterium | reverse complement strand
AGTTCACCCAAGGTCATTTGTCCGTTGATGACGAAACGTCCACCCATACCCAAGATAACCAGTGTGGCACAGCTCGCGAGGAACGTAATGACAGGAATCATGCTCGCGAACAACCGCAAAATGCTGATGCCGACGTTCTTGGCTTCTGTGTTGACCGTCAGGAATTTTTCATATTCCGATTGTTGAGCATTCAGCACGCGGATGAGCGCAGATCCCAATATGCTTTCGTTGATAACTTTGTTCAGTCGATCGATGACTTGTTGCGCTTGTTTGAAGAAAACACTGACTTTCGAAAAGACGGTTGAGAAAGATAGGGCAATCAATGGCAAGATAGCCAAGACTGCCAGGGCTAGTTTCCAGTTGATCGAGAGGAGAAGGGCGCTCGCTCCAATGATAATGAAGATTGAAGAGATGATCGAGACGATGGCCTGTGAAACGAATAATTTGACCGCATCGATATCTGACGTGAGGTTGGTCAAGAGCTTCGCGGGCGTTGCGCTCTGAATGAACTGAATGCTTTGTTGGGAAATGCGTTCAGACAATTGCTGTCTGAGATCGCGAGCGACTCGTTCAGACGCGTAGGTCTGTACCAGGCTTTGTAGATAGGTGATGACGAGGATGGCTAGGGCTGTGATAAGAAATCCGACGATAAGATCGTGGGAAGCGAATGTACCAGCCGAAAAGGCATCGATGCCACGCGAGATCCGTCTGGGGAGCGTCAGGTTGAGAGCATTTCCAAGTAGGGCTAACCCTAAAAGGGCAGCGATCAGCCAGCGATAGGGTTTGAGTAACCCAAGCAAGCTCGGTCCGTTTTTTGTTCTAGGTGGCTTCATAAATGGTCTTGAGTATGCCTCTTTTTACACATTTTTGCAATTAAAACGCTAAAAGGTCGCTGGGGCGGGTCAGCGACTTTTTAGCCATCTTTAGCGCAACTAGAGAGCGGGTGGATTCTCCAAACAGGTTTCCAGGGCGGGCGTTTGCGTCCAGCCGCACTCACCTGTGGCCTGGCGTTCACAGCGAGCGGTACGATAACAAGCGTATTCGGCCCGGAATTCGCATGTGCTTACGGCGTTAGCGGCTTTTTCCGCGTCGATACATAATTGACCACTGCAACCACCGGTTGCACATGCCCTTTTCGAGGGAGGGGTGCTCGTAGCTGTTTGTGGGAAGGGGACGGTCGGTACCTGTTCCACGAATAATTGCCCATCAGGCGTGCGGCAGCGTCGCGGATACGATTCCATGACGGGATGTCCGCCCGCAGCGCACTCCTCAAAACTCCGTGCGCCTGGGCGAGGTGCTGGGCGGCTCTCAAAGCCGACCAGATAACCTACAACTCCTCCGATCACGAGTGTAATCACGGCGATTGCGACAGCGATGGGAAACGGAACAGTGGTCATATGTGAATATGCTAACAGACATGGTTCCACACGAGCAAAGATCAAGCCTCATAGAATGTTTCCCGTTTGCTATACTAAAGGCATGAACCTATTTCAACGTCTGTGTGTCTTATCTCTTGTCGTGTTCCTTGCCGGCCTGCCTCTTGCTTCTCTACGAGCGGCGACCGTACCTTCTTGTCGGCATCCCTATTACCCGTTGCGAGCAGGTTACCAAATTGACTATCGCCATCCCAATCAAACAGTCCTACCAAACGTATTTGGCACATCTATTGAGATCAAAGCAGTTGAAATTTCAGATGACACAGAAGCCTTGCGTGTTACAAAGATCGAAAAGGGCTTGGCTCGTCTGACTTCGATCGCTAAGTGGAAAGAGCGTACGCGGAACGAGCAAGGTGAGTTTGTGACGACTGCCAAAGAAGAGCGTTTGGATCAAACGATTTATTGCAAATCGGAAGGGTTGCAGGGCTTAGGGGATATTAATATGACGCCTGAAAAGATGGCTTCTTTGGCTGTGGCAAAAGATGCCTCGGATTTTCTTCAAGAATGCGGTCGACTAAAAGTGACATCTTATAGCGGCGTCTATCTCCCGAAACTTCTGACCGCAAAATCAGAATGGAAAAATACGTTCCAGATCACGCGAGCTATGCAACCCACTGACGTCAATGGTTGCACATTCGATCTAACAACTTCATCGACTTACAAAGCGCTGGGAGCACATAAGATCAAAGTCGCCAAAAAGACCTATATAGGAATCGCGGTCGCTGTCACGACTGAATTACGTGGAACGAGTTCGAGGTACGGTACGATTGAGAAAACATTTGAGCCACGGGTTGCCTATTGGGTAAAGGGGTTAGGCTTGGTCCAGATTTCAAATCCCGATGCCTCGATTCGCATGTCTACCGATCGTGTGAAGCCTTAGTTCTTCTACTCGAAAACACTAATATTAAGAAGCGTAACCTTCCGGCAAGGATACCGCATCAAGTGGATGCGTCTGTGGCGCGTTGAAGAGCTCCTGCCTCATGCGGTCGGATTCAAATTGATAGGTATGGTTGAGGAATTCCATGATTTTCTCGGCATCACGCATAGCGTTGTACAGACAGACACTCGCGCCTGGCGAAGGGGTCATATTGAATAAGCTGTTCTCTCCAACGATTTTCCCTTCGCCGAGCTGTAGTTCATGCGTGTTGGTATCAACGCGTTGCAAGCGCATACCGCCGTAGCCTTCAGCGGCCTGTAAGTCAGAGGCTCGGATGGTCGGAATAATCTTTTTCACGTTTTCTACGAAGAGCCGAGTACCGATCCAGGGTAATTCATACAGCATGTTTTTTAAGAGATACTTGAAACGCACTGGGTCGAGCAGAATTTTGAAAAAGCTCACCCAGGTTTGAAGATTGCCCAACCCAGATGAGCGAAGATAGTCGAGTGAGGTCTTGAAATTGCGGCTTTCAAGCACGGGATGGAAGCGTGCCGTTGGTCCCCAGCGGGTAGCATCAGCCACACGAACGTCAGGATCACCGTGAACGGCGGCGAATGGCAGGCGTGGTTCTTGAACAGTGTAGACTTTTCCGTTCAATAATTTTTTGGAGAAATAAAAGGTTCCCGCAATTGGAATCAGGGAAAAGTGTTGGCCGTAGCCGAGTTGTTTGGCTAGTAGGAGGCTGTATGAATCAGCGTTCACGACCAGTGCTTTGGTAGTCACGCTGGTTCCATCTTTGATGTTGAGTGTGTAGGTTTTATCGGCGTTAAAGACAATTGACTCAACCTGGCTATTGAAGCGCACGGAAAGATCGGGTTTATCTTGCTTGGCATGATCGATGAACGATTGTGCAAGACGCTCGAAATCGACCCCATAGCCTTGGTTCGTGCAGAGCGCGATAATTGGTTCTTCCGTGGAACGACCTTTCACGACATTCGGTTCTACTTGTTCGATGTCTGCACGGGTAAGTTTTTTCAGATCAGGAAACAGCTCTCGTAAATCGCTAAAACGTTTTTCTAACGAAGCGACTTCTTCCCTGCCTACCCCTAAGACCATCTTTTGGACTGGAAATAGAATCTCTGACCGTTCTGCTGAAGGGAGTTGATTGGCATAACGAGCGACCATCATGGCGGCAGGTTTAACTTGGCGTACTTTATCGAGGCTGTAGTTGGTTTCGATATCTCCCACGTGGAGCGTTTGGCTGTTGTTGGTCGCCTTGGAATTGACTTGGCCTGGACGGGCGTATTTCTCAAGGAGCGCGATCCGCTGCACGTTGGTGTAATGGGCGAGCGTATAAAGCAATGATGTGCCACTTGCACCACCACCGATGATCACGATGTCATAGAGTGCAGAATCAGGTTGTGTCATAGGAAGGAGGCTTGACCAGAGATGGATTTAAGGACGTTTAGCGCGTAATAATCGTCCAGTACGTAGTCCCCACACAACACTGCGATAACGACCAACGGCCAAGCGTTTTACGTGACGTAGCTGCTTTTTAGATCGAGTCAACCAGTCCTTCACCCTTTCTTTTTTGCGTAAGACGAGGGCAGTTGCGGCACAGGTACGCGAACAGAAAGCGTCGGTCCCAGACGGAGCGCAGTGGACACATATCAAGAGATGCAGATGACATTCATCATTGGCGCAGTTCAGATAGCGTTCCGTCTTTGTCTGACAACGGTGGCACTGACCTACAATCTCGCGCTCACCGCCAAAATCGAGACTGATGCGTTCATCGAAGGTATAGAGCGTGCCGAGAAAATCCTGATTAGGGAATTTCTCAAGATAGGCGTGGATGCCATTTTCTAATTGTGAGACATCTCGAAACCCATGGTTTAACAAATAAGCGGACATCTTTTCACAGCGAATTCCGCCGGTGCAAACCGTGACAATTTTCTTGTCTTTGTAAGGTGTGAGTTTGACCACGGCTTTTTTCAGATCACGTGAGGCTCGCAGTCCCGGATCGATCGACTGTTTGAAGTGACCTGAAACGAACTCGTAGGAATTACGCATATCGATCACAACGAAGTCTTCGTTGTTCGCATACATTTCACGCAATTTTTCAGGTGACAGATGAGGTGCTGTGCGGATGCGTGGATCTGCCTCTGCGGAAGTGAACTTTGTTCCTACGATTTCCGGCCGGATTTTGACTGATAATCCACGAAAGCTTGAACCATCGCTCGGACTTCGTTTGATGTTCATGTCACGCAGCCGTTCATCTTGATGCAATTGTTGAACGAACTTCTCCGTTTGTTCGACAGTTCCTTCCACGGTTGCGTTCAGTCCTTCTTCGGCGATGAGCGCTCGACCCGTTAGTCCCTTCGTCCTCGCTTGCAACGCGAACCAGTCCGCAAAAGTGACTGGATTGTCGATCGTTACGTACTTGTAGAAGAGGAGAACTTGGAACGACATGAAGGACGTTTTTAGATTAACCTTCCTGGTTTTCTACGTGACGTTTGAAATTATCGAGAATCGCTTGCCAGCCAGCTCGTTGGAATTCAGCAGGGTTCTCGTGTTCGATGTCAAACGTTTCACAAACGTGAATACCCTCAGTTGTCTCCTCAAAAGTGACATCAACCTCTCGATCATCGCCTAATTTGTAGGCGATATGCGTTTTTGGGGTGACGTCGGTGTACGTTCCGCCGAAATCAAACCCAGTACTGCCATCACGTGCTTCCATGCGAGAGGTGAAACTTCCACCAGTACGCAGATCGTTGGTGGCGCTTGGCGTATGCCAATCATCGGATGCAGCGTTCCATTGTTTGATGTATTCGGGATTCGTCCAGTGTTCCCAGACGAGATCGAGCGAGGCTTTTACTGTTGTCTCAATTGAGATGGCGGTGGATTGCATATAAAAGAGGGGAAACAGAATGAGTTTATTTCTTAGTCTCCTTCTGTTGTACAACGTTCAAGTTGATCTTGCAAAAGGTGTAAAATACTAAGTTCGATGAGATTTTGTCCAATTTGACCGAAGAGAGCCTTTCTTTTATGCTTTTCACAAAGCCATGAAGGGGTTCCCAGCCCTGGAGCTGTCTGCGATAAGCAGTGCCGGACGCCTCACCGTCATGAGGGCGCTTCACGGAAAAGAAGCGCGTAAGATCGAAGTCGTAAGGCTTTGATGAAGACAAGGTGGTACCACGAGAATTCTCGTCCTTGTTAAGCACTCAGTTTGTGCTTGCCAAAGACGAGATTTTATTATTTTCCATTCTATGGCTTTCCAGAAACAACTCCCAAAAAAGTCCGAAGATGTTTCGGCTTGGTATAACGCGCTTGTGCTCCAGGCTGAGCTGGCTGATTATGGTCCAGCTAAAGGAACGATGATTTTTCGACCCTATGGCTACGCCATTTGGGAACTGATTCAGCGTGAACTTGATAAACAGATCAAGCGTAAAGGCGTAGAGAACGCTTATTTCCCCTTGTTTATTCCAGAGAACTTGTTGCACAAAGAGAAGCAACATGTAGAGGGTTTTTCTCCGGAGTTGGCGGTTGTCACCATCGGTGGGGGAGAAACGCTTCAGGAACCGCTCATCGTCCGGCCGACCAGTGAAACGATCATGTACGATACCTTTTCGCGTTGGGTGCAGTCTTGGCGTGATTTGCCACTTCAGATTAACCAGTGGAACAACGTGGTTCGTTGGGAAAAGCGCACCTATCTTTTTCTGCGCACCACTGAATTTTTGTGGCAGGAAGGTCATACGGCTCACGCGACTCATGAAGAATCGCTAGCCATGGTCAATTGGGCGATGGATACCTATACCAAGCTGTATCGCGATTTCTTCGCTTTGCCAGGGTACGTTGGGCGCAAATCTGAGAGTGAGAAGTTCGCTGGGGCTGACATGACGTTGACCTATGAAATGATGATGCCAGGTGGCAAAGCGCTTCAGAGCTGTACCTCTCATGACTTGGGTCAGAACTTTTCGAAATCGTTCGAGATCCAGTTCCAAGCGAAAGATTCATCGAAGCAATATGCTTGGCAGACGAGTTGGGGCTTATCGACACGTTCGATGGGCGGACTCATCATGGCTCATGGCGATGATAAAGGATTGCGTTTGCCGCCAAAACTTGCGCCGATTCAGGTCATCATTTTGCCAGTCAAAGCAGAAGAAGCGATTAATGCTGCCTGTCAGTCAATCGCCGATCGTTTGAACGAGGCTGGGTATCGAGTAAAAGTTGATACGGATG
>JAGOTP010000017.1 GCA_018061755.1 Patescibacteria group bacterium | reverse complement strand
AATTCTCCCAAGGCAGCACGTCGTTTTTCAATCGCTTGTTCTTCCAAACGAATGGAAACGTCTAATTGGCGGATCTGGAGAGTCGTGAGATCGGTTTCTTGAACAGCTCTTTGTAGAGCGAGTTGTTTTTCTTGAATACGATTTTCCAACAAGGCTGCTTGGTTTTGCAAAGACAATGATTGCAGCTCCTGCTGGGAAATACGCTTGCGATAGCTACCGATGGTTGCATCAAGCTCTCTGATTTTCGCCTGACTGTCTTTGACTTGGGCTTGAAGGTCATCGATCTGTTCTTTAGCTGGCGGGCTTGTCTCTTCAGCATCCACCGTTTGAGCAACGAGGCTATTCGTTGGCAAAAACAAGCTCAGCAAACATAAAAGGCAGAGCACGGACTGCAAAGAGCGGAAAGGTCGTTTCATCACTCGGGTAGTATGCCAGATCTGCTCATGGAACGTCGATAAGGAAAAACCGAAAACCTTCTTAGATATGAAGAACCCGGCGTGATGCAGGCATCACCGCCGGGTAAGTCGTCCCCAACGATGAGCCGGCGCTGCAGCGGTCTTGCGACCGCAGCCTGCGTCCGTGTTGGGAACTTCGTGTAGTTTTCATGCCTTCAGACGACTCTTCAGGCGAGTTAAAAGGGACGGGCTTGTCAGGCTCCTGGGTCAGTGTAGCCACTGCCCACTTGTTGCGGGCCCTGAGCGGACTGTCGTCCGCGGGGCACACGTACGCTCTTGCGAGCGGCCCATCGCACGCACGCCTCCGGAGAGGCGCGGCGGGGGCAATGTCATACCAGAGACACTAGACACGAGACGGGGAACGCCGAGCGAGTGCTTCCTTATCGGATCGCGCGGCAACTCATGCGTTGTAACCACCCTTCTGTCAGTTTAGGCCCTTGTCGCGCCGGTAACGGCCTACCAACCTGACCAAGTAGTATGACAGGTTTTATAAAATAAGTCAATATTTCGATACAAAAAGCTTTAGTTACAGACTTTTTGGATACTTGAGACGATATAAAAAGACTACGACGGGATAGGACACGACAAAGATGACTAGTGGAATAATCAAATCTGATAAGCCCCACGGGTAGTGCGCGATCCCATTACCAAGCACAAAACGCCCGTAGCGATACACCGCTGGAGCAAGAACAAACAAGATAAAAATGATACGAAGAATGATCGTCAAAAAATACAGGGCTTTCTTGCGTAGATCGCCGCCCTGTTTGAAGGCGTCTAATAGAAAAAAGACGGGGAAGAAAACGGTCGCGCGGATAATGCGACCGATGCGTTTGGGCTGTTGTAGCAAGCGCCACAACCACTCCAGACCAACCTTTTGCATGAAAGAAGGCGCACGACGAATGCGACCAGTCCAGAAATCAAAGGCTCCACCTACGCCAACGATGACTTTGAGTGACGGGAAATCAGATAAACGTCGCAAAATCCACTGTTCTTGTTTCGCCCCCCCACTTCCAAAAGCCACGAAGAGCACATCCGGCGCTTCCAAGACCAAGCGATGAACCGCCTCTTCTTCCGCTGCATCGCCCGTTCCATCGGGAGCAATCTTGCCGCCCTCTTCGAACGCGACCTGTAAGCCTGGTTCACGCGCTTGCCAATGATCCGCTGTTTTTTGGGCAATACCAGGATCGCCACCCATGAAACCGACTTTCCAATGCTGCTTAGCTGCTTCATGGATCAAGGCTTCGGCCAATTCAACGCCGGTGACACGCGCAACATTGACTCCTACAACGCGCAACAATGCTTGCAGACCAACTCCATCGACTGAGCGATAATCCGCCTGCTTGAGCGTCTCAGCGTAATCAGGTCGTCTGCGAGCTTCTAGTAGATTCTCAGGATTTGCCGTGACGATCCAAAGCACTGACTTTTTGGGGGCAGCAGAAGCGGTAAATACCAAATCCAAGATCTGTTTGAGAGATCCACCTTCAACCGGAACGGTAAAAACCGTCGCTATCTGAAGGGCGGCTTGGACAGGGGTATCAGCTGGCATTTTCATCTTTCCGAATACTACCCTGCTCGACGATCGGAAGGCCAGCGGTCCGGCGATTGTGGAATTTGCTGAGGACTCGGGCGCGAGCTAGTTCACGCTGCAACGCAGCAGCTGCAGCAGCGAACGAGGCGTCATCCTGACGAGCGGCGTTTTGCATAACTTGTTGTGCTCGCTCTTTGGCTTTCGAGATCGTCGCCTCATCCAACTCCATTCCCCGTTCAACCGTTTCAACTAAAATCGTTAGTAAATTGCCTCCCTCATCTACGTTAGCGAAACCGCCAGAAATCGCCAGCGCATCTTCTTCTCGTACGCCCACACGTCGCACTTGGACGATGCCTGGCTGGAGAAGGCCAACATAAGCCACGTGATGAGTGAGGACAGTAATCTCCCCTTCCACGCCCGGTAAAGATACTGAATCAACGTCCTCTTCAGATAAGACGCGTTCTGGGGTTACGATCCGGAAGTGGAAGGACATAGGAAGATCGCTCAGTCTAATTTTGTCACAATGCCATTCGTCGCATCGACATGAACCAAATCCCCATCTTGTAATTCACGTGTTGCAATCAGCGTACCCGTGACACAAGGAATCTGAAGTTCTCTGGCAACAATTGCAGCATGGCAGGTAATTCCTCCCTCGTCCGTCACGATAGCAGCCGCTTGCTTCATGGCTGGCAATAGGTCTGGAACCGTCATTGGAGCGACTAAGATACAGCCTTCCTGCATGCGATTCATCTCTTTCGCGCTAAAAATACGCCTAACCTTACCCCGAACATCGCCAGGAAAAGCACATCGTCCTTTGATAGAACGTGAATCATCTCGATCAGAGAGCATCTCTAAACGCGTCAGGTCAATTCGCTGAGCATCGAGATACTTGAGTCGATCGGTCGTGATTTGTCCTTCGTGATATAAAAAACGCTTGGCTCGTTGCTGTAATACATCTTCGTCTGGAATCGTAGCTTGAACGTACTCGCTATAGGTAATAAACCGACGTAACTCATGAGGAACTGTCTGCGCTATTGGCAGAGATGCAGTGACCTGAGCGAGACGTTGAATGGCCGGATGAATCAATCGATCTGTTCTCTCACGAGCATACATACAATGGTTCAACAGTTCCTCACCAGGATCCCAAACTTCAACGTTGCCAAATAGCTGCCCGATCGTGAGGGCAGGCCACAACTTAATAATCGCTGAAAACAAGACTTCCAGATTGGGAGATTCCTCCCCCAAAATACGCTCCAAGTCGTTACAAGCAGCTTCAAAAGCAATTCTTTCAAACAGCATCTCGGGCTGCTTTTGCAGCATGCGAAGCAAAGGTGTTGGATCTTGAAATGGATCGGTAAAATTATAATACACGTCCATGCCTTGACGAGACGCATCGTAGATAAATAACGGATTGAACGAAAGTGAGTTATTCGTGGCTTTTTTCAACTCCACACGTTCTCCTCGATCCCAGCATTCGCAAAACAGCAGATCTAAGTCACGATGCATGACGTAGCGAAAATCTTGGCGTATGGGAGCGGTAGATGACATAGGTACTGTACTATACTGAAACGCTAGCAAAGAAGCTTAGGCCCGGGTAGGGTGAGAGTCCGAACCAAGAGTCGTGATCGGACGACTTTGTAGAATGAAGAATTCCTCATCCACCATTGCCCATTCAATATCGCAAGGAAAACCAGACTGACGCTCAATCTGCATAACTAGTGATGCGAGTTCGAGAATTTGTTGTTCGGACAGAACCGGCAGTTTTGCACGATCTTTCGCAATCTCTTTCCATTCAGTGCCTCCAGCCTGCTTTCGATAGAGTCCACGCGTTTTTGTGGAGATTTGCTGTTCGAGAATGGCCGGTGGTTCTTTTTGTACGACGAAACTGTCAGGTGTGACCTGTCCAGAAACAATGGCTTCGCCCAAACCATAGCTCGCTTCAATAATCAATTGGTTCTCATTCTTGCTGACAGGATGAACAGAAAAGACAACGCCCGCGCCCTCACTCTCCACCATGGATTGAACAATCACTGCGACTGGTACAATCTTGTCTATTTTCTTCCCAAGCGCATACGTCAACGCGCGAGGGCTAAAGAGTGAAATCCAACATTCTTTTACATGCTGAAGAAGCGTCTCTTTCGTTGTACACAAATAAGTTTCCAACTGACCAGCCCAAGCGGCATTTTTCCCATCTTCTGCTTGAGCGCTCGAACGAACAGCTACGAGTGGTTTTCCCAATGCTTGAAATGCTTGATTGATTTCATCGATCAGATCGTTTGAAAGAGGAATCGGCAACAACCAGGAACGAATCTGTTCGGATATGTGTTCAAGGCTTCCAATATTCTGGTCCCTCGTCGTTTGTATCAGCTCCTCAACCCTAGTTTGGTATCCGCTTGCCCGTATCCAAGCAACGAAGGCTGACGTCAGAATAACAAAACCATTTGGCACAGGCAGACCCGCTTGTATCAATTCTCCCAATGAGGCTGCTTTACCACCTACCAGCAAGATATCTTTGGCAGATACTTCTTCCAAACGTTTTAGGTAGTTCATACACTCACTTGATCAATACTCCCTTTCATATAAAACGCCTGCTCTGGTTTGTCATCATGCTTGCCCGCCAAAATCTCCTCAAAGCCGCGAATCGTTTCTTCGAGCGGAACGTAGACGCCGGGAATACTGCTGAAAATTTCGGCTACGTGGAAGGGCTGTGATAGGAATTTCTGGATTTTACGGGCACGTACCACCGCAAGTTTGTCTGTTTCTGACAATTCTTCCATCCCAAGAATGGCGATAATATCTTGTAAATCCTTGTAACGCTGAAGAACCTGTTGGACGCCACGTGCAACGCGATAATGACGTTCGCCCACGTTGCCAGGGGTTAACATCGTCGAACTCGAATCGAGCGGATCAACCGCCGGATAAATACCAAGCTCAGACAAGGCGCGGGTCAAGACAACGGTTGAATCCAAGTGAGCGAAGGTCGTGGCTGGCGCCGGATCGGTTAAGTCGTCCGCGGGGACGTACACCGCTTGAACGGACGTAATAGAACCTTCTTTCGTTGACGTAATACGTTCTTGGAGAGCACCCATTTCGGTTGCCAGAGTCGGTTGATAACCCACTGCGGAAGGAATACGACCCAGCAGAGCCGACACTTCTGATCCGGCCTGCGTGAAACGGAAAATATTATCTACGAAGAACAAGACGTCTTGCTTCTCTTCATCGCGGAAATATTCAGCCATGGAAAGCGCGGACAAAGCCACACGAGCACGGGCACCAGGTGGTTCGTTCATTTGTCCAAACACGAGAGCCGTTTTATCAATAACTTTCGATTCATTCATTTCAAGCCACAGCGCATTCCCTTCGCGCGTGCGTTCACCAACGCCGGCGAAGACAGAATAGCCGCCGTGTTCGGTTGCGATATTGCGAATAAGCTCCATAACGATGACGGTTTTCCCAACGCCCGCTCCTCCGAATAAGCCGATTTTTCCTCCTTTCATGAAAGGACAGATCAAATCGATGACCTTGATGCCTGTTTCAAGAATTTCCGCTTTGGTCGCTTGTTGATCAAAAGCGGGTGCTGGACGATGAATGGGATAGTGTTTCTTCGTTTTGAGCGCCGGACCCTCATCAATCGTTTTACCAACTACATTGAACATTCGCCCTAAGACTTCCCGACCAACCGGAACAGAGATTGGCGCGCCAGTATTCAGCACTTCTAATCCGCGAACCAAACCATCCGTCGAAGCCATCGCGATCGTTCGAACGGTTCCACCTTCGAGATGTTGCTCGACTTCAAGAACGAGATCTTCTTGATCTTCGCGTCGTACGACAAGCGCCGTATAAATCGGCGGCATGGAACCAGCACACTCCACATCAACCACCGGACCGATAACTTGAATGATCTGACCGACTGAAGAGAGTGTGGGCTTAGCAGAAGGAGGAGTGGGAGAAGTTTTTTTCATACAAATGGTTAGGCCGTTAGTGCCGCTTTTCCGGCGGAAATTTCACAAATCTCACGAGTGATCGCTGCTTGACGAGCTTGGTTCAAAGATAACGTCAGGCCCTCCGACATGTCTTTGGCCGCATCGCTGGCTGAACGCATCGCGAGCATACGTGCGCTGTGCTCGGCTGCTGCTGAATCAAGCGCCGCTTGGTAGACATGCGCATCCACCAAACGCGGTAATAAACTATTAAAGACCCCTTCTGGCGAAGGCTCAACCAACTCATCACAACTCTCAAGCGCTGATGCCTTCACCTCGATTGGTAAAAGTGGCTCGACCCGAATTTGTTGAACAAGCGCTGTCTTGAAATGCGTGTAAACCATATGCACTTGATCGACTTCACCTTTCAGGAAAATCGAACGCACGTATTGGAACAGTGGATGAAGCTGTTCCATCGACGGACGATGCGAGAAGGCCGGAAAGGCGGCCTGAATACGGAAACCGGCTGACCGGATCATACGCTCAACCTTTGATCCGGCGGTGATGACACTGCAGTCGTCTGCGGGATGAGAGCGCAAGAACTCAAGTGCCGCCCGACCGATCTGGGTATTGAAGGCTCCACATAATCCACGATCAGAAGCGAAAACTAAAACAGCAATGCGCTTCGGCGTTAGCTCAGGCGCGCCCACGACTTTCAGAAGAGGGTGATTCAAAGCCGCGCCTGACATACGCAGCATACGTTCAACCAACTTGGTGATCGTTTCGGCATACGGTCGCCCACTCATGACGAGCTGCACTGATCTTCGCATCTTCGAAGCCGCCACCAGCTCCATAGCTTTCATAATCTTCCCCGTGGATTTCACGGAGCGCAGACGCCGACGAAGCAAACGCGGAGAAACAGCCATACAGGATTATTTCTTCTCCTCGACAACCACTGGCAGCGTTGCCAGGAAGGTTTTGTTCCAGGCTTCGATCGCCTGCTTCAAGCCCACTTCGAGTTGATCATCCAATTTCTTTTCTTGCCGCAAACGTTCCATGAGCGGCTGATTGGCCATCTGAAGCGCTGATCGGAAGCCACTTTCCCACTTGGCGATCTGGTCAACCGGAATCGCATCTAAAAAGCCCTTCACTGCCGCGTACAAAATGGCAACCTGAGCTTCCATCGTGAGTGGCTCAAGCTCGCCTTGTTTCAAGAGCTCAACCAGCCGTCGCCCAAGCTCGATCTGCTGTTTCGTTGCCGCATCAACATCGCTGGAGAATTGCGCGAAGGCTTCGAGCTCACGAAATTGAGCCAGATCAAGACGTAAGGGTCCAGCCACTTTTTTCATGGCCTTGGTCTGAGCTGCGCCACCGACACGTGATACAGACAAACCAACGTTTAACGCTGGTCGAATACCGCGATAGAACAAATCACTTTCCAAATAAATTTGACCATCTGTGATCGAAATGACGTTGGTGGGAATATACGCTGAGACATCGCCCGCTTGCGTTTCAATGATCGGTAACGCGGTCAGTGATCCGCCACCATGGTCAGCCTTCAAACGAACAGCTCGTTCCAACAAACGAGAATGCAGATAGAAGACGTCTCCTGGATAAGCTTCACGACCCGGTGGACGTTTCAAGAGCAAGGAAATTTCACGATAAGCCCAAGCATGCTTGGAGAGATCGTCGTAAATCACAAGCGCGTCCTTTCCTTGATCCATGACATATTCACCGACCGCACAACCGGCGTAGGGCGCAATGAACTGTAATGAAGCAGGATCAGACGCATTGGCAACGACTACAGTCGTATACTCCATCGCCCCACTCGCTTCGAGTTTGGCGACTAATTTGGCAACTTTAGAAGCTTTTTGGCCGATCGCAACATAGATACAGGCCACACCCTGGCCTTTTTGATTAACAATCGTATCAATCGCAATGGCGGTTTTCCCCACCTGACGATCTCCGATGATCAATTCACGTTGACCGCGACCAATCGGAATCATCGAGTCAATCGCCTTGATACCCGTCATAAGCGGTACAGTCACCGGCTCACGCGCCATGACACCAGCCGCAACTTTTTCAACAGGATAATGCGTTTTTGATTTGATCGAACCCTTACCATCCAGTGGACGACCTAACGGATCAATCACACGTCCGATCAACACATCTCCCACTGGCAAACCCAAGAGCTCACCTGACGCCTCCACCTCTTCATCCGCTACCACTGTCTCCAAACCAGACAACAACATCGCTCCTACCATGTCACGTTCTAGGTTGAGGGCGACACCAATAGCTCCGTGCTGAAAACGCAGCAGTTCCATCGTCCTCACCGTACGCAGTCCAGAAATGCGAGCGATGCCATCACCAACCTCAACGACACGACCAAGCTGATATTCCGCACTCGAGCCTTGAAAAGCATTCAGTCGCTCAAGCAGGGCTGTGGCTAAGTCGTCTGAAGGAGGGGTACGTTTTGGGGAAGGAGGCATAGCGTTACAAAGCAAGAGCATGAGCTAAACGGTTCAAACGACCAGTCACTGAGGCGTCAAGCACCCATCCATCCGGCGATTCAATTCGGAATCCCCCGCCTAAACCAGGATCCAATACGCATTCGAAAATAATAGGGAAAGAAAATTGCTCTTCCAACTGTTTTTGCAAAGCCGTTTTCTCATCGAGAGGAAGTGGCACAAAACTGAAAAGTGTATACAAATGCCTCAAGCCAAGTCGTTTTCGCATTCGTAGGTACTCCTGAAAAAAGATAGACCAGTTCACAAACCCTTGTCGTTCGACGAGTAATTGCAAACTTACAAACAATGGCTCTGACTTCTTCAACTGAAGCGCCTGCACTAGCCAGTCTAAGCGTACGTCGACAGGAATAGAGCGATCTGAAAGTGAACGGACTAAACTCGGGTTGGCTTGAAAGACTCGTTCTAATCGAGCCAAGGCCGAAACAACACGTTCATCGTCTTGTGATGAAAGGCTAAACAAGGGCAAGAACCACTGTTGGATATGACGTAAGGAATGTCGCATAGCACCTAGCTCAGAACATCCTTTACCGCTCGTTCGAGCAAGGTACGTTGTTCCTTGTTTTCAAGCACGCGATCCGTCACCGCATCTGTCGCCTGGACTACGATTCCTCCCAACTCCTCTTTAGCACTCTGAATCATCCGCTCGCGTTCTTCTTGTAATTGCATCTTGGTCTCTACAACATGTCGATCCAACTCCTCATGCAATTCAGACAGGAGTTTACGCCGTTTTGCCTCTGCATCGACTCGTGTCTTCTCAAGAAGAGCTTGCGCCTTCTGCTCAGACTCGCTAACGATACGTGAAGCACGATCCTGAGCTTCCTGCAGGACAGAATCAGCCGCTTGAGCCTTCATCAGCCCCTCACGAATCTGCTCTGCTCGCTTGTCCATCGTTTTCAGCAACGGCTTGTAGACCCAACGATAGAGCACGAAAACCACGATCAGGAAATTCACAAGCTGGGCCGCAAACAGCGGTCCATTGAGGCCGAACAGGCTCAAGACATTCGGCGAGGACGTTGCTTCGACCATAGCAGCGTGAAGACAAAACGATTACAAAGTGAAAACAACCACGAAGACGTAAATAGCGATAGCTTCGGCGAAGGCAGCACCCAACAACATCGGAACGAAAATCTTATCGCCTGATTCGGGATTGCGACCGATGGCTTCCATAGCAGCTTTCACGATACGACTGATGGCAATCGCTGGCACAATGCCACCAATCGCGATAGTGCTACCTTTAACAATGGCAATGGCGAGTTCTGTATCCATAAAGGAAAAAGATTAAGGCTGAATCAGGGATGGCGCCTTAGAAGAAAGACGCACTCCCCTTTTCCCTCAATGCGCTGGTTGTGGCGTAGGCAGTGTATCAGGCGCGTGCGTCATTCCATGAGCGTTTCTAGCAAATAGCGTGAAATACACTAAGGCCAAGACCGTAAAGACAGTCGCTTGAATGGCTCCAACCATAAGCTCCAATGCAATGAAGGGTAAAGGGGCTCCCACCGCAAAAATAGACGCGACAACGGTCGTCAAAACTTCGCCCGCAAAAATATTCCCGAAGAGGCGTAAAGACAGTGAAGCCATCTTGGCCAATTCAGCAATCAACTCGATGACGCCCACCAGACATTCCACCAAACCGATCAGTACCGCAATCGGTTTAGCCGTCTTAATCCCTTTCCAGATCGCACCCAAAGGGAAGAAACGACCGATATGGGAGAAAAACCCAGTTGAGGTGATACCGATAATATGCGAGGTGAGAACGGTAAGCACAGCTAATCCCAATGTCAGATTCAAGTCGCTGTTCGCCGGTCGCAAAAGCGGAATAAAGACACGCTGACCTTCATGGATCTGCCACATCCCAATTGATCCGGTACCAGGAAACAAACCCAACCAATTCGAACCTAAAATAAACAGGAACAGTGTTCCGGCAAAGGGAAGAAATTTACGCGATAGTCGACGATCGTTCGTGACTTTATCAAAATATTCTAATACTTTCTCGACTAGTCCTTCGACAAATAGCTGCCCCTTCCCAGGCGCGAGTCGAATAGTGCGTGAAAAAAAGAGGGCGAAGAGACAGAATCCGAGGGTTGCCAGGCTCGTGTTCACAAAAGAATTCGTGATCGGGAGCGGTCCGAGCTGAAACAGCGTTTCGGCTGCGAGCGTTGGCAAAGCACTCATGAGAAAAATTGACGATAGCGCTGCGCTTCACGCAGCATTAGTCGATAGATAATGTACAAAGAAAGAAAAAGTCCCAACACGGTCGCAAATGGCCAAGCCAGATGAAAATGCTTATCGATCCAACGTCCCAGAAAAGCACACACAACAGACGGGATGAGACAAAGTATGACGATACGGGTAGTAAATTGCAGACCTAGTAACATCAAAGCTTTTTGCGAGCGCTCAGCCTTCATAGAACCCTCTTAGGGTAGACGCCAAACATGGCTTGGTCAAGCAATATTCGACAAAGATTGTGCTAGGGCAAGTGGCTACGATTGGTTTATCGAACGCAACGACAAATCGTAGCGGATCTCTTCCAATTTTTTGACGTGCTGTTTTGCTTGATCAACTTTCGTACGCAAGTGTCCGGTCAGATCCATGAGGAGGAGAAAATCCATAATCTCGATCGCGTCGTGATAAAAACGTTCGATGGGACCACGATCTCCGCGTGTAGCGGCCAACACAGCCAAACGAACAAGCTCTCCCAAAAAATCGGACAGACCACCAATAAAGATATCTGGATCACGATCTTTGTCGGGATGGGTCTGCAAAGATCCCTTCTTTAAGTATTCAGCTAGCAGAGAAGCTTCGGCAAATTCTTCACGGGCCGCTCGCCACGAACCCTCCTGAGCTAATAAAGCCTCTTCTTGAATGATCTTCCAACCACGTTCAATCGCTTGCTCTGCCGCTTTCAGCTCTTTTTCGGACGCAGCCGAGTCTTCACGATGGAGGGCGAAGATTGAGCGTTTACTCGTCGACAATACTTCAGCCGAACACTGCTGCAATTCACGGCGCAAACGCGATAATTGAGCCTGACGCTCCAAGGTTTGACGCTGGATCCGGGCAGACAGCATGGGCATAGATTCCGTCATCCTAGCAGACAATGCCTTGAAAGAGAACGAGCGATCGGCTATGATGCCGCGCGCATGGGACTGTAGCTCAGTTGGTAGAGCACCGGCCTTTTAAGCCGAGGGTCGAGGGTTCGATCCCCTCCGGTCCCACCAACGGAAAATCCGCCTGAACAGCGGATTTTTTGTTTAAAATTGACGAATGCCTATATTTTGATATAGTTTTTCGTTGATTTTCCCTAGTTATAAAGGTTTATTCCAAGTAATGAGCCTTTGTACCTGAGGACAACTCAACCCCTCCCCAGGAAGGACGAAACAACGTGAACTTTCGAAAACTGCTCCTGACCGCTGCACTCCTCCTCATCGGCGCGATCGCGCCCGCCCAGCCTCGACCGCCTCAGCGGCCGATGGCACCCAGGCGCCCGGCGGCGACGGCTGTTCCGGAACCGTCCAACGGATCCTGCGCGAGGCTGATCGCTACGCCCAACCTGGTGCCGGATGCGGCCCTGATCCGACTGCTCAGCACCGACATCCACGACCACCAGCGGGACCCCGGTACCACCCGCTGCGCGACCGAGCTCGCAGCACGGCTCATCCGTGCCAGACGTGCGCCTGAAGCGCAGGAGTTCGTCGGGCTACTCCGTCGGCTGCCGCAAAGCGGCGCGGTCTACGGATGCCTGGACGATCTGGAGCAGATAAACATAGAAGCCTGGTCAACCAATCCAGACTTCATGGCCGCCGTGAGCGAGCGTCGGGGATGCCTACCAGGACTCTTTACGCGCGCTGCACGACTTCCGACACGCTGCGTAGAGAATCTGCCCGCCGGACTGCACGAGATGGCGTATCAGACCCTCCGTCGGGTGGGTGACATCTGCAGCGACGATCCTCCAGGCTTCGCCATCATGGCCACGCTCGTCCGATTCAATCGACCGGCGGACGCAGGCCTTATCCGTTACTGGACGGAACATCGTGAGGAGTTGCCGGGCGGGATCGCCCACGCGACCCTGATCTACGCTACGCGCGAGCTGATCGAGCGGAACGTGGTGATCACACGAGAGGGCGTCGAGCGCGAGCCGATCACCCTGCGAAGAGAGCTACGCGCTTTCATCGAACGAACAGCCGCAGTCAGAAGGAACCTTTTCACAACCCAGACTCGAGTCGAAGAAGGCACGCAAGGACGTTTCACTCCGACCGAAAGCGACGGCATCGCCGCCGCCGGATACCTCAGGTTCAGCATCCAGCTCGCCAGAGGCGACGGCAGCGAAGTGACCCTGACCGACCTGATCCGGGACATCGCATTCTTGCGGAGCGAGCATCTCTTCGAGGACGACCGCGTGCGTCCAGCGTTGATCGACTTCAATCCGAGCCACTTCACGGAAGGATCATCGGACCCGGCTTACGCGCAAATGCTTCAGACTGCGATAGACGAGCTTCCCAACGACGCGGCTCACTTCTCGCTCATGAAGCTCAGGCTACGCTGGATCCTGGCCACGCGCCGCATCCCACTCACTCAGCCTCCCGTGCTACCGCACGAGCTCGAACTGGCCTACCGAGGCTTCCAACCCGCTGGAGAGGCGACGCAACACCCAGGTCTACCGCGAGAAGTCGTCCTCCAGACCCTGTTCAGCATCCTCGAACGGGCTCAAGCTGCCGATCTTGAGTGCCGGAGATACGACGGCTGCAGCGCTTCAAGAAGCGATCTCTTCAGAGACGAGCTGCGCTGGATCCGACAGGAGCTCGGCCTCCCGGTTTCGCCACCTCTCGTCCTTCCCACCGTCAACAACGTTCAGCCGATCGCGCCTCGCCGCTGACCGAGACCCTCCCCTTCCTCGCCGCCACGTCACTCGCCCACTCTTTCCCCTGAGTGGCGTGGCCTGGCATCTGAGCCGTTCAACCTGTGAACGATTGAGATGCCAGCAATTGCCTCAAGCCTACGGTCGGCCTACTATAGAGCAGACGATCGTATGCCCATCTCCCATCAAGAACAAATTGCTAAAGACCTGGAGCGCCTGTGTACGCTCATGCTTGAAAATGATCGAGGTGCGAACGTAGAGCTCGTACGGCGTGGCTTTGCGTTTGCCGAAGCCGCTCACCAAGGGCAAATGCGTTCCAGTGGCGAACCGTACATTTCCCACCCACTGCAAACAGCGATCACCTTGGCTGAGATGCACATGCCAGTTGCGATTATTGTGGCCGGACTCTTGCACGACGTTCCAGAAGATACACCGCGCACGATTGAAGAAATCACTGCTGAATTCGGGGAAGATATCAGCTCGATGGTAGAGGGCATCACGAAACTTAGCAAAATTAAATACCGCGGCATCGAACGCTATATCGAGAACTTGTGCAAAATGTTCCTAGCCATGGCCGCCGATGTACGCGTGGTGTTCATCAAATTCGCTGACCGCTTACATAATTTGCAAACACTCGGCTCGATCCCCTTAAAAAAACAGCATCGCATCGCGCTGGAATCGCTCGAAATCTACGCCCCCATCGCCAACCGTTTGGGTATGGGTGAAATGAAAGGAAGATTAGAAGACGCTGCTTTCAAATACGTTCTACCAAAAGAATACGTCTGGACCTCAGAATTGGCCCAAACAGCTCGCAGCAACAAAGAAGAATACGTCGATCACGTCATCGAACATACCAAAAACCTCTTGAAAGAGAGTCATATCCCTTATCGTGACGTGCACGGCCGAGCCAAACATCTCTACTCGCTTTATAAGAAGCTGATCAAAAATGATCGCAATATTACACGTATCTACGACATCATCGCCTTGCGCGTGATCGTACCGACCGTGGCGGATTGTTATAGCGCTCTGGGAGCTATTCACGGCAAGTGGACTCCCCTCAAAGGCCGTATCAAGGACTACATCGCCCAGCCTAAACCCAACGGCTATCGTTCGCTCCATACGACCGTCTTTTGCGAAAAAGGCGAGATCGTTGAGTTTCAAATTCGTACGCGGGCCATGCATGCGGAAAACGAATATGGTATTGCGGCCCACTGGGCGTATGACGAAAACGGCAAACGTTCAGAACCGAATTCAAATAAAGCTCCAAACTGGGTTTCAGATCTGGCCAGCTTGCAGCAAGAGTTAGGCGACAAGCAGGACAAATTACACACACTCGAAGAAATGAAGATCGACGCTTTCCAAAACCGCATTTTCATTTTCACTCCCAAAGGTGATGTCATTGATCTTCCTGAAGGCAGTACTTGCGTTGACTTTGCCTACGCGATTCACACACAAATTGGCGACACTTGTTCCAGTGCCAAAATCAACGAAGAAGTTGCACCCTTAGATCGCGTTCTCAAAAATGGCGATATGGTTGAAATCGGCATCGACAAAAATCGCAAAGGACCCAATCCAGACTGGATGAAATTCGTAAAAACCCGTCACGCCAAATCAAAGATCCGCCAAATGGCGAAATCGCGTATTGGAACCTGGATCAAAGGGATTCTACCGGGGACGACGCGTTAAAATGCCCCAATAGGTCTTTCAATTGATCTTCCGACGCAAATCGCAGACGAATCTCCCCTGCTCCACGGTTGTTTTTCCGAATCTCGACACGACAATGCAGTTGATCGCGCAAACGGAATTCCAGATCCGTAATATTTGGATCTTTTGTGTTCGATGGACGACGAACCGAGACACGATCCTCAACCTGACGCACCGTCAAACCTTCATTGACCATCGTATAAAACAGCTTCAAACGTTCTTCGTCCGTCGGCAGCGCCAGCAGCGTACGCGCATTGGATGGACTAATCTTGCCTTCGACAACGGCATCGCGAATCTCTTTTGGCAACATCAAGAGACGAATCGTGTTGGCTACCTGCGAGCGACTCTTGCCTACCTTTAGCGCGATTTCTTCTTGTGTCAGTCCGAATTCATCCGCTAAACGTGCATAGGCACCCGCCTCTTCCAACGCATTCAATTCCTGACGCTGAATGTTTTCAATGATGGCTAATTCCAATTGCTGCTGTTCCGTAGCTTGACGGACGATAACAGGCGCCGTTTTCTCACCCAAAATCGCCATGGCACGAAAACGACGTTCGCCAGCAATGAGCTGATAGCTTCCATCAACCCCTGCTGGGGTCACAACGAGCGGCTGCAACAATCCATGCTCCTTGATACTCCCCATCAACTCCTCCAGTTCATCATGCGAGAAATAGCTACGTGGCTGATACGGATTGCGCTTGATCCGATCGAGAGGCACCTGACGAATCTGAATACCTTCCGTTGGATCAGATGAATGATTGATCCGTTCCGCTTCCTGGATCGGTAGATTCACTGGAGTATCCGCTTCCATCTGTGGTGAGCTCTGAAAACCAGAAGGAGCCGCACCTGGTGAAACGGGGGTAGGCGACGAAGACATTCCAGCTTGCTGCTTAGGTGGGATGATAGCGCCCAGGCCGCGGCCGAGGCCTGATTGGCGAGAAGGGATCATAAGGTGCGGATGCGATAGTGATTGACTTCACGCTCTAAGACTTCACGAGCTAGACGTTCATATGCCTTGGCTCCTTTGGAACCAGCATCAAAGTGGGCGATGCTCCGACCGAATGAAGGCGCTTCCGCTAAACGAACGTTGCGTGGGATAACAGAACGGAATATATTATTTGGAAAATATTTGTAGAGCTCTTGCAACACATCATCTGACAACTTGGTACGACCATCATACATCGTGATGACTGCTCCAAGGATGTCGATTTCAGGGCGCAAGCGATCCTGAACGAGCTGAACCGTTTCCAAAAGCTGGCTCAACCCTTCCAACGCATAGTACTCCGCCTGGACCGGAATCAGAATTTCATCGCCAGCCACCAAACCGTTTAGCGTAATCAAACCCAAGGTTGGTGGACAGTCAATCAAAATAAAATCGTAATCGTTGCGAATTTCACGCAGTGCATCACGGAGCTTGTATTCACGCTGCTCCATTGCTACCAATTCTACGTTCAAACCAGCCAAGGCGTTAGTAGCAGGCGCGATGCGTAAGCCAACGTGAGCTGTCGGTTGAGCGATCTCCTTGAGCGACGCCTGACCTAACACAGCTTCATACACCCCTCGCTCGATTTGGCGATGGTCGATACCGATGCCAGAAGTAGCGTTAGCCTGAGGATCCAAATCGACAATCAAAACGAATTTGCCTAATTCAGCAAGATACGCGCCCAAATTAATGGCCGTGGTTGTTTTTCCTACCCCTCCTTTTTGATTTACGATGGAAATAATGCGGGCCATACCAAGAACGGACTTTGAGGTGAAGAAGGGCTGCAAACGCCGTCAGTGTAAACGAGGAACGGTCGCGTCGCAAGTAAGGTTAGCGCCAGCGACCGTGGGAGAGCATGGGGACGGAGGCGACGTAGGAGCCGCGGCGTTTGAGGTGGGCGATGTGGCGTGTTCGTTCGTTGGCGAAAGCGTCTTTTTTGAGGCCGTAGGACTCGACCAGCTGAGAGGCGTAATTGCCGCCTAAGACGTGGGGCAGGATGACGTAGGTGGCGCCTTGGCGGTAAAGCGTAAGGGCAGCTTCGATCGTCTGCGCCACCAAGACCATGACTCCGGCTGGACGATGTGCACGTCTGAGGGCGAGCAAAGCTGTATTCGCCTGGAGGCTTGGGATGGTTGAAATGATGAGCTTGGCCTTGTACGCCCCAATTTCACGCAAGAATTCAGGATCTTCGGCATCGCCATAACGACAAGGAATGTTGTGCGCTTGGAGGTCGGCAATTGCTTCTGGATCAAAATCCACAACCAAATATGGCTCTTTCAGTTTCTTCATCGCTGGCAAGAAGTCACTCCCCACTCGGTGACAGCCGAAGAGAATGACTTCGTATTGTTCAGATCCTTCCGTATCAGGCTGTTTTGCCTCCTGCTTCTTGCCCAAAATCTGTTCCGCAAACCGTCGGATACGATCCGCATTCGTCATAAGCAAACTTCCACCCAACATAGTGATACCTACGGCGACTGTTACCGACGAGATAAAATTGTCCGGTAAGGGCAAAGAACGGCTCGCAACGAAGAGCAGTAACAAAGAGAACTCACTCAGATGAGCCAGGTGAACCGCCACCAAAAACGAAGGGGTACGAGCATGGCCAAAATGACGCATCAATCGACCGATCACCCAAGGATTTACGACGAGAATCAACGCGATCAACAAGGCCGCTACTCCCCAACCGGAACCCAAGGTCGCTGGATCGATCTTTGTGCCCAACAAAACGAAGAAAACGACTAAGAACAGCTCTCGAACCGGTTTGAGCTTGGATTCGATCTCGAAACGATAGTTGGTACTCGCTAAACAAACACCCGCAATCAACGCCCCCAGTTCGTACGACCAACCAATTCCATGAAACGCGGTGGCCATGCCGAGTGCAAAGGCTAAAGAACCGATCGCCAGCAATTCTTGAGAACGAGCCGCTCGCTCGACGAGCTTGGGTAAGATGAAACGAGCAAATACAGCTACCAAAACCAACAACAGCACGCCATGACCGAGCACAACTAGAATGGCTGAAGGGGATTTTTGCAAAGGTAGGATCCCGACAACGAGCAGAGCGATCGTGGCAAAGATATCCTGCAACAACAGGATTCCTGTCGTGATTTTCCCGTGAGACCGATTCAAATCTCCCCGTTCTCCCAAGGAACGTAAAGCGAGAACCGTGCTGTTAAACGACAAAGCGGCTCCCAACAATCCAGCGGCAACCCAACCAAAACCAATCAAACGCCCAATCACAACACCCGCTGTAAGATTCAATGCGATTTGCAAGACACCTATTTTTACTACCGTCTTCCCCATGTCCTTTAACGCTTTTCTGTTTACATGCAGACCGACTGAAAACAGCAACGCACACATCCCGATCTGAGCAAGCAACTCAAAGACTTCGGCTGACTGTAAGACTCCAAAGGCAAACGGTCCAAGGGTTAAGCCTACAAGCAAATACCCAACCACTGTCGGCAAACGGAAGAACTGAAAACACAAAGCAATTCCAGCTGCAGCTAGAAACAGGATTGATAATTCTGCAAAGAGCGACATTTGTTCCAAAGTATACCATAGTCGAGTACCTTGACTCCCCTCCCCGAAACCCGCTATCCTCTGCGGGTAAATAGCGAGCCGGGATGGCGGAATTGGTAGACGCACAGGACTCAAAATCCTGCGATCGAAAGGTCATGAGAGTTCGATTCTCTCTCCCGGCACCATACAAAACCCCCTGTACCATGATGGTACAGGGGGTTTGTTATTATTCTTGGGTTTCAATGAGATGGTTGAAGGGAGGAAGCGGGGCCTCGCGCAGAACGCGCGCGGGGCCCCGCCAACCAGGAGGCAGGGAAACGCAGGAGGGGGACGGGCGGAGAGGAGGATCAGCTCTGCTTGTGGCAAAGCTTCGGTGGCAAGGACTTTCCGCGCCAATGAGCACCCGTGCGGGTGATCGAGGTGGCCACGAGCGTCGCCGGAGCGAGCTCGCGCCTGGCTCGGACGGCCCGCGACGACGTCGCGTGAACCGGAGGAGGAGCGGAGAGCGCCTGCAGCCCGTACAGAATGGCTGCGATGAACACCCAGCGCTGACCCCAGACAGCCAACAGGATCCGATTCGTCACCATGACAGAGACTCCTTCTGACCTTTCGGTCTCATTCGGTCAGTCCATCCAGAGGTGGATAGTCACAGCCGAATGACGCAACATAACACCAGGGGAGAAAAAAGAAAACTGGGATTTAAACACTTTCTAGAAAACTTCTATCTTCAGCCTTTACGCGTTGGAACGGCTGGCCACGATGGTCTCCGCTAACTGGATTGCCTACTTGCATCGTTTTAGACTCACGTGGAACAGATACGCCTAAAGAATCATTCAGATGTGCCATAAATACTCCGACATCAGATGACGTCAATCGTTTTGGAGAACCGTTCTCAGATGTATCGTCTACTCTAAATACAATCTTGTCCCCTGGAAAATCGTACGTTGCAACGAGAGGATTCGGAGCCATTCCAAAACGCTTCTTCCCAGCAAATGAACCGTCAAAAAATGTGACGTGTTGTTTTTGCATCTCTAAGGCAGCGCATTGATACACAAAGGGTAGTAACCTCGCATGTTCGCCCGCCCGTACTGCATTCGTAAACACTCCACTTCTCACGAATAGTAGAGCATCGTGCATAATTGGCCTGTCATCTACATACGCCGTATAGGTTGGTGTTTGCAAATGAACACTTACAACAGCCATTCCTGCACTCGCCAAATAGTTATCAGCTGTAACCGAAATCACATTCACATGTTTTCTGGAAAGATCATAACTACGTGAAATGAGACCAAACTCGGCTGGCAAAGCATTTTGCAAATAATCCATCCATTTTTGCCAATCAAAATCGGCGTCGGGTGAAGTTTTGACATCAACACACATGTAGTCGTGCGAGTATTGACGAACTTTTGCACCGATCGCTTTACCAGACACAACACGAAAGGCTCGCGTCTCTTCAGCTAAGGCGTGCGCCATCTTCTCGATCCAAGTTCGCTCTTCCTCGTTTAAGTGACGAATTTCCTCTAGGAGAACTGCGTTGTTGAAACGATTCCAGGGCTGACGCTCCATCCAAGCTTCTCGCTGTTCAGTTACAGGCGGAGCAACAGGTGCCTCAGCCGGCCGATCTGGAGCAACTTGAGGGTCTTGTCGTGCCGGTCGCTCCGCGGTATGACCTGGCTGATGTGCACGAGCTCCGCTCGACACAGGACGAGCCGCTGCCTTCTGCGCATTACTCCTCGCTTCATACTCAATCAATGTCGAACGAAGATGGGCAAGCACTACATCATCCAACTCAGCACCTTCTCTAAGCGCGAGAATCAAGGCATAAGCTTCATTTTCAGCATTGCGTTCTTTTCCAACTGCATGAGCTTCGGCTGGCTGGGATTCTTGGAAACCTGGCCCTTTCATATATCAAATATCAAAAGTAAAAAGTTCAATGAATGACTGTACTATAGCAAACTACCAGCGAGAGAAAAACAAAAACCACCGCTTTCGCGATGGTTGATGTTGGTTGCGGGGGCCGGATTTGAACCGGCGACCTTCGGGTTATGGGCCCGACGAGCTACCGGGCTGCTCTACCCCGCTATGGATTGTCGTGGCCGTATCCTAACGAAACTGTCGACCTTTTGTCAATCGAGCTATTCGTTGGACTAATCAAACAGCTTGACGCAGACCAGCGCCAATAAACCGAATTGGATGACTAAACCAGAGCGAAAGGCCACATCCCCTTTGCGTGATGTTACCAAATTATGGAAGAAAAAGTGTAGGCGATGGAACCAGCGCAAACCGGGAATACGGGTCACTTCGTACAATCCGACCAAGAGATCGGGTAAGACTCCCCCCGCGATCCCGAGTGACAAGGTCAGACGATCAGGTGCTGAACCAATGTTCAAAAGGAATAATACGATATAAATCGCTGCGACTCCGTCCAACATGACGTAGGCCAGTGCTTTTCGGACTTTCTTCTTGGAACCGGTGATGTAGTCCTTGTAGAGGTTGGAATCTCCGTGAGGAATGATGTCGGTCAAAAAATGAGATGCCATGCCCAGTCCAAACGACAGAATAGGATGATGCGGAAAGGCATTCGCAACGAGCGCGCCGATGAGAGCATGGGTCGTGATGAACATACCTACATTTGTTGCCAAGAGGATAGCAGGTATTAAGATATTTCTCAATGAAGGTACTCGTTTATTATCTAGATCTAGATGAATTCCAGAACTGAAACACCGCGCCCTGGAAGACCGGCGAGCGAACGCGGGTTCAGGGTCGCGGCGAAGGCGACCAACGAAGCTGGAGTTGTGAGGTCATGAACCCGGCGGAGGACGAAGCTCGAAGACGCACCTGCCACCCGACTCGACCGGCACGGTCGGGATCGTCAGCCCTGTCGCCGAGTCACGCACGATGAGCCGGAAGGGCACGGAGGCACCCATCTCACCCCGGTCGACCGCGAGCTGCCGACGGCAGAGGTTATAGCGGAAATCGGTCGTAGGCGGCGCAGGCCTGTACTCGAGCTCGCCCGTGATGATGAGCCCTTCGTTCGAACCGTGAGGCCAGGTGAAGGGGTTCGTGCAGCGGTACGTCCTCTCGGGCAGCGCCCCCTGGAGCGAGCGCTCGAGGATGGCGCAGTAGGTGCCGCCCGACGCCGGGGCGATGTTGGCGTAGAAGAACGCCCTCGAGTCCGCGATCTCGGGGTGCCGGAGCAGGACGAGCTCGACGCTGGCACTGTGGGTGCCGGTGGGCGCCTGCGGATCGTCGACCGATCCGCAGGCGGCGGCGGTCATGAGAACGATGGCAAAGAACGCATTGTGGATCGAACGCATGGAAACACCTCCTGGATGCCATCCCAACCAGCTGGGACAGACACCCGTTCCTACCATGAGGAATAATTTTTTGTCAATAAAATAATACTAACCAAGAATTTTTCTTGACATCTTTCCCTGCTTCACGTTAGCCTCTTTATATGATTCGTCTCTCAGTTGCTTATTGGCATGCTCACTCTCGGAAGTCCGTGAGTTGGTTTGCTGTGTAAGCGACAAGCACAAGCAAAACCGAGTCCGGCTTCCGACCAGGAGCCGGATTTTCGTTTCTATGAATACTCTCATTTTCGACTTCAACCGAACCCTCTTCGAACCAGAAACAGGCGCGCTCTATCCTGACGCGTATTCGACGTGCGTAGAACTCAAGCGACGCGGCTATCGCCTTTTGCTTCTGTCACAAGAAAAAGCGGAACGTGAGGGACTTATTACTGAACTTGGCCTTGAGACGCTGTTCGAGCGTGTTTTATTGACCCCAACAAAAGATGTCGCTTCATTTCAGGCATTACTTGAGGGACTAGAAACCAAAGAAATCTTCGTCATCGGCGATGGCGAGGAGCGTGAAATTCGCATTGGTCATCTGTTGGGCTATCGCGGCATTTGGCTTGATCGAACCGAGGGAGCGTTTGGCTATCCAAACTATCTCGCTTCGCCTTGGCAAACCATTCATGAACTTCATGCCTTGTTAGATCTGTTGCCTTGACGTGTCGCCTGCTGAATCCGAGTGATCGGATTCAGCCGCCCGGCACGAGCCGGGCGCAGTTCACGGGAGACACATCATGGATGCGACGACCACGTTCGAGGTTCTGAAGGCAGCTGCCCGCTCGACGGGAATCTGGGATGGCGCACAGCAGACGACACACGCTTTCCTGCTCACGCCTGACGTCTACCGCCTCTCGCCCGACAATCAGCGCCTGCTCGAGCAGTTCGCTCCGGCACTGCGTGAGACCCTGTCTGGCATCGGACGGATCGCGGCCATCGCCGAGGATCGCGGCCTGGCCCGCGGACCGGCCTGGACGCGGGTGCGTCGGCTGCTCGCGGTCGGCGTGCCTCACGTCTATCGCGACATCGCGCTGCTCCAGCCGAGCACGGGTCCGACGCTCTGCAAGGTCGACTTCATGGAGCGGCGGGACGGCTCGCTCTGCGTGGCTGAAATCGACGGACACAACAAGCACGGTATGGGCTACTCGACGCTGGGGGTCGTGCTGAAGAATGCACTCCAGCCGAACCTGCCGGGCTACAAGGGCGTCGCCCGCGTGCTGGCCGAAGAAGTCCGGGCGCTCGGCACGGATCGGCTCGTGCTGCTCTCGGGTCATCACGAGCGCTTCTACCTGCCGGAATTCGCCATCATCGCCCGGGCGGTCGAACGCTACGGCGTTCAGATGACGGTGGTCGAAGAGCTCGATCTTCCGGCGATCGACGAACACATCCTCGAGCCGTCCAAGCAGGGTCGAGTGCTGCTGGTCGACTTCCCCTTCCTGTCGCGCAGCACGCACCTGAACGAACTCCTGCCGCGTGCCTACCGCGAAGGCCGGATCCACTTCCTGTTCCAGCCCAAGCCCTTCCTCGGCTCGAAGGCGGTACTCGGACTGGTTCGGAATGAAGAGCAGGATCCCGCGCTCGAAGCCATCCTCCGCTCACAGATCCATCCGCGGGCACTCGAAGCGATCCGCAGCGTGATCCCGCCGACCTATCTCATGGGCAAGGCAGCGAAGAAGATGGACTGGAAGGAACTGGCCACAAAGGGTGGCTGGGTCATCAAGAACGCCATCTCGAACGGGATGAAGGGCATGGCCTTCCCGGGAGACCGTGCCTACGACACCTTCCTCAACCGCGCCGCGCAGTCCTACGATCATGCCGTCCTCCAGCAGATCGTGGAGACGAGGGCTCACCGACTGCGTTCTTTCACGTCCGCAGGCGAGGAACAGACGGGAGACTGGTACCTGCGGATCACGGCCCACGTGACGCGGACTGGGATCGCTGACCTGGCGCTCACGGCGCGTCAGGATCGCTCGGTACACGGCGCCAAGGACAGCCTGCTCTTCGGCGCCGCCTTCGCCTGAACGATACAATCGAACTTCTTTCTTTTCCGCACTCGCGGACAGCAACGCAACCGATATTCTTCGGTCTTCCTGTCTTCGGGTGCGTTGCTGTTCAATTATTCTTCTCCAACATCTTGATTCAGAAGGACCGTAGGTTCCGTTGAAGGCAGTTCGGCAATTTCTTGGATGAGGTTATCGACTTCTCTTGGGAATTCTGATGTTCGAACAAGTTCATTACGCACTTGACGAAGCCAAGGAAGGGATTGGCGCATCATGTGTTGAATACGGCTTAATTCCGTTAAATCAGTCGCGCTGTTTCTTGCCATCCTCAATCCATTTATCACGGTAAACAAATGTACACGCGACCAAGCTGGGTCTAGATTATTTTCTTGAACTTTCCTATCTACAAAATGTTGAAGTTGTTCAAAACTTTCCCAGACTGGTGGATGACGGGAGATTATTCGTGGCGCTTGGCTAGCAGAGTTTGTTGTGCGCACAATCCCCGTCAGATTCTCATCGACATGATAACTACTAAAGTAATTGACCAATCGCGCCTCTCTCATCTCAAGAGTATTTCCGGTCGGTAACTCCCCTATCCTACTTGCGGAATAGTAAATATTTCCTCGTTTGGCGACAGAAAGAGGCTGTATCAGCTGTGCGACACGAGCCATTTCAGATGTTGTGTGAGCCGATTGAAATAGAGAGGCGGTCGCCGCATTACCAAAATAAGAAAGCTGCTGAGATCTTTCAACTTGTAGGAATCTCTCCATTACTCCATAAAGCAGGGACCAGCCATACTCATGATCTAGAAGAATTCCTGGAAGTATCACAAGATAATTCTCAACTTCTTCTGGATCACCTGTTCCAGACAGTTGTACATGTAAATCCGTCAATATTTCATCCACAGATAAATGAGCTAACAATTCGTGTAATTCTCGACTACGTGTACGAACCATGCTCGCAGCAGACTCAGCTGAGCGTGGTTTTTGCTGCTGGACCCATTCAGTATGCATCACTTGCCACATGGCGAGGCTTGCGGCAGTTAAAACGGCTGTTTTTGCGGGAACTGTTTCTCGGTCCAACAAGGCGTCCACCGCATCTAACTTGCCTGAAATGCTATCAATGAGACCAGGAACCGCCTCTATTCGATCCATCCATAGCACGTTCGATGTCGGAATATTCTCATCTCGTCTAGCAAGGAGGATCTGAATTGGCGATATTGCACTAGTTAAACAGTCTGTTGGACGCTCTTGATCCTCCTGTCGACGTTCCCGTGAGTGAGGAGGAATGATTCTCCCGTGATCCGATTCATACGGGCGCATAATTCCTTGACCAACAATCGGCATGATCTCAGGAAAAGCCGCCGATTGAGTTGGCGGTGGAACAGGGAATAGGAAGTGCTCGCTCGCTAAGCCTGAACCTACGGATGGCCTCACTCCAACAGGCTCTGTATCATCTGCATCGTCGAGAGGATCTGAAGAGGCAGCAAGACGCGAAGCTCCCTCAATTACCATCCCATGGTGCCTCGCGTACGCTTCCACAAATTCAGGAATGGAAACTAGAGTACCCTGAAGCCTGCCCTGCTCATCACGCATCGGATCACCACCCGAAAGAAGATCTACCTCTCCCATGCGATGGCCATCTTGCGTCAATAAAATCGGTGCTTCATGGCTAAAACGCTGACCCTCAGGCGGCGAATAGACACGAATCGCGACTGACTGAATACCCGCTTTCCAAAGAATAGCTGTCAGTAGATGAGATACTTTGCGACAGGCAGCCACGTGTTCATTTAACGTATCCGTCAACAACAGGTCGTTAAGTCGATAGTATCTATAGCCACGCACAGTTATTTCGAGCGCTTGGCTGATCGTTTCGGCATCATTTTCTCTACCCAATTCCTGCCACACTTGAACAAAGTGTTCTTGCAGGCGAGTCAGCTCTCGTCGCGCACTTTCAATATCGACATCACGATTTTCATCTTCCGAAGCATCGAGACGATTGGTCGTTAAAATAAACTCACCAAGATCAAATGTCCCTTCTCGTAACTCTCTTCGCACACGCTCCACCAATGCCAATCGCTCACGCTTGATTCGTTCAATTCGTACTGCACGTTCAAATATTCGACTCAATGTTTCACTTCGAGCCTCTGCCCCAGTACCCCTAGCTCGACTCTTTTCCGCCTCTTCATCTCTTATTCGTTGTTCAGCTGCTTGACGATCTCTCTGTTCCGCACCATACGAACCAGCCGCCTGCGCTCCAAATAATGCTGCCGCCTCAAGGACTGTCGCCATGATAAAGGAACTAACCGGTCCTCCATTTTGACGACGAGGATGTTCCTTAGATGGAGGTTCTTTGGAAGGAGCAGAATTCTTCGGAGCTTTTTCCATAGTCTCTAGATAATCATTTTGAAGGAATTCACTGGTCAAGTTTAACAGACAATGAGAGATAACGAAAAACACCGGATCAATTCCGGTGTTTTTCTCTGGTAGCGGGGGGCAGAATCGAACTGCCGACCTCGGG
>JAGOTP010000016.1 GCA_018061755.1 Patescibacteria group bacterium | reverse complement strand
ATATTCTCCAGTTTAATGGGCAAGCACGCGAAGCAGAAACAATGAAAATTGTTTCTGACGATACGTTTCGCGCCAGCATTCGGTCTTGGCGATCAAGTGAAGTCAACGGTGGAATTCAGGGATTAGCCAACGTCGGATTAGAAGCTGGTTTGGTCACGCTAGCCATTTTTCAGTGGCAATCAGGCAACCTCACAATCGGTGACTTCGCCCTTCTTCAAGGCTACGCCTATACGCTGACCAATACACTTTCAGAAATTGGTCGCACGCTGCGCAACCTGTTCGGAGCGCTGGCTGACGCGAAAGAAATGGTGGAAATTCTAGAGAAACCAATTGAAATCAAAGATGCAGATCCTGCAACAGCCTTGGCTATCTCTGAAGGAACCATTCACTTCAAAAACGTCGGTTTCCAATATCACTCCCAAAGTTCTGGCGTCCAGGACCTGTCGCTCGCCATTCGTGGCGGCGAAAAGATTGCGCTCGTCGGACCATCGGGAGCTGGTAAATCCACGCTTACAAAACTCCTTTTCCGTTTCTACGATGTGCAAAAAGGATCGATCACGATAGACGGACAGGATATTCGCGAGATTACGCAGGACAGCTTGCGTCAGGCCATCTCGCTCGTTCCACAAGAACCCATCCTGTTTCATCGGACGATCCTAGACAACATTCGCTACGGACGACCTGAAGCAACGACAGAAGAAGTGATGGCAGCTGCCAAAAAAGCACGTTGTCACACCTTCATCGAACGTCTCCCAGATGGCTACAACACGTACGTCGGCGAACGCGGCATCAAACTCTCCGGCGGAGAGCGCCAGCGGGTCGCGATTGCGCGAGCCATCCTCAAAAATGCCCCGATCTTAGTTCTCGATGAAGCGACATCCAGCCTCGACTCAGAGTCTGAGGCCCTCATTCAAGAAGCGCTCACGGAACTCATGCAAGGCAAAACTACCATCGTCATCGCCCACCGCTTGTCTACGGTGATGCAGATGGATCGGATTCTCGTTCTGGACGGCGGAAAAGTCGTCGATGAAGGCAGCCATGCAAGCCTCATCGAACGCGATGGACTCTACCGGTCGCTTTGGAATATCCAGGCGGGTGGGTTCAAGCAGAATGAACTTGTCTAACAAACAGAGAAACAAAAACCCCGGCCATTAGGCTGGGGTTTTTGTTTTGGACTCTCGCTGCATAATGACACTATCAAGACCTCACACAGTCACCCGTGTCGGATATCTCCGCCGGATACCAGCCACTAGCGCCTCCGTATCCTGAAACGTTTCGAGCAGAGTCAAAAGTTCCGTCCGCACCACCTGACGCTCTGCCACCAAATCGTTGACCGTTGTATCTAGAGCGTGCTCATAACAGGCAGAAAACTTCGCTTGAAATGGTGAAACTTCGCGATATGTCCGCAATGGAGCTTCGGATGAGGCTTGCGAGGTATCACACGAGATCGTTTCAAGCACAGGGTATGAGTAGCCATCCTTGGACTCTCGCTGATCAAGCAATGCACCTTGAATCTTCTTGAGAGTTTCTGGCGCATAAAAGCCCACATTCCTTTGCCCACCTTTCTGCAGCCCATTTAACTCCTTGATCCAGTCTCGTAAAAGACGTGTACCTGATTCCAGATGTTTTCGAGCTTCGACGCCAGGAATTACCGGAAGCGATCTTACCTTGTCATATGGAACACCTTGTTTTCCGACTTCCTGGATATGCCCCTCCATACGAGTAGTCGTATTTACGCCTTCAAAAAGATCTGAGATGGATCCAAACGTGGTTCGATTCTGGAAACCGACACTATCCAAGCGATACAAGAAACTGCGAGTTTCATGGTCGCCTGCTTGATAAGCTGCTGCAAAAGCTGCTTCACACTTCGTGACGCTCGCTCGATATGACCTCAATACCTCTTGTCGTTCGGCAACATCCGTTGTTTCAAGTCGAGTGACTTCTCGCTGGATCTCAGCATATTCTTTGTCGATTTGCTGATATACGCCCGAAATGAACTGACTCTTTTTGAGTTTTAGATCATATCTGGCTACCCGTCGTGCTTCTATTGCGATCCGAGAATTCTCATCTGACTCCATCACAGACTCCATCACAAACCCCGGAGAAAGATGGTTGGGATTACCAACACAGCGCTTACCTAACTCAGCCCGAACTCGTGCCTGAAACGAACGATCTTCTTCCCCGTCTTCGCGTATGAAACCGTTGATACCTCGTTTACTAAATTTTGCGTATGTATCTGGCTCCTGCACAATACGATTCGCAAAATGATCCAGAGATTCATCGACTTTTCGCTCCGCCATTTGCAATGACGAAACAACATCTGCATTTGAATCCCGAAAACGCGTCTCGATCCACCCTTTCTCATCCTCTAAAAAAGAGGATGTTTCCGTAGCTCCCCAGGAATGTACATAATTCAATCTATTCCCCTCTCTCCAAGCGTCCACATCTTCTTTCGTTTTCTTAAATCTTTCTTCCCTTTTTTTCAAGGCAGGATAGTCATCTCCAAAGCGTTGGGAATACCAAACTTCCACCCCTTCTGCATACGCTTGTTTTGCTCGATCAAGGGCAAGGAGCGCTTTGGCACATTCTTGAGCTGATTCAGGAATCTTCCATGATTCTAAAGCGCGGCTCAACACGAAGTGATGCCAAACATCCGGTTCACGTTCTGATAAAGGGTGGAGACTTTCCATCTCAGGTTCTGGCGCAGAGAGAAGCCGCTCGTTTTCGAGACTTTCCTGAGACACGGCTGCGCGTAATGTAGCGCGACGAGTACCACACTCATGAATCAAATCCAGCACTTCTTGGAACTCAGGATGCGCCACAAGTCCTTCTTCATAAGCTTTCACCGTCGTTTGATACCCTCTTCGTTTATCCTCCGCTACTCTCGTATCCAACCGCTGCATGCTCTCCATCCAATCAGCGAGCAAGTCATCACTGTCCAAGGCCTCAACGGACTGGCCGTCCATTCCTGGACGCATCTCCAGCGCTTTACCCAAGGATGCGAAATATTGAGCATTCTTCGCAGCACGTTCTTTGTCTTTCCCCTCCGCTAAACGCGCTTCTTCAGCTTCCCACCCCTGACGGAATTCTCGACACTCTGAGGCGGTCAAAGGACGACCCTGCAGAGCGTCCGCCCCTTCCGCGAGTCGAAGGACATCTTCGATACCTCGCAATACACCTTTCATTGCTCGTAACTCCCTTGCGCGAGCCAAGCGAGCTTCGTTCGCATCCAATATATCCGTGACACGCTGTGTATCACGCTCGAAGCAGGACTCACGCTTGGCGAGTTGTTCAGCGGAAGGAACAACTTCTCGTACCCCTGTTACTTTTCCAGGATGTAAATCACGATGGGTATCAGCTGGCATACGATGATGTGATGGGCCATTCATAGGTCAGAAAGGGTAATCTGAAGAGCATGATAGCAGAAATTCTAGGACTTTTCTTGTCTCAGCAACTTCAACATGGAGGCATAGCTAGACCCCAAAGACCATCCAAGCCGTCTCATTTCAAGCTCAGCGGAATCAGTTAAGCGGTCAATCAACTCTTGAAGAGAACGGGCGCAGGCACGGGCGCCCTCCAAGAGAGAGACGTTCAGCCCCCGCGCTTCTACATGCGCAACACTCTCACCAAAGCGCGTAAGCGCTGACGGCTCGGCGAGCGGATCTTCAAAAGCTTGTGATACCCCGTAGTCCGGGAGAGGATCCAGGGGTCGAGGTGACCGATAGCCGTCCTGACTCTCGATGACCAATCTTTCTCGAATAGAACTCACAATACGCTGCGAATCGACATCAAGGCGCTTCAAATCAACTCCTCTCGCCTGTCTCACGATATCGTCGACCGCCTGTTGAAGACGCTCTTGATTGAGCAGATATTCTCGCTGCTGCCTAATCTCAACATCGGCACGAGCCCCTCCATACTCAGGAAGATAGTTTTCGGCACGCTTTAGACTTTCATTTACAGTCGCTGTTGTCTTTCCAGCCAGGTAACGAGTAGACCCGACTCTAGAATAGCGATAGGTCGCACTCGCGATACGCGTCAAGAATATGTTGACTTCGGAACCGTTTTCGCGCACGAGGCCAGCAACTCGCTGTTCGGATTGCAGAAGTCGCTCTTTGAATGGAGCCAATGCTTGTTCACGTTCTGCCGTTTTGAATACTTGCAACTCACCGGCAGCAAAAGCAATATTCTTCCTATCCTCTTCCAAGATCGCGTACATTCGATCCACGGCATTTCTCTTTGCCTCATGGATGGCGTATCTGGCTCGTCGTGCTCCTACGATTATGGATTCCATTTCGGGATCAAGCTCGATCAAAAGATTCCCCAAGCTGAACCCTACTCCATCAGGTAGTAGGCTCTCCACAAAATCCTCTCCTGACAAAGCGAATGTGTTGTCGCGCCAATAATACTGTCGCTCGTCGGCTGCTACTAACCGTTTGGCAAGCGCTGGATTTTTAGCAATGCGCTCAGCAGACGACTCACGAGCCGCTATTAATGCCGTATCCGCCCGCTCTGCAGCCTCATACAAATCCGCATACAACTCACGGAACGTTTCTTCACGCTCCTGCATGGCCAAAGGATCAATAAAGGCCTCACGAGCCCGACTCAATCGGCGCGAACTCTCTGCTTTATGCCAACCCTGCGGCTCTTGCTCGTCTCGAACATGAAAACTCGACATCACTTCCCAAGATTCAACCCCGTCCACATCTTTTTCCCAAACCTTCTGACGCGCCTTCAAATCAGTAAAAGCATCTCCACAATTCTTAGCAAACCAATCGTGCTGGGCATTGATATAGGCCTCTTGAGCACGTTCACGTTCCAAGACCGCTTCGCCGTATTCTTTCACGCCTGGAGTCAATTTCCATAGTTCAAGCGCCTTCGTAAAATAATAGGCGTGTACAGCTTCAGGATGCTCTGCGTAGGCGCGATACAGATCGCTGTTTCCTTCCAGTGCTAGGCGATTCACCGCTTCTCTTTTCGCTTTGACCTCATTTAGCCGACGTAATGACTCCGTGTAATATTCAAACCCATGCCGAAACTTCTTTGCATCGTCCGGAGTCGTCGCAGTTGACAATTTACGTTCGTAATTACCAATAGCTCGTTGGTATAGCTCCTCCGTCATCTCTTTTTTCGCCCTGCGACTATCGTCCCTCTGTCTCTGTTGCCACGCTTCCTCTAGCCCGCGTAGCTCAGCTTCATGATCCGCTTGAACCTGACTACGTTCAAGCAACTGTCCAACAGCCGCAACCGAACGATCAAATTCGAAAGCATAGGGCTCTGCTCTTTGCGGGAGTGCCTCACGGCGTGATGCCAGTCTCGGGGCGCTGACTACACCCGCTTCTTCTGAACGTGAAAAGGGACGCGACATAAGAAAATCTAAAGAATGCCTCCATACTATCACAGATAGACATTTCGCTCCACTTAGCCGATCCCCTAGCCGTTTTAGCGCCTCTCGGTTACATTTATCCCACTATGCAAGACCTCCTCGTTTCAGGCGTCCAGCCGACCAACAACCTCCACCTCGGGAACTATATTGGCGCCCTGAAACAATGGTTGCACCTGCAACATCAGCATCGCTGTTTGTTTATGGTAGTGGATTTGCATGCCATCACCGTGCCACAAGATCCGCAGAAATTACGTGCAAATATCCTCGATATCGTCGCCACCTACCTAGCCCTCGGCCTCGATCCCAAGCGCTGCAGCCTATTCATCCAAAGCGAAGTTCCTGAACATACCGAACTCGCCTGGATTCTCATGACCATCGCCAAAATGGGCGAAATGGAACGGATGACGCAGTTCAAAGACAAATCAGCCAAACAAGGTGAATCAACCAGTCTTGGCTTGTTTGGGTATCCCGTTCTCATGGCGGCCGATGTCCTGCTCTATAACGCGAGTTCGGTACCGGTCGGCGAGGATCAAACCCAACACGTGGAACTCATGCGTGATCTGGCTCAGCGTTTCAACACCCGCTTCGGCGAAACCTTCGCTTTGCCAAAAGCGCTTCTTCAAAGCGAAGGCGCGCGTATCATGGCCCTCGATGAGCCAACCAAGAAAATGAGTAAGAGTGCTGAGTCGATCTACAACTATATCGCCCTCGCTGACGAACCAGACGTCATTCGCAAGAAAATCATGAAGGCCGTGACAGACACGGAAGGGGTGGTGAAATACGATCTTCAGAACAAACCAGCTATTTCGAACCTGCTCACAATCTTCCATCACATGACGGGTGAAGCGATTCCAACGATTGAGAGCCGTTACGCTGGACAGGGATATGGCGCGTTCAAGAAAGATCTAGCCGAAGCGACGGTCGCCCATCTGATGCCTATCCAGGAACGATTGGCTGGTTTCCGTCAGGATCCAGGCGAACTCATGCGTATTTTGGATGAAGCACGGGATCAAGCAAGAGCGATTGCGAATGAGACGATGAAGACGGTAAGGGAACGGGTAGGATTGGGGCGATGATACTTAGCAGGATGTTAGACCCTTGCCATGCTTGAAACAATCGATTTACCAGCAAGACCAGAATCAGGTGAGAAAATTGAAACTATTTTTCTCCAAACAGGTTCTGTACGAATACATAGCAAACAAAAAACCGTTGATCAGTATGGCGGAAAATACGAAGAGATTACCGCTCTCTATATCAACGGTGAAAAAGGAACGGTCGATATCCTTGATCTGCTCGAGCCACCAAAAGCTAAAGTCCTGCTTAGAAAGCCACGGGATTCTAGATGTACAACAGACAAAAAACACAACATCCATGCCAACTGGATTGAAACAGAGCTCGATCTTGTTGCTTTACTGCATGAGATTGGACATGTCAGACAGGCAACGGATCCAAAAACGAAAGATCTGGTTGAATTCGAAACAATCACAAAAAAAGTAAGTGTGGCTTATCACTGGCAAAAAATTGAGCCCTATATCGAGCGTATCCTAATCGAAAATCCAGAGCAAAAGATAGCCTTAGGCCTAGACGAAGAGACAGAGGAGCTCCTTGAGGAGCTCAAACGCGAGCAATACCCCGCATTTCGTCAAAACCAAATTGGGGAACTCTTGCCAATGCTTCCAGATGGAGAAGAAAAAGACTTATTGGAAGCAGAACTAGATTCACTACTCGACAGAACACTCGATTTTGAAAGAGAGGTCCAACTGCGCACTCAGCTCAAGCCGTTTCTTGAACGTGCGCAAGCGATCCTTTACATCCCAGAGAATCAAATGGAACGTGATGCGACACGCCGAGCCTTTCGTTGGATGCGTGAAATAAAAAAGCGAACTGGCGTTGATCTGTTTGTGAAATTACAGACTAAAAATAGTCAGCGCATCGCCCCTAATGCCGGCCTTGATCCTGATGAAGAAATAGCTATTTCCGCCATTCAAGATTTGGCTGACGCACTTTGTACATATACAAGACGCGCGAAACAGAGCCAAAAACCTAACTAGTTGTATTAGGCCCAGCGAAACACAACCCAAGCCTAAAGTGTCCTATCTGCACGATCGTCTCTGCGAAATCACATTTCTGAAGGAGGCTGGACACATCGAGAACCACTCTTCTGAGTACCCGATCTCCTGGGGAGCGAACGTTGGATCACCAGCCATAATAGCTCGACAGGTATCCTCACCTAGATGGTTATACTCCTGAACATCGAGAGTATGCATTAGTTCATGAACGATGGTGGAAGCTCGAAAGAAAAGGGGCTTCGCGGCACGCTCATGCGTCAGGCCCGCGCACTGAAAGTAGCCCGCCTCACCAACTACACACCGATCATCCGGGTTGTTACGACACTCCCCTCTTTGCGGTCTTTCAGTCAAACGCGTGCGACCCGGAAATGTATCCGCGTACCCGCAAGAACCGAATTTGTGCTCCCAATTCACGAGAGCAATTCCGGCATTTCGTTGCTCTTGGACAATCCGCTGACCTGACAATGCAAGTCCTTGGTTGAGGGCGAATTCATTGCAGTATGCAGAGTCGGAGGAGACAGGAGCTGACAGACGAGCGGATCCGCCATATATCCAACCCCCGTCACGCAGAGAAAATACAATAAACGCCTCTGGAGGATTGATCACCGTCTCAAGATAATCTCTCGCCCATTCCGACAAACCGGCATAGTTCACATCAGCCAAGGAACGCCGCTCAATCCCCCGCAACCGAATCGGTACACCTGTTTTTTCAGCAAACAAACGACTTGCCAGCGCAACCGTTTCTTCTATGTCTTGATCTGTCATGTCAACCGCACTCTGAGCCGTCACGCCATCGTACGTATAGAACCCCGTATCAACGATGATCTGAACATCGAGCACTCCATTGCTACGATGTGGATTGACTGGAATCTTGGCCGATGGGACGGGTGTTTTAGGTGGAAATAGATAGACAGGTGGAGGAGTCTGTCCTATCCCCGTCTTGTCCAAAACATCCGCTCGCGGGATCTGAAAGAAGGCGAACGCCAGGACTGCGAGAAAACCAGCGGCGAGGGCAATTGTACCAGTCAAGGAACCAACGGCGGCGCGAGAACGAGATAAGGTGCGAGAGGGCATGTGGCGATTATAGCAGACGATTCATTGCCACATCATCTAAGTCATGTTACTCTCCGCCCCGGCGAAACAGATGACCGCGCTGGTCGCAAGACCGGTGAGGAAAGTCCGAGCACCGAACTCGTCGTAAGGCGAGCTGACAGCGAGAGCAGCTAACGACTGCCAGGATATATTCTCGTGCAAACGAGGAAAAACCTAGGGAAAGTGCCACAGAGACAATACTAGTTTGGCGCAAGCCAAATGAAAGGTGAAAAGTGAGTGGAGGTCGATGCGCCTTAAAAACGCACCGGCTACCTCTCTCGGCGCGTGGTAACACGCGTTGTGGTAAACCCTCTCCGGTGCAAGAGCAAATCCTCGCAAGAGGAATGGTCGCTCGCTTGAGCCGACTGGCAACAGTCGGCCCAGAGAGATGGTCATCGAATTTTGGTGCAAACCAAGAGGAACAGAACTCGGCTTACCGTTTCGCCACACATACACCCATTCAGCATCACTGGATGGGTGTATTTATTTGAGCAAAAACGGTATTCTAGTCCAGTCTAATAAAGTCACTCGATCTATGATCCAGGAACGATACGGTGCTCGGCAAGAAGAACTGGAGAAAGGCGCTCCTTTACCCATAGCTCTAGCTGAGCGTTTTGTGACAGGACATTTTTTCGAAGGAGCACCGACCGTGCATGAAGGAGACAAAACAAAGACCGTTCGTTGGTTTGAGCGAAAGGAGGAAATCCCAACCATCAAGGATACTTCTTTGAGCGTGCTGTATCGGAAATACCATGAACTAACCGAAGGGAAGTTCAACCAAATCCAATTCAGTTACGCTCGAAAAAGTGATAATACGGATACCCAAGAACCTATCGCTGAAATGGGTCTTGGCCATATTACTACGGATACATTTTCTCTTTATCATCGTTATGTCTATCCAGAATTCAGAGGAGGGAAAGGGATAGGCACACGCCTCTATTTGCAAGTCGAAGATTGGCTTAGTCAAGTGGCTCAGTTGCAACAGAAGGACGTGCATATAGAATTACGTACAGGCCAACAGGATGTTATCTCCTGGGCACAAAAGATGGGGTATGCCGTTGATCCGCAAGATAGCTCTCTCCTAAAGGAAACTGAAGAACAGCCCGAACATTTTATCGTCGATTCCATTCTTGACGTAGATGGGGTCATAAAGGCGCGCTATCTGTTTCGCCTGGGAGTAGACGGACGAACAATCAAAGACGCAATACGCCTGCGTTTTCAAAAAACAATACCTTGTAGAGTTGATACGACAGATGCATCAACTACCTCTCCAATCTCTTAGTGTTTGTACGTTTCGCCTAAACAAAACCATCGAGTCGAACTCGATGGTTTTGATCTCTTAGAAAGCTCGATCGATACACGATCCAGTCATCAGTCGAGGTGGGAGCGCTGTGCGAAGTAATCGCATGCGCAGTCCCAGTCTCTAGTTGTCAGACAAGACAAGGAAGGAACGGGGCGTCGTCATCTAGACGGCGCGGTGGAGGTGCTTGCCACAGCTGGTGGCAAGCTTAGTCGCCGAACGAGCGGCTGGTGCCGCTCGACCAGGTCCCGCAGCTCAGCGAAGTTGTCACCCAGATAGAGACGAGGACGCAGAGTCATGAGACCGGAACAGGAGCCGATGTCTGTCGCCTCTTCGATCAGCAGTCGCCGAAGCACATGGTCGAAGCTAAACATCTCAGCCTGTTGCACCGAGCCTCTGTGACCCGCGAGCACAGATGCTACCTGTCGAATGGCGATCCTCAGAGCCTGGACGAACAGGTAGCGAGCGAACGGAAGTTCCGGACAGATACGCAGGATGAAGGCGATGCGATAGAGGCACCCCTCCCACGCTTCGAAGCTAACCTCCTCACCCGGCTCCTCGGGATGGAGCCGCTTCCAGCCATCAGAACCAGGACCGAAGTAGGCCAGCTCGATCGCGACCCGGTGGACGTTGGCGAGGTCGCGACTCAGAGCTTCAGGCGTAGTCTGTGAATCCATCATGCTCCTTTGCTGCCAGAAAACGCCGAAAAGACGCTCTTGGCGCCACCAGCGTGCAGGATTAAAGTCCTCTCTGTCAATTTTACAGCTATTTCAGCTTACCAACTTCCTCCTCCCCCACCCCCAAATCCTCCGCCCGAAAAGCCTCCTCCACTCCGAAAGCCGGATCCCCCACTTCCCGCTTTTGTTTGATGCGACATACTGGATGTCACGGAATGCGTGACATGACCCAGGGCGTGGATATAGACCAATCCCGTCCAACCACGACCAGTTCCCTGGATATAATCAGGTGCTGGCAGGAGCAGCCCCTCAAATTGTTTCGCCCATTCTTTCTCTACACCCAGGGCAACGGCTGCTGGCAAAAACTCAGCGAATTGCTCGGGACGCTTGGCTGGCGCATCGGAAAAGGCCAACCGAGCTTTTTCGGTCACGCTCAAGAACCGCTTGAATCCCAACACGCGCTCACAAACTTCGGCTGCTAGGCGAGTCATACGTGGCATCTGCCAGCCGCAGAGAGCGACGACACCGGCCAAGACAATATACAAAGGAGCCTTAGCGATAAAGGCGAACATGCCGATGAAGAAAGCGATCGTGATCCAACCTCCACGGACTGCTTCCGGATTTCTCAAAAACCAACCCTTGGCCAACATGTCATCCATGATGGCTTTGACGACTTTTTGGTAGGCCGCCTGCTGCGCTTGAGACGGCGGACGGCGCAAGTTGACTTCGTTCTGATCATCCAACAAGGCTTTCATCAGCTCTTGCTCATAAGGTGCTAACGAATCTTTTGGAGCTGGCACGACGCGGCGGAACAGAACCTTTTCTGGCTCCTTAGGATCTTCTCCCGTCAATATGACTTTGGCATGACCGCGTCGGGCGAGATCGAGAATCGCGGCCGTCATGGCTTTGGAAGAGATATCTTGGTCGACCAAGCCTGCCATCAGAGCTGGCGTGAGCTTATCAGGCGCTTCGTATTGGGGAATGATGACGCCACGACCACGTGGATCACGGCCCCAGAGATACCAAACGACGAACATCAGCAAGGCTAAGAGTAGCGGAAGAAACGTGAAGAAGTTATCACGGATCAGATACTCAATCGTCTTCAATAATGGTTCGGCCTTGAGACTCCCTTTAGGAAACTCTAGAACAACCGTAAACCCTTCGTGAGGATTCGCGCGACTCGGAGCATCAGCCGCCACTAAACTTGGATCACGCGACGGACGAAAGGAACAAGCCGAATCCGTCGATCCAACTCGACCGGTGTAACAAGCTTGTTTTTGAGTTGAGATGCCGGAAAACACAAACGACGCCTGATCGATAGCAATCGGCCAGTCATGACCTGTCACGTTCCAATAGAGTTCATGTGAGTCGCTGAAATCATTGATCGCTCGGTCAGTACGATAACGAATCACGTAGCGGTGAGTACCCGTCACAAACGCGATCGGATCGCCGACACGTATGACCAAATCCGCTCCTTGATCTTCGGCCTGCCAAGGGACTTCACGACCATCCATCGTCACCCCTTCGACCGTGTAATGCAGATCGTAGGTCAGAAGCTGGCGTCGATAACGCTCTGGCAACGTGCGTAATAACCCGTGACGTCGTAGATAGCCGAAATCGTAGTCAAGCGTTTCTTCGATCGTTAAACGCCGATTCTGGTCGAGCGTTGCCTCGACAGCGAAGTTTTTGATCTCCTCCGCCCGCACTGGAGCGGCGACGCCAACTAGAACAGCCATAGCAAACACCAGGGTCAGCAGACGGGAGGCGAAAGAGAAGGACATGGCACCAGTGTACCTTTGCCCCAGAAGCCCGCAAGGAGGTACCATGGTGCAAGTTCATGTCCTTTGCTTTGCTCCGTACGCACCTTCGTCATTGGATCGCAGAAAACCAGATCGTAGCGGTCTTGGTTGGGTTGATTTTAGGCCTGGTTTGGCCAGAGCATTTTGCCTGGTTGAACCGCTTTTCAACGCCGCTACTCATGGCGGTCTTCTTTACATCAAGTCTACGTTTGTCGCTGCCCGCGCTCCTCAAATACGCCAAAGATTGGCGGATGCTACTCATCGCGAACAGCTTCATGCTCATCGTGATTCCCTTAGCCTTATTCGTCCCATTGCAATTCTTATCCCATGATTGGGCTCTCAGTTTCTTAATCGCGGGCGTCATGCCAACGGGCATGACGATCGCTCTGGTCGCAGAATTCTTTGGCGGCACTCCCCCGCTCGCGCTTCTCATCACCGTCACCACCTCACTCCTCGCGCCTTTCACGATCCCTTTTGTCTTTCAAGTTGCGATCGGCCAATCGATTCCCATTCCCGTCTGGGGCATGATGAAATCACTCTTGATCAGCATCGTCTTGCCATTCATCGCAGCGGCTGTCTTGCAACGAAAAGCGCCTCAATTGATTCAGAAACATGACGGAGGTCTACGCGTCGTTTCGGTCCTACTGTTTGGTTTACTTGTAACCGGGATCACGGCCGACACGAGCGGCGCTTCACTCCCTAATCTCGGCTGGTTCGATATCGGCGTAATCGCGATCGGAACCATCTGGCTCGGCCTCATCACGCGTGCTTCGTATGATCTTTTACCTTGGAGAACCAAAGGCGAACGCTTAACGGTTGCCTTGTGTTTGGTGTATCTTAACAACACCTTGGCGCTCTTCATCGCTGATCGCTATTTCCGCTCGTATGGTGCCGTCTCCCGCGCCGTTATTCTGCTCTTAGTCCTCAATCTTTTGCTCCTGCCGATCAAAGCCGCCGCTCATTCGTTCTTGAAAGCCAAACGCGCTCCTTCTTCTTATGCCTCGTAGCTCCTCCAAAACACCAACTATTTTTGTCACACGTAAGATTCCTGACGAGGGAATTCAGTTACTAAAAGATCAAGGCTACAAAGTCGAAGTCTACGCCAAAGACCAGGTCATCCCACGCGCTGAACTCCTCAAGCGTGTCAAAGGGGTTGATGCCATCTTGCCTCTTTTGACGGACAAAATTGATAGCGCCGTGTTGAAGGCAGCTGGCCCTTCTCTTAAAATCATCGCAAACTATGCGGTCGGCTTCGATAATATCGATCTAGAAGCAGCCAAATCAGCTGGGGTGCCCGTCACGAATGCGCCTGCACCGGAAGTCAGCGAGAGTGTAGCGGAACACACGATCGCCCTCATGTTGGCGCTCGCGCACCGCATCGTTGAATCAGATACCTTCGCTCGCTCTGGTAAATACACCGGCTGGTCACCCAACCTTTTACTTGGCACGGACTTACGCAACAAGACGCTTGGCATCATCGGCTTGGGACGAATTGGCTATTCCGTCGGACGACGAGCCTCCCTCGGTCTTGGTATGCGCTGTGTATATCAATCCCCTCACCGCGATCCAGCTTTCGAACGAGACTGTGGAGGGAAGCAAGTTTCTTTAGAACAGCTTCTGAAAACAGCTGATGTGATCAGCATCCATGTCCCCTTACTTCCGACAACCGTTCATTTACTGTCGACCGAAGAATTCAGTCTGATGAAACAGACAGCTTTTGTGATCAATACCGCTCGCGGACCGATCGTCGATGAAAAAGCTCTCTTACGAGCATTAAAAACCAAACGGATCGCGGGTGCAGCACTCGATGTCTTTGAATGCGAACCTGCTATTGATTGTGACCTAAGCGATCATCTTGCCTTAGCTGACTGTAGTAACGTCATTCTGACCCCTCACACCGCTTCGGGTACGGTCGAAGCCCGCCAAGCCATGGGCCGGTTGGCAGCGCAAAATATCATTGCAGTATTATCGGGACACGCACCACTGACACCAGCCGCCTAAACAAAAACTTCCTTACGAGCCCTGGGGAGGTTGTTGCTTGCCTAGTCTGCGCTGATAAATTTCCGAAGTCTTTTCATAAATGTGTTTAATTTTGGCAAGATGATCTTGTTCCGCATCGCCGGTAGGTTTAGGTGCTGGTCGCTGAATTTCCAACACCTTTCCCACCATTGGATCAACGCTTGTTTCCTCGTCTGGGACAACTACATCTCCCGCCTCCAATTCTCCCTTTGGAATATCTAGATCCTCCGTATCATCAGAGATTGACCCTATCCCATCAGCCTGTCCGCTCTCGGCTTCCATAGGAGATTGCATAACTCGTGTTATTTCTTGATTTCCACTTGCTTTCTTATACTCTTGCTCCTTACGAGCAGCAGCCTCAGCAGCACGGCGAATATTACCGATCTCATCCATCTGTAGAACACGGGTCGCATCTAGCTGCTCAGATAAAACTTCCGCCTGCACTCTCGCCCGCTCAACAGGTCGAACATCGGACCAGTCTCCATCCTTGGCACGCTCTTCAGCTGACATTTCTGGTGCAGCAGATCCAAAGAATTTGTTTTCAGTGCTCATATGCTAGCAGTATATCATCCCCTCCCGTTTATTGCCGAGTTCAGGGTTGTTTGCTAGGCTAAGTGTCGTTCGAAAAACCGATTTGGGCCGTTAGCTTAGTTGGTAGAGCGCCGCCTTTGCAAGGCGGAGGTCGTCGGTTCGACTCCGACACGGTCCACCACGTAAAAATCCCCGCGAAAGCAGGGATTTTTACGTGCCTCGTGAATAAGCTTCGCTTATTTTTACGAGGTGGTTTTTGTTTGTGCTTTCACGGGGATTCACGTGGTGCAACCATATAGAAAATAAAGATCCACAGCCATCTCAAACTGAGTTAGACGCACGAATTGACACCCATCCAAAAACCTGGAACGGAGTAGACATATGTATTTCGTTTATCTCCTGCAAAGTCAAAAGGATTTTCAATGGTATACGGGCTTTACAGAAAACATCGAACAACGTCTGTCTTCACATAACGCAGGGAAAAATATATCTACAGCTGAGCGTCGTCCTTGGGTTATGATTTATTATGAAGCTTATCTAAATAAGTCCGATGCGTTGGGAAGGGAGCGCTTTCTCAAAAGCGGTTCAGGGCATAGATTTTTAAGAAAACAATTGCAAAACTTTTTCAATCCTACCATTAACCCCTCTTAAAAAGTTAAGAGGGGGGTTCACGCAAAAGCAGGCTCTGGTCTTTACTTATGCTACAATAGAGCCCATATGACCAAAGAAAGAGTACAAGCTGAGGATGGTAAGGACGTCTATTCAGCCCTTAGAGAAGTTCTTGGGCGTAACGCGACATTCGAAGATCGTCGCCGAATATTGTGGTTCTTTCCTGAAGGATGGGGAGCAGCACAGGAAGTTTCTAGATTGGTAGAGAGAAAGCATTTGGTAGGCGCTAATAGCCGAGGAGATAACAACTCAGACTATATAAACGCTTGTGCCGCGCTAGAGACATGTATAGACCGCTTAGAAAGCGACTTTCTAGAGCAGCGTTTTGGTGCGTTTTTTATGCAAATACGCAGCTCTATTGATGGGGTTGTGGCTGGCATAGAGCAACGCATGGCAAGAAGCTTTCAGAACGTTGATCACGGCGTTAGAGACGTGCTGATAGAAGAGCAGCGAGCTGCTTTGGACAAACTGAGAGCAACTTTATTCAATCAAGTGAGTAGAGCATCCGCTGCTATGACATTACGTGAACGAGGAGAGCGTGGTATAGCGCTTCGCCTTGCACGCCGAGTCAGTAATGCTCAGCCATTTGATACATTTTTTACAGAAACCACCAAAAATTGGGAAGCAGCCACCAAAGAAGCTTCCACCAGTAGCCCTCGAGCCATTCTACGAACCGAAACTTACGACTCGGGAAACACCTATTACGGCACACTTGCAGAGATGCATGAAAATGCAAAGAGAATGGTCGAAAACGTGCTTGAGAACTTAGAAGACTATCTTTCTCAACTGGGCGAATGAGTTTTTGATGGCTTATTTTTACAAATAGCCATTGTTAGCCTGAACAACTGGATAATGAACAATGTCACATTTTAGACAATCTTGTCACAAATGTGACATTGCTTAAATAGACATAGGTCGCCCCCCTCGTTTTGCTCCGCCGAATACATACTAGGGATCATCGCACACTTCAAAGCGTAAGATCGCCTTACTCGACCGTCATTCATCTCCACTAGCCATGGCCTGCATCCGGGGTTTTCTGGATAGACAATAAACACACCGCGCCCAATCAAGGACGCGGTGTGTTTTATTTTTTCCTTTTCTATCGTGGCAATACGTCGCTGGGGAAAGCTGCCGTCCCCGCCGCTCCGCTCACGCTGTAGTCACCTGACGTATCAACGCTCTGTCCAAAGCGATAGTCCAGGTAGAAAGCGTCAGAGATATCATCGACTTGGCGTGCCCAGAACGGGCCGTAGAGGGCTTGAGCCACACTTTCGACCTTGACCCAACGCAGACGACGGTCAGAATCAACGGCGTAGACGCGTGGATCCGTCATAAACTTCACTAAGCGTGAGCCTGGACGATAGGTAATGTTCGCGCCAAGGGGAAGATCTGCCAGTTCAGTTGGGGCAACAATGCGGACACGGGAGAAATCAGGGAACCAAGTGAAATAGACTTTTGGATTCGGGAAGGAATGACGGCGACCATCAGCACCGATGTAGTAAACCGTCGTATCATGCTGCGTATCCGGATTACCGTCATCTTGGAGCTTAATCAAGTCGTGGACCTGTACCCCAATCAAGTCGATACGGCGCAAACGGTTGGCCAAATCTGGATCGATGTTCGCAGAAATCACAGGTTGCGCTGGTCGGATATGGATCGTGCGATCAGTACGCGTGGTACGACCAGACTGATCGCGAACCTGAACCGTGAAGGTGAAGATACCGTATTGGTTGGCGTAGCCAGCGATCTGACTATTTGGCGAGAAGTATAACCCACTTGGAACATTCCCATTCACAATCGCCCATTCGTAAGGAGCGACACCTCCTGATACTTCGAGCGGACGGGAAGAGTAGTAGCCACCGATGCCACCATCTGGATAGCCGCCACTGATCAAAAGAGATGTAGGACCTGGATTTGCGGGCGGTTGAACAGGCGGCTGAGTCGTCTGTTGAGGCAATACTTTCAGACTCAAATCAACCGTCGCTGAGATATTCGGCTGGCCTTCAACAACTACGATGGTTTGATAAAGGCGATAGTCCCCGGATTGCGTTGGCGTACCAGATACCAGACCTTCAGCAGACACGGTTAATCCCGGTGGTGGATTTACTCCGTTCGCCAACATCCAACGATATCTGGCATTGGCAGCACCGCCTGTCGCGATCAATTGATGGCGGTACTGATCTCCAACACGTGCATCCGGGAGATAGTTACTCGAAACCGTAATTCCAGGCTGAGCTGGCTGAGCTGGAGGATTCACCACCGCTTCTTGAACCACAACTGTGTATTGGCGAGCCACTCTGTACATATTGATCGCGCCACTCGCATCGCGCGTCTCCAGCATGATCGTTACGAGAGACGTACCAGCCTGAGTTGGCGTTCCGGACAACTCACCAGCCGAGCTCAAAGCGATGCCCGTCGGCAAGTTTCCCTGGACACTCCACTGCCGTGCACTTGGGACATCTCCCGTAGCTTCAAGCATCACACGATACGATTGACCAACACGAGCCGCTGGTAAGGATGTTGTCGTAATTTGAGCTTGACCCTGTGGATTCGTAACAGCTGCATTCACACCTTGATTCACACCCGGTGGGGTCACGATCTGTTCTTCATTGTCAGTCACTGTCCGAGCAGCTACGACATTCAACGTAAACTGACTTTGACGCATCGCCAGACCGCTTGTGAAGTAGACCTTCAAACGAAAGGCTGAAGATCCGGGCTGCACAGCCGTTCCTCGAATGATTCCTCGTTCCTCATCCAACGTCAGCCCGGCTGGCAAGGCACCCTGTTCCAGATACCAGCGCACGTCCGTTCCTCCACTAGATGTAAGACGCGTTTCATAAGCTTGACCCGCGATCGCATCAGGTAGACGTGAGTCGGTGTAAATAGTCAACGCTGGCTGGGTTACCGCATCTTCTGTGGTTACCTCTCTTGGCGGTTGATACCCCGTATTCTCCGGTTGTTGCTGTTGACCTAAACCTTGTTGGCCAACGTTCTGTTGCACGATTTGATCAGGCGCGGTCTGCCAGAGACGCCAATCGTAATCGAGATAACCGAGGGCATAAGCGGCAAGACCGGTTGCAAGCGCCGCACCTGTGACCAGCATGACTTTCGTCTGGGTAGAAAGAGTGGTTTGGACCATAGAGGATCCGAAAAAGACCAAAGAGGAGTGAAGTTGCAGAAAGTATACCAAAGATCGTAAACTATGGGCACTATGAATACCTCCATGAAGTGTTGTGGATCGGCGCGCGATATCGGTTTGCTCGCTCTCCGTATCGGAGTCGGTGCCTCACTTGTCATGCACGGCTACGGAAAATTGTTTGGAAATGCTCCAGGAATGGAGATGTTTACGGGAATGATCCGAGGCATGGGCTTCCCTGCCGCAGGCTTCTTCGCCTACGTCGCCGCTCTCGTTGAGTTCGTCGGTGGTATCGCCATCCTGCTTGGACTGTGGACAAGTGTCGCAGCCGTCTTGGGTGGAATCGTCATGTTGGTCGCCTTCGTCTTCGCCCACAAGTTCAGCTTGAAGCAGGGGGAACTTCCTTTCGTGAACTTGGCCGGCCTTGTTGCCCTCGCCTGTCTCGGCGCCGGTCGCTACAGCCTCGCTCGCGTGTTCAATATGCAGAAAGGCAATGGTTGCTGTGGTGACATGGACTGCTGCACGAAAGAGGGCGACAAGCAGATGTCGGGAAAGAAGAACTAGTTGCACATCAACATCAAGCTACAAAGAAACCCTGCACCGAGTGGTGCAGGGTTTCTTTTATTCCTCTTGTCTTCTCAAAGAGGAGAACAGAGGAATCTCAGTGGTCAGGGCACTGAGGAGACGGTGGGAAGAAGCGGGAGCCTGACAGACAACGAACCGAGAACCGGTCGTCGAGGAGGAAGGAGCGGTCATCTAGCGGGGAGTTCTACTCCTCGTAGCAGAGCCCGCTGGCGAGCAGCGTGAACCCGTCGTCGCAGGGGCCCGGGAAGCGCTCGGGCCGGAGGCGGAACCACTGGCCGGGCGCCATGTCCACGCGGTGCAGGTAGAGGAACCAGCGCCGCCCGTACTGGTCATAGATGGAGACCTGGCCGCGCATGCGGAGCGTCTTGGAGCCAGGCTCCAGGTCGTAGATCTCGGTGGTTGCGGTCCCGCCGAACTCGTCGACGACCCAGCGCCAGCCGATGCGAATTGTCACCCCTTCGATCGGCACATCCGCGATGCGGATGGTTCCAGGCGTGTACTCCCCGCCGCGGAACTGGGGCTGCATCTCGGTCATCTGATTGAGGACGAGCCGACCGTGAGACAACGTCCACAACCGGAGCTCCGTCACCATACGGATGTCCGACCTGGGCGTGACACGCACGATGAGGCTGAACGGCGCTCGCGGCCCGGCGTCGATCTGGTCGAGCGTGGGCACGTCCGCCTGGTCGAGCGCGGCGTCGAGCATGACGACGTCGGGCGCGGGTGCGTCCGGCGGGAGCGCCGCGTCGAGCACCGGCTCGTCGGCCGCCGCGTCGGACACGTGGTCCGGCGATGCGTCGGGGAGCGCAGCGGGGACGTCGCAGCCCTCATCGTTGCCGGCAGCGGGCGGAGCCGCCACCCCGCAACCGAGGAGCGCGAACGCGAGGGCCAGGGAACGAAGACGAATCAACATGATGATGTCTGGGCCTTTCTCTGCCGCTATCACCGACGATCGGCAACCTTCGCGGACAGGCAGCTATGGACGAAAAATCCACAGCTCTCTGTCCGCGAACAGATTTCAAAAGAACGCTTTTTCTTACCCTAAAAAAGCGATTTTGTCAACTTTTCTCTGCTTGTTTTTATGCTAAATCCCCTCTCCACAACAACTTGGGAAAAGCCAAATAATACAGGAATTTATTGACCGGCAAATCCCACGTCCCCATCAAATCTACATCTTTTCCACCCCAACCACGTTTGAAACGTGTGATTCCTTCCCAAGAAGACTTGTAATAGACGTTCGATTGTAAACGAGGATTCGCGCCATACAGATCATAGAAAGCAGCATTTTCTGCTTGGGCTGTTTTGATAGCTTCCCAGTGCAAGATGTAAGGCGCCATCACCTGACGATCCTCAGAAGAGGAGGATCCGTGCAAATAGGTCACGGTATCGCCATAGGCGATTTCCATATTGGCGGCCAAACATCGCCCTTGCCACTCCGCAAAACGTAAACGAGCGAACCCAGACGGCAACAGAGCTTCACAGGTCGCCCGCAAATATTCAGCCTCATGTGAGAGGAACTTGTCACGTTCAGCTGTCTCCGCTGTCAAACGCAAGAATAATTCAATGTCTTTTTCATCAGAGCCGGTTCGCACTTCCACTCCATGCCGTTCTGCCACTCGAATGTTGTAACGTGTTTTGGGATGCATGCCGGCCAGCAATTCAGCTTGCGTTTGTTTTAGATCAAGTATCACGGTTGAAGCTGGTTCCAGTGCGCGCGTCCGCTGCATACGGAGCGGCATCATCCCTCGCCCCTCGACCAAGGTAAGCGGAGGTTCAACGCGGAAAAATAATCCTTTCTCAGGCAGCTCGACCTCAAACAATTTTTCCAAAAACAAACAGAACAGCTCGCGCGGTTCGGTCAATTGCGGCGCAAAGACCGGTCCACGTGGGAACAACCAATAGCCCGTGCCATACCGTTTGGGATACCAAATCCCCTGCCCGGCTACGAGCCACTTCCCAGCCTCATCAACTAACGCCAAACGCACAACTTTTCGTCCACGAGCCATCTGAAATTCGCCCCAGGCCCACGCCTGAGGAAAGGCATTCCAAACATCAGATTGCACAAACGCCTCCCATAAGGTGCGATCGTGAACGTGGGTGAGACGAACCATAGAATAACCTTACGCCAACATTCTCAAAGCCGCACGGATGCGTTCAGAAGGATCTGTCAGATCACTTGGAATTTGCTTCAAGGCGTCGCGTACTTGGGCTGCACTGTAGCCCATCCCCTGGAGGGCGTCTGCCACATCGCGATCAGCGGAAGGGACACCCTCTGCCTCCACCAATTGTCCTTTCAATTCTAAAATGATCTTTTGTGCCGTCTTTTTCCCAACTCCTGGCAAGGATGTCAGCGTCTCCAAATCGCCAGACATCACCGCACGCTGCACGGCATCAGCCGATCCGAGAGACAGTAGAGTCATAGCAACTTTGGGACCAACTCCGGATACACTCAACAATTTATTGAATAAGATCAAATCTTGTGAAGACAAAAAACCATATAACTCGTGCGCGTCTTCCCGTAATTGTTCATGAATATAGAAAAACTGCTCTTGTCCGACGCGCAACAAAGCCAAAACGGAAGAAGACAATTGGATGCGATAACCAACGCCGCCAACTTCGAGCAAGACCCAATTTCCGCCCAGTTCAATCAATGTGCCGCGCAGAGAGCCAATCATATGCGGCTCAGAATACCATAAATCGTTCAAAAGAAGAGGGAAAGGACCCTCTATGGTAAGGTATTTCTATGAAATCACGTGAAGCAAACCTCGACGCGTTGCGTAAAAGACTCAAAACAGCCGCCTCACCTGAACGAGCGAAAAGCTCTGCTCGATTCTTCAAAACCGGGCCGGGTGACTATGCCGAAGGTGATCAATTCCTGGGAATTACGGTGCCAAAACTCAGACAACTCGCTCGAGGCTGTGTGTCACTTTCTCAAACAGATGTACTAGCTCTACTTCGCTCTCCATTTCATGAAGAACGATTTCTCGCACTACTTCTACTCATAGAGCGGTTCCGAAAAGGCAAAGAAGAAACCCAGAAACAAATCTATGAGCTCTACCTCACTCACACTAAATTTGTGAATAACTGGGACCTGGTTGATACAAGTGCTCCGCCGATTGTGGGTGGATTTTTGAGTACGCAGCCAACAAAAACAATTCAAGCTCGCTTGCTAGAACTCGCTTCCTCTCCTCTGCTCTGGGAACGTCGTATCGCGATGATCGCAACTCTCCACTGGATCAGACAAGGTGATCCCCACTATGGACTTATCATCGCGCAGGCGCTCTTGAATGATCGCCATGACTTGCTACAAAAAGCAGTAGGCTGGATGTTACGGGAGATCGGGAAACACTGCGGAAAGGAATGGCTAGAAGCATTCCTCACCAAACATATATCGACAATGGGAAGAACTACTCTACGGTATGCGATTGAACATTTTCCCGAACGAATTCGTCAGAGTTATTTAAAAGCGGCTTAGATCATCCAACCGTGAGATTTCATCACAGCCCAATTCATCCGATCACAGGATCAATGCCAACCGAAAACACAGAGAATATGTCTGGTTCATAACCCACGCGTAGCCGTGCGTCTTTAACAGCTCTCGCCCACTTTCGATCATGCCTTGCACTTATCCAGTAAAAACTGTTTTTTCGCTGAGAAATACCGACCTTCACAGGGATAGGGATGGATTGGAGCTTGCATCTTCTGAGATCCAGACAAGATATAGCCTACAACAATGGACTCAAAGAATTTGCCCTGAAATCTTCGTCTGCGCGAACTGCTTGTTTCGTGTGATTTTTTTTAGGCTACGTTCTTGTCGATCATGGTTGTTTAGGCCTCCAAGAATAAATAAGATCTTTTTAATTTCACGACGATTCTCTTCCGACAAAACAAGGTGTCTCGTAGCTTGATCTGCTGGCAAACAAGTTACAGGAGATTGAGGGAGATGCATGTTCAGAAAATCAACGTCCACTTGACTCAGCACCTTATTCCCAACGAAGACGAAAGGTGTATCGTAGTACTTTAACAGCTCACAGATCTGCTCGGCGGCTTTCACGCCATGGCGTGTCGGCTCAACAACGACACACGCGGCATCGAAACCAGTACAGATCCCGGCACCAGCGCCATCCGATCCGGCCTTCTCATCAATTACAACAAACTCGTGTTCAGCGAGCTCCAAAAACGGAAGATACACTTTTAACGGAGTCACTAGCGAGTGACTGCAGTGAGAACCGTGCAGTATATTGTCCGTATGCGGTCCGGCGATCATGACAGAGGTCGTATCGTTGATTGTCTGGGTAAAAGCTTGTGTAAAAGAATCTTTGTCTTTTGTGAATGAAAATCGCGGAAACTCTTCTCGAAAGAAGATTTCCGTGTACTTCTCACCGTCTTTCAGTCCGCAATAGCTCAACATCTCCGGAAGAGCGGATCCCAAAAACTTGATCCCTTCTTGTTCGGCACCGAGGTTAAAACTAAAATCCATGTTGTGGTCGGCATCGATCGCTAACACATGATCACCACTCTGCGTAATTGTTTTCGTGAGCAGAGTTGCAAGGGTAGACTTACCACTCCCTCCTTTTCCAAGGCACCCAATAATCATACGGTTTTACGAAGTTTTTCCTTGACTGATTCGAGGATAAGCAAAAACAGATATCGCATCAAATAAGCAGTCATCGCCATAGCCTGCCAAGTGCTGAACCAATTCAAATAGGGACCTAGCCATGTAAAAACGCCTCTCCACTCCAACCTGAATGGCGACACCATGATTGAAAAAAGCAGAGATCCCCAAAAGATCTGACAAACGCCACACACAAACCACTTTGATCGCTGTTTGAACGTCATCTTTAAAGACGGATGGTCTTCGAGAAAGACATGCCAGGCAATCGACAAGCCGCTCAGGGCGAGCGAGATAAAAAAGATGAATTGCATAGAATTAGTTGCGGCCCCCCGCGCGAGTTGTACGCGCAAGAGGGCCACGAGGTTCACACCTTCGGAGGGAGCGGGCAGTGGTCGCCCGCCTTCTGGCACTGGCCACCCACGAAGCAGGCGGCGCGGTTGTACCAGGCGTTGATGTCGACGACGTTGTCGCCAGGATGTTCGTCGAGGCACGCGCAGGCCACGCGCGCGTAACGCTGATAGCTCAGCACTTCTTCGACCCCGAAGTCGACCGAACCGTTGAGGAAGGCCTCAGGCACCTCCCCGATCGGCACCGGGCCGAACAGCCGACCATTCGCGGCCAGGATGTCCGAGTCGAAGAAGCGGCCCATCTGCTCACGCTTGTTGTAGTACTCGCTGCCGAGTACGGCGTCGCGGTCCTCGGTGCGGAACACCAGGGCGCAGCAGCTGCAGCCGAACGCGAGCTGAAGACCGAAGTGCCGCTCGAAGAGCGCGTTGAGCTTCTCGACGGCCCCCGTGCGCAGCGCGAGCTTCTCCGCCGGCTTGTGCATCATCTCGGTCTCGGGCGTGATCACCCGCTGCACTACCCCCTCCACGAAGGAGAGAATCGAGAGCGGGTTCGCGACGATCTTGAGGCCCTCGGGGATGCCCCGCTTGATCTGCGAGAACTCGCGGCGCAGGTAGCGCGCCATGAGCTCGAGCGGTACCAGCACCTCGAGGAGCCGCGGCGCTGGAATCATCTCGACGTGGGTGTCAGTGTCCGGCGTGGTGAGCTCCGCGATCAGGGCCGGCGGGATCTCGGGGTACTCCCGCCGGAGGACGATGACGTCCTCGGGCAGGAACGCGCCCCAGATGGTACGACGGGTCTTGCCGTCGCTGTCGAGGCAGCAGATGGCGTGGTTGGGCTTGTCCGCGATGGGGAGGCCCATCTTCTGGTCGTCTTTGTTCATCGGTGTTCTCCGGGCGCAGCCGTTTTCCTAGCGGCCACGACCGTCATAACTTAATGCAAGTGATTCGCATTTGTCAAGAGTCGCTTCCTTAAACAAAAATAAACACTTCAGAGGACGTGTCTCGTAAGTCATGTATCGATTACGTGTGTTTTTCTTCTAGATAGAAGTTCCTATTCTAACCCTATTCTTGTTTTTTGTTCGCATATAGTCTAGTCTACTTGCAAATGACCACCTCTTTTCGCCCGTCTCTCAAAGATCAACTCAACGCTGCCGGTTTTCGTGCAACGCCGAGTCGTTTAGCGATCGCGAAATACATGCAACAAGCGCACAAACCACTGACCACGGCGATGTTGGCCAACACCTTTGTTCCTCACGAACTCGATCTCGCCACCCTCTACCGCACCCTCAAATCATTCGAAGAGAAAGGTCTGGTCCGCCATGTCACGATCGACCAACGTTTCGCCTCGTACGAATGGGTGGAAGAAGACGGCGAGCATCACCATCATCTTATCTGCCAAACCTGTGGCTTGATTGAGGAAATTCCTGACTGCGAACTTGAGTCGCTCGAAAAACGGGTCTTGAAACAAGCAACCCGCTTCCGTGAAATTCACTCACATTCGTTAGAGTTTTTTGGTGTGTGCAAAGCCTGTAAAAAATAATGGAGATTCAAACCGAGAACTATTGAGCTTTTGTACGTTTCGCGAGATAGCGATCGTGCCAAGCGCCAAAGAAGAAACAGACGATCGCCCCTCCTAACAGAGCGAGGAACATGTCTGTTTGTGTATCCCAGATATAGCCTTGCGTCCCAAGAAAGGCATCCGCCGAGCCGCCCATAAGCACAGCCGCCAACCATTCGAGCAATTCGTAGACCACCGTGATCAACGCAACCATTCCTAAGACAAAGGCTGTAATCCAACCTGGACGTGCGAAGACTTTCAAACGAATGACCAATTCACGGATCAAAAAGGCTGGGAAAAATCCTTGGACGAAATGGCCCAATTTGTCGTAATTGTTGCGCGGCCAATCGAAGACTTGAGCCAAATAAGCAAAGAGTGGATTTTCGGGATACGTATACTTTCCACCCACAAAGAGCACGAGGCTATGTAGGAAGACAATGACATAGGCTACGCGAGAAAACTGGAAGCGACGATGCGTCGCGACCAAAATACCCACTCCAATCAGACTCGGGATAATCTCCATGAACCACGTGAGATAATCCTGTACCCCAATCGCCGACCAGCCTAGAGCTAAAACATAGAGCGTGCCCAAAAGAGCAAAGAACAATTTTTGTGACATGCCTACAGCATAGCAAAAGCGAGCCTCGTGCGCTGCACGGGGCTCGCTTGTCCGTTATGCGTCTACTTCAACCGAAAATCCACTACCACGGTCACTGTGACCTTTTTCTTTATAGAAGATGTATCCGTGCTTCCGTAGCCGTAGTCGTATTCACGTGGCGACACCTGCTCAGGACTGACCCGCATCTGAGAAGACCCGACGGTTTGAATCTGCTTCACTTGATCGCCGAGCAGATCGTCAGCCTGTCTACGCGCGTCAGCCAAAGCCTCTTTGGTGAGAGTTTTTTGAAGATTGGAGAGATCGGAATAAAAGAAGTCGAGACCGTTGGTAGCCAGCGTCGAGCCTTGTTTGAGGAAATCTGGACCGATCTCTGCTGCCAATCCACCCACCTCATTGACCTGTTTCGATTCAATTACGATGACCTGACTGCCGTAACTGTCGTAGGAACTCGGGTGAAGAGCTATAGGATGGACACTGATCTCCGCCTCAAGGATATTAGCCTTTTTAAGAGCCTCGCGCAGACGCTGTTCATCCTGTCGCAGCAAATTAGCAATCTGCTCTGAGCTAGTCGAGGAAGTTCGTGAGAGCTGAATCGACCATTTTACCTTGTCAGCCGAGACAATTTTTTCGGCTGAACCGGTAATCGTTGCGTTGCTGGCGACAGACTGCTCCTTTGATTTCACGTAACCTTGAGCAATGAAATGAGCTGATAAAACACCACAAACACCTAAAATCAAGGCCGCCACGACCACCCAACGTCCAACCGTCGAAGATCCTGTAGAAGATTCGTTCATAAAATGAAAAAGAATAACGATCCTAGGAACGCCAGAGATGAATCTTTATGACAATCTTAGGAGAATTTCGGTTCCAGCCAGCGAAGATACAGGCGTTTTGCCACATCCGTACACAGGAAATAGACAACCACCAACCCACCGGTGAGCGCGAGGAGGGGTAGGGTCGGACGAGGGAAAGAAAACCAGGTCATAAGCGGCTCAGTCGTAGCCACGAGGAAGGCCAAACCAGCCGCCACAAACGTCGTGATCCACAAAGCTTTAGGCGGTGCCACCGTTTGAAAGAACCAACGTGAAGAACGGAGTGAGAAGATCAAAAGAAGCTCAGTGCAGACTGAGGCCAAAAACCACATGACCTGCAAATGCGACGGGGCGAAATGCTGATACAGGAAGAAAAACAAGAAGTCGAAAATCGTACT
>JAGOTP010000015.1 GCA_018061755.1 Patescibacteria group bacterium | reverse complement strand
TCGGGTCGTGTGCATGCCACCAAAACGCCCTATTCAGGCTCGCTTTCACTGTGGCTTCGTCCCCGCAGGGACTTAACCGAGCGACATGCAGCACACTCGTTGGCTCATTCTTCAATAGGAACGCTGTCACGGATATTGCTACCCGCTCCAACTCCTTGTAAGCATACGGTTTCAGAGACTATTTCATCGCCCTTCCGGGCTGCTTTTCAGCTTTCCATCACTGTACTTGTTCACTATCGGTCAGTAGAAGTATTTAGCCTTGGCACATCGTCGTGCCTGCTTCCAACGAGGTTTCTCGGGCCTCGTTGTACTATGGATTCAAAACCATATGAGATGTGTATTTTCGTCTACCGGACTATCACCGTCTTTGGTTCCGCTTTCCAGCGGATTCAACTAACACACATCTTCTCTATGCGCTCTACATGGGTCGAGCATGTTTTGTCCAACAACCCCATTTATGACGGCGGCCCAAGCCCTCCCTCACACCCGCGGTAAAACTTGCGTCCTACTCGGTGTGTAAGTTCATCATAATGGTTTCGGCTTCTCCCCTTTCGCTCGCCACTACTTAGGGAATACTTTAATTTGTTTCTTTTCCTCTAGGTACTGAGATGTTTCACTTCCCTAGGTTCCCTCCATACCGCCTATGTGTTCAGCGGCAGGTCCCTGGTCATTACCAGGGGGGTTTCCCCATTCAGAAATCTCCGGATCAAAGGCTGTTTGCCGCCTCCCCGAAGCTTATCGCAGGCTACCACGTCTTTCATCGGCTTCTACTGCCAAGCCATCCACCGTATGCCCTTACGTGCTTTGACCATCCAGTTCCTGATCTTGCGATCAGATAAAACAGAATGGCGAAATTGCAATTAAGTACTCGTTCTGTACAAACGAAGTACTATCCAATGCCTTGCACGTATAACGTACTGACTACGTTATACATTTGGTTCTGTTGTCAAAAAGACAGTCCGACTCGCTAGGTGCGAGGCGGACACAGATCAGGTTCGAGGGACTCGGACCTAGTCTATGACCGTCTCAACAAAAAGGCGCTTGACCCGAGGGGCAAGCGCTGATGACTCAAGGAGTCATCGTGCGCTCGTTCGTGCTCGGTGTCTCCATTGCTCCCCAGGTGCTGCCAGTCTGGTCGTGGGAGGTGGTGCTTTTCTTGTGAAGTGCCAGTACTATATAGAAGTCAGATTGGCATGTCAAGAACTTGAGCACATCGCCAGAGACGCCTATTTTTCTTATGCATAAATTGAGGATTTTTGCGGTCGGTTCGCCTCACGAAGACTGGCAAAGAGAGGCTATCCACAGCTTCTGCACACGATTGGGGCCTTTTGCACAGCTTGAGATCAAAGAATTGCCGGATGGAGCCAGCGGATCGGCCAAACCGGATCCGAATAAAGTGAAAGAAAAGGAGGCGGAGGGGATTTTACGAACAGTGGGAACGATGCCGTTTGTCGCTCTGGATGAACGGGGAAAGAATCTGTCATCAGAGGAATGGGCGGAGTTAGTGAAAGCAGGAGCAGAAACGGGGCAAGCGTTGGGGTTTGTGATTGGAGGAGCGTGGGGATTAGATGAGGCCGTGCGAGAAAAGGCGATTCGAACGGTATCTTTTGGGAAACAAACGGTACCGCATATTCTCGCTAGGATTTTATTATTGGAGCAATTATACAGGGCAGAGACAATATTGAAGGGGAAGGAGTATCATAAGTGAGATGAAACTCGGCGTAGCGGACGGACCTAAGCAAACGTTCTTTCAAATTTCGGAACGAGTTTTTTTGATCGAGAAGCGGCTTCGTCGTATTCGTTCACTCGCGGTACAGATACAGACTCGCAAAGATCAACTCTCTTTGGAATCTATTCTCAAGCGTTTCTCTGCTTAATATTTTCATATGTCATTCGCTCCGGAGGTATCTCGACCGCGGTCTAGGTTGGAAAAAATGACAAGGCGAGACGTATCTCTGTCACTCGATGTCTTAGGCTTACAAAAATCACTGGAGACAACCAAAGGGGTCGCTGAAGGTGTCGAACGTATGTTCAGAGTTAGTCCGCCTGCGATAACTACCGCTGAAGATGTTCCAGATTTGAGTGCCTTAGCGGAAGAATTTATTGATGACCCGCATGCCGAAGGGAAAATTGCTAAGGCGGATCCTGAAGAGCTTGCGCAAACAGAAGCAGCTCTGGCTCAAGAAACACGAGCTTTGGTAGAAGAACTAAAAACCCTACAAATACAGACCGAAGAGTTAGTCGCAGAACAGCATCAAGAAGATGGGAAAAAGCGTTTTGCAGATTTTTCAGCTTCGCTTGTAGGACTTTCCGACGAAGACCAGGCGGCACGTATTCGCGCAGCTTTCGAGGATCCGACCTTAAAAGATTTTCCAACACGCGCAATCGCATCTGAAGAAGTTGGTCGACTTATTTGGAAAGATATTGAACCTGAACTAGTAAAAACCTGCGACCTCTATACCGCTTGGCAGCCTGAGGCATATCAAACGTATATAACGCTTTCGAAAACATCTCCTTTTCTTTCGGAATTGTGTTTAAGGTTCTTTGAAAATCAGTTCGGTCCTTACTTTGCAAAAAAGTTACAGGATGAAAACTACATCGCTGAACTTTCACACTTTGCGAAACACTTGGAACAAACGAAGATTCAGGGAATAAATTTAATCGATCCACCCCTCGCCTTAAGTCAGGTAATGGTTGTTCGTGAAACGTTTGAGTCTACTGAGCGACTGACCGGCTTATGCGATGCCTTTGATATTGGAAAATATCTGCCCGAGTGGGATGGACAAACGGACAATGGAGTTCTAGATATTGGCTACGGAAGCTTTTCTGAAACAAGCATGCAGGGTACCATCAATATCAAACTTAAAATGAAAAAAGATGAAATGGAAGCTGAGATAGATCGCAATCTTTCTTTAAATGTCGAATTTGATGAAAAAGACGACTCACAACCTAAAAAAGCGCTGTCTGTTGTTCACATAGGATTCAAATTACCTGACGAAGTTCAGAATCAAGGGATTGCTAAACATGTTCTGCGAGATTCATTTGAGTGGTATTTTGAACAGAAAAAACATGGATGTAACGTTGCTGAGGTCGAACTCCTAGCAAATATCAGTGTGGGTGGCTATGCCTGGGCAGCGTATGGTTTCGGCTGGAATAAAGAAAAGATGAGCCAAGGAGAGGCAGAACTCCTCAAGGGCGAAACCGGAAAAGACAGTCAATTGAACCACGAAAAGCTATGGCGTGCAGCATTAACTCGACATGTGCAAGAATGCAAAAAAAGAGCTGAGGGCTTTTTAAAATATGTTTACGATCTTACTCCGGATGATCGGGGTAATTTATTAGAGGAGTTAGACGATGCATTACTAGACGCTACAGATCCTCTAACTAGTGAGTTAGTCACTCCACAACGATTGGCTTGTCTAGGAAAAATGGGAAGGCAGTTTGTTCAGATTCAGTACGACGAAGATAGCGTTCGTTGGTACCCAGAACCCGCACCCGTCGAAGGCAAGGTTCTGCAACGAATGCATTTAGGAAAGGCGATGTCTCTAGGCCTCGGCTGGCACGGTCGCTTATCCCTGGAACCAAAAACTGATCTAGAACGTGGACAATTAGAGCAACTTAAGAAAAGAATTGATCTATGAAACTAGGCTGGCCGCTCCATTTCTCAGCAGAAAAAGGACAGGAAGGACGAAGGTCTACTACTCCTCATCGAGAAGAGTCCGAAAATGAATTAGCTGACCTTTCATTTCATGAAGTAGGCTTAGGCTTCAACGCTAAAGTAGAGGAAGACGCCTTAACAGCCATGACTGATCTCGTTGTCGCTCAATTTGTGGCCAAAATTCAAAATTTACTTGATGCAGGAAATCGAGAATTAGCAAAAAGATTAATCTCTGGTCTACATCGCTTCCATAGCTCAAGCTCTCTTCCTGAAGAATGGCTTAACCTGCTAAAAGACTAAATGCATGACGCCCTCCCCCACCACCCTCCTCCAACACGGCAGCCTCACTTTCTTCGCTGGACCTATGTCGAGTGGGAAGACGTTGGAGTTGATTCGTCATCTTCAGATTTTTCAGCAGCAACAGATTCCGTTGATCTGTTTGCGACCGGCGACGGATACGCGGACGAGCAAAGTGCAGTCACGAGCGGGCTTGCTGCTTGATGGCTATACCGTCGAACCAAATGATTTGGAGGGAATTCGCGCCGCTATTCAAGACAAATTTGTTATCGGCGTAGATGAAGTGAACTTTTTTACGCCTGAACTGGTGCCGATTTTGATTGAAGAATTACGCAAAGGGAAAACCATCCTCGTGTCAGGGATTGATACGGACTTTCGCGGGGAACTTTTTCCAACGACGCGGGCTCTGATCGCTGTACCAGAAACCATTATCGAACGGTCGCGAGCCGTCTGCGCAGTCTGTCGACAACATAATGCGACACGCACACAGCGTTTACGCGATGGGAAACCAGTACCCAAAGATGATCCACAAATGCTTGTGGAAGGCAGCGCGGCGAATGTTACGTACGAGGCACGCTGTTTGCAGCATCATGAGCTGGCTTAGGGGTTTAACAAGCATTGCTTGTGAGGTCATATCCTATGTTTCGAATACGAACATTCGACACATGGGGTATGGGTGCGTCGCGAAGAAAGAATAGCGACGACGCACCAAGAAGCCTTACATTCTGGAACTCAGACCTTCTGCAAGAATTTTTCCTTCAGCAAAAATTCGAGGACGGTCTCCGAGGGGCCCATATCATAGAAGTCAGGAACCTCCGGAAAGAGCCACTCGATGTCAGGGAAGGCACACCTCACGAGATCACCGTAGCTAGAGGCGTATGAGCCGCAGCAGAGCGGGAGCACGAGCACGCGCTTAGGCTGATATTGATCCACCACTGCGTGCAGATACGACTCGCCCGAGCCGTACACCTTTCCCATAGGACATTCGAGAGTGGGAGGCGACCTACGAGTCACCTTTGCCATCATGGGATCGGAACATTCCCCCCAGACGATCAAGTCGATCGGACGAACGAACATGAGCTTCTTCTCATCCTCGCGACGGGCGGTGTAGTCGTAGAAGGCGAGATCCTTCAGGAAATCTTCCGGTGTTTGAGGGTGACGCATAGAACCTCCGTGAACGTTTTTGTGTGATCAGCCCGGTGTCCGAATATTTGCTCGGACAGACTAGTCTGCCAAACGCTGCCATTTATATCAAATATATTCATGGATATTTTGTGTTCATTTCAATATTTCTTTTGTTTATAAACAAATAAATGATATACTTATTTTTGACATATGCCTCTTCTCGAAGAACTTCGCGATCTAGGGTTAAACAAAACCGAAGCTGTAACCTATCTCTTTCTTCTGGAGAACGGCGCTTCCTCCCCCGCTCAAATCGCTAAAGGAACTGGGATACTACGCACAAATAGCTATCACATCATTCAAAGTTTACTGGCCCAAAACCTCATTCAAGCCACGCCACATGGAAAACGCCAAGCCTACATCGCACGTGATCCAGAGGCTCTGTATCAATCAATTGAAACAAAAAAAACAGGCGATCACACGTATCCTCCCAGACCTACGCGGTCTCTATACAACCCAAAAACATAAACCAAAGATCCAGTTTTATGATGGACTCGAACAATTAAAAGAGGTTTATTGGCGTTCTCTCGAAGCGAAGGAGGTTTTCGCTATCGGTTCAACCAACACATTGGATACCGTTTTGCCGGATTTATATCGCCGTTACGTACAAGCCGTACAAGATCGAGGCATTTTCTTTCATGATCTTTTGACCAATCCATCTCAGACGAAGACTGGTCCCTACATGAAAAACAAGCTGAGGGGCATGTACGAAGTAAAATACTTGCCAAAACAACATCAAGATCTACCGACCGATCTCCTCATTTGGAATGATTCTATTGCACACATCACGTTAGAAGCTCCTTACTTTGCGACAGTCATCACAAGTCCTTTGCTCGCTCAAACCATGCGCTCATTGTTTTGGACGATTTGGGAAAGATTGACTTGAGCAGACTGACATCTTTTTCCTCCTCATCCTCTTCTCTCATTCTTCACCTTCCCTCTCGTTCATCGAGAGAGAAAACCAAGAACGAGTGCGACCGAGTCACTCCCGTCCTCCCCGGAAGTGGGTCGCAGCTACTGACGTGTCGAGTGTCGCCAGGCGGTCAGGTACGCCGGACGGGCACGAGGTTGCGGCTGCGCAACCGTGAGACCACGCACCGCGCTAGAACTGCCCGGCTTGAGCAGCACGGGAGCTCCAGGTACCTCTTCCGGTACCGGCCTGTCCGTGAAATACAGCACACCTCCGAACCAGGCTACGGGACGTCCGTACTTGATCACCACATCGTGTGCCACGCGCTTCCGTCGTGTAATGACCGCTTCGGTCGCCGCATCCTTCGGTTCATGGGTTGTTCGCCCGCTCCGCTGCCTTGCCATTGCCTTCTTCCGCGCTTTTGGACTCATCGTTCACACTCCATCCACCTTCGGTCGAGACCATCCCGACCTCTTACAGGTGGCCGCAGTCTACGCAAAACCTAGGGAATCGTAAAGAGCGGAAAGAAAAACGCATTTTGTATGAAAATATTTGCTTCTGGCGGGTTGAGAGAAACGAAGTTGAAATCTCATCGGCCGCGCCACGTGAACCCCGCGAACAGCAACGTACACAAACCGCCCCGTAAAAATAAGCGAAGCTTATTCACGGGGCACGTAAAAACCCGCGCTGTTCGCGGGGTTTTTACGTGGTGGGCGAGGAGGGACTTGAACCCTCATGCCTTGCGGCGCCAGCTCCTAAGGCTGGTGTGTCTGCCAATTTCACCACCCGCCCAGGTGGTTGCGGGCTCAGTGTAGCGTTTCTGATCAAGAAAAATCAATCATGCCCTCTTTCCGACTAAATTCGATCAGTCTAGGCACGTCCTTACTCGCTATTTATACTGGAAAAGTCGTTGTTAGAGCGGAAATACGTCATGCACCACCGTTTGAGACGTTGACAAATAGGTCCCGATGCTTGTCAATTTGGCTAGATTATGCTATATTTACTGGTTAATTCTTATCTTCCTATGCGTAAACTCCTTACAGCTATCTTTGCGGCAATCTTGGTTGCGGTCGTTGGTATTCCAATGCACGCCCAAGCGGCCCGTGTGAATGTCTTAGTGAAGGGTTCTGGTGCCACCATCTATTGGGCAGCTGACAACGGAAAGAAATATCCGTTCCCGAATATCAACACCTTCTATACCTGGTTTACTTCCAATGACTTGCGCGCGGTCAAAAAGATCAGCGACAAGGAATTGAAGGCGATTCCAAACGGTGGCAACGTCACCTATCGTGGCGGCGCAAAACTCGTGAAGTTCCCAAATGAAGCGACGGTTTACGCCGTGTCTCGCTACAGCACATTGCGCCCAATCGTGAGCGCTGATGTTGCTGCGCAGATCTACGGTTACAACTGGAGCGGTTGGGTTGAGAGCCTTTCTTGGTCAGTGCGTGGTGATTACACCATCGGTTCCACCATTCGCCAGGCTTCGGACTACTCTGCCAGCGCTGAATACAATGGTGTAAAGACTCCAAGCGATAACATTACTCGCTCAGTCAGCGATTATCCTTATCCATTACTGCCACCGTTTACTCCCAACGCCCCACAGGCGACCTTCTCCGGTACACTCTCGCTCGCGATCGGTAGCCGTTCCTACGGTCCAGAACGTGCGCAATTGACGGCCACTTTGTCGGGCTCAAACCGTGACGCCAGCCAGGTCACGATTCAAATCAAGAACCAGTCTCGCAACGAGATCGTTCAGACCTGTTACGCCAGCTACAGCTGTACCATGACCTGGTACGTCGATACGGTAGCAACACAAGACTTAGTCGCCATCGCTAAAGATGCTGCTGGTTATAGCCTCGGTTCGAACCACTTGAACGTCCAAGGCTTGAACAACAACTATTACGATTACAACTACTCGTATCCGTACAATTACTACGGGAACACAACCTACAATTACCCGTACTACTCCAACACGAACTACACGTTCGCGGCGGACCGCAGTCTGACGGCTGAATGGACAGCTGATCGAACCCTTCGTTTGACGGGAAAGATCACGAGCTACAATCGTCCAATTCAGAACTTGCGCATGTCGATTATCGACACCAGTACGAATCAGACCACGAAATACTGTGACGGCGTCGATTACTGTATGATCGACGTTCGTACGGATTCCAACTGGGTCAACTCCTCTCGCTACGCCCTGCGTGTTTCAGAGGTCAACGGCCAAGAATTGGGCTATGTCTATGCCAATTCGGTTGGAAACAACACGTATGGCACAAACTACACGTACCCGTACGACTCCTACTACAATTATAACTCGTACAACTACGGCACGCCGGTCGTCACGACCTACGTTGCCCGTACGAATACGAGCTGGCAGTATCCAACGGTCATGGTTAGCAGCAACTTGAGCGGATTGACCAACGTGAACAATAGCCGCCTTGAGATCTACGCTAGCCCAGCAGGCCTCGGTGGCAACAGCCGCTTGGTGCAGACCTGTTACGCGGCCTACGGCTGTAGCGTTCAGGACACTCCTTGGAACGTCGAAGGCACGCCAAGCTACTTCACCGTCTTCGTTGATGGAAACGGTGTTCGAACCTACTCCAACTACGTAAACATCTAAAAAGAAAAAGCATCCACAGTCTATCCACGTCCTGCACCGCTCGGTGCAGGACGTGGATTTTTTATAAAACCCTAACAATGGTTAGCTTCTTTTGATCGCCAACGACGGCTCGCCTGAAAGCGCGTATACTGGTTGCATATGTACAAACGTCTTTTGCTCGCCGCGTTCACGCTCCTCAGCTTGATCGTCAGTCCACTCTTGAGTCTGTCGGCTCAAGCACTCAGTCCCGCACCTTACCTCAACTCCTTGATCCGGATTGAAGGCAATCCAAGCGTCTACTGGCGTGCCCTCGACGGCAAGCGTTATGTTTTTCCAAACGCTCGCACGTTTTACAGCTGGTTTAGCCCAGAAGATTTGAATCGCGTCATCGTCATCAGCCCTTATGAGATGGGTCAGATCGCGATTGGTGGCAACGTGACTTATCGCCCAGGCGCTCGCCTCATTAAAATCACGACCGATCCACGTGTCTACGCCGTGAGCCGCTATGGTGTCTTGCGTTGGGTCACGAGTGAAGCCTTGGCGGCACAGCTCTATGGTCAGAACTGGGCTCAGCAAGTTGATGACGTCCCAGATCAATACTTCACCAACTACCGCACGGGTGAAGCGATCTATTCCGCTCAGCAATTCAACGTTCAGTTCGAACTCGGTCAGGCCCGCAGTCCAAGCGACAACATCCAATCCGGGATCTACTGGCCAAATCCGACCGACAACACCAATCCACTCGTCGGCTCGGTAACGCTCAGCGTTTCAAACGCCTATCCTGCCTTGAACGAGTCCGTGACATTCACAGCCACGGCCTACAACATCGGCGCCGCTGTTCAATACGTCACGACCAACATCTATCGAGCGGATACAGGAGAACTTCTTCGCTCCTGCGGAGGTTTCAGCTGTAGCTACACCTTCAACGGTACCTATGGCTCTGCTGTCGGCAATCCAACCTTCTACTATTTCGCTCGTGCCCTCAACACGCAGACCGGTGCTCGCGTCGATTCAAACATCGTGAACGTCTATCCTCGCCTTTCGAACAACACGAACCAGAATCTGACGCCTTGGATTAACATGAACACGTCGCGTGGCGTGACTTCGAGCCCACAACTTGGCGACAGTGTCACAATCACTGCTCACACCAACGATCAGATCACGAGTCCGGCTGGTACCTTGTCCGTCGTTGGTCCTAATGGCCTTGTCTTGCGCAGCTGTCAGAACAGCAGCACCTGCAGCTACAGCTTCACGATGGACACCGCCATGTCGAACGCCATGAATGGCAACGTCTACAACTACATCGCTCGCTGGAACCCAACGAGTGGTGGAACCTACGAATCGGTCACGTTGGGCATCTTCCCACCAAGTGGAAGCAATAACGGCGTTCCAGCCACTCAGCACGTGCTCCAGGTCCCAACCAGTGTTCGTCCTGGGGAATCGTTCACCGTTACCTCACGTCTCTTCCCAGATGGTACTGGCAGCCCTTACTACACCATCAGAATCTTCGACCAGTGGAACGTTCTGCAACACACTTGTTCGCGCGTTCGTACCTGTGTCTTGCAACAGACGCTTTCCCAAACCAGCGATACGAGTCGCACCTACTACGCAACGGCTACGTCTGACAGCGGTCAGGTTCTTCAGTCTGGCAATTCCACGATCACCGTCACGCAGCAAAACCAAACGAACTATGCCAGTCGTGGGAACACGATCGTGACAGCCGGTGTGGAAAGCGCAGAAGCGATTTCGCTTACTCCTTACCTGACCGTCAATCCAAACGCTCCGATCCGCATCAATCTTGCTCTGCAGCCAACCCCATCGAACGTGAATGGTCTCACAATCAAGATTTACGACGAAGATGGTACGACTCTGCTCTCGACCTGTGAAAACACGAGCAGCTGCTACTACACCAAGAGCGCCGTGAACCTGACGAACCAAAACAGAACGATCAGTTTCAAAATCCGATTGGAAGATCGCTTTGGTGATTGGTATCAGACCTATACGCCAAACGTCATCGTCCAAACAGGTAGCACCTTCAGTACAAGTCTGAATACGAGCATCAATCCTTCGCCCGCTCAATCAGGTCAGCTATTCCACCTCGTCGCCAAAGCCGAGAACTACAATATTCCTTTGCAGAACCTGGGAATTTCCTGGTACCAAGAAGAGAATGTCTCACTTGTCGGCAACTGTTACGGCTTGGAAACCTGTGACATTGGCACGACCTACTACGCCAACAACGGCCCACGTACGATGCGCTTCTACGCCGTCGCCTGGGACACGACGCGAGCCAGAACAGGTAACGTTACGAGCAACAACCTAAGCCTGACGATCAATCCATAGAACAACAGCTGTTAAACAAAATATCAGCGGCCCAATGGGCCGCTGATATTTTTTATTCTCTCGTTTATTTCGCACGTTCAACGTACTCCCCTGTTTCTGTATTCACGACCACTTTTTCGCCCTGGCTGATAAAGAGTGGAACCTGCACCTTGATTCCTCCGTCGAGGATGGCTTCTTTGGTCACGTTACCGCTGGCTGTATTACCAGCGACAGCTGCCATAGTTTCTACAACCGTGAAATCCATCTTGCGTGGGAGCTCCAGAGACACCGGGCGTTCTTCAAAGAGAGCGATGTGCACGTCGAGACCTTCACGGAGATACACACCCTGTTCGCCGACATCTTCGTCAGACATCGTCACTTGTTCATAGCTGGCTTTGTCCATGAAGGTGTAGCCAGTATTGTCGTGGAAGAGATACTGCATGGTGCGATGTTCAACCTCAACGACTGTGATGCTATCCGACATTTTATACGTCACTTCGAGCATCTTGCCTGTTTGGACGTTCTTGATGCGAGTACGAACGAAAGCAGCACCCTTGCCTGGGTTCACATGCTGGAACTCGTTCACGACCCATAAACCTTGCTGATCCTGAATCACAACGCCCTTTTTGATATCTGATGGAGAGGCCATAGAGAAAGCAATAGAATGACGAAACTTGGCCTAGTTTGGCCCAAAACCAGGGTTTCGTCAACGGATGTCCACATCCCCTACTCCTGCCAGTTCAGACGAAGGATTATACTAGGCTCATAATTCCTCTTTCTTCTCCTCTATGAAGAAGTTCACTCAAGGTCTGGCTTTGATCGCCGGTCTGGCCGCCCTTGTTGGTACCATCGTTGCCGTGAAACCAGTATTTGCCTCAGCTTATGAATGGATTTCTTACCTTCACCTAAATAGCCCTGGGATCATCACGGCCTACGGAGATCGACCATGGTACTACGGACCAGTCGAACCAGGCGATCCAATCGAAGTGAAGTGGAAAACACACACCTCAAGTGACTACGAAGAATATCGCACCCTCTACTACGCCTATTCACCGGAGCCATCTACCCCCTACGAAGACGTTCATCCAGAAGACATGGACTGGGTTGAACTGACCAGTTGTCGCAATTCGGGCACGATCTCTTCCGGCACACCGATCGTCGATACCTGCAACATCGCTGTCCCGACTTCGACCTCAATGGCAACGAATACTCAGCTCCTCTGGTTACGCGCCACGACCAATTACGCTGGCTGTGGAACCTGGACGCTAACACCTGGCGCGAGCTGTGGAGACATTCGAGAAGCTACAACGACCTATCAGTACATTCCTTAGCCTTAGGAAGTGAGAAAACAAACACACCGTCCGATATCGGACGGTGTGTTTGTTTTCTCAGAGGTCTATACGAACTATTTACATCTCAAACCGTTCCCGAATCGGAATTGGCATGATGTCCGAAATGGATTTCGCTCCCGTCAGCGCCATCACGAGACGGTCAACGCCAAAGGCAATCCCAGCGGCATCCCCCATCTTCGGCAAGCACTCGATAAAACGCTCATCGATTGGCCAAATCTCTTTGCCAAGGGATTGGCGAAGCGCCTGTTCTTCCTCAAAGCGCATACGTTGTTCTGAGGAGCTAGAAAGTTCGGCAAAGCCATTGGCCAGCTCAAGATCGCCGAAATACAGCTCTGTACGCAGCGCGTAGCGTGGATCTGTTGAATCTTTGCGCGCTAAGGCCGCCATTGAAGCGGGATAGTTGTAAAGAAACGTCGGTTCGATCTTACGATCACTCCCCTTTCCGCTCCAGCCGAGATACGGCTCAACTTCGACTAGGAAGATACGGAAAAATAAATCATCCCAGGTATCGTTCTCAGCGACCGGCATCCCGCGCTCTACAACCAATCGAGCCAAGGCTTCTTTGTTTTCAAGAACATCATCTAGGTCAATCTTCGCATACTGCTTCATAGCCTCAGCAACCGTCAGTCGGCGGAACGGACGATTGAGCCAACCTCGATCGGGAATGCCACCCAAACCGGTCTCACATCCAAACCACTCCTTCGCGACTGTTTTCACCATCCCTTCCGTATCTTCAAATAACTCTTTCAAACCCGCTTCACGTCGATACCATTCGATCATCAAAAACTCGACATCGTGCGTCCCATCCCATGGTTCGCTGTTGCGGAAGCAGGGACCGAGATCATAGATTTTCTCAAATCCAGCCGCGAGGAGCTTCTTCATCGCATATTCAGGAGAAGTGATCAGCGCGCCGCGATGTTTTGCGCCATTTTGTTCCTCGATCTCAGACCAGAGAGGCTCGAGATATGGTTCCTGACCAGGGAGTCCGACTAAGCGCGGGGTATGTATCTCTAAAAATCCCTGTTCATCGAAATAGTGACGGATCCGTTTAACAATCTGGGAACGGGCGACGAGATATTGATTCATACTATTTGATATAGTCCGGAACCTCACGCATGATGACGACATTAGACAGGAGTGTCATCGGAAGATATCCATCACGATAGACCCTGCAGATAGGCTCATGAGGATTCGGAACTGTTGCGAACGTTTGATCACCCAGTGCTGTTGATTTTAAGAAAGGGGTCCTTTGAGCTGCCAAATAAGCATATTCAAAACATTGTCTCACCTCATTTATGGCTTGATCATCCCTGAGAATTGAAGATGGCCGAGCATCAAGCCATTTTAACCAAGCTTCCTGAACCTCTCCGCGCAGCATTCTGGAAGATATAACCTCATTTCTAAAGATATCCGCTCGGGTTAACTCACGCCAAGCATTTAGATGAAGTTGAGCCGTGCTCCTCCCTAAATAAGCAATCGCTTGTTGATCAATCGACTGCTGGACTGGAGAGATAGGTCTTCGTTCCGAGACGGAGTCGTTCCGCGGAAGCTCTTTCTGATAGGGGTGCTTCGCGACAGATATCCAACGCATTGGTGGTATCCGCTCCGATCCAAATGGCTTTAAGCGGTCATGTATTTGAGAAAATAAGATCTCAACTCCCAACATCCCTTGCACATCTGCGCAGCAAGCCAGAATCGCATCAGGATGAGAAGGGGTAGCAGATCCTTCCCTTTTTCCTAGATGAAGCGGCTCCGGCTCAAATGCCCAATCAGACCCCTCCCACTGGAGACGATGAAAGACTCTTTCCTTGGGAGAATCAAAGAACTTTTCTGGAAGCAAACCTTGCGCAACGGCCCGTTCAGCCATCTCAACACAAGCAGCTTTCCGCTCTTCCAGAGAAAGTGAACCCACATCTCCATACTCCGCCCTCAAAACTCGCGCCTGACGCACGCGTTCTAGATGATATTTCGGGAGAAATGTACGCCCCTCCAAATCCAACGCTAGCTCCGCTTTCACATTTTCAAATTTTTGCTCAGGTGACAGCTCGGTTGGGATTCTTTCCATAGAATTTACCCAAACAATAACACCTCCGTCTTGTGACAGACAGAGGTGTTACGTTGCTTTTTCTTCGAAGATTAGCGAACCAGGTAAGGCAGCAAGGCCATGAAGCGGGAGCGCTTGATGGCGAGCGCGAGCTTGCGCTGGTGCCAGGCACAGACGCCGGAACGCTTGCGGGGGACGATCTTGCCGAAAGAGGACAAGTAGCGGCGCAAGGTGTTGGTATCCTTGTAGTTAATTTCCGAGGTATTGATCTGGCAGAAGTGGCAGGTGCGCGCCTTCTGAAGTTTGGATGATGGCTTGTTCATAGTGAGAGTGCACGACGGATCGGAACAGCTGGAGCGCGTGCGGGATGAATGAAGAGTGAATGACGAACGAATCTACCGACTAAAAAGGAATATCTTCGATACGGATCTCTTGATCGGACACAGAGCGATCAATTGGATCGTTCACAGCTGACTGGGTCAAGGCTGGACCAGAACTAGAAGTTGGAGCTGAGCCAGACATACGAGGCGCAGGCGAACCGCTACCCATCGCGTCCCCGCCCGTGCTGCCACCACCTGGACCCGCACCACCGCGGTCGAGCATGATCATGTTCTCCGCGATGATTTCGGTACGAGTACGCTTTTGGCCGTCTTGAGCTTCCCACTCGCGCGACTGGATACGACCTTCGATGAAGATCTTCTTGCCTTTCGACAAGTACTGACGACAAATGTCGGCCAACTTGCCCCAGGCCACAACGTTGTGGAATTCCGTACGAACTTGCTTCGAACCTTGAGCATCCGTCCACTGAGCATTGGTCGCGACTCCGAATGAACAGACGCTTTGCCCGGTGGGCGTCGTCCGAACATCTGGATCGCGTGTAACGTTCCCGATGAGCTGTGCGCGGTTAAGGTCCATAGAACGAAAGAAAGGGTTTTAGACCGTCTTCTGATCGCCTTCGATGACCGCATCGATCTTCTTGTCGAGATCTTCGGCAGGAGCAGCTTTGTCAGCGTCCTTAGCCTTTTCGTCCTTCGCATCTTCTTTACCTTCTTCCTTCTCCTTGCCTTCGCCCTTGTCTTCGGCTTTTTCGCGGCGGCGAGCACGTTCTTCTTCGACATTGATCTCAACGAATTGGACCAGGTCGAACTTCTGCTCTTCCACTGATTTGTCGGATGACGTGATCATGTGGCGCAAGATGTCGTTTGAAATGCGCAAACTCTCTTCGATCTTGGCGATAGAAGATGGCTCAGCCGTGAAAACGACGGCGACGTAGTAGCCGTAGCGCTGCTTTTTGATTTGGTAGGCCAAGTGGAGCTTGCCGAGACGCTTGGTGAGCTCGACGGTAGCGCCGTACTTGGTGATCAGGTTCGAGATTTTCGTCTCGACCCCTCCGACTTCCGTTTCAACAACGGTGGCCGGAATGATGTAAAGCAACTCGTATTGTGTTGCCATAAATCCAGTGACACGTCCCTTATTCAGGGCATTTGAGGCTCTTAAGAGTCCCAAAGTTGGCCGGTCACATTAAGAATGAAGTGCCGGAATCCTATAAAACTAGCCAAATTTTGTCAATGTTCTGTGGGCTTAGAATAGACTTCGAGTGGAAGAGCGCCCAAAACCAACCCTTCGTGATAAGCAAAGCGACGTGAGCGTTCGACTTCCGGCTGTAAATTGTCGACATAGGCTACCGTTTCAGGAGCTTGATCAATCGTTCCGTCCAACATCCAGGCCTTTAGCTTCCTATACCAAGCATGCACGAGATGATAGCGCTCACGAGCGGCTGTCGCAGCCTCTGGATCCTGCACATCTCCCAAAGAAAACAAATTCCCTGTGTGCTCGATGAGTTGGCGCAATTGCTGCCGGTAAACACGTTCTTTGTCTACTTCACCTCTTTCTTCGGCTAAACGAACTTCTAAGGCCACCTCTTCAATTTCACGCAGCAATCCCACCCGTAGCTCATCAATCGGAGCTTCTAGTTGCTTATACAAAAATTGAATGCGAAGAAGACGCGACCGCAAACCTTCGGAAAGGGGTTGTTCAGCTGGTGGTAATTCCAGGCTATGCAATGCCTTTACCGCCGCTTGATGAATCTCACCTGCTTTTGGCAATGTCAAAGGTTCTTGTTTTACCAACAAACGTTCAGCCAAACGAGCCAAAGCATCATGAACTTGCGAAAGATTTTCTCGAAGATGCTCTGAAGACCGAACCTTGCCTTTAGATCGGCTAGGCACATCCTCTACGGTTAAGCGCAGACGAAAACAAGCGAGTGCGTATTTTTGACGCTCAGCTCCCAGCTGCTCTTCCAGTTCCTTATATCTTCGCACCAAAACTCTAAATGGAGGTTCCCCCTCAGACAGAACCTCCTTGCGAGTGACCAAACCAGGATTTTCGATCGCTCGTTCATATTGATCATAGGCAACCTCTGCACGAACCAAACGAGCCCGCATCTCGCTATCTAACTTAACCTGTTGTTGATACAAACTATCGTGACGAGCAACAACCGCTTTATCTATTCCTTGTTGGGTTTTATCTCTAGGCGCTTCAGGAACCAACGTAATTTTTTTGTGCAATCGGTCAACCTCTTGTACATCGCTGGTTCTGCCCTCCCCGCGTCCCGCAGGAGCCTTTTCTCGTAACCTCGGACGAGAGATTGGGTCGATACCATCAAGAATCTCCCGAGAGATATCATAACCTTGACCTTCAAACCCTTCTTCGGGAGCTTCGGCACGTAAAGGAGCGTGGCTAGTAGCCATAGATATAGTTAAGTATATCGCAGTCCAAGAAAAGGCGCACGCGTTTGCCGAAGAGCAGGAGTAGGCTATGATCAGACGTATGTCCACCTTTTTCGTGTTCGGTAGTCATCCATCACTGTCCTTGGCTGAAGCCCAGGCAGTTTTTCCTGCAACCAGTTTCCGAGTCATAGGGAATGCTGGTTTGAGTGCAGATGACGTAGATCCAAAAACTTGTGTTGAACGGCTGGGTGGGATTGTGAAGGCGGGACGCGTACTCCTCGATCTCAAGCCTGATCAGGATCTAGTTGAAGCGCTGGTCGAACTGATTCGTACCCATCCCAAGGCACGAAAGATTGTTTTTTCACTGACGGTGTTCGGCAAACAAGGGAAAATAAGCACCAAACTGCCGATTGAATTGAAACGCAAACTCCAAGAAGAAGGAACGCCCGCGCGCTGGTTTGCGGATTCGGACGGACAAGTGACGCCAGCGGCCGTGAAGAAGGCGGGATTGATCGATGAGGGCTACGATATTTGCTTATTCTCAGAAGCAGATCGGATCTCGGTTGGGTTCACCGAAGCCGTCCAAGATCCAGACGCATGGACATTGCGTGACATGGGTCGGCCCTTTCGTGATGCAGAAAACGGTATGTTGCCACCAAAGCTGGCGCGACTCTTGGTAAATTTGGCCGGAGCCGACACTACGCGACATCTCCTCGATCCTTTTTGCGGGAGTGGCACGATTCCGATGGAAGCAGCTCTCATGGGCTACCGACGCATCACCGGTTCAGACAATGATCCACAACAAGTGAAGGACACCGAAGGGAACATGCGATGGTTGGCAGACCGTGGACTCATTCCTTACGAAGCCTTGAAAGATTTGCGGTTCGTGGTCTCAGCAGCTGCGTTTGCACATACCCGTGTGTCTGCACCGGTGGAGGCGATTGTGACCGAGGGGTATCTGGGAGCACCGCTGAGAGGCAACGAGCCACAGGTTTGGCTAGAGGAAGAGGTCCAGACCATCGAGAAGATCTGGCAAGACGCCCTTCCGACCTTCGCCCGCTTGCAACCGAGCGGTGGTGTCTTGGTCGGCGTTTGGCCTATTTTGACCTCACGCCAAGGGCGAGCTGCGGTTGAAGTAGAAGATGCAGCTGAGGCGGCAGGCTATGTGGTTTCAGGGCCAAAAGATCTTATCTACGCTCGTCCAGAACAATTCGTTCAACGACGGATTGTGGTTTTACACAAGAAATAGCTGCGACATGTGAGCAAATCAGGTACACTCAGAATAACATCTTACAAATGATTATCTAGTTATTTTATGATTTCCGCTTTTGAACAACCCCATCCACCAAGAGCATCCAGCCCAGATACAAGAGATAGTTGGGACGAGCTGGTCGTGGAAACTCCAACAGACGACTCTTCTCAAGCCGGAGAGAACAACGAAGATCCAGATCAAGCAATTGACTACACTGCAAAAAGGCCGGAATCATCAGCAGTAGCCAGTCAACCTAATTTTGTTAGGGCTACAGAGAACGCCCCTGCTCGGTCAACGGGACTCCAAGAAAACATGAATCGTAACTTGGGTGCTCGCCTCCAGGAGCTTCAGGCACAACACAATGCAAAGCATCGCGCTGAACTTGAAGCGCAAGATCGAGCTCGAGCACAGGCTATTACCGAAGGTCTCGACGTGAACGCCATTGAAGGCGCTGTAAATACGTTCAACAAACGTAAATCCTCTTTTCCACCAGCAGCGGAAACAGATGATAAACGAATGGCGGCTTAAAAATAGAGACTATTTACAAAGAAGACCTCATTCACAAATGAGGTCTTCCTTTATTTCGTTCTGCCAAAAAATTTCTACGGGTAAATCTGCTTCCCTTCATCGTCGTACACGAAAATTGCTTGGACTGGACAGGCTTGAGCAGCCAACAAAATCGTCTCAGCATCCGCACCGTTTTGATCAACAATGTAGGCCTTATTCTCTTCGTCTAATTGAAACACGCCGGGCGCAACCGTGACACATGGCGCAGCACCAATGCAAATATCACGATCGACTTCGACACGTGAAAGCTTGAGAACTTTTTTGACTGGCGTCGAAGCGCCGCTAGCTGGGAGAGAGGGTTGAGCCGCTGGAGCACTGAGTGAGAGCGACGCGTCTCCGGCTGGAAGCGCGTGTTCCGGCACAGGTTGAACGTGAGACATAAAGGAAAGATTAGACCGTCGTGAAGGTGACGACTTGAACACTTGGGACTTTATCACGAACTAAGGCCTCGATGCCTTCTTTATAGGAATCGACACAAGCGCAATCGTCGCAGAAGCCACGCAGTTCGATCACGCAGTCGGTATCAGTCGCATTCGTAACATGCACCGAACGTCCCGCTGCCGCAAGCATCGGGGCTAGATCTTTCAACGCTTCTTCCAGTTGAGTTTGGATCGTCATAGGGTTATTTCGCGCCGTAGTACTTTTCCATGTAGAAACGAAGGAGCTGCTCGGCTTCCGGAATACAGCTGGGATCCCCGGTGCCGATCTTCGTCTTAGCCTGGAGCTTATCAAACGTGTCCGCCCCCTCCAAGACCGCCTCTTCAATGTCTTTGTCCGTGATTTTGAGAACTTTGTCGATAATTCGACCTTCTTCAACTTGGATGCGCGTATGCTGACCGGTTTTGCGGAAATAATCGTTAATCGCCGAACGCAAAGCTTTGTCGCCCAAGACAGAACAGTGAACTTTGCGAGCCGGGAGTCCGCCCAAGCGCTGCATGATATCTTGTGGTCGCAGTGCCAACGCTTCATCAATCGTGACTCCCCCATTCTCAGTCACCATGACAGACAGCATCGAGGTCGAAGCGATAGCTGAACCACAACCGAAGGTTTTCCACTTAAGATCTGTGATTCGTTCAACACCATTTGCGTCTTTCGAAATCCGCAACCAGATCTTCATCGAGTCGCCACAGGCTGGCGAACCAACCATGCCAAGATAGGCATCCCCGTAAGCGGTCTCGTCTTCTAAGAAATTACGCGGATGAAAAAAGTGGCTCTTCACTTCGTCCGTGTAGAACCAGCCTTTATCTTTGGTTGTGGCGACAACATCGCCCTTGCGAGCGTCATCGCTGGGAGCGGCTACGATTGGCGTTTGGTTGGAAGAAGTATCAGAGTTCATATTAGCCAAAATATTTCATGTCTAAATTCACGGGACTCATCTTGCGCAAACGTTCAACGATCGGTGGCATGACTTCGATCAAACGATCGACATCGGCCTCAGTCGTCGCATGACCAAGCGTAAAACGTAGAGAACCATGGGCCGCTTCATACGAGAGACCGGTCGCAAGAATCACATGAGATGGATCAAGCGAGGTCGAAGCACAGGCGGAACCAGTCGAAGCCATAATCCCTTCAGCGTCGAGATAGAGCACGGCGGCTTCGCCTTCAATATCGAGAAATGAGACGTTCGCGCTGTTCGGCAAGCGCTTGGTTGGATGACCGTTCAAGCGAGCCTTCGGAATCTTGAGCAAGCCTTCGACCAGACGATCGCGTAACGAAGTCACGCGGACGGATTCTGCTTCTCGTTCCGTCTGCGCCAGCTCAAAAGCCTTCGCCAAACCAATAATGGCTGGCACGTTCTCCGTTCCAGAACGGATGTTGCGCTCCTGTCCCCCGCCTCGCACCAACGCTTCAACTTTCACACCACGACGAACAAATAAAATACCAACGCCTTTCGGACCGTAAAGTTTTGAACCGTTCAAAGTCAGGAGATCCGTATGCAATTGTTCGACATTCAATTCAAGATACTCAGCCGCTTGGCAGGCATCAGAGTGGAAATAAGGATAGGCAGTCGTGTGTGCTTTACGCCAAGCAAGTAACGCTCGACCGATATCTCCAATTGGCTGGATGGTTCCAATTTCATTATTCGCAAACATGATACTGACCAAGACCGTTCGTTCGTTCAACGCGGCTTCGACATCCGCGACGGCAACGAGCCCTTCGCGATCAACGGGGACGATCGTAAGTTCAATCTCGCCTGTCTTTTGAGCCCACATCAGCGGCTCAAGCACAGCTGGGTGTTCGATCGCGCTTGTGATGACATGTGGCTTGGCCTCAGGACCGAGTTTCGCAACTAAAACTTTACGCGCTGCTCGCGGAACGCCGATCACTGCCAAGTTATCCGATTCCGTTCCGCCAGACGTAAACAAAATCTCTTCTTCATGACCGTGCAAAAGTGTCGCGATGGTTTTCCGCGCTTGCGTCACGGCTGTTTTTGCCTCCAACCCAACCGAATGAAACGACGAGGGATTGCCGTAAACGTCAGAAAAATACGGCTGCATGATCGCTAAGACGCGTGGGTCAAGTGGTGTGGTAGCAGCATGGTCGAGATAGATGACACGAGGAGATGGCATAGCGGATATTAACGTTTGAGCAAATCAGCTAAAGTTGTTTCACGAAGAGTTTCAATCAAACGTTGCTGCAAGACATTCCAGAAGGGGCGCGTCGAGCAAGCGTGTTCAGCGGGACAGGTCTTTAACGCCTGCTGACACTCCACTAAGCGAACTGGCCCTTCAAGTGCCGTCAGAATCGCTTCGGTCGTGATGAGTTCTGGCGCACGCGTCAACACGTAGCCGCCGCCTGGACCTTTCTTTCCTTCGATCAATCCAGCTTTCTTCAGAGCGCTCGCGATTTCTTCTAGGTAGCCCTGCGAGAGCAATTTGTTCGAGGCGACTTCTTGCAACGTCTGCGCGGCGTTCGTCTGTCCATAACCAAAAGCCAGCTCGGTCATCAAGATGAGACCCGCATGACTCCGTTCCGAGGCCTGAAACAAAGAGGACATATTCCTAGTTTATAGCTAGGAATATACGAGTTGGCCGTCATACGGTCAAGCAAGAGTCCTTAAAAACGAAGATCCGACGTCCACTCAAGTGTTGAGGGACGTCGGATTTCTCTGGCCGCACCCGAGGGACGGGGCGGCGCGGGGTCAGCTACCGGTCTTGGCGAGGGCGGTCAGGACCGAGGGCGGGGTGAAGCCCATGGCGAGCAGGCTCGAGACGGCCTCGTCGGGCCGCAGCTCATCGAGGACACCGTCAGCGACGGCCACGATGCGCTGCACGCCGGTGGCACGCGGGAAGATCTGGATCTGGTCGTAGCGGATCACGACCAGGAACCCAGCGCTCGCGAAGGGCTCGATCTCGAGCACACGCTCTTCTGGACCGCTCCTTCCCTGCGCTTGCCACAGCTCGTAGAGCAGGCGCATGGCGGGAGGAACAGCGAGCTCCATCCGCCCTTCTGTCTGGTTGGCAGCCAGGAACAGGTTCCAGAAGTAGGCGAGGTAGCGGTTCAGGGGCATCTCTGCCAGATCGCTCAGATGCGGAGCGCCACGCAGGCCCGGATCGGACTCAAGCAGCGCACGGCGCAGGTTCATGGTGTCCGTGTAGACCGGTCGAACCGGCACACGGAACTCGTCGTCGTAGACGACAACGTAGGAGGGTCTGTCGTTGGGATCATCCAGCACGGTTTCTCTCCTTCGCCAGCTTCAGCTAGCGAGTACGGGTTGTATCCAAAGCTTGCCTCTATTTATGGAAAAAGTCTAGTTTCAGGGCTTTTTTGTCGTTCCTTGTTCAATCACTCCATTCCAAGAATAACCTCTCTTCAAAGCCGCCTCGAGTTTCACGTCGTTCCTGTTGAATCTGGTCGAGCGTTGCGCTATCAAAGCCAAATTCCTTGATCATGGCTGCCAGCACTTCTTGTACATCGCTTAATTCGAGCAGCAACTGCTGTCTATTGTCTTTCATCGTTCGTGCCTCTTGTGCCTCCTCAACCAGTTTTTCAAGCAACGCTCGACGATAGTCGGCTTGCTCCAAACGATGGATCGCAAAGGCTACACCCTTCTTCTGAAGTATCTCAGGAATCCTGTCGCGCACCAATTTGTTATGAATGTTCATACCTTCTTTTCAGTATAACGAAAAACATCCCCGAAGGGATGCCTCTCGCCTCTATGTATCTGTTTTCGATGATTGTCATTCTTCCATGCTTGATGGGAGAACGTATCGCTTTTTGAGCGGCAAGGGCTTACGGGACGAATATCTGCCGTAAGAGGAGAATGAACGAGCTCTAAGTCGTAAAACCGAGCAGCGAACAGAACACGCAGTCACCAACAGTCTCGTCCGCGTAAGCCTTGCACTTATACTACGAACGAAGATTGCACTTGGGTGCAAAAGCCGTTTACTTCTGTGCGACGAATTCGATTTTGAGCGTCGTATCCTGATCCACGTTGGCCAAGAATGGTAGGTTCGGAACCGTAACACCAAAATCTGGGTAGTGAACTTTCGTTTCAGCTGTACCGGACAATTGTGTATCGGAGACAAACTTCGCCGTGCCTGTGAAGGTCACTTCTTTGGTCGTACCGGACACTTTCAGATCACCCACCACTTTGAAAGGGAAGGCTTGGCCCACGTCAGCCGTGGCTGGAACATCGGTCACACTCTTTGGAATGAATTCGATGAATTCATTGGCATCATCTTCCGTCTTCAAGATCATGCGGCGAATGGCGTTGTTGCGCGATTCATTATCCGTCACGAAGGTGCGCGCGTTGATACGGATTGGATCCAGCTGGATAGCCGTCAGATTTGTACGATCAGCTTTGACCGCTCCCGATACCTGGCTCGTCACACCCGTAACTGTGATGTGCGTACCGCGCAGATCTTCTTCGAGTGAGAAACTGGCTTTCGATTGTTCAGCGACGATGTGATATTTGCCGTCGTTCATGGCTGGCATAGCCGCGGTACCCGAAGCATTCATAGCATTGCCACCGGTCATGACACCACCTGTCATGGCAGCACCCCCTGTACGGTCGTCAACCATAGCGCTTGGCGCCTTGGTTGGAGAGATCACATAAGCATAGACACCTGCTCCGACCAATGCGATGGCGATGACCGCAATCAACCCGTAAGACGCACCTTTTGACATAAAGAAAAGAGGACAAAAATAAGTTACACCCGAAGAGTGTCACGCGCGTTCTATACGATCAAGCGCTGGTGTTTGGTGCAGATCGCTGACAAACCTTAAGACAATTATTTGGTTAAACGTGAAACAATCCCGCATTTTTTGTCCGTCTCCTCCAAAACTTGGTACAAACTTCCGATGACCGGCTGGAACGCTTCCCAAGTTTCAGCGTTATTTCGGAACGTCAGCTGAACCGTGCGTTCTTCTTGCTTCTCGACCACGACTTTAACCTGACAAGCATTCAAGGCGGAGACGATATCCGGCCACTCAACGTAGGTGGTTCCAGTGCGAGGCACCGAAATCGGCTCCCCTGGCTGAAAAGCGCTCAGTTTATGCATGACAACACGATCGTTCTCGCGGACTCCTTCAATGGCTACCAATCTGTCACCAAATGCTCTGTCATAGGTTGAGCTCATCGCCATACAAGGGAGAGCATTCTTTCCAGTAGCGCACAGCGTCTTCATACTAAAGGCAACTTGCACGCTGCTCGTTGGCGCTCCGGTTGGTCGATACTCGAAAAGAGCCTCGCTCTGCAGACCAGCCGCGATCCCTGCAAATCGCAGACGGCCGACTTCCGCGAAATTGGTTGGCTGATGATCTTGCGTAATAGCCGCGTATTCATGCAGAGCAGTCGTTGTTGTTTTAAAAGATCGGAGAGCGTAGAACATGAGACCGCCTATACTCACGAAGAACAAAACACCCAGCACCATAAAAATGTAGACAACTGTCGGAACAGCTGAATTGGATTTGGCTGGCGTTGGCGGCAAGACGGAAGGCGAAGAAGGATTCATAAAGAGAACTAAGACTCAACTGAGACCGAGGGCGTGCTCGTCATCTTCTTTGGTCGCAATAGATAGGTTCCAAGACTTAATACCAACCACGGAATGACAATAAACGAGATGAAGAACTGAAGGAATACCTCGTGATTTGAGGCATAAGGATTGCGCCAAGGAGAAACAACGATCGATAGAATCGCGAGCAAGGTTGCCAATCCAGCGATCACTAATTGCCAACGAGGAGGTAAGGGTCGCTTCCGATCATGCAAGACGCCAAGCGAACCAACCCAGAGAAAAGCGGCGTGACTGAGAGCTGCCAGAATCGTACCGATCGCTTCCCCACCTGAATACCAACCAATCACCAGATGAGTTCCCCAAAGGTCACCCACGACTTTTCCGAAAGCACCGCCTAAAAAGGCAACAAACAACGCGGACAGAGCAATAAGAAAGGCTCGCAGCGTAATTCGTGCAATGTCAGGCATATTAATTACTAAACCAGCTGGCACGCCAAGCCTTCATCTGCTGAATTTCTTTGGTCTGGGCTGTGATGATCTCATTGGCTAACGTTTTGAGCGCCGCTCTTTCAGACGACGTCAGTGCGAGCTTCGCCATCTCAATCGCCCCTTCATGATGAACAATCATTTCATCCAAAAAGACCTTATCGAAGTCTGAGCCTGTTTTACCTTTTAGACTGCCCACCATGCTGTCCATAGCATGCGACATGGTTCCGGTCGCCATCATCATGCCAGACATATCGTGCTGCATCATGGCAGAGGATGAAGTCATGGAGTGATCAATGGATTGCGTAGCCATAGACTGATCCTTTGAACAGACTTTGGAGCCGATCAACAGACCGACCACCAGAGCAACAATCGCGACGAGGATCAACTGGGCTGTTTTGTTCATACAAAAAAGGAAGAGGATAAAGTGATAAGACCATCATCCGGTATTTTCGAACGAGCGTCAAAGCCGTCTTCGCAAAGCAGCAAATAGACGTGGCCTTTCTAAAACGATAGACTACAGAGCATATGCCCGGACAAAAAGGTGAATTTCTTTGGATCTTTTTCATCCCCGCTCTCGTCCTTCTGGGATTAGCCATTTTCTTTCTCGTAAAGAATTTGCGCATCATGACGAGTTTCGAAAAAACGAAAGGCACCATCACCCGGTATGAAATTTCGCATACGAAACAGAACCAAACGCTCTATCAAACGATCGTAACCTACAAAGCAGCTGATGGAGCCGAGCGTGAAGCTGGCTCTTTGACGCGTTCCAGTTCAGCGCCAGGCAAGATTGGCGATACAATTACCGTCTATTACAATCCAGCTCAACCCGAGGTAGCTCATGTTCAGACGTTTCGTGACAGTTGGCTGCATATTTTGTTGCTTGGTGCGATCGGGTTCGTCCTCTTCGTCATCTGGTTTGGTACGTGGGTAGGCCCACCGGCAGCTGCAGCCATCACAAAAACACCGACCTGAAATCAGGTCGGTGTTTTTCCTCTTGCTTCCTCGGACGAGAAAACAACAGGGGGAGGCGGTGTGGCCAGAGAAGCACCGCCCGAAAGCCGTCCATACAGACGGTTTCTTGAAATGGCCGAGGAAGGAGCACAGCTACTGCCAGACGTTCTCGCAGTCCCAGCGTCGGCAGACGCTGTTGTAGTGGAACTCGACGGTGTTGCCGCCATGCACCAGGTCGCCGAACTCGAGGCTGCGCGAGCCTGCCGGGACGCAGTAAAGGTAGGCGGTCTGCCTCCAACGGCTCCCGTCCGACGCCGTCACCGACGGCGCGTACTCGGCGAAATTGTCGTAGTCCCACCAGATCGTCGAGTTGCTGCTGGCGAAGCGCAGGCCGCGCAACCAGTAGAAGTCGGCGACGTACCACCAGTCCATCGTGAGGTAGGTGGGAGGAGTCCCAGTACGACTCGGCGGCGCCACCGGCATGAGGGCGAAGCCGCCGGGGCCCAGCCGGATCGTCCGCACGAACTCCGGGACGCTGACGGACCAGCCCGCGTCCACCTGGTGGATGGCCTGGCTCGGGTCGATCGGTCTGAACGCGAAGCTCTGCCAGGGCGCCGTCGGGGTCGTGAAGACCCAAGGCGGCCGTGCGCCCGTGTCCGGACCGGTGTAGGACGACGCGCGGATGGACTGACCGGCCAGCACGAGGCGATCAGGCTGACGGCAGAGCACCGTCGAGTCGAAGACCGGGGTAGGCTGAGCCTGGGCGGCAGGGGCGACGAGCGCCACCGCCAGAGCGAAAGACAACACGAACTGGTTCTTCACGAGGTCACCTTTTTCTCCACAGCTCAGCACGACCTACGCAAACCAGTGATGGAAACTGCGTTGATCCTGAGCGGGCAACTCCTCTCAATTACTTCAGAAGAGATGTCCAACCGGGCCGCTTTTCTTATCACAAACAGCCAATTCTATCAAGTTAGCGTTAGCTTTCGTTTGTCTTCCCGCGACAGCTTCTTGAGCGCCGCTTCACGTTGTTTTGCAAGAGATTCCGAACCTACTTTTTCTCGCCAAACACAGATAACCGGCAAACGTCCACGTGTATATTTCGCTCCTCGGCCCGCATTGTGGCAAGCCAAACGCTTGTCCACGTCGGTTGAGATTCCGATATAGAAGGTATCGTCAGCGCAGCGTAAAAGGTACACCCACCAAACGGATGATGCTCGCTTCATGCGTTGAGAGAAAGATGCTGCTTCATGTCTTTACCGTAACATGCGTAACACTGAAGAGATAGTTCACAGCTTGCTCAAGTCAGGTACGCAGCATACGCTAAATAAGTTCCATGTTATTTACTAATTTTTTCTTCGTATGACTTTAGGAAAAAAGACTATTCTGACCAGTGTATTGGTCGGTTCAATGTTGGTTGGTGCGACGGTTTTCGCCTCGATGTACGAATGGTTTGACGGAGGAACGATTCATAACCTCACGGTTGGCACTTCTACCTTTCAACCAGGCGGAACGCGATTGGGGACCCTCCCTGGAGACAGTCTGCTCGTCAAATACCGTGTTCATACCAGCGCCCCTTTTCAAGAGAATCGTTCTGTCTATATCGTTTCGAGCACATCAACGGGCGATACGTATGTAGAGATTCCTAGCTGCCGTCGCAACAGCGTCGTTGGGAACATCACCGATGAAAGCTGCGACCTAACGTATTCAACCACGGGCGGTAACTCGCACACTGTGCGCGTTACGACGAACTATGCTGGCTGCGGATCCTACACTCCAACGCCTGATGCGGACTGTGGGGATGTGTTGGACTTTCCTTTGACGTGGCGGTAGTTGTAGATACGGGCAAACAAAGAGTGGAACAGGTTGCCTCAACGAAAAACAGCACCATTCGGTGCTGTTTTTGGTTAAAAACTAGATCTATCTCTAGCGTCTGTCATCACCATTTCCCGATTGACGGATCTTTGTGCGCTCCCAATCCGTCGGTGTCATCGAACGAATCTTTTTTGACTGCAGGTCGATATCGACAACCATGTCGGCAAGTTTCCATGGTCTTTCTATTCCTTTCTCTCGGAACTTCGCCTCAAGCCCCGCCATTACCAATGTCGCTTCTCTTTTTAAGCGATGTAAATCTTCATCGCTCCAGCCCATAGCTCTCAGCTCCTCAACCGTACTATTCAACAAGCGAAATCCAGTAACTCTTTCCATGATAATGAGCTGTTCTTCTCCGTTTGATACCTTAGCAAAAGGTGTTGCCGCAGGAAGTCCGAACGAGCGAACATGCTGCATCACTTTGTATTCATAAAATGGATCTGCTGTTTTTGCTATTTGAGACTTCTTTGCATTGATTCGTTTAGCAACAATTGAAATTTGCTTCCCTTGTCCATCCTCCCAGTTAGGCAAATCTTTCACGGCTGTTGGATCTTCACTGATTGAACCGTCTTCTTTATAGGCGACTTCTCCTTTTTTGATGTTTATTCCATGAGTAGCAAAATAGCCAAACGGATCTTTTCTAAATGCGTCGGGCATACAAGATTCAAAATCTGCTTCGATGATTACCTCCGCCGGTTTCAATTGCTCGCTCCTCTTTGACTCTATTGATTCAGACATAGTCTTCTTTCTTCAATTCTATCATACGTGTTCTTGACGAAGCTCTAGAAACAAAATTACTGCCTTAGCGCAGTAATTTTGTATGGCGGAGAGGGAGGGATTCGAACCCTCGATACCCTTGTGGGGTATACCGGATTTCGAGTCCGGCTCATTCGACCACTCTGACACCTCTCCTTGCTCGGCTTATGGCGCTGACCATCCGTTCGTCCGTGTGCTCACGGACTCACTGCGGTCTGCGCCATGCCTGCGCTTTGCTTCGCAAGTCAAACAAATCACAGACCCACAACTCACCTGCTTTTGCGCCACCGCATCCTAATTGATTGCCGACGAGTCAGCAAGCAGTTAGGACGGCCACGGGG
>JAGOTP010000026.1 GCA_018061755.1 Patescibacteria group bacterium | reverse complement strand
TAGATAATCATTTTGAAGGAATTCACTGGTCAAGTTTAACAGACAATGAGAGATAACGAAAAACACCGGATCAATTCCGGTGTTTTTCTCTGGTAGCGGGGGGCAGAATCGAACTGCCGACCTCGGGCTTATGAGTCCCGCGCTCTAACCAATTGAGCTACCCCGCCGTGCTCGGCTTATCGCGCTGACCATCCGTTCGTCCGCGTGCTCGCGAACTCACTACGGTCTGCGCGATGCCTGCGCTTTGCTTCGCTGTCGCTCCGCAAGGGGGACAACAGACACAAACAGCAAAGGCAGGAAAAGCCTAAATAATGTCTACAAACCAACCTTCCACGAACGGACACGAGTCTAACAATCAGCTGGGATCCTGGCAAGCCGGGAGTCGGGAGATGGTCAGCGGTTTAGTGGTAAACGGGTGGTGACGGAGGTGGGCCAGCGGAAGGCGTCGAAGGCCCAAAATGTCAGGGCTTTGGCGTCTTGGAAGCGAGCGAAATGGTTGTCGCTGCCCAGAACGACGGCGATTACCTCACCAGCATTGTCCTTACGAGTGGCTTGAGCCAGACAATAGCCGGCTTGGGGAAGAGAGCCTGTCTTAGCAGCCACGATACGATAAGGGGTTTTATTCAAAAAAGAACTGAGGAGCAGGTTGGTTGAACTGATTTCGATGGATTTGCCGGTAGCACGATTCGGCAAGGTCAACGCTAAGCGCTCGGTTGTTTCCCGGATCTCAGGGTAGGACAAAGCGCTCCGCAACATGATGGCGACATCGTGAGCTGAAGCTTGGTTGGCCGGTTCAAGACCAGTTGGTTCAACAAAGACGCCCTGCAATAAATGGAGCTCACTTGCCTTGGTGTTCATCTTTTGAACGAAAGCCTCCATGCCTCCAGGTGAGGTTCTTGCCAAGGTGTTGCCAGCGATATTCACGGAACCGATCAACAGGGCACGGAACAGCTCGCCTCGCGTAAAGGTTCCCCCAATCGGTAGAACCGTTTTCCCTTCGCGTGGATCGTCTTCGGCCGTCACTGTGAGACGCTCTTCCATGTCGAGATGCTGATCAAGCAAGGTCATGGCGGTCATGAGCTTGGTCAAACTCGCAATTGGATGCGGCTTGTAGGCATCTTTGGCAAACAAGACATGGCCAGTGGCTACGTCGATGACTGATGCAGATTCAGCTGACACTTCGATCCCCAAACGTTCAATGTCCATTTTACGTGGCACAGGTGCACTCGGAGCAACGTAACGTGCGACTGGCAAAGCATTCACCGCTGCCACGGCGGTGGGTACGTCCCTAGAAAGAGGGGCTTGAAGGGCGACCAGTGCAGTCAAGGTCACGAAGGACTCAGCAAACATGGGACTATGATACCTTCTCGGCCATCAATTCGTCGAGGATCTGTACAACGGTCGGCGAATGTCGCAGCGTTTCGTAGTCTGGCAAGGTTTCAGCCGAAGCAACTCCCAGCTGTTTGAAGAAGTTCAAGGTAACTCGGTAGGTAGGCTGACCTAGGCGTTCTTCGGTGTGTTGTTCGACTAATCCTCGTAAAAGGAGATTGCGTAACATGAGGGCTGACTGCACGCCACGCACTTGCTCAATTTCAGGGCGAGTCAACGGTCCACGATAAGCCAAAATGGCCAAGGTTTCGAGCGCCGCTTTTGATAATTCAGCCGATGCTTCCTGTTTCAATGCTCGTCGTACGTCTTCGCCTAGATCTGCCTGAGTCACGAGCTCAATCTCATTCCCCTGTTCGACCAATTGTAGCCCGCTAAATGAGCGCTCCAATCGTGCTTGAAGCTCAGCCGTCGCCTGACGAACTTCTTCAGCTGGTAGATCCAAGATCGTTCCCAACTCCTTCAACGTCAGCGGTCGAGCGACCGCATATAGTACGGCTTCGAGCCTTCGATCAGGGGCGTTCATACGGTGTGAGAAGAGATATGGATATCAGTAAACAAATCTGATTGTTCAATCCGAATTTCATGCCGGTGCAACAACTCGAGTAACGCCAAGAAAGAGACAACTGCCTCCATTCTAGTCTCTGACTCGGCCAAAAAGCGATGAAAAGACACGCGCATAGCACTGCGTACACGTTGCACCAAAGAAGACATCTTCTCTTCGATTGTGACGACTCGCTCGATTGCCATTTTTGGCAAACGAAGGATCGGCTGCAAACGCTTAATCACGCCCAAATACAAAGCCTGCAGACTTTCGACGGTGCAGGAACTAGGCAAATTGGTCTGCAAATCGAGCGGTGGAGTCAATGCCTTGGAGCGACTGTAGCAACCAACGCCAGCACGAATCTGCTCTGCAAAACGTTTAGCGGCTGTGGCAAAGACTTGATAGGCGCGTAACTGGGAAGCTAAATCTGGGCCTTCTTCGAGAGCTGGGTCAATCAAACTCGGCAGGAGGGCTTTCGACTTTAAGTAGACTAACTTAGAAGCGATCACCAAAAAGTCTGCCAGCTCTTCCGCTGGAATCGTCGCACGATGCTCTTCTAAGTGAGCCAGGAACGGCTCCGTCACTTCGACGAGGGACACGTCTGTAATTGGCAACTTCGCCGATTCTACCAACTGCAAGAGCAGGTCGAGCGGACCTTCGAAGGCAGTCAAACGAACGGCAAAGGACATGCAAGAGCGAACCGATTATTTCTTTTCCGTAGGACGTAAGGCGATATGAGCTTCGATCAAACGTTTTTCGTCAATGGCAGAAGGCGCTCCCATCAGTGGGTCGCGCGCATCTCCGGTCTTTGGGAAAGCGATCACCTCACGAATGTTCGGCTCGTTGGCCAAAATCATGACGATACGATCGATACCTGGGGCAATTCCGCCATGCGGTGGCGTACCGAACTCAAAGGCTTCCAACATATGTCCAAAACGACGCTGAATATTTTCGTCATCCATACCCATGATTTCCAAGACTTTTCGCAACGCTTCCGGTTGATGGTTACGAATACTGCCACCTCCCGCTTCAAAGCCGTTCAAGACGATATCGTACTGGGTCGTCAGGATCTCTGAGATATGACTCTTGTCCATGAGCCAAGGCATATGCTCCGGCTTAGGCGCTGAGAATGGGTTGTGGGTGAAGGTCCAACCTCCGCCATCAGCTGGTTCAAAGAATGGGAAGTCAATCACCCAGCAGAAGGCTAATAGATTTGGATCGTTTTTGTCTTCGCGCAAGTCAGGTTTGTCGGAATTGTATTTCTCCATCGCTTCCTTGTAGGTCAAGCGTGGGAATGGGATCTGCTGAATGCGCTTCTCTGGCGTACAGGTTTTGACCATCTCGATCATCATGGCTTCGATCAGGGTCAAGACATCATTCTGTTCCACAAACGACATCTCAAGATCGAGCTGTGTGAAATCCGGCTGACGATCGCCACGCTGGTCTTCGTCACGGAAACAACGAGCAATCTGGAAATAGCGTTCAACACCAGCCACCATCAATAATTGCTTGAACTGCTGAGGTGACTGAGGCAGGGCATAGAACTTCCCGTCGTGCAAACGAGACGGAACAATGTATTCACGTGCACCGGTTTCGCCCGTACTCTTCGTCAAAAGTGGGGTTTCAACTTCGATGAAGCCTTTTTCATGCAAATGGTTGCGGAAAAACGTAATGACTTTGTCGCGCAAGACCAAATTCTTCAGCATGCGTGGTGTACGCAAATCCAAGTAGCGATATTTCAAGCGCGTTTCTTCGTTGACTGGAGCCGTATCTTCCAACTCAAATGGAGGCGTTTTGGCCGCATTCAAAATCTCAAGATCTTTGGCCAAAATCTCAACCGTGCCCGTGGCAAGCTCTGGGTTGATCTGCTTCTCGCCACGTTTCTGCACGATGCCTGTAATGGCTACGCAGTATTCAGAGCGCAGATCCTTCATGCGTTCACGGGCGGCTTCTGACAATTCAGCTGGAACCAACACGACCTGGGCAACCCCTGAACGGTCGCGTAGATCGATAAAAGCCAGTTTTCCCATGTCACGGCGGGTCTGAACCCAGCCTTTCAGGACAACTGTCTCCCCTACCAAACCAACCGTGTCGCGGATCATCGTGCGTGGCATAAAAGAAAGCTTGAAGAAGTATTCTGCTATCTCAGCATATGCGATAGCAGTCGGCAATTGGGGCTTAGCTCTGAGGAATTAACGGTATTGGAGAGGAACACTGGCGCGGTCAAGCAAGCGATCTTGAGCATCATTCAATTCGACCAGGAACGAACCAGACGTAATGGTTCGGTTCAGATAGGCTGTTCTCCAGGCAGACGGGAGCTGAATTTGAGCTGTGTACAGAATCTTTTCTCCGGTTACACGACGAGTCAAAGCCTGCTTCAAGACTCCAGCCGCGGTAGCAGATTGTTCGCCAATCTGAATCGTTATACTTCCCTTCGTTGCTACCTGATCGTTGGTTTCGATTTCGACCGTCAGCCCTTTATTCAACTCGACAGACAGCGGCTCGGTTCGATCGAGAGAAGAGACTCCATTCAACGTCAGCGTTTTGATCAACGTATCTTGGGTAGAAGTAACGACTACCCTTGTCGATGTAGCACCGGTCATGACGCCATCTTCCGTCCCCCAGCCATTCAAAGCCCAAACCAACGACGGCTCACAATTCGTACGCTGCTTGCCAGATACGCAGTCCTGGTAGCGAGCAAATTCATTCGAGGCTTTGCGGGTAATAGCGATCGGCAGGGCGACAAACAAAAGCAAGCTAAAGACTCCCAAGATAATCCAAACATTGATCCAACCGGTTCGAAGGGACAAAGAGGCGTTCATATGAAATCATTTTAACACAATTCCCGAGGAAGACGTGGATACGAAAACCGATCGGATTGGCTCCGCAAAGTCTGTCAAAAAGACGGCACGCTCCGGATGAGTCAGATCAAGCCAAGCTAAAGTCTTGTGACGAGAGATTAACAGATGGCGTTCACCAAGCCAGGCACGAGGCGTCCAATCCTTGGGACCTGTCAACAATTTGTCGCCAGATACAATCACCAGCGAACGATCGGAACTGAAATAAGCTAAAGAAGATTGGTTCGGCGAAGGAACCAGCTCCAAAATCACACCTGGATCCTGGGCAACCGTCGAGCTTGTTCCCGTTTCTGAAAGACTCACTAAATAACTTGGTCCACTCGGCAACGTTTCGATCGGTTGATCTTCTTTGAAGGTTGTGCGAACGAACCAGACAGAGGAACCTTGCACAGCCAGCGGCGTGAGATCATCACTTAACACATCAGCGACCCGGATATCCCCTGCTCGACTCACAGATAACAACGCTCGCTGCGTACGATGCGAGACAATCGCTAAACGACCATTTGAGAACTTGCCCAACAAAACCGGATCCAACCATTTCGCTCCACCACGCGTACGCAAAGGTACATTCCAGCCCTCGCCCACAATCCGCCAAGGCGCATTTTCAACCGTTTCGTCGGGTGGCATAAGTTTGATACCGTCGGTCTTCCACTGATTTGGTCGCCATTCATCCAACACTTGCAGTTCTGCCGGATCTCCCGCTTCATTCAACACGAAGGCCTGCTCTTTGGCAGCTTCTGGAGAAGCGGTAGCAATGAAGACTTTGGTTGTTGTTGCAAGAGACCGAGGAAACCGACTTGGTTTGGAGAAAACGCTCTCTTGCTCAGCATTCTGCGCACCTCCATCCGTTCGAGCTGACGACCGAAAAAGATCCGGGGCTAAAAATTTCAAGGCGTAGCCACCGATCACAACCAAAACCAACAGCAACCCAACCGGCAAGGCCAGTACCGCCAAACACGACACCGGACGCTTAGGCAGCATACGGCATCCAGTATATCACTTTGCGATGAAGAGAGTTCTGAACTTTGAGTTCCAATCGTAATCATGTGGACGATTACGCAATCCACGCCAACCAGGCTCGCCTACCACCATCGCCACCCAGTTATAGTTACGAGACGTTACTTGCGCACCCGGAGCGACAGTATGTACATCATTCAACTGGTCTGGATCAACTCTTGCAAAAAAGCGGAGATCTTTTTCCGTGCCTGGACGAAAGCCATTTGGAGCAAAACTGGTCTTCTTATCCGCCATGTCTGTAATCGCTTCATCAAGCTTGTAGTTTTTTTGGGATGTCCGCAAACACATAATGCGTACACCCGCCGCCTCATCCATTCCTTCGCAAGTTGGATGTTTCACGAATGGTGGACCATCGAATACTTCATTCGCCTCTCTGAACTCATTTTTTTCAAGCTCAGACTTGGAAGGCATGGCTTCATAACTAACTGGTGCCAAAAACGCACGCAGATTTGGATTCTCGGCGTTATGTTTTCTCAATTGACCAACCAGCTCATTGGCAGCGGCAAACCAACGCTGCTGAAACCCTGCCTCATCATCTGCCATTGCTGATTGAAACAAACGATCTTGAGCCGCAAGTTTTTGTTCTTCATCTGCTGCCTTGGCTACTGCTTCTGCCTCACCTAACAGAGGATCTTCTTTCAGTTTCCCCTGCGTCAGTTCATAGATCGTGGCGCATAGCATCTGGCCAGTATATGAGCTACTCAGAATAGGCTCTGGCGGCTTGGGAGCACCCGGTCGTAGGACTGGCGGAGGCAGGCTCTTCCAGTAGCCCTTCATTGCCTCAAACGCACCTTCCGTTACCCCAACGACATTTTGAAAGAACGTACCAGCTTGTAAGGCTGCGTAGATCGAGCCTAACGCAACATTGAAGGCAGGTGCATCAAAGTTCAAAGAATGCTCGCCTTCTGGGTAAGCGGAAGCGTCCAGTTTCCCAACTACTTCTTTTGTTCTCTCAGCTAATGTTACTTCTACTGCCTTCCGCAGTTCCTCTAGAACTTTCTCTGACATAGGTTATAAAGAACAAAAAGGATAATACGTATTATGGCTCCATTCGATTCAACAGTCTTGGAAAGGCGATCGTTTCACGAATATGATGGACGCCACAAATCCAGCGAACAGTGCGTTCGAGACCAATCCCGAAGCCGCTGTGTGGAACGCTCCCGTATTTACGCGTGTTCAAGTACCACTCGTATTGCTGCAGCGGATAGTTGCGATCAACAATTTCTTTTTTCAACGCTTCATAACTTTCTTCACGCTGGCTCCCACCGATAATTTCGCGACCTTCTTCTGGGGCGATCAGGTCGGCACAGCGAGCACGGAGCACACCGTCCTCGTCGGTGAAGCGCTTCATGTAAAACGACTTAATCTCCGCTGGGTAGTCTTCGATAAAGACAGGGATTTGGTATTTATTCCCCAACGCAATTTCTTCTTCGGTCGACATGTCATCCAAGAGATACCCTTCGCTGGAATAGGCTTCTTCGCTAATCAGCTTCTCTTCTTTCAAGATGCGCTTTACCTCGCTGTGTTTTAAATGAACGAATGGCTCATTCACCAAACGCTGCAAAATCGTCGTGTCACGTTCCAAAATCTTGAGTTCTGCTTGGCAGTGTTCGAGCACATCTTTCACGATGCGCTTCACCATTTTTTCTTGCGTGTCCATGTTCATCTTCTGGTCGAAGAAAGCCATCTCAGCGTCCATCATCCAGAGCTCAGACAAATGATGGCGCGTCTTGCTCTTTTCGGCACGGAAAACCGGACCGA
>JAGOTP010000025.1 GCA_018061755.1 Patescibacteria group bacterium | reverse complement strand
GCTTTTTGTCGAATCAACTCAAGCGCCGTTCTTTGAGGAATCGTCACCGCATCATCGTGTTCCCCTAAAAAAGCTAGGATAGGTACTTTTATTTCACGTAATGTTGACGGCTTCGCAGGATCATAGAAATTGAACACATCCACCGGTAGATCACGCGTTGAGAGATTCAGATACGTCTGAGGGGAGAGGTAATACTCATCCCAGAGCAGTTTCGGCATCAGTTCCTCACCTCTCCCCTCCTCGGTCATACGCACTGCCGTTTCCAGGAACTCTAGTCTCCCTTCGTCCGCTTCCGCGAGACTGATCATATCCGGCGGCGACATGAGCACGAGGCGAGAAACACGTGAATCGTGTGTCGTTGCGAGATAATGGGCAGCTTTGACCGAACCAAGACTGTGTCCGCACAGTATAATTTCAGTGTATTCCTCCCTCTCAAGATGGTTGATCGCGCCCTCAATGTCTAAGACAGAGTCCTCGAATCGCTCAAACGCATTACCAATTCGCTTGTAGGACTGCTCCTTTCCAACAACAGGAATATCAGCAATCTGATCGTGACCACGGGTATTTACACTAGCAAAGGCATAGCCAACAGTAGTGACACCTTCTGCCATGACATCCAGAAAACGGTTTTCATAAAAATTCCCACCCATGCCGTGAATATGGAGATAGGCCTTTTGCGTTGGTTGAGATGAATGGTAGATCATCCCCTGTAAAAGAAGATTGTCCTTGGTCTGGAACCTGATGAATTGCGCGTTCATACTATCCAAAGATATAGCTCATTCGATACGTATCGTCTAGAAATAAAGACTCATCAGCACCATCCACAGATAGAGCGGATCGTGATAGGATACGCCTATCCCTCTATGAAAAAATCGTCCTTTAGCGCCAAGCATCTCAGCATTTTGATTGGTTGTTTGGTAGTCTGTGTCGTTGCTTCGATCTCGCTCATCGCTTGGCATAAACAGCGCAAGACTCAGGCGAGTCCGATGCAGCAAGCGTATGAGCAACTTCAGCGTCGCTCGTCTCGCCCACCACAGGTACAAGTTCATCAAGGAAATGCCCGGTTTGTAGAAGCGGATGTTGCTGCAACGGGAAATACACCTGTCGAACAAGCGCAAGCCTATCTGCGAGACTACGCCTCCCTCTACCGACTCGACATCGCCAAAGACAGTCAACTCATCCCTGAACGCACACGACGCACATCTGATTTTGAACAAATTGTCTCTTTCCGCCAGACTTATCGTGACCTACCTGTTTTTGGAGGACAGATCTTGGTGTATCTCCAAAATGGGCGTGTACAGTCAACCATTGCGAACCTCTTCATCCCAACCTCGACTGTATCGATCGAACCAACTATTACGTCAGCACAAGCGATTGAACAAGCGCGAAAGACTCTCAAGACACCGAACGCAAAAAGTTATGCCGATCCGATCCTTGAAATCTACGATCCTAATGTATCCGACGCAGATCAGGCCAACTCTTCGACAGCCCGTCTTGCCTGGCGTGTCTTTCTCTCAGCGCCAGAACACACAGAAATCCATCTAGATGCTCATACCGGCAGTATCCTCGCTTCCTATACCACATCGATGGATAGTTTGGATTTTGATCTGCAGACTGCTAACGGCAACGAAGCGACCGTAGACAATGGTTGCTTTTGGTTTATCAGTGATGATGACCAGATTGGCGACGAAGACGGCCTAGAACGTGCGTACCATTCTGATCGAGATGCAGTTGCTGCTTGGTGGGGTGGTCGTAATTCCTACAATTTCTTCCGAGCACGTTTCGGTATGGATTCGTATGACGACGACGGAGAAGATCTGGAAGCCTATATCCATGCCGGTGGGAGCGTTATTGCAGGTGCCGCAAGCTACAACGGCGGTTGCGACTTCATCCAGTTCTCTGATGGCAACGTAAGTGATGATATTTTTGTGCACGAATTTACGCATGCCGTGATCGGCCACTCATCCAATCTTGTCTATCAAAACCAGCCAGGAGCTTTGAATGAAGCCTTTTCTGACATCATGGCTTCACTTCAGGATGGGAATTGGCTCATCGGTGAAAGCCGGACAGGTGGCGGAACCCCCTTCCGTGACATGTCCAACCCACCTCGCTACGGACATCCCGACACCATGCCACCGCTCATGCTGACAAGCGATAACGGCGGCGTGCATACGAATAGCGGCATCTTAAACAAAGTTGCCTACCTTATCTCAGAAGGTGGCGTTCACAATCAACAGCGAGTCGAAGGAATCGGACGGATGAAAATGGGTGCTTTGATGTTCAATGTCATGCGCTCGTTGCCAACCAATGCTCAGTTCAACGATGCACGAAATCGCGCTGTCTCACTCGCCGATCAGTGGGGTCGCATGCGTGGCAATGGCTATACGCAGCGTGATGCTTGTACTGTGAGAAACGCCTTCTTCGCCGCTGGTTTCAGAGCGTGGGATGATACGGCGCGTGCAGATGCAGATTGTGACGGGGTCGAAGACAATCGAGACCCGGATAGCGATAATGATGCTATTCCAGACGGACGCGACAACTGTCCACGAACGCCGAACATCGATCAACTTGATGCGGATCGTGATGGCCGTGGCAATGCCTGTGACAACGATGCTGACAATGATGGAGTGTCAGACAGCATCGATAACTGCCCAACCGTCCCCAACCCAGATCAAACTCCTGGCTATGGGCGACCAACTCCTTTTATCGGCAGAGCCTGTCAGGATTTCGACAACGACGGACTTTTGAATCCGGTTGATAACTGTCCATTACGAGCCAATCCAGATCAGACAGACACCGATCGAGATGGTGATGGTCAAGTCTGTGATTCAGATGACGATAGTGATGGAATCACTGACTATTACGAGAGCTATGGCGATAATTGCCCCCTCATCCCTAACCATGACCAAGCAGACACTGATCGTGACCGCGTAGGCAATGTTTGTGATAACTGTCCCGCCGCCCCAAATGCTGACCAACGCGACACAGACCGTGATGGCCAAGGCGATGCCTGCGACGCCGATCGTGATAACGACGGTCTTCTCAACGCTCAAGATCGCTGTCCGGAAACAGTTGCCTGCTTGGCCGAGACGGTAGAGGGCGATCGAGAGAGCTATGAAATTCCTGTTGGATCGACATTGCGTCGCACCCCTCTTCCAACAAGTCTTTGCCCATCTTGCAATGCCACTGTCTCAACCATCTCTTCCGCTTCTTCAAGCTGCCAAGGCTTAGCCATCACTAACGCCAATCCTAGAGATCGTTTCTGGCTGACAGATGAATTGGGTCGTGCAAGCGGACACTTCTCTCTATCTGGAACCACGTTCCTTGCAAGATTGGATGTCAGTCGCGGCCAAACCTTTTTCCTCAACAGCCAAAGCGGCGTCCGACAGACAACTCCTCGCTCCGCTACACTTACGACCAATGACGAAGCCTGTAACGAACCACGCGCGCCAATAGCCGGTCGAACAACCGATACACCGACATTTGGTGCCGCCGCTCTCCAATCAGCCACACCACCACCAGCCCCAATCCCCACCTTTGATTTGAAGGCTCTCGAAGAGGAGAAGAACAATCTATCTGCATTAGACGAAGTAAAAAAAGAAGAAGTGGATCGCACGACCACCAATCAGAAGGAAGATTCGAAGGAAGCAATCTCTCCAACCGATACGACCGACAAACGCTCACTCGATACCAAAGCAGAAACCCCCTCACCTACCCCGTCTGCGCCTGTTGAGAAACCAGAGGACTTGAAAGTAGAGCCAGTCACATCAGAACCGACCGCTCCTCGTTTCTCGAATACAGCACCAAGCATCACTCAACTATCTCAATCGCCTACCACCTTTCTTACCTATGGCGTCTGTAACAAAACGCCAACCACGCTCCAAGTCCAATTCACACCGGAAAGCGTGAACCAGCTAAGTACTATTCAAGTCACGTATCAGACCTTTGCTGAGAATGGATCCGCTCTCTCCTCGGTACGCAATGCTCAACTCCTTTCCTTCGGAGGAAATCGACTTGGCTTTACGCTCGATACAAGTTTGTTCGCTAAAAATGATTTGGGAACATCAAACGGGCAGATTGGCTACAAAATCACCCTGATTGACGAAGCCGGTCTGCGTGCCTCACTGGAACGTTCGATAGAACTTCTCAGCTGTACTTCGCTGAAATAGTGAGAGGCTAGCCTTCTTATAGATCTTCATAAGACTTATAAGACAATACCTTCACTACATGCCGCTTTTCAGCATCTTCTGTCTTCCCAATGCCTTATATATCTCGACCCCGACAACCGGAATGAGCGACAACAGGAGACAGTAAAAGAGAATGATCGGACTAAGCGGAACGGTTTTGGTCAGCGCATTCCCCACATTCGTATAGAGAGCTGCCCCAAGGAAAAACAACGTTCCGATGACCGTATAGGTCAAAGCACGGTTCGCCTGCAGCGAAGATGAGAAGAGTGACACGTGCTCGGAACGGGCACTGAGTGCATGCCAGAGACGGGATAAGAAGGCGGTTGCCAGAACCGCCGACGTGGTCACGAGCGGATCCAAGCCACTTGTCAAGAAATAAGCTGCAATCCCCACTCCTCCCAAAAGGAGTGATTCAACCAGGATCTTGATCCAACGCGCTCGATTCAAGAGTCCTTCAGCGCGTGCTCGTGGTTTTTGTTCCATAATCCGTTGTTCTGGCTTCTCCAAACCAAGCGCGATACATGGCCCTGTTTCAGACACCAGGTTCAAGAGCAAGATATGCACGGGAAATAAGGGGCTCACACCGGTCAAAAGCGTCAACGGAAAGACAATCAGCACGCCCGACGCATTACACGAGATTTGGTACATCAGAAACTTCGTAAAGTTCACGAAAATACCGCGACCCTGACGAATCGCTTCGACAATCGTTGAGTAATTATCATCCTGTAACACCATATCAGCCGCTTCCCTCGCCACATCTGTTCCTGATATTCCCATCGCAATTCCAATATCCGCCGTTTTTATAGCTGGAGCGTCATTCACGCCATCCCCCGTAACAGCCACCGTTTCCCCCGACTGCATAGCCGCTTTTACGATCTGAAGTTTCTGTTCCGGCGAAACACGAGAGAAAACGCTGATCTGTGGCAAGCGCTGAGCTAATTCCTCAGCTGATAACCTATCCAATTCCGTTGCATTCAAAACCTGATCATCACGCGTCACCAACCCCAACTCTGAACCGATGGTTTTTGCGATGAGTTTATGATCACCCGTAATCATAACCGTTTTGATCCCAGCCGAAGCCGCCAAGGCGATCGCTCCCTTCACTTCAGGTCGCAAGGGATCCTTACAGCCAATCGTTCCCAAGTACTCCTGATCTTTCAGCAAAAATCCAGGATTTTGAAAAGTCAGTGGTTCCCCATTCAATTCTTTCATGGAATAGACAAGACTGCGGATCCCTTGAGCGGATAGCTGCTCGGAAGCGGTCTTATGCTTCGCTTCACACCGTCCAAGAAAAGAACAAACCGTTTCACTGGCTCCTTTTGTAAAGGCAAAGACTTTCCCAGTTTGATTCTTCACAACCACCGTCATGTGCTTGGTTTCGGATGAAAAAGGAATTTCAAACACCCGCTCATGTTCGGCACGAATACGCGCTACGTCTATACCCGCCTGTTCAGCCATCACGATCAGAGAAGCTTCCGTCGGATCACCAATCATCTTTCCTTGCTCAGAACGCATCGCATCATTACACAGCACGGAACAATAGATCAGCTGACGAAGTGCCGCATCCTGCTCTAAATCAAGCGGCTGACCAGCTTCAACAAAACGCCCATCGCTCCATTGAATAGCCCGACCGAGCAAGGACACGTCGGATACGGTCATCTCATTCTTCGTCAGCGTTCCAGTCTTATCCGTCAAAATACAGGTTGCAGAACCCAAAATTTCAATGGCTGCCAACTTTCTGATCACAGCCCGCTTGCGTGCCAAACGTGCAACTGAAATCGCGAGAACAGTCGTTACAACGGCAGGAATCCCTTCCGGTACAACCGCAATCGCCAAAGAAATTGCCGTCAGAAAAGCAGCTCGCAGCTGCGTCATATCAGCCAACAAAATCGTGACGAACATCAAGGCAGCCGCTACTCCCGCAAAGATCGTGAGTCGCTTGCCTAAGCGACTTAACTCAATATGCAACGCCGTGTCTTTTGACTCTTGTGTCTGAAGAAGCTTTGAGATTTTTCCAATCTCAGTCAGGCTTCCCGTTGCGGTCACAATCGCTCTTCCTCGTCCATAGAGAACCGCTGTGTCGCGATAGAGCATGTTCAGGCGATCACCTAAACTCGCCCCTTCTTCAGCCACAAAACTCGCATCTTTTTCTACTGGACGTGATTCACCGGTTAACATCGATTCTGAAATTTTGAGCTGAACCGATTCAATTAAACGCGCATCTGCCGGAACCTTATCCCCCGTTTCAAGTACAAGCAGATCGCCTGGCACAACCTGGGACGCTTCAATCATGAGCGGAATGCCATCACGAATAACCTTTGCATGAGCAACAGACAATTTCTTCAGGGCTTCAATGGCGTTGTCGGCTTTTCGTTCTTGAAAAAACCCCATCAATCCGTTCGCGATAACGATCAACAAAATGATCGCCCCATCCTGAACATCGCCCACAAAAAAGGAAATGATGGCGGAAACAACTAAAATGCCCATCAAGACATCCTTAAAATGTCCGGCCAGCACCCAAAGCCAGTGCTTCTTTTTAGCTTGAGGCAAGGCATTGAATCCGTATTGCTCTAAACGCTGCTTGGCTTCCGCGCCAGATAATCCGCGCTCTTGATTGGCAGCAAGGCGTTCGACCATAACCGAAGAAGAAACAGTATGAAACATAGGATGGAAGTTTTGCTTTCTATCCTACTAGAAGAGTCTATTTCTACCAATCAAGTCATCCCTTAGATCAAACAGCCTCCTAAATAGCCTTAATCCCATGAAAAGAAAACAGCGATTCTCTGAAATCGCTGTTTTCTTTTCATTTCACCCACAGAGATTCTCGTCTATCTTTTAGTAGGACTGAGCAAAATACCACTTCTGTTTCGCTTGCTCACCACAGTGGATACACACGCCCTCGACTCCCTCTTCAGCCAAACAACGGGTCGTCGCTCGAGATTCCTCTTTGATCTGAGCCTCACAAGCCGCCTTCCCACACCAGAAGGCTTTCAGGAAGCCTTTTTCTCCATCCATCTGCTGTTTGAATGCCTCCCAATTCGTGATGTCATGCGTGCCTGTCTGCAAAAAGGTTTCTGCCTGTGACAACAAATTGGCTTGAATCTCTTCCAAAATCTGAGCGATTTTCTGTGGCGCGTCCTCGATCCGAACACGCTCCTTCTCATCGGTATCACGACGAGCCAAGGTAAAGACACCTTCCTCCAATTCTTTATTTCCAATCTCGACACGGATCGGTACACCCCGCAATTCCCATTTATTGCTCTTCCAACCGATACGTTCGTCATCCGTATCAACTTTTACTCGATACCCAGCCTCGTTCAAACGATCGGCGATTGACTGACAGGCAGCATTAATCGCTTCTTCTGCTTTGACTGGCAAAATGATGACCTGAATCGGCGCAAGTTTTGG
>JAGOTP010000014.1 GCA_018061755.1 Patescibacteria group bacterium | reverse complement strand
GCAACATTGGCCATGATAAAGAAATTCAGCGCTGCATCTGCTTGCGTGATATTCATTTCAAATAGGCTCTGAGTTTTCTGAGGGTGAATCTTTTGTACTTCATCTACGTCACCCACGTAGAAATCCATTTTTTGATCGTGTTTATTTACCATGAAAAAGAATGAATCTGCGGGCAGGAAAATCCCAGCGTCGGCTGCTTTTTTTGATTCTGCAAAAATAGCATGGGCAAATTGTTCAAAGTCCGGTATTTCTTCTAATTTTTCTGCGCCAAAGTTCACCAAAGAATCCGAACCTCGGTTATTGGCCGAAATGCAATGCCATTCTTCATTATGTCCTGCGGTCATCAGGATAGAGCTGTTCTTTTCGTTAAGACGGTAGGTTGGAAATACTTTTAAACCGGCCTGCTTGGCCTGCGCGTAATGCTCAAAGGCTCTTCGAGCCATATCTTGACCGCTGCATTCCTCTCGATCAAAAAATCTTTTGAGGACGAATGTGCGTTCATGTCCTTTGATAAGAGCTTTGACTTCAAATACTTCTCCCACGCCGCCTCCGCCAATACGACGTTCTTCGAGAATTTCTACCTGAGATTCACGGCCTTTGTAATGACGATAGGTATCAAGACGATCTATCTTCCCTGTTGGAGTTTGCGTTCCAGATTCTTGCGAATTCATACATTCTCATTAGACAGATGTTGTTTTAGTGATTCCTTTGGCAGGATATCACCTTTGTTATTGAGACAAAATAAAAAGCACAAACCCGCGATGATGGTACGCGAGCGTGTGCGTTCCGTTATCGCGGGTGCGGGTAGAAGGGGCGTCTATCTATCGAGGTAGATGATCAACCCGATGATGGCTGAGAGGATCGCGACGATCAGGCTCCCTATCTGTGGGAAGAGATGAAGGAACCCGGAGAGGCTCATCCAGGTCACTGCTTCGATCAGGATCATGGTGATGAGCGTGATGAGGCTCGACGCCCACCAGCCATGCCAGATAAAGATCAGGGTATCGAGGGGATTCCACCGTCCCCACCGAGGATAATCCTGCAGCCTCTGGAGCCACTTCACCTCCTTGAACGGGCTGAGGATGATCCCTGCCAGACCCAGCACCATGAAGTAGCCGGTGTACACGAGCCAGAGGCTCGCGATCATCAGGCCCAGCGAACTGTAGCCGAGACGAGAGGCGAGACTGTCGAACATGGGCGCTTTCTCCGGTTGAAAATGGTTGAACGATAGCCCGCGATGATCGTACAGATGTCTTGCGAGCTGGGCAAATTGTGGAAATAGCAACGCACCCGGGGACAGATTCGCGAGTGGGTGCGTATGCTGTCTTCCGGGTGTCGAGGAAGATGTCTTTGGTTGTACCACTCGCTCGCAGTGAACGTGTTCCCGGTACGGCGGCGTTTACGCTACGTCAGCGTACCGTGACGAGCCATCCGTTCTGGCAGCCGTCACCTCCACTTGCCTGGATCTGGACGTTGGACTCGTTGGTGCGCGGTGCCCAGTGGTTCTGGACACAGGTACCGTTCGCCGGCCGAACCGGTTCGAGCCGGATCACCACGTGGCGCAGACCACTTCGCGGGTCACGGAACAGGGGGCAGGCAGTCGACATCGCATCTCTGCTGGCGTCCCGTCCGTAGCAGTTCTTCATGTCCGGCGCCCAGAAGCCGTCGTTCGTTGCCTGCGCGTTGGTCTGCGGATCGATCGGGGTGATCCCAGCCCCCATCGGGATCACGAGCAGTGTCTCGACCCGGTGGGTCTTGTAGGCGTGGACGCCCGCGATGATGCCGATCAGTACGAGGATCGCGGGAACGACGAGGCGATCCCAGATCTCTGAATGACAGTAACCCAGTCTCTGACTTCTTGCGTTCATTGTGGAGCTCTCCCTTCGATCTATGCGTTTCGTTCCGACGATGAAGTCGCAATGACGACGTTCAACGCCATAAAATGGCATAATTTAGTAAAAAGGTCAATCTCAGGGAAGAGCAGATTGAGCACGAAAAAGAAGCCCCTTTGGAGCTTCATTTTTTCACTAACCTTCCTAGCCCGGCGTTGAATCGCCGATAAAATGGAAAATTTAAAACAGACAACGCACCCGAAGCAGGGTTCCAAGCAAGAAAAGCTGGTGCGCTGCCGCGGGTGCGGAGGAGGGTTATCTTATTGCATTGTACGTGGCCTTCGTAGCCAGCCGATCCAGAGAACGACCGTGAAGCAGGTGAGGATACTGCCACTCACGACCCAGACGCGTCCGATGAGCGCGTTGTCCCAGGGTAGATTGGCTGTCGCCATCCAGACTCCGCCGAGCACGACCAGATTTCCGATGCGGGCGATGAACGATTGGAGGGAGGCATAGGTCGCGCGGTAGTCGTTCTTGATGCGGCTCTGGGTATAGGTGTCGAGCATGGGCACAAACATCCCACGTCCGAACTCGTGCAACATGAGGCAAAGGACGACGCCACTGATGCCAGACAGCGCACTCATTCCGACGAGGCCGATGCCCGCCAGGAACAGGGCGATGCTGATCCCCGTGCCCTCGTTTGTTTTCTTGAAGCCGATGTGACGGATGAAGAAACCAGCGAGCCCTACACTAAGCTGCATGGGAGCACACAGGATCGTCGCCCAGAACTCATCGATATGCGACCTGAAAAACGGCGACCAGTAATGATTGAAGGGTAGGACGAAGCTGAAGCTGAGGTAGGCGGCGATGATCCACTTGAGCTCATAGGAGGCGCGGAGTAGATTCCAGCTCTGACGGAGCGGATGAAGGGTCTCTTTGGGCTTGCTCTCCGTCGTCTCTTGATCGGGCGAAGGAGGCGGTGCTCGCTCCTCCTTCATGCGCGTAAAGGTAATGATCCCGGCTGCGACGAGCATGAGTCCAGACCCGAGCCACGTTAGACGCTTGGCGTACATGCCGATGAACCCACCCAGCAGACCTCCTACAATGCAGGAGAGGGCACGGTATTGTGCGCCACGAGCCGTGATGAGACGGAAATCATCGGCAGATCCGTGGACGACGCAGGCATTGTAGAGCCAGGCGTTGAGCGCTCCCGAGACGAACGACATGCCGACACCGATCATAGCTTCGTAGATGAAAGCAGTGGCGAGACCGCTGGCGGTTGAGTAAAGCAGCGCGCTGATGGCTTCGATCGTGACGCCGACCTGGATTGAGCGTACCCAGCCGTGTCGATCAGCGAAGTTGCCAGTCGGAATTTCGCAGGCGAGCAGCGCGACCCAGAATCCGATGTTTACGAAACTCACGTCCGATGGACCGAGTCCCAGCTCGCGCAGATAGGGGACGTAACTTGTGAAGGTGAGAGACAGGCCGAACTCATAGAGGACGATGAACAGAAGATACGTCTGACGAGGGGTGTGTTTGATCACGTTTTACCTCCGAAACGAAGATCGACCCGGGGAAATTCCCGGGTCGATCTGAGGTCCAAATAGACGGAATCTATTTAGGCATCATACGACTCGGGAATAGACGCAGCACAAACACCAGCCTGATACAGGTCGGTGATTGGTGACGTGAATTCCGTAAATCGCATGTGCAACATATGATTCTTGTGTAGCAGGGAAATAAAATAATGTCAATAAGTAGTCTATAACTAAATAACAAATTCCAGCTTTTCAGATTCAGCAGTGTGTAAAGGTTTATAAGAAGCACACTGAGTAAACATAACAAACGCCCCGATCACATCAGGAACGCGAGGGGGCGTTTGTTGATCGGGGCTTGTGAGGTTTTCTACTCGTCGAGGTCGGCGTCGATGCGGGCGTTGATGGTGAGCACTTTCCCGACCAGGGGTTTGGCCTCGGGCGAAGCGACCCGAGGGTAATTGTCACAGATCTCTCTATCGTGGAAACAGAGGGCCGCGAGGAGCAGTCCAATGTCCCAGGCCTCCGTCAGGCCGGAGAAGCCGAAGATCCAGTCGTCATGCGTTCGAACGGCGCCGTCCCACTGATCCTGATCGGGGTTACGGCTCTGCCAGCTTGTCCGATGGTCGGGATGCATCCGCAGCCGAAGCGCCTTCTCGGCGGACAGCTTGCGGTAGCGGTCGGACTTCTCCTGCGATTTCACCTCCCCGACCTGCTCATGGAAGAAGACGCTCCCATCGGGTTGAGCGATGTAGAGCCACCCACCCTTCCGCCACCTGTCCTGCTCGTCGAGATACCGGTTGATGAGGGGAAGAAACCAGTTCAGAATTCTTGGAATATCTCTTGCCTGCCTTGGCGTCATGGCCACCTCCGTTGTGTTATGGGCCAGGGCTATTCAAGCGTAATAACGCTTGGAAGGCAACTATATTTGCTCATTTCCCCCGTCAAGCTAGACAGAATCGCTCAGAAGACTATAACTAATAGTCTATGCTTCCGAAAACCACAAAAATTGGCTTACTGTCGCCAATTACGTGGCCCATTCCGCCGGTTGCTTATGGGGCCTGGGAGACAGTGGTGACCAATTTGGCCAGGGGGTTAGTGAAAAAAGGGTATACCGATATTACTCTGTTTGCGACCAAGCAAGCGGCTATTCCTGGGGTAAAAACCGTTGGATTCCTGGACCAACCCCTAGGAACCCATCCAAAAGCGGGGGCACGAGCCTATGAATTGGAACAAGCACGTTTTGCTATCGCTGAAGCCGACAGGCTAAAACTGGATGTCTTGCACAACCATTTCAATTATCCACCCCTGTTGTTTCAACAAGCGTCTTCAACGCCGATGGTCACAACCTTACATGGTTCAGCGATCGAGCCGGACGCATTGGCTGCGTATCAATTGTATCGACATAAACCGTACGTTTCGATCTCGAATGCCGAGCGGTCGTTCGCTCCAGACTTGAATTATCTGGCAACGGTCTACAATGCGATTGATACAACAACCTTTGTCTATCAGCCTCAGCCAGGGAGTTATCTTGTCCAAACCGGGCGCATTCATCCAACCAAAGGCGTGCATCAAGCGATTCGTTTAGCAAAAGCGGTGAAGCGGTCACTCTATTTGGCGGGACCGATTGAGAACGATCAGCAGACTTACTTCGATGAACAAATTAAACCGTTTATTGATGGAGTGAACGTGATCTATCTCGGGAATATTTCTCCGCTGGAAGTCGCTAAGCTTGTCTCTCATGCCTATGCCTTCGTTGCCTTGATCGATTGGGAAGAACCATTTGGACTTTCGGTGGTCGAGGCGATGGCCTGTGGTACTCCGGTGATTGGTATGAGGCGAGGCGCGCAGGTCGAAACGATTTTGGAAGGGGAGACGGGGTTGCTCGTGTCTTCGGTCGAAGAAGCGATTGAGCGATTTTCGGAGGTGGAACGAATTGATCGTGCTCAGTGTTCAGACAAAACGGTCAAGTGTTTCAGCATCGATGCAATGACGGACGGATATCTCGCCGTTTACGAACGCCTTCTTTCTTCGAACTAGTCTATGTCTCAAAAACCATCGGTTGTCTTTTTGTCGACCTTTCCTCCCCGCAAGTGTGGGATCGCGACCTATACCAAGAGTCTGATCACGGCTCTTGAGCATCGTTATAGTTCTTCGATTGAGGTGAAAGTGGTTGCGATGACACGCCAGCAGGGGATGCATTATCGTTTTGCAAAACAAGTTATTGGACGTATTGCACATTTTCATCGGGAAGAATATGCCCGCATGGCCAATCGTTTGAATCGCTTGGCTCACGTGAAAATCGTTCATATTCAACATGAATACGGCATTTTTGGAGGCGAGCACGGTGCGTTCTTGCTCGACTTTGTGCGTGCACTTAAGAAACCGTTTGCTATTACGTTTCATACGGTTTTGCCGACTCCGCAGCCGGACTTGCATAAGATAACGGAAGAGCTGATCGAGCGGGCGCGAGTCATACACGTCATGACAGAACAAGCGAAGCGGGTTTTGCTGGAAACGTATTCAATTGCTCAGGAAAAGATCTCCGTTATTCCGCATGGAATTCCATCCATGCAGTTCAAGCCGAATATTCAGGAAAAATCTGCTTTGAAGTTGAGTGCGCACACCGTGCTTTTAACGTTTGGATTACTTAGTCGTAATAAAGGCATCGAGTATGTGATTCAGGGGTTACCAAAAGTTGCAAAAAAATACCCAGATCTTCTGTATGTTATCGCTGGAGCGACGCATCCCGTTGTGTTGCAAGAAGAAGGAGAATCGTATCGTGAAGAGCTGAAGGAATTGATAAAAAAGCTAGGTCTGCAAAAGAATGTACGTTTTGTAAATCGCTTTTTGAATGACGATGAGTTGTTACAGTATCTTTACGCGGCTGACATTTACGTGGCAACGCCTCTCGACCCGAATCAGGCTGTGTCTGGAACGTTATCTTATGCGCTGGGAAGCGGTAGAGCTGTCGTTTCAACTGCCTTTGCGCAAGCAAGAGAACTCGTCACGCCCGATGTCGGTCGATTGGTGTCTTTCCGCAGCCCAACGGAATATGCCCAGGCTTTTCTAGAATTGCTTGGGAATCGAGAGCAGCTCGTCCAGATGGGGCTGACGGGATATCAACGAACGCACAAGTCACGTTGGACCAATGTAGCCATCTCAACCGTGCGCATGTATGGCGTACTAAGCTTAGAATTTAAGCATCTTTTAATTAATCTTCCGCCCATTCGGTTGGAGACGCTGACGCGCTTAACGGACGATATAGGGATTATTCAGTTTTCACGTTTGCATGTGCCGGACGTGACGTACGGGTATACGACCGATGACAATGCTCGTGCGTTAGTTGCGGCTACTCACTACTACACTCATTCGAAAAATAAGGCAGCGCTTCCCCTAATAAAAACCTATCTCGATTTCTTGCGTTTTGCTGCTCAGCCCGGACCTGGATTCCACAATTACATCGATGCTGAACGTCGTGCGACGAAACAGAATACAGAAGAGAACCTCGAGGACTCAATCAATCGTTCTTTTCAGGCCTTGGCGTATGTTGCCTCCAAAAAGAACCTACCGGTGCACTATCATCGTCAGGCAATGGATCTATGTTTGGCCTACTTCAACGCCTATCCAACGATCAATAGTCTTCGATCGAAAGCCTTCTTCATCAAAGGCTTGTATTCTCTTTGGAAGGCGAAAATTGGGTTGCCTTTTATCGAAGAACGCATTAAAGAGTGTTGTGAATCGTTTATGCACGGGTACGAGGTCCATGCCAAAAAAGATTGGCAGTGGTTTGAGCCAAGTCTGAATTATGCGAATAGCATTTTGCCCGAAGCGCTGTTCATAGGTTGGAAGGTGACTGGAAACAAACAGTATCGGGTTGTTGCAGAAAAAACCTTGGATTTTCTACTCGAACAAACGGTTCAAGATGACTACTATGTTCCGATTGGTCAGAACGGCTGGTCGCCCTATGGCGGCACCAGAGCGCGTTTTGATCAGCAGCCAGAAGATCCCTCCTATCTCGTGCAGAGTCTGCAGACAATTTACAAAATCACAAAAAATAAAAGATACAAGGAGCTCTGCCGGCATGTTTTTTCCTGGTTTTTAGGGAACAATGACATTGCTCATACCATGTACGATGAAGTGACGGGCGGGTGTTTCGACGGATTACGAGAAACTTCCGTCAATTTAAACAAAGGCGCTGAATCGGCGGTGGCATATCTTTTGGCGCGTTTGTGCGTCGAGAGAGAAAAGTGATGAATTCAATTCACTGTTTCCATTCAATCTAGTAGAATAACTGTTATATGAACACCCCTGAAGTTAGTCCGAGCCTGCCACAGGCGAAGAAGAAAGATCCGATCTGGATAGTCTTTGCAGTCATCATGGTCAGCGCCTTTTTCTTCACGATCTACAGTCTTTTCTGGCCAGACATGGCCCGAGAAAAATTGCTGCGTGAAGGATTGCCAGCGACAGCGATTGTGTTAGATGCTGATCCAACGGGTAATGTGAGAAACGCTCAGCCTGAAGTTCGTTTGCGCCTCAAAGTTTCTCCTCCAGGTGGAACTGAGTACGAAACGGAAGCGATTATGATGATCAACCCGATCTATGTTCCAGAATTCCAGCCAGGGAAAATGGTTAAAGTCAGATACGACAAAGAAGATCGTTCGAAGGTTGCAGTAGAAGAGACGGAGAGTGGGCAGCGGTAATTGGTTGCTCATGTGAGCGTATATCAAACAAAATCACCCGCCTTTCGAGCGGGTGATTTTGTTTCCTCTTGCATCCTCAAAGAGAATGGCAGAGGGTTTCTCGCTGGTCAGGAAAGCGAGATGTTGGAGGGAGGGTGTAGATGATTCTGTCTTACCCATGCCTGACCGATCGACTCTAGAACAGAGCCGTCTATTCATAGGATTTCTCACGGGAGCGGGCGGAAGGCGTGAAGGGTCCAGTCATCTTCCGGCCTCCACTCGTCATCGATAAAGCTATGAAGGTCGAATCCATTCGCTCCGCCGACCGAAGAGTAGTTTGGTGAGTACGCCCCATCATCTTCATACCAGTGGTTCGGATGGATCACTGACACGTGCTTTCCCTGCGGGGAAGTTCTGCCCACCCACGTCAGGAACGCTCCTGCATGCCCTACGAACTCGGGGTTGAAGGCATACACGATCCCATAATCGTTTTGTTTATAGCCCCGCTGTCCTTTCATCAGTCCACCAGCACCAGGTACCTTTTGGGCCTGGTGCTCGAAGACGCGCCCCCGGCCTGCGGGAAGAGGTACCCTTTCCTCCACCCACTCGCCATCTTCGTCCCATCCTTTGTCGTAGGAGTGGAAATCCCACGGCAGATATCGGGAATCATACGAATAGTTGCCCACTCGTTTCCATGCCAGGAGCCGGACATCTTCCGCCGAGGCGTCCGGTACGTACACCAGGTCCTGGTGCTCCCGACTGCCTGTGCCTCCGAAGGGGGCGGATGAAAACATCGCCTGCCCAGTGGACGCGTACCGGAAATTCGCTCCGCGCAGGTTGGCATACGTGAAGTCTGCTCCGCGCAGATCGGCTGCGATGAAACTGGCTCCACGCAGATCTGCGCGTCTGAAGTTGCCATTGCGTGCATCGAGGCCTTGGAAGCGTGCACCTCGGAGCTGCGCGTTGGGAAAACGCGCCTCATTGATCGACAGGCAGAGCGTCAGATCGCTACCGCTCAGATCTGCTCGCGCGAGGTTTGCCCCACGTAGATTCGTAAAGCGCATTCCCGCACCCACCAGGATCGCTCCGGTGAGGACGGCTTTCGTCAGGTCTGCGCCTGCCAGTTGCGCCCCGCAGAGCAGGGCTCCCGCCAGGTCTGCACCCGTAAGGCGCATCCCCGTCAGGTCGATGTTCGGGAGATGGATCCGTTTGAGATCCACTCCCTCGAGATCGCTGAAGTTGAGGTTCTCCCGTCGCCACTCCTCCCATGCCCTCCCACCATTTTGGGCGCATGTTTGAAGGAGGCTGACTGCCTCTGCCTTTTTATCATCTCGTCTCATGCTTCCTCTTTGACTGCCGTGTTTTCCCGCAGCTGGGTCTTAGATCAAGTCCCTTGAGTGAGACCGACCAAGAATAAAAAGTTCTTCTTTGATGAGAGGAACTCATTATTCTTGGTCGGTCGTCTATAAAGGAACGACTGAGCGAAATTCGATTTTGGAGCAGCTGTCTTTTCCAAAGAGCAAAGTGCTTTATACAGTGTATACTAATTAGTATCAAGAATTTTATGGAATATTTGCTGCTTATTTACTCATATTATATACTTCATACAATAATAACGTATATTTATGCTAACCCAACAAGAAATTAAGACTAAGCTCAAACCGCTCCTTCTAGAGCTGGGTTTAAAGGAGCAAGAAATTGATCTCTATACTCATTCTTTAGCTCTTGGTCCGGTGAGCATCGCTGTTTTAGCCGAACATCTCCTTATTTCTCCCCCGAATGTCTATAAATTGATCGCCAGTTTGGAGGCGCACGGATTGGCACAGTTTTCTAAACGTAAACGTTATGCGCGTACCTTTTCGGTCGAATCGCCGAACGTTTTGCGCAATAAATTGGATCAAAAACGGCGCGATATCGGAGAGATGGCCCATCAATTTAGTGAAGCATTGCCTGATTTGCTCGCCAACTATCATCAGGGAGATATGCCAACCAAAATTCGTGTGCTCGATAATGGGGCGCAGGTCACAGAAGCCTTCCGACGTGTTTATGATGATGGTGAAGAAGTGCTGTTGTTTGGAGATATGGAACACTATGTAAAAGCAGTTGGTGAAAAAGAATATTATCAATCGGCAGAAGAGCGTATTTCACGTGGGATTAAACTGAGAGCGTTGCTTTTTCCAGGAAAAATGGCTCAATGGATGAAAGATCGTCCAGCTAGCGAGGGTCGCCAAGTTCGTTTTTTAAAGAAAATAGAACCATTCGTTACCTCCTTTCAGGCATCTACCAGAACGGCTTTTATCATGCAGCCAAATGCGCCCATGGTTCTTTTGATTGAAGATCAATTCATTGTGCAGATGTTGCGAAGTATCTTTTTGGTATTTTGGCAGCGTACAGAAGTTGGGGAATGATAAGTATGCCATCTATCGGTAACAATAGGTGTACTTGACCAATCTACAAGGCATTATTATAATGGCATTATTATGCAACGTAAATTGATCAAAGTTGGAACATCTGCGGCAATTATTGTGCCTAAAGAACTATTGGAGCGAGAAGGCTTAAAGATAGGCGATGAAGCCTATTTTGAGGTTTCAAAAAAGTCCCCTTTACCCAAAACGGCAGTTGATCCTGAGGTGTTGCAGTGGACGGATGAATTTATAAAAAAATATAAACCTTTGTTGAAAAAACTAGCTTCAGTCTAACGAGCTGTGCGCTATCTGCTGGCGGAGGAAATCTTAGCGATTCATGATCGAATCCTGTTTCAGATTGGAGGTCGAGAAGGGATCCGAGATATGGGGCTACTCTATTCGATTGCCGAACGGCCTAAAACCGGTATGTTGGGGAGAGATTTCTATTCCACGCTCTTCATGAAGGGGGCGGCGTCTCTTGAAGCGCTTGCGACCTACCATGTCTTTGTTGACGGGAATAAACGAACGGCTATCACGGTTGCCTCGTTATTTCTGAAGCTGAATGGATATGAGTTGGAGCTGTCAGAAAAAGAAACGCTAGACTTTATGTTGGCTGTTGCTACAAAGAAAAAATCTGTAAAAGAAATTGCCCGTTGGTTGAAGGATCGGTCTAAGAAAGTCGTTAGCTGAATAACAAACGCCGATCAGTTGTCTGATCGGCGTTTGATGGATTCCAGCTGCCCTGAGGCTGGAACAGTTCGTCCGTAGAAGGGGACGACTGGTTCGACGAAAGCACGTGCCTGATCGTCGGGCGTGAGTGTCACTCGCACTCGCGGAAGGAGATTCCGGTGTGCGCCAGGCCGCGGCAGGCCGCCCGGCACATGATCTCACCTGTGTCGCAGGCCTCGGCCAGCCATGGGCCGATGCAGAGTTCGGGTCGGCGGTCATGGTGGCAGTCGACGGAGCGGTGCCGCATGATGGCCAGCACCTCTTCGCCGTCGAGGCGCGAGACGGCTGCTCGCAGGGAGGTACGCGAGATGGGCTGGGCCGGCACGTAGGTGCCGGGCATGGGCTCGAGCGGTTGCTCGGCGCAGGCCAGGAGGGAGAGGGCGGCCGTCAGGGGCCAGATGGGGTGGGTTCGCATGTCAGCCCTCCTAGCACTCCGCAAAGAGCGCCTTGACGTGGGACGCCATCGTCGCATCCGGAACCATGGCCTCGATGATCTGGTTGGTCTTCTGGTCCAGCATCTTGGAGGGGGTGGCTCGAACACCGTCGGACGTCTCGGGGAAGTTTCCGGCGATGTACGCCGCGATGGCGAATGTAATGGTCAGCACGACCACCGATGCGGCGACATCCTGCCCCGCGTCCTTCATCAGGAGCGGGTAGAAGTGTTCCCGGAGGTGTGAGTTGTCGTCTACCATACTGGCCAACCTGGCCAGCATGGTTTCCCGATCGGGCAGAGTGAGCATCACGAAAGGGGACATGTCCTTAGTCACTCCTGTCATTTGTTGCTCGGACATCGTGTCCAAGCGTTGGAAGCGCGCTAGCGTTTCGCAACGGGAAATAATCCTCTTTTTCTCATAAAAAGTCAAGTAAATGCGAAATGATAACACTTGCTCTTGACGAAGAGGCTGACTTCTGGGAACGGAGTAGAAGGAGGCGCTTTTGCCTCCTTCAGAAAGCGAGAAATTCTGTCATGGATCGCGAGCGGCAGCAGCGTGATGTATTTCGCGTGATGCACGTTTCCTTCAGCGTGGTGATCAGCGTATTTCTGGCTGCAATCTACCTGCGTTCCTTTTCATCTCCTCTGTCGTTTATGCGGAACGGAGTTACGAATACGACCGTGGAACGGACGATCCAGCTCATCGAATATAAATACCTGTCTCCTTCGGATCAAAAAGCCTTGGAGCTGCAGAACGAACGGATCGAAACGGATAAACCGACTTCTTAGACCACTTCGGGAGCGACTCTCCTTGAGTGGTCGCTTCCGGTCTACGCGATGTTTTTAGTTTTGGGGAGTTTGATAGCGGAAGGTCGACATGATGTCGGCCAGATGAGCGCGATAGCCGGCTACATCGAAAGGAGCGCAGCGAGGTTTTCCAACATCCGCACCGCCTTCTTCACAACCGCCTTGAATGCGAGGATCGGTCAGATATTTCTTGCTGAAGGTAATAACGGCGTACCATTTGTCGCTTTTCGTGACCCAGTAATCCTGATTGATCGTGCTGCCAGCGGCGCCTTCAAGGACGTTGGTACGGCAAAAGGTTGTTCCGTTGACTTGGAGTGTGTCTGGGCCCGTGCCCTGTGTCGCCGTAACCGCGTAGCAGTCATTTTGGATGTCGCGACTTGTGAGTGGAAGCAGCTTTACCTCAAATTGTGGGGCAAATTTGCCGCGAAGAGGGTATTGAAATTGGAAATTGAGCGTTTTGTTTTGATAGGTTTGCCAACCGGTTGTGTCGAGTGTGCTGGAAGTCGTAATCATTCCTGGATCCTGAGTTGTACTCGTTGGTGCCGTTATATTAGGCGTTGTTGTTGCTGGTTCTGTGCCGGAGTCGAATGGATTTTGCACGGCACAACCAGCGCCGAGCAGGGTAAGCGTAGCAAAAAGAGCGAGTGTCGAGGCGACACGAGAAAGAGGAAGCATATTCCATTATAATGGAACGTCTGGGGTATTTGAGCAAGGGGTTTGTATAAAGCCTGGAGGGAGGATAGTGGAAGCTGAGGCTAAGAATGGGCTATACTTGTTTTATGGAACGTCATAACAATGATCCGAAGTCAGCGGCTAGTCCTGAGCTAGAACGTGAAAACGCGAATCGAGAACGTATCCTTCGGTTGGATCGTCGTAAGATGCAATTGATTGAAGGAGAAAATGATCTTGCAAATAAAAATGCTGAGCTTATTGTTTTACAATACGCCATTTTATTGAGTCAGCAGGCAGGAGAGCGGCAAAAGTATTCTCAAAACTACAGTCATTTACTCGATCTTTTTATTCCTGGATCCAAAGCCGCGGAAAGAATGGTCGGTGCACTTCGAGTGGCTGAAAGCTTAGTTCGGTATGAAAACGTCTATCGCATAAATCATGCCCTTTTGTTCGCTGCTCCGGCTAAAATAGACGGTACGATGCTCAGTTTGCTCGAAGAGCCTTTTGTGTATGAGCTTTTTCGTCGGATGTGTAGTTATGAAAGCCGCTCGGCTCTCCTTGCAGCTGAAGTACGGGATCCACGGGAATTGATGACGGCTGTTCAAGGTCAACCAAACGTCTCTGTAAGTCCTCTGGAGGTATTCCCACAGCCTTCTCGTGTGGGTGCAGCAACTACTTCGAGAATGGATGCAGCACCTCCCTCAAGTGGACAGAAAGATCGTCCTCAGGCGGGAGAATGGCCTTCAGAGGCTGTTCTCGAGGATGAAACACCCCACGGCATTTTCAACGGTCTCTTTGGCGATGTTGATGGTGATCTTGGAGATGGAGGTTCTGGTTCTGCAGCTGATGCAGATGAATGATGGTTGAAACAGCGGAAAACAGTCATAAAATACCTGATTTGAGCAACTTTCCAGATATTTTTTGGGCTCAGACCCAGGTATTCGCTTTTTTTTCGGATTTCTGGTAGCATCGCCCGATGCTGTTTGATGAAGCTCTCCTCCGTACGGCGGTCGAACCGGAGCTATTTCTGCGAGGAAAAACCTATTTTTTGGATCGATCCGTCGAAGGGGTCACCGTTCGACGTGCCAAAAATGACGATATCCTGATTACGGGTCGCGTAATTGGGAGCGAAAACTATGAAGTAACGCTGCGTTTGTCGCCCAAAGCCGACCGTGTAGCCTTCTTTGATTGTACTTGTCCCTTTGATTGGGGGATGTGTAAACACGTGATTGCACTTGGGATGGAAGCGTTATCTTACGATTTGGAGAAGAATACGCTGCCTAGCTCCAAGGAGCGCGTCAGCCAGGTGCTGGGGGCCTATGCCAAACGTTCTGGCGTTGCGATGACCGAAGAAGAAATCAACGATTTGGCTGGTTCGCTTGATCAGGATGCGCGTAAAGTCCAGCGTCAGTCACGTACCGAACGTCACAGCTTGGATCAGGTCATCGCGCGTATTTCCTACGATCGCCGACATGATTTTTTGTCGATTCAAGGCATCGCACGTTACGGTAAATATGATTTTCCTTTGGGTGATACGACGCTGCCTGATCGCTATGAACAGGTAGTTGATGATCGTTTGGAGGTCGACGTTGTCATGCGTTTGGAAGCGGCGGAGGAGGATGCCATTAGTGATATTTCGGACGCTATTGGAGCTGAACGTGATGCGACGACCAATAACTGGATTATTCCTTCGGCAAAACTGTTGGAATTCGTACGAGTTGGTTTAGAGGAATTGCGTGAGCGTGTCACGGTCGAAATGGATGACACAGCTAAGCCAATCTTCGAAATCGATACGATCGATGTGGAAGCGGATGTATCCTTCCGACAATCGACGGGTGTCGATTGGTTTTCATTTTCCGTCGACTGGCACTGTAAACAAGCCAACGTTGATAAAAAGATGTTGGAGAAGGCCTTGGGGGCGAGCGAACCTTACGTCCGTTTGGCGGATGGACGTTTTGCGCGCATTGGAAATGGAGCGGAGCTTCGTCCGATGCTCGATTGGATGAAGACGACGGAAGAAGAGGATGCGGCAGGAACGCATCGCACGCGTTTGTTTCATGTGCCTGAATTGTTGTTTTTGGTTCAGTCGACCCGACACACGCATTTGGAAGGAGTGGAAAAGTCGCTCGATCGCTTCATGGATGATGTGAAGCGCGGAGCGTTAGGAGAGACGATTGAACTTTCGCCGAAATTGGAACAGGTTCTGCGACCTTATCAAAAAGACGGTGTGGCTTGGTTGGCGTTTTTGCAGCGCTATGGGTTTGGCGGCGTCTTGGCGGACGAAATGGGTTTGGGAAAAACCATTCAGACGTTGGCTTTCTTGTGGATGTTGCGGAAGAATAAAACGCCTGAATCGAGTGCACCGACCTTGGTTATCTGTCCAAAGACCCTTCTGTCCGTCTGGCAACAAGAGGTGCAGACCTATACGCCGGATGCCCGTGTCTTGGTTGTAGATGGAACGCCACCGGAACGTAAGGCTAAGATTCAGACGTTGCACGAGCATGACATTATTTTGACGTCCTACTCGCTCATGCAGCGAGATTTGCCTTTGTATTTGGATGCGAAAGTCATTTTTTCAGCTTGTGTCTTGGATGAAGCACACTTTATCAAGAACGCGGTCACGCAAACGGCGCTGACGATGAAGGCGATTCCTTCGCGCTTCCGTTTGGCCCTGACCGGTACTCCGCTCGAAAACGGTGTGCATGAACTGTGGTCGGTCTTTGATTTCCTCATGCCAGGCTTTTTTGGAACCGCCCGCTCCTTTACCGCTCAGTTCTCGCGTCCGATCCGTGAACGAAACGACCAGCAGGCGCTCGACAAGCTGCGCCGCAAGTTGAAGCCGTTCATGCTGCGTCGTACCAAGGAAATGATGGCGAGTGAATTGCCACCGAAGATTGAACAAGAAATTACCTGTCGCTTATCGCCAGAACAACTCGTGCTCTATACCCGCACGCTCGAACAGATCCGGAGCGATGTTACGCGCTTGGTTGAGGAGCAAGGCTTTGAGCGTTCCAAGATCGAGATTCTGGCTGCGCTTACGAAGTTGCGACGTGTCTGTGATCACCCATCTTTCCTTGACCCGCGTTTACCAGGCGATCCAGCTTTATCCGGCAAATTAGAAGGCGTGCTTGAATTTATCTATGAAGCTTTGCGCGGCGATCACAAAGTCTTGGTCTTCAGCCAATTCACGACGATGTTGGATTTGGTGCGTAATGCATTGTCAAAAGAAAATATCGAAACAGCCACCATCGAAGGTTCAACCAAAGATCGTGCGCTTGAGATCAGAAAATTCCGTTCATCGGTCAATGTCTTTTTGTTGAGTTTGAAAGCGGGTGGTACTGGGCTCACGCTGACCGAAGCCGACACGGTGCTGTTGATTGATCCTTGGTGGAATCCACAGGCTGAGAAGCAGGCTATGGACCGTGCGCACCGCATTGGGCAGACCAAGACGGTCAATGTCTATAAATTTGTGGCTAAAGAGACGATCGAGGAGAAGATGTTGGAATTGCAAAAGAAGAAGCAAGGTGTGTTCGACGCCATTATGCAGGATGCGACTCAATCGATTGAGTCGTTGACTTGGGAGGATGTGAAAGGGTTGTTGGCTTAAACTGACGAACAAACGCCTACAAAGACAAAGCTATTCTGAGACGTTGGGATAGCGGAGTTTTCGGCGCGTTTGGTGGATAACGCGTGTTTCTTGCATGTCTGTCAGTTGCTTGCGTAGCTTGAGAACACCGGCTTCGATCGCGGTGATCTGTGCTTCTAATGCCCGTCGTTCTTCACGTATCTGAGTAACCAAAGTAGGTGTCAGTTTGTGCTTGGATGAAGAACGTGGGGAAGGAGCGCGCGTTGCGCTTTGTTGTTTACGTGCCATGCCAGTATACTACCACTGATCTTTCCTCTGTTGTATGCCATCTGCTCCTCGCAATGTTCCTCCACGTCCGACGGTTGAAGAAGCGCGCAAAAATATTGAGCGTTTAGAACCGCTGATTAAACAGGTCGAACAAGAAATCGAGGCGCTTGAAGGAAGCGATGGACGACTGACGAAACTCAGGACGAGCATTGCTCTGCTTGAAGCAGATTTACGGGACGAGCAAGCTCTGAAACCAGATGAGCAAAATGAGTTGTTGATTGAACAAATAAAAGGTGAGTTGATTGGCCTTAGAGCGGCCCTTCCTTTGGTGCAGAAGGAATTATGGAGATTGATGGATGTCTGTGAAGCCTACATGGCAGAGAGCGATGAGGCGGCCGAAGTCGTCCTTGAGGGCGGTGGCGCCAAAAAAGATCGCCCACCTGAATATATTGTTCGGGCGCTGGCTGATTATGAGGCCGCTTTTGAGCCTTGGTCGCAGGAGTTCGCCAAACTGCGGGCGGAGCAGCATGTTGATGGGATAGAAGCGGTAGAAAAGACATGGTTCCCGGCGCGCAAAGCGATTGCTGATTTTGTGGCGGACTACGATGTGCGTAAAAGCAGAGGCATGGATCTCGATCTGGCAGCTAGTGAGAAGCTTCAGCCTCAGTTGGCGGAAGACAAAATGAAGGTGGTATTGGCGGCGTTAGCTGACCTACCGGCTGCACTCAACCCTGATCCTCGACGGCGAGCGGTTGAACAGGCGACGGATGCCTATCGTCGAGCTTTTGCTCTCGTAAAAGAGGCAGAAGTCGCTGGAGCAAGACCAGCTCGTAAACTTCAACTACTCAAAGATCTGGAGGCAACTATTCCAGATTTGCGCGCGTTGGTGAGTGATTCTCTGACAGCCGCAGACTTTGAACCATTCAAAAAAACTTACGAAGACAAAGCGCGTGCCTTGAACGCAACGCATATTCCCGCTATCCGGGTGGCCGAAAAGGCGCTATTTGAAAAAGTATCGGGCGATCCGGCGGCACGTGAAGCCTTGGTCGTGGCGCGTATGGGTGAGGCTGCCCCTGTCATCGATCCTCGGCTTGAAGCACTGGAACAGCCTGAGGGGCAGTCTGGGTATTACGTGAAGTTTTTGGATCAATTAGGTTTGCCGTTAGAGCTAACATCTGTCCGAACCGCTTTGGATGCTCGTGAAGCAGATGCGAAGAGCCACGCAGGAACAGTAGCGGCTGCTACGCGACCGATCACGGATAGGCTCGTCGTTGACGCTTGGAAGCAAGATGTCAGTGTCCTTTTGGGTCAAAATACGGATGCGGCTGAGCAAAGAGTCTCGGGAGAGCGCCTGGCTCGTCTCAACATCCGCCCACCAAATGAACGTTTACTGCAGGTTTTGGCAATGGCAGCTAATCCACTGGATGGAGAAGAGGGTGCTCGCACAGTGAAAAAACTGCTCGATCAATATCTGGATGATTTGCTAGAAGGAGATCAGTTGACAACGGACGATGCGAAATTGATAGACGCTTTGAGTAAAGGCTTGTTGGATTTACTTTTGACCAACGTTCCACGAGTATTTTCGGGAGAGGTGCAGGCGGAGCAGAAAGCGGCAGTTGTTGATCCGTCTAAACGGGCTTTGCCGTCGAAAGAGTACTTAGCCGCTCTCGCCAAAGCAGAAGGGGTCGTTCCAGCTACTGCGCCTGACAGAGCCGCAGACCGTGCGCGTGAGGTAGCTTGGGTGAGCAAGTTTATTGCTTCCATGGACCAGGTGAAGCGTTTGGAGGCTCAGCCAGAGATGATTGCAGTTCAGAAAAAAGCCACGGAGATGAATGAGGCTGGTCAGGATTATGCGATAATTGTTCAGGAGCGGACGGGGGCGGCTGATCGGGCCAAGCAATTGCGGGAAGACAGAAAGGAGATCGTAGATATTAAGGCCAAGGTGGAAGAGATCAATAAAAATCGAGGACCAGAGAGCTTGAGTCGTAAGCGACTTCAGGATACGTTGAAAAGAAGAAAAGATGGCTTGCTCGGTGATGTAAAAACAGCCATGGAGAAGGAGGCTGCTCACTTGAAAAAAGCAGAAGAGGCGGTAAGTCGCTATGAGGGGCACCGTACGTTTCAGGAGGGGAAGAATAAGTCCGAAAAAGCCCACTCTCTCATTAAGCACCTGATTGATCATGATATCGAGAAGCTTCGAGATGAGCATTCTCGTGATCCACAATCTCTCGCGTGGCTTAGATCGATTCGGGGGATTTCATTTCAAGGTGGGCATCATGATGGAGAGTACGTTTTACAAGAAGTGATTGGTGGAGAAGAGAGAGCTGTTTTGTTTCACTTCCCAACGAATCATCACTATATTCCTCAAGAATTGATGGGAATAAAATTGAAAGAATTGAAGTCGAATCTATTTATTATCCCAAGTTTCTTTGAGAAGGCACGAAGGCAAGTAAGAGAGGTGACGGAAGTATTGGAGTGGTTTAAGGCGAACGCGAGCAAAGGATTCTTCGAGAAAAAGTATCAGTGGAGGGATCGGGTGGCTGTGAAACGTCAGGCGGATCGCTTAAAACTTCTGGGTATCATTGCTGCGTCGGTTGAAACGACGGGTCCGGTCGAAGAAGTCGTGCAAGAATGTTTCAAAGCACTGCAGACGTATGCCCAAAGTTTGACTCCCACCAAAGCATTGGACTTTTCTCCAACACCAGATGGATGCGGCGTTTTGATCAGAGGGTTACAAGAGGGGGTTAAGCTCTTCGGTGCTTCTCAAGCATTAGCTCAGCAGAAGGTGGGTGAAGAGGTCCGTAAAATGACGGGCGCAGAAGCGGCTTTATCAATACTCGCCGCCCGCTTAGAGGCTCATGGAGCTACTGGAACAGCGCAGGCAAATCATGATGTAAATCAAAAGGAATTAGACGACTTAAAAGCCGAAGCTGTGGCCACCAAGGTGCGCGCGGATGCTGCCGCAGCTCTCTTCAAGCAGGTTTCCACAGAAACGGTCACAGACGAGCTGCTGGCGGAGTTCGATCAAGAGACAAAAGCTATGCTCGCTGCCGCAGATCCAGACGGCAAGCTGGCTCGCGAAGCGACCCTGACGGCCGATATTGCTGCTGCGGAAACACTCTCAATTGCCAAAGGGGAGGCTCTGAAGCTGAAGCGTGAGAAAGTTCAAACGGCTGTTACAGGTTTCGTTGAGGCGTATACGGCGTGGCTAGAAAGACATGAACGAACCAAGCTGACAGCTGAACCGACGGAAACGGAGCGTAATATGGTCGAGCGTCTAACCGCGTGGGGGGAGAAGATAGGAGATATTCTTCAGAAGATGGGCGCTCCGACTAAACTCAAAGCGACCGATCTACGTAACTGGTGGCGCACGACGAGTGGCGATGCAACGGCAAGAAACAAAGCATTGAACAATCTTTGGCCAGGACTCTTCGCCTAACCTGCGAGAAGAATCTGTAGACAACAAACACCCCGCGAATTCGCGGGGTGTTTGTTCTGAGAATGATGTCTGAAGTTTTTCGGCTTACATGTCGCTCGCATCAGCACATTCTGTTTCTTGCTGAGCAACGCTGTGTTCACCCGTTTTCAGGTTGATACGGTGGTTAGCGCTCGCAGAGCAGCCAGCATCTCCGTCAACCGTCGTGAATTCCATGTAGGACTGAGTACCTTTGTTGGTAAAGCGCACGTCCGTTCGATCGTTGAACGCACCGGAGCCTTGCCAGGTGGCGACCAAGCGAGGATTACCATCAGATTCAGCGTTGAAACGACCTTCGCGGAACAGATAACACGTTGGCTGTGAATAAATTGAACCGCAGAGCTCATCGTTCATGGTCTTCACTTGTGGTGTGCGAGCCTGGTTCGGTTCCGCACGATCAGTGGCGACAAAGTAGGTATAGAGGCCATCTGGGCTATCGATAATCTTGATGAAGCGGAAAGGTACCTCCTGGAAGAGACGGGCGGCTAGACGGGTTGTACTAGCTGAAACCATCATCATGGTTCCACTAGCCATGTTGGTAGGCGCTGTCGTAGTGGCGGCCATAGCAGATGGCGAGCGCTGCATGTCACCTCTCATCTGAGGAGTGCTTGCATCGCGCGTTAACAGGGTACGAGGAGAAGTATCTTGTACGAAGGCGTAAGCCAAGACGACAAAACACAAGCCTACGATGACGCCGGTCAGGCCCATCAAGGCAGGGGACAAAGGACGATGTGTGGATTTCATAGAGCGTTCAAATAATACCGCATTTTCCGTCGTCTATCCATTTCGAACACGGTTGAGTAGGATAAAGTGGAATCTTTTCTCTTTATGGACGTCAAAATTGAGCCCAGTTGGAAGGCGAAACTAGCAACAGAATTCGTGAAACCGTATTTCAGCGAACTGACGGATTTTGTGCGTCAGGAATATCAGTCCACAACGATCTATCCACCGCCCAACTTGATCTTCAATGCCTTTACGCATTGTCCGTTCGAGCAAGTACGAGTCGTGTTGTTAGGGCAAGATCCTTACCATGGTCCCGGTCAGGCTCATGGGTTGTGTTTTTCCGTAGGCGAAGGCGTCCGTCCACCACCGTCTTTGCAAAATATCTTCAAGGAAGTGCGCGATGATATTGGGACGCCGATTCCTACCTCGGGAAATCTGGAACGTTGGGCTGATCAAGGAGTGTTTCTTTTGAATGCGACCCTCACCGTACGAGCTGGTCAGGCTGGTTCACATCAAAACAAAGGCTGGGAAATGTTTACGGACGCTGTTATTCGTTGTTTGGCCGAAGAGAAAGAGCATTTGGTCTTTCTCTTGTGGGGGAATTACGCTCGTCAGAAAGCCTCTTTTATCGACTCAAAAAAGCATCGTGTCTTACAATCGCCTCATCCCTCGCCTTTTTCGGCTAACAACGGCTTCTTTGGTTGCAAACACTTCAGCCAAACCAATGCCTATCTAGCCGAACACGGCTTTATGCCGATTGAGTGGTAGTCGGATCGCGTAGCTGTTTCAACATGTCGCGCGTGACGGCGCCAAAGAGGAAAAGACAACCAACGTAGCCAATCGCGCCAACGGCTAGAGGAATCGCGAGTGGATAGTTTCGCAATGGAAAGACGAAGCAACCCATTAGGATGCCAGAGAAAATGATACTGGCTATTTTTTTGCCGTGTAACGAAAAGGCGTGAAACCGATAGGTCACGATGCTGGAAGCGATACAGACAACACACTCAGAGGCGACAGTCAGCCAAGCAGCTGCCCACATGCCGTATCTAGGAATGAGGAGCAAGTAGCCAGTCAATGTGAAAATAGCGGCGAAGATGTAGACGGGCAGCATCTTGCGTTGTGCTTGGAGCGCGACGATGGCGTGTGAGGTGACGGTATTGAAATAAATGATGCCGACTGCGATGACGAGGACTCTTAAGATGATACCTGATTCCATGAAATCATCACCTGCGATAGCTCGCATGATCTGAGGTCCAAGAGCCCAGGTGCCGATCACAAGTGGAACGACAAAGAGCAGCATGAGTTCGAGTGAGCGTCCGATGATTGAGGAGAATTGAGTCGTGTCTTTTTTTGCGCGCATTTGCGACAAAATAGGCAGAAGCACGCCAGCGTAGATAAATGGGACTGTGATGAGGATTTCTAACACGCGATAAGCGGCACCGTAGATACCAACTTCAGCTAGGCTCCGGAAACGCGACAACAAGAAGCTGTCGGCTTTGAAATAGACCAAGTTGAACGCAATGGAAACGCCGACTGGCCAGGAACGAGCCAGTGTTGATTTCCAAAAGGCCGGATCCCAGCGTAATTTGAAAGAGTGATGTTTCCAAGTTAGCGCCAACGTTACACAGAAGTTGACCACGTTGCTCAAAGTCGCGAGCCACAAAAGACCGATGATCCCAACACCCAAGGCCCGTGCCAGTAAGATTCCTCCCAACCAGATGACTCGTCCAACTACTTCGGCGATAGTTGGGATATACATCCGGAGATGTCGTTGATGGACGCCGATCAAGATTTGGTTGAGGGCAGGGAAGAGAACAGAGCCGTTCAAGGCGACAATCGACCAGAAAATAAGGGTATCGGTCGGGTAGGCGAGCTTCCAAATGATCGGTGCTAGGATCATGGCTCCCAGAACCATGATGAAGCGCAGGGTGAAAATAGCAGAGACACAGCGTTCCTCGTAGCGTTTGTCATCAGCGTGTTCGCCAAGCAGCGCCGTGAACGTGACGTTGATGCCCAAATCAAGTAACAGAGCGAAAAATTGAAGGTAGGCAGTCGCGGCTGTATAGGCTCCAAAGCCCTCCTGACCCAAAAAGCGGGTCAACAAACCAATGATGAAGATCCCAAGAATCGTCGCAATAACCTTGCCGAAGAGCTGAATTCCCGTATTCACAGCCAAAGAACGTGCGAGTGACATGTGGTTCGAGTGTAACACAAGGGGCAGCGGAGTGTGAGCCAAAATGGTATACTTTTTCGTATGACTGGTATGCTCTTTAGCCGCTTTTTCCGAAGCCTGATGTTAGCGGTTCTGGCTTTGAGTTTGGCTGTGCCTGTTGATGTGTTAGCGGCCACTGTAAAAAAGCCAGCGGCTGTCTACGCAGCTTCGGTCATCGCATTGGGTGTGCCACGTTCTCTACCCGCAGGTGGAGTTGATCAAGTACGCGTGACAATCAAGAATTTGGGGAATACAACTTGGAAACGTGATGGGAAGAATTACGTGTCGCTCTATCGCTGGAATCCTACGACGAAAAAAGAAATCCCAAGCGCTTTTGCTCGTCCATCTTGGGAGACGAATATGCGGCCGGTACGTTTGCCGGTAGCTGAGATTGCTTCAGGTAAAGAGGTCTCTTTCGCCTTCCCTGTTCGAGCTCCCGATCTGCCAGGAATTTACAAAGAACAGTTCATTCTGGCCTCAGAAGATGTGGCTTGGATTGCTCGTAGCACCTTTGATGTTGAGTTGAATGTGGTTGCGGCGGCTGGTGTGCCTTCAGCTCCCATAACAACGCCATCGTCGCCTTCACCGATTACGCCTGCGACGGTCACACCTGCTTCAGTAACGGCTTCGTCTGATTGGAAAGCGGAACTAGTCGATAAAGGAGGGATTGAATGGCAGCTTGAGCCAGGGGATCGTTCGTTGGCCGAAGTGGCTTTTCGTAATACGGGTTCTTCAGTCTGGACTCGCACGACTGGCGCATTTGTGTCCGTCTACGCGGTCGATGCGACGGGTAAAAAGGAACGAACCACTCCTTTTGTGACCGGTGCCGAAGCGAAAAAGCCGGTCGCTCGTTTACTTGAAGAACAAGTTCTGCCAGGGGGGATCGGCCATTTCAAATTGCAGCTGCGTGGTGCGGCTACTCCAGGCTTCTATCGTGAGCAATTTGCCCTGGCGGCTGAAAATGCCGCCTGGCTCGAAGGTGGTGTGTTCACACTTCCCATTCGCGTTCCAGGGCGCGATGAATTCGTGGGTACGGCTCCACCAGATAGTCAGCCGCTCGCGCCGTCGGGTGAGACATCTCCTTCGGTCGGAGGAACAAATAGCTCGAACATGCTGTTTGCCGCCTTGACTGGTCGATCCGAAAATAGCTTGTCGGGTGCTGGTTACACCCAAAAACAATTTGTCGTAACCTACAAAAACGTGAGTTCCGTCCCTTGGAAAAATCCCTCCATTCGATTCATTGATCTTCGTCGTCCTAGTTACTCAAACGACAGCTCGTTGCAAGATGCTTCTTGGTCGAATACCAACGAAGCTGTGCGTTTGCTTGGCGCGACACCCGTTGGTGAATCTCTGTCTTTAGCCTTTACCTTCCGTTTGCCCGCTGACCAAGGAGCCTATACGGCTCTCTTCCAATTGTACGTCGATGGTCAGCCAACGCAGGGCGGGATTGCGGAGATTCCACTGAACGTGACAAGCAACGCCTCGATCCGCATTCCTCGTACCCCGACGCCGACTCCAGTGACGACGCCTACCACCCCTCGTCCAACGACTCCAGTCACGACTAATCCACCGATCCAAGCCATTCCCTTGAATGGCGATGTGAATTCGCTCCCAGCAGAGCCGATGATACGCGTTGGTGTCTTGCGGACGGTCGATGATCGCTCTGTGATTCAAGCGATGACGGTTCCAGTCCTTGTACAACAAGCGGGTTCAACACTCTGTCGTCTGTCGCCAGGCCAGCAAACCAGCGTGCGTTTTGATCGAACCAGTCGTGTGTACATTCTGGAAGGAAGCTGTACCGGTCAATCGTCGAGCTACTATATCTTCCGCGCCGAAGATAATCTGTCGCCGATGCGCGTGTCCGACTATGATCGCAACGACAACACCTTCCGCGCTCAATTGGAACTCCGTTACGCTCCCGCTACGGACAGCGTCTGGCTCATCAACGAATTGCCGATCGAATGGTATCTGAAGGGGATTGCTGAAACCTCAAATATCAGTCCGTCAGAATTTCAACGCACCTTGCTTACGACCGCTCGCACCTATGCCATGTACCACGTCCAGCGTGGAACCAAGCACGCCGATGAATACTACACCGTCGATGCCCGCTACGATCAGGTCTATCGTGGCTACGGGGCCGAAGCCCGCACTCCAACCATCAGCGCGGCGGTCGATGCGACGCGTGGTCAGATTGTGACTTACCAAGGTCGCCTGGCGATCACCCCGTACTTCTCTCGCTCTGATGGTCGTACCCGTGGCTGGGGCGAGGTTTGGGGTGGTGGATCGAGTTATCCTTGGCTCGTGTCTGTCCCTGTTCCACAAGATCAAGGCCGTACCCTTTGGGGTCATGGTGTCGGCATGTCGGCGACCGGAGCTCTCGATATGGCAAATGAAGGGAAGCTCTACACCCAAATTCTCAGTCACTTCTATCAAGGTACGGAGCTTAGACGAGCCTATCGCTAAGACAATATCAGCAAACAAAAAAGACCCCGCTAAACGAGCGGGGTCTTTTTTGTAATGCCTAGGTCTCTACGCGTGTTGATTGAATCTGTGTTGTGCCTGCCTGTTGAGCGATGTTGACTTGGTAACGGACAGAGCCTTTCGAGAAGCTCAGGATCACGAGGTCAGGACTTGAAGCAACGTTATCCTTGGTGAAACCTTGGCCCTGCATCATACTCTCAATTCTGCTTTGAGCTTGAGCCAACGTTTCCTTCGTTTCTTGCATCAGGGAGCCAGACTTTCCACCGTTCTCTGTGTAGGCCAGAATCGTTTTGGCGTCAGGATAACGAGGGAAGTCGCTTGGGAAATCAGCTGGAATCTTGGTTCCTTCCATGTCTGACGGCTGTATAGTCCCGCTATTGTTTCCCATGCTGACGTCAGAGTTGGCATTCATCCCATCTCCGCCTCCACAACCCGCTCCTAACAAAGGGAACAATAATGCCAAGGCACCAAATCGAGCAATGTGTGATGAAGAGCGCATAGATGTCTACTGTAGAAGAAATGAAGGAGTTTGCCCAGCCAGCATTAATCTTCCGACGTATGTGCGATGACTTTGTCGATCAAACCGTATTTGAGCGCATCCGTCGCGCTCATGAAATTGTCGCGCTCGGTATCTTGTTCAACGGTTTTGATAGGCTTGCCAGTGTGTTCTGACAGCAGTTTATTGAGCTGATCTTTGGTCTTCATGATGCGTTCAGCATGGATCTTGATGTCTGTGCCTTGTCCTTGGAAGCCACCCAGCACTTGGTGGATCATGATTTCCGAATTAGGTAGGGCAAAACGCTTTTTCTCCGCTCCACCAGCCAAGAGCACCGCTCCCATCGAAGCGGCCATGCCAATACAAATCGTTGAAACATCTGGTTTCACGTATTGCATGGCGTCATAAATCGCGAGTCCAGCCGTGACTGAACCACCCGGCGAGTTGATGTAGAGTTTGATGTCTTTACTCGTATCTTGGCTTTCCAAAAACAGCAATTGAGCCACGACAACGTTCGCCACATCGTCATTGATTTCTGAACCAAGCAGAATGATGCGGTCTTTCAACAAACGAGAATAAATATCATACGCCCGTTCACCCATCGAAGTTTTTTCAATGACAGTCGGAATCAAGTAATTGTTGCTCAAATTACCTAACGTGTAAGGATTTGCCATAAGGGTTTGACCAGTATAGCAAGCGTGGATTAGCAGTCAAATACAGTGAGTGCTAAGTGGCAACCACTTTCACCTGTCCGTTTGATTCTTCCAAACGCCCATTGATCGTGAAGCCGGCTGCCTTTTTGTGTCCGCCGCCGCCCAAAAGTTTGGCGATTTTTGAAATGTCTCGTTTGGCGCTTCGGAATGAACCTTTGATCTGACCGTTCGGCAATTCGCGCAAGACCAGCATGGTATCAGCTTCGCCGCAGCTGGCATTCAAGAAGTTTGAAACACCTTCAACCGCGTCTTCACCGGCCCCTTCCAGGTCTTTGGCAAAGAAATAGGTTGTGACCAAGTTGTAGCTTTTATGAAATCGCAAACGCGACAGGGCGAGACCCCAAAGTTTCAATCCGTTCATCGTTTTGTTCTGCAAAAGATGATGATAGATTTCGTTGGTACGGGCCCCGGCGGCTGTTAAAACAGAAGCAGCTTCGATCCCGGGAGAAGTCGTGGCAGAATTCGAAAACGAGGACGTGTCGGTCAAAACGCCTGTGAGGAGAGAAGTAGCAATGGCAGGATCAAGTCTGAGTTCCTCGGCTGTCAAAAAGCGATAGACAACTTCACAGGTTGAACAGGTGTCGACGTAGACCAAGTTGAGCTGACCATAGCGTGCGTTGGTCGCGTGATGATCGATATTGACCAGCGTGAACGTTCCAGGAATCTGTGGCAGCAGTGTTTCAACGCCACAATGTCGCAGATCACCCGCATCAAAGGTAATAACGAGATCCCAGGCTTCATGAAACGTAGCAGCATCGTTTCGAAACAGATGAATGCCATCTAAATAAGAAAAAGCTTTCGGAATGGGTGCGGCGCAGTAGGCTTGGGCGGTCTTCCCTTCTCGTAAGAGCCAATTCAAAAAGCCGGAACTCGAGCCTAAGCTATCGCCATCCGGTTTTCCATCGGCGATCAGGAGAATCTTTTTGGCTTGGCGCACAAGGGCGTGCAAGCGACTGAATTCAGGGAGGGGAGGCATGCTGTGTACGAATGACGTACCTTAGCGTTTTCAGCCGATTCTGTCAACGGAAAAGGCTTATTTTACTCATTTTTTGAACAATCCACTCTTTGATCATCAGGAAACTGGTGGGCAAAGGGGGGAGGCTCTCACCACGCGAAGAAGGAGCGTGGGAACGGGGCGAGGGAGAGCCGATAAGAGTGTGAACCGGATGACGGTCACATCGAGGTGGGGGAAGGAGCGGGCGGTGGCGTCGAAGCGGATGTTTCTCGGTGGATGGTGTAGAGCTCGGCGATCGCTTCAGGGTTCTTCGGTCCGACGGCATTCACGATCTTGCCGAAGACGTCGGGTGAGCACGGTTGAAGCGCACCGAAGAGGTCGATTCTTGCACCGTGTGCGGGGTGGTGCAGCGTGAGATTGCCCACGGGACTCGGTGTGACGAAGATGGAAGACCCTTGCCTCCGTTCGACCTTGTTTCCGTAGGCGGTTCGATTGATGTCGCTGATGGCTCCGACCAGCGCATTGTAGATCGGTCGCGCCTGTGCGTTCAGGCGGACGAGAAGATCTGCTTCCTCGGGACGAAGTCCGTAGGTGCGTGCGAGGGCCTGCAGATAGGCGCGTTCGCTGCCGTGTTCGATGATGGCAGCCAGGAGCGCGAACGGCTCGACGGGCTGCGGCATGTTTTCGGGTGCGTGAACGAAAATCTGGTCCCCCAGCGACGTGAGCTGAAGTTCCTTTCCGAGCACGCTGCCCCAGGCGAGGCGCTGGTGCGCCGCCGAGAAGAACTCGCGCACAGCCAATGAAACCGCGTCGAGCTGCCAGCAGTTGCTGGCGATGGGCTGGCAGTCCTTGAACAGGGCATGAGCTGCCAGGAGCGATTCCTGCAGCAGCTTGTACGCCATGCCCGGCGTTTGATGGGCGTTGCGGCCGGCACTCAGCTCGGCTGCAGTGCGATGGTGGAGCTCCGCACTTGCTTCTTGATAGCGCACACCGTGCGTACCAAGTTCGTGGGCGCCCAGCGGCGGCCCGTGGGTTGCATTCATCCCGTCCTCCCGGGTTGGGTTGGAGGAGTCGCGGGATTGCAACCCTCCTGTTTTTCCATCAGCGACTGCTGAAAAAACAGGAAGATTCCCCAAAAGGGGATCAATAGAATAAGAATCCAGCAAACAGCTGTCAACTTTTGGTGTGTGTTTTGGAGCGGTTTTTTTCTAGTATTGAGGCGTATGACACGTTTCCCAGGTTTTGTAGCTCAGATTCCAAGCATGAGCGAACAAAACGACCGCCCACCGAGCACAACCAGGTTGAAAAGCATTGACGTCCTTCTGGATAACATCGTGCCAGCTAGGCGCAAACGTTTCATCAGTTAAGTCTTGTAAGTTGATGCCGGGGAAGAACAGACCATAGCCTGGTTCATGAATAATGTCTTTGACTGTATCGGGTGTTTTGCCCATGCGAAGTCCAGGAGCGCTTTCGGCAATGGCGAGTGATACGATGCCACGATCATAATGACCGGTCGCGAGGAAGTCTCCAGGTTCTGTCTGAGTGTACGCCAGAAAACGTAACGGAATATTTTGAACCAGTCCTGATCCAGGTTCGAAGATTCGTTGTACCAGCTGGGTTCCTCGTCCTTGGTCGATCGCTTGCACAGCTTCGCGCAACGTCATCGTCACTTTCTCATACAACGGTTTGGCCGCATCGAGAAACTCAATCAGCTCTTTGCAGTCAGCGCCTTCTTTACGAAAACGCTCATCTCCCACCAACGAATAATGAAAATACCCACGATTATCTTTATTGCCAGCCGCTCGCGAACGAGTCCAATACCCAACCTCAGTGCCACGATCTTCCGGATCAATCCGAAACGAGTATTTTTGTTTTGTTTCTTCCGGCAGTGTCATGAAACGAAAGAAGGCATCGACCGCAGTTTTGATTTCTTCCTGGGTACAGGTCAGTGCCATCCGATGAAAGGACTGAGCGTTCAAATCATTCACGATGTCTTGATAGGACGTCGGCATAAAGATCAGCAGTAAGTGTAACGCTTTAAATCTCCCCCTTGTCTTTCATTTCGTTCAAGGCGCGTTCGATATGTTCTGCCTGGGATTCCGTATGATCGAATTCGAAGTGGAAGTTGGGGATGCGGCGTAAACGGAGTGTATTGGCCAGACCGTCCTTTAGATCATGCATGGAACCTTTGAGCGCTTGCAACACTTCCGGCTCTTTGCCGTCTGGGAAGACCGATAGGGTAATCGTGGCATGGGCGGAGTTGGCCGCGATTTTTGCCCCCAAGACTGTCACGAAGACGCCCGGCGGAAATTCGATTTCAGGCAGGAGATCGGCAAAAGCTTGGCGGAGGTGCTCAAAGCCAGCGTCTTTGTTGCGGGGCGTTGGGGAGGGCATACGGTTGGCTACCAGCCTAGCGAGAAGCGCCGTAACTGTCTATGATACCCGGCGTATGTACCTCAAGCGCCTGGAACTTCAAGGCTTCAAGACCTTTGCCCAAAAGACCGCCCTCGAGTTCGTTTTGGATACGAGCGGCCGGCGGGGCGTGACAGCCGTGGTCGGACCGAACGGTTCAGGCAAGTCCAACGTGGCGGATAGCTTGCGCTGGGTGATGGGGGAACAAAGTTTGAAGCTGCTGCGTGGCAAACGCTCAGAAGACGTTATTTTCGCTGGATCCGAAAAACGTGGTCGAGCAGGCTTTTGTGAAGTCACGATGGTGCTTGAGAACGATGACAAGCCCGATTTAGGGATGAGCGAGATCGCCGTTACTCGTCGTTTGTATCGTGACGGTCAGTCGGAGTATGAGATCAATCGTCAGGCCGCGCGTTTGGGAGATGTGCAGCTTCTCTTAGCTCAATGCGGGATCGGACAGCGCACGTATAGCGTTATCGGACAGGGGATGGTCGACCAAGTGCTGGTCGCAGGTCCAGCCGAACGCAAAGAATTCTTCGATGAAGCGTTTGGTTTGAAACCCTTTCAGCTCAAACGAAATTCCGCTTGGAACAAAATCAGCGCTTCACGTGAACATTTGGCACAGACGGATCTTTTGCTGCAAGAACTTGGTCCACGTTTGGCGTCGCTTGAAAAACAAGTGAAACGTTTGCAGGAACGTGAAACGATCGAGCAGGAATTACGTTCACTCGAACGTCAGCACTATGGCCGCCAGTGGGCCGAGATCCGGCGTGGCTGGCAAGAAGCAGCCGTGAAAATGGACAAAGCGAAACAGGAAATTGAAGTACGTGAAAAAGCAGCTCAGGCTTTGCAGAAAGAACTTGAAACGCTCGAAAAAGACGTGCCAGTCAACGAAGGCTTTCAAGAATTGCGAAAGAAGCTCGATGAATTGAATCGTGAACGTGGTCAGATCCGAGAAGCGCAATTAAAACTTGAAACCAAGCGAGCGGTCGCTGCCGTTCGTGCCGAAAAACCTTGGTCACCTTTGCCGC
>JAGOTP010000013.1 GCA_018061755.1 Patescibacteria group bacterium | reverse complement strand
GTTCCAAAATCAATCCGTTCGATTTGCCACGACCCAGCGGTGAAACGACCACGGCCGAAGATATTATTCGGAGTGCTGTCATCACAATCAAAGGTTTGTTGCGCTTGATGTTGGGCAAGCTCACGCCACAGGAAGATTCGATTCTCGATCGTGCCTTACTTGAAACCTACGCCAAGAAAGACATTGTGCCTGGTGCGGATCTGAGCAAGGTCGAACCGCCAATCATGCAAGATTTCCAGGACATTTTGGAAGGCATGGAAGGTACGACCGATCTGATCGTTAAATTGCGTAAGTTCACGGAAGGCACATTTTCGGGTCTCTTGAACTCGCCAACGACCGTGCAGATGAATAACCAGCTGGTGGTTTTCTCTGTGCGTGATTTGGAAGATGAGCTGCGTCCGATGGCGATCTATACCATCGTGAACTACATCTGGAACGTGGTTCGCTCGGAACGCAAGAAGCGCATGCTTGTGATCGATGAAGCCTGGTGGTTGATGCAGTCTGAAGATTCTGCCAAGTTTATTTTTGCGCTCGTCAAACGTTGCCGCAAATACTATTTGGGCATCACGACCATCACGCAAGACGTGAATGACTTCTTAACTTCACCGTACGGCCAAGCGATCGTTACGAACAGTTCGATGCAGTTGCTCCTGAAACAGTCACCAGCCTCGATTGATTTGGTAGCACGTACCTTCTTGCTGACGCAGTCGGAGAAATATCTCTTGCTTGAATCGGGGGTAGGGGAGGGGATTTTCTTTGCGGGGGCCAAGCACGCGGCTATTCAAGTTGTGGCTTCGTACACGGAAGATCAGATTGTCACGACCAACCCAGAGCAGTTGCTCAAGATCGAGCAAGCTAAGAAAGATTTCGCGGAACAAACCAGAGGTAAATAATATAGTATTATTCTATGCAACGTCGCACTACTGCCATCCTCCTCATCATCTTTGGAATCTTGGTTATCGTTGGAGTTGTCCTGTGGTTGCTCTGGCCGTCGCTCAATCGTGACACGGGTCCAGTCAACCAGCCGCCAGCCTATCCAGAAGGGCAAGCACCGAATACCGAACCTCTGCCAGCTCAGCCAACCCCACAGACCACGGGTCCGGTGGATCCAGGGTTGATTGAGTCAAAACGTCTAGAGGACAAGTTACGTCGCATGGCGCAAGACTTTGCTTCACGTGCCGGTTCCTATTCGAACAGCGATGATTTTGCTGGGTTGCGTGAAGCTGGATTAGAAGCGACGCAAGGTGTTCGAACGTTCTTTGGTCAAGAACGCACTCGTCTCATTCAGGCCTATCCGATCCGTTCTGGTGTTTGGGGACAGACGGCTCGTGGCTTGGCCTCGCGCATCACTTCGCAAACGCCCATTCGGACACAGCCAGAAGTAACGATCCAGGTTGAGACGCAAGTTGTGACCGAAGCGGGGGATGCAGCGCCTGTCACGACCTATCCGAAAGCCGAAATTACCTTTCAAAAAGTCGGTACGGCTTGGTTGGTCTCCCGTATTCAATGGGCGGAGTAGCCGCGGTGTGTGATGCTATTTTAGACGGTATTTTTCCACCGGCCTGTATTGAATGTGGGAAGGCAGGTGTTTGGTTGTGTGAGGAGTGTCTTGAGAATATTCCATTGATTGGGGCAGTTGAACTGCCTTCAGAAAATGGAAGTCTCGATTCGTTATTGGCGATTTCTGTCTATCAAAATCCGGTCGTTGGCAAGTATTTGCGCTCGCTTAAATATCAGCGAGCGTTGTGTTTGGTGGATGAGGTAGGTGGAGCGCTTCTAAGAAAATTCCAGGTGGCATTCCCTAGATTGCTCTGGGAGGCGCCATCTTTGCTCGTGTCTTTGCCGATGGATCCGGAACGAAAACGAGTCCGAGGGATCGATCATGCTTTCGAATTGGCGAAACAGGTGCAGACGAGCTTATTTCCAGACGTTCCTCTCAAGGTAGCGCTTGAAAGAACTCGTACTACCGAAGCCAATGCTCGTTTACGTGGAGCAGAGGCACGGGCGGGGAATATTCAGGGAGCTCTGACTTGTAATGCCGATGTTCAAGGTCAGGATATTCTCTTGATCGACGATGTCTATACCACTGGCGCGACCATGCAAGAAGCAGCCAAAGTACTGAAAACAGCTGGGGCGGGGAGTGTGCATGGCTTGGTGTTTGCAGCGAGCCAGGGTAGTGCTTAATTGTTTGGTACGTGTGGTATACTTCACCTCGATATAGATACTTATTCCTTTGCTTCTTTATGCCTCGACCGTTCCTCAAAATAGCTCTTTGTTTGATCATAAGTTGCGCTGCCTTGATCGCGACAACTGGCGTTCAAGCGGCAACCAAGACCATTTGTGCCTCAGGTTGTGATTACACGACCATCTCGGCGGCTATGGGGGATGCTCCAGCCGAGGGAGATATCTACCAGGTTCAGGGTGGCGGCGGGAGTCCCTACAGCGCTGCGGCGGAATCATTTGCCATTTCATTCCCAAGCGTAAGTTCGACCCTGACCTGTACCGGCGGAGCGACGATTGGTCAGACGAGTCCGACTGGAAACAACATAATCAACCTTTCAACCAGCTCAACCATTCAAGGCTGTACCTTGGGTAACGTTCAGATCTTTACCGCAGATTTGGGTGAGAATCCGCCACGTGGGATCCGCATTGTCGATAACACCTTTTCGACCACGGTTACTAGTACGATCAGTTTCGCTTACGGTGCTCAAGACTTCACAGTTTTAAACAATACAAACATCAACTTGTTTACCATAAATGCTACAACGACGAACGGAACGATTCAGAACAATACGTTCTATGGTCGCATGGTGAGTGGTCAAAATACGGGTATATTCGCTCTACATGCTAGTTCTAGCCAGCTGGTCATCTCAGGTAACACGTTTGCTAATCGTTCCGCCACAGGAGGGAGCGCGACGCGTTTGGTGACCTTGGATGGTTGGAATATTACGTTCGCCACGAATACTATCAATTATCCAGTCGAGTTCACCTCTGATTCGTTGACTGCTTCTTTGTTCAGTTATGCCAGCGGGACAAACTACATCGGTGGTAACTTTATCGATACTCCTTCGTCTACGGCTGCCTGTAACGGTATAAAGGTTACTGGTTCGACCACGGGTCCTTGGAACACTACGACGACGATTTCGCATAATACGATTCGTCAGCGAGGGAACTGCTCTAACGGCGTACCGGTGGCTGTTGCTTCGACGGCCAACCGTGCCGATATTCTGATCGAAATTACGGCTGCCTATAACTTATTGTACAACGCTGCTTCGACAACGGCTCTCAGGTCTGCCATCGAGTACAGTTTATCTTCTAGCAACTATTTCGTTCAATCCAATGATTGGAACGGTGCCTATGGGTTCGATATGGTCGTAAAACGAGTAATTGGTGTGTCGGCGACGAATGTGAGTGGTGCGAATTCACGTACAGCCTATCCTTTTTTGAAGGTCCTTGATGTAGATCAGACGAATGATCTACAGACAGCTGCTTTTAGCAACTATTTGGACGCGGATGGAACGCGGGACATCGGAGCTACAACGGATGCTCGTCGTTCAACCATCAGCTTAGACGATAGTGGTACAATCGATTATTCGACGGTTGATGCGACTTCGACAGGGGATATCAATCAATTTATTCGTTCTGGTGATACGGTAACCTTGGCGGCTGGATCATACACAGGCTTTTCCGTCTCCTCGACCTACGCCACGAGTAGTATTTCGATTACGGGTGCCGGAAATTCAACCATTATTACTGCCGCTTCTGGTGCGGATGCCGTTCGTTTCTCAAATATCAGTACGTCGACCTTGAGTGAAGTTCGTGTGACCGGTGGGGGGAGTGGTTCACGTACCTATGATGTGACGAAATTGTTATATTCCTTCGGTGGCTCAGACTATGATGATGCAGTTGTTCCCGTGGATATTGATCCAGAAACAATGCTGCTACTAACCAGCGCATCGTGTGGTCTTAGTCCAGTTACTAGTGATAACTTTGATATCACGGACTACACATCTAATGGAACGGGGTCACTCAATGTTGCCTTGATTGATGTCTTTGGATCAAAGCTAACCATGTTGGTTCCGGATGAATATGCTAGCAGCGGTATGACGTTAACAGGAATTTGCGCCCTTGAAATTCCACTGTCGGTCGACAGTTTTATCGAAGACGTATTTACTCCATCAGCTGGTGTCTATACTTATAATAGTGCGGCAGTGGCTTCGGCTGGGGCGACATTGTTGGGTAGTGTCACAACGCCGCCTGTGCTCGATGATGATCTGCCTTTGTATGCGGGTGTGCGTTTGGCGAATGCCTCTGGTTGGACGATTTCGGGCGTAACGTCGACGGCTAACGCGGTTGGAGTTCTGTTTACCGGTACAACCGCGAGTAGCACTGTTTCAGACAGCGTCATTCAAAGCAGTACCTACTACGATCTTCAGTCTACTGCTAGTGCTACCAACACCATTGATAACGTTAGCTTCACTCGTGCTTCCAGCTCGGTCGAGTTACCTCGTGGTGGTTTCTTGGTGAAGTATAAAGCACGCGTCTTGACTCGGAGTTCTGGCGGTTCTGGTATTTCTGGAGCTTCAGCCACATCTACCAGTCTTATTCCAAATGAGACGGCGCTTGGTACGACCGATGACAGTGGGTACACTTCTTATCTGAGCTTGCCGGCACACACGATTACCTCCGTCAGTTCAGCGTTGACGAACGGAGGTTACAATCCTTATTCGTTCGCAGCTGTTGCGACCAATCGGAGTGCTTCTTCTACATCTGTGAGCTTGTCTTCCCGCAATCAACTCGTCACGTTGGTCTTGTTGAGCTCTGGGACGTCAACAGCTCCTTCGGCTGCTACTAGTACCAGCCTGACTACGACGGGCGCCACCTTCCTCTGGACGGATAACTCTGATGACGAAGAATCATTCTCAGTCGACTATCGCCGACCACTTACTGGTCAGACTTATCCCGGAACAGTGTCGAGCGTGACGGAGGCAACGTCCACGGCTATTACCAGTCTCACCCCAGGTGAAACCTACGAATTCCGTGTAGCGGCTGTGAACCTCAATGGCACGTCTTACTACGCCACTTCATCTCAATTCGTCTTGCCAGCCGCCGCCGCGGGCGCACCAAGTTTGTCGGCTTTGTCTCGTACTTCGTTGTCTGTCACGCTTGACACGAATGGGAATGCCACGTCAGTTCAGTACGCCATCTACAGCTCAACCTTGAGTGCCTATCTTGATGCTGCTGGGGTTGCTACCACGACATCCGTTTGGCAAACGTCCTCCACTTGGGCCACGCCAACAGTCTCCAACCTAAATTGTGGAACGAGCTACGCGTTTGTCGCTGTTGCTCGTAACCTGTCCGGAACGGAGGCGGCTACTTCTTCGGCGAGTACAGTCACGACGACTGCCTGCGCGACAACCGTTACCACTGGCGGAGGCGGTGGAGCTGTTGGTGGCGGTGGGGGAGGTGGCGGCATCCAAGTCTTCTTCAATGCGCCAACTACGCCTGTTACGACCAACCCCGTGAGCACACCTATTACGAATCCAACTACGGTTGTAGCTGATCCAGCGACTTCTTCGCCCGTTTCAACGCTGACACAAGCCGAACGCTTGGAAAACTTCCTGGAACAGGGAACGGATCCAACCTCTCGTGCCTTGGGCGCTGGTGAACGTGCCGCTGTCCTACGCGATGCTCAGGAAACGATGCGTCGAACAGACATCCCGGTTGATGACTTGGAGCGTATTGCCCGCGGTGAAATTCCTCGCACCCGCAGTCTGGCCTACGAACGATCTATGGTTCCTCGCGCTCTGGTCACCTTCCGCACCCTGTTTGGTCATGCTCCTAACTTCCAAAATCAAACCGAGAATTTGGCCTGGAATACACTCATGTATCGCCTACGCTTCCCACGTAATCTCGCAGATGAACGACAAGGTATTACCGATTTCCGTCGCGTCTTCCGCACGACTCCACAAACTCCATTCCAGTGGTCAGTCGTACGCGTGATGGGCTACTTGTTGCCTTAATCGTGGGCGCCGTCGCTCTCGAGCCAGAAACAGCTCACCAAACTTGGTGAGCTGTTTCGTATCCAAAATGGCTGATCGTTTGTTATACTTTTCTCGTCTTTGCTATGTCCGTTGAACAACCAGTGTCTGTAGAACGGAAAGCGCCTCGAGAGCGCCCGCCTTTTCGTCCGGATCTTATCCGCCAAGCCCGTGCGGCAGAGGCGTTGTATGCCGCCGAGTTCGGCCTGTTGCCCGACCATCATCCTGTTACACAAGAAGCTCAAAACCTCTTAACCGCTCTTCCAGGATCTCACGAAACGCAGGTCAGGATCAGTCTTGATGCAGATAGTCCAAATGCCTTTGTCTTGCCAAATGGAACGATTGTCGTGAATCGTGGTCTGTTGCGTCTTGTAGATACCCAGGAGTTGCGAGTGGTGCTGGCTCATGAGCTTGCTCACCATCGTCGGCGACACATCCAAGAATTTACGCTTCTCCAAGAAGAATTGCGTACAGGTCAGAAGACGATGGGGAAAACATTGGAGTTATTTGGAAAAAAACGCTTTGGTGAGTGGGAAGCGGATATCGGCGGAATTATCGAAGGTGATGAAGCGGGAACTCATCCGGCGGCTTTGCGTACGCTCATGCAGAAGTTCGAGGCTTGGCGTATCCAATCTGGACAGACTGAATCTGGTGTTGTGCATGGCAAGGAAATCGAGCGTATCGTGAATGCCGGACTGGCTACTCAGGCCTATGATTTCGAATCTGATTTTGAAACGAGGACGCCACTGAGTGCTGAAACACGAGCTTTTGCTGCAGCCGAGCTTCCTCCCCGGTTTCCAGATTCAGGTGATTGCGAACGGGAAGAGGCTGAACGATTGCTCGCCGACAAAACGACGCTTGAGCTCTTGGTTTGTTTACGTAAGTGGCGAAAAGACGATCGTGTTGCCGTAAACGGTCTGCCAATAGATCGTCAAAAAGAAGAAGAGGAGAAAAAAGAGTTGTCGGAACCTGTTGAGGAACAGATCGTCCCAGTGGTAGGTGAAGGGTATGAAGTAGGTATTGAGTTGCTCAGACAGAGGGTTGAGGAAAGATCGCCCGACCTGAGCAAGCTTCAACAAGATGTTCTGCTCCGTGTCTTACTGGAATCAATAGCAGAAGTCAGAGAGGTTGAGATAGAAGATGGCCCTTTCCAAGCGGTTCTTGATGGGTTAGCGAGTGTTGAAACGGAGGCTGAGCTGGAAGAGGTGCGACAGATTCTTGTGCCGGAAACGTTTGAAGGATTAGGCGTTTGTTTGCCGAATGGAATGGGTGTGTCTAACTTTATCGGAGCAGTTCTCCGCACGGCGAATGAAGCCAGTCTCTATGAAGAGAATGGAGCATTCGATGTCGATCAATATCTTGCTGGTTCAACGCCTTTCCTTGAGCAAGCGGGAGTGCTCATGCGTGAACATTCCTTGACTGGAGCCGCTGGCTTTGTTGTTTCGGATACCATTTTGGATGAATTATTGGTAAATATTAAGACAAAAGATACGGCTGTTCCTGTGGTTCGAGCAGTTTTGCGTTTACAAGACTTGTTGCGTTCAAGTGGACTCCCGCCACAGCCTGCACGAATTCATCATGCCATTCAGCGGCAGCATTACTATAAAAAGGGAGCTTTCAAAGAAGAGTTTACTGCAGATCAAGCAAGTGAGATGGGCGCAATATTGGGTGGTAATTTGGAAGACGCGTTGTGTGCTCTGCTCTATCAATCTACGCACCCTATCTTGAGAGGTGCGCCAGTTCCGCTGTTCGGATATTTCGCAGACTCGGCCATTTTTGCTCATGAGTCTTCGCGTGTATTTACTCTCCCCGACGGTACAGTTGGCAATTCATCCGTTTCCGCTGAAACAATTCACGATACACTTTTCCTTCGTAGCAGAGACTTGTCTGACATCGCCGAAAGATCAGATTGGACGAAGCATGTATTCAAGGTTGCATGCTCTCATCCAACTAATCCGGAAGAGAGGACAAACCGCGTATTCTATGACATGCTACTTGATGAGCTATCATTTAAAACGGTTTTTCAGACACCTGATGCCTTCAGTCAGTTTTGCGAAGCCTTGAATAGGCTTCAGGATGAGCTTAGGGCGTCTGAGCCTCAAGTACGAATTGACCTACCAGCGGATTTCACAAAGATCTACGTTCTGGCTTTTACCTATCTCTTGAATGCTGGAGATCAAGTTGCTTGGCTCCCAGCAGATCGTGAAGAGGCCAAGTTTGAGCTAGTGCGTTGTTCGCTCCAGGCTCCCGGCAGCGTTGTTTCAAGAATACTCACAGACACAAGGTTCCTCGATGCGTTGGTGAAGGATAGCCCCGTGTCATATACAGCCGCTTTGAAGCTCTTTGAAGTTGTGTCTGACACCGATGCTCAACAGAGAAACGAAGTGAAACAGGACAGTATTCTTGAAAAACGAATAGAGCATGATCCGGTTCTAAATTTTCTCAAATGCGCCCAAGACGCTTTGGCGAATGCTGTAGGAACTATTCCGCTCCCTTCAAAACAGAAAGAGGTTTTGGATCAACTACGCAGACTGGATGAGTTGGTATTCCGTCGTCGATCATTCCTGCCGGTAGGAAATCTCATCGCCTTCGGAGCGTTAGATAGTGAGCATGATCAGTTTGTAGGTACAATTATCGAGGAATGTGTGACCGATCTGACCAGGTCAGAAGATCGTGCCATTTTGTTGAGTTTGACGAGTCGTATGAAGGATCCGTTGCTACGAGCACGGGTTGTGGAGCAGCTTGTCAGGCTTGAATTGGATCGCCCTGGAGCCACGGTACAGGAGGGGATTGATCTGCTCTACCAAAATCCACATGTCCGTCCAGTTGCCTTACCAGATCTTCGCTCCCGTTTCTTGGACGAGCGAGTAGACCAGCCGGACCAGATTGCGGCCGTACGAAATATCTTAGTTCGTCGCTTAGAGCAGGATCTGTCATCAGAGTCTGTGGGCATCTATGCCTTGCTCGAGCGACTTGAAAAACGGAAAGATTCGCTTGGTTTACTCAAGATGTTATATAGCTATAACATTTCGGATAAAGAGCTAAAAACAGATATCTTTCAGGTCTTGCGCGATGAAGTATTCAATCAGAAACCTGATCGACAAGATGAAGTCGCTGTTTTGCAAACAGATGCTTTTCTTGGATCTCTTGAGCATGCGGATGATCTAGTGCGTCATGGGCTCGTGCGCAAACTCTTGATTGGTGAGCAAGGTCTTTTGCATACGAAGGCTGACCGCAAACGCCTGTTTGCCTATCTTTTGGATTCTGCCGTTGATGCACGTCACTCGCCACCGGAGCTTCTAGAGACCGTAAAAGAAGTCCTCGACGTAGTAGCCGAAGTAGTGGAAACGGATGTGTTGTTTTTTGCAATCGCCCCTTTCTTACAGGAACGCATCCTGCGCACGCCGTCGACGCCAACTGCTTGGGAAGATATCCTCTCTCCACTATATACAAATAAATATACCGTCAAAAAGACACTGGCTACAGTCATGGTCATGCAAGGAGCTACCTCGCGTAAAGATGATGAGTTTTTTGCCCCATCTGATCACGCTTATCGTCGCCATTTGCGCACGCTCGGTATATCGTATGACAAGAAGCCCGATCAAGTGACCGCTGCACTCCCTAGATTGGAGACGATGATCGTGCGTATCGCCGAATCTTTAGGCGCGGATGGAGTCCGTTTACTTCAAGTCTTGGGTCAGTATGTCGAAGACTTGCCGCCTGAATTGGAAGAAGCCTTTTTAAATGCCAACGACAATGTTCGTGGTCAGTCAAAACTCACCGCTGAACAAACAGCCCGCAAGCGAGCGCCTGGCTTACAAATCGTGCGCTTTGGTCGTCGCCTGGGTGGTGGTTCCTTGATGTCTGCGTATGATGCCGACGTACTGCACCCGTCTCGTCCTGACCCAATTCGTGTCGCCTTGAAGGTACTCGCTCCCAACGCTGAATTCGTTTCGACGACGATCGAAAGGTCACTGGAAAAAGTGGCCGACGCTTTAGTCGAGCGGAATCCCGATCGTTATCTCCCAGCTAAGCTGGCTTTGCAGGATATTTCGGCTTGGATTCAGGCAGACGTGAACGATACGCGCTACGCCGAACTCGACCCTGCCTTCAGAGAGACACATGACGGCTTCCGTATTCCCGGTGTCCGCTACAGCCTGTCTATTCCGGAATCGTTTGTCGTTCCAGGAGGTGCCAAGGCCAATAAGCATATAAAACTTGAAGAGCAAGTGGTCGATGGCGTGACAGTGAATCGACGATTCGCTGATCCTGGTCAAGAAGATTTGCCTCAAGCCATGGCTGTGATAGCAAAAAAGTTCGCGCATCAGTTGGTCGATGGGGTCATGCATTCGGACGTTCATCCGGGAAACTATCTTTTGTTTCAGCGAGGCGGTCAGGACTCGGTCGCTATGATCGATCGCTCTTATTATCTTGAATTAGATGCAAAAGATCAGGCTTTGGTCTTGGGTTTGACGCAAGACGGAGAGTCGACAGAAGATCGTATTCGTCATTTACGTACCTATTTTGCTCACGATCTTGCCGCCTCTAAGCAAGACGAGGATTTTTGGACATCTCTGGCCGGCCTTTTGGAACAGAACGACAGAACCAGTCTTCGCCAAGTCATGGCGCGTCTTCGGGCGGTTGGTGTCGAAGTCCCGCTCAAGCTGACCCTGCTCTTCAAGAATGTGATGTCGGTTGATCGGATGTCTCGGCGAGCTGGCCACGCTTCTTTCCGCGCAGCGCTAGCTTACTTACCTCCCGCTGAACCAAGTGGAACAAGCGATGATCCTTCGTGAACAGCCAAACAGCTAGCTGGTAGATGGCGTAAGTTATGAAGAAGGCGGCAAAGACGTCGATCGAGTAGTGCACATGAGCAAATAACACGGCGATGCCAAAGAAGATAGACATCCCAAGAAAAATGTAACGCAGTAGTTTATCTTTCCAAAAAATCAGGGAAATGAGAAAGGGGAGGCCGGTATGGCCTGAGAAGAACAGATCGTTGCCGGAGCTAAATTTCTGCACCATGCTGCCGGTTGGAGCGTATTTGAGAGCCTCAAGGCCCGGCAGAGGGAGTGAAAGATGGGTCAGTGTAATGAAAAACGAGCGGATAAGAATGAAAAGGCCGATGGTCTTTAACATGAAGGGAAGGCGATTTGGTCGATAGAGGCCTAAGATGACGATAAAGACAATGAAAACTAGGAATCCTTCTAAATAGATGTAATCCAAATTCACCACCGGCAGCAAATCCAAAATCATGTCATTTACGACATTCCCTTCACGTTGACTGGCATAGAGATTTGCACCGTAATTCGCCACGAAACTAACCAGCAAGATTCCTATTCCAAGGAACAGCTGTTTATAGAACTGCTGGTGCAGATGCATCTTTCGGTAGGTATACAAAACACGCTGGATCAATTCCATATAGTCATTGTACGTCAAAACGACCGGTTTAGGTGCAGATGACGATTTACCAAGCTCTTGTTACAGTTTTTGCTGAGCTGCCAGCAAAAAAGTTAGATCCCGAGCATTCATAAATTTCCCTTCGTAAGCTTCTAGATCTGTTCGTTCTGTTTCTAGCTGTTCGATAGCCTTTTCTAAAGATAACCAAACAATCTGGAATCCATCTTCTTGTTCTTCTTGTGTGAACTGAGGTGATCCTTTTTCTCCTGCTACGCGTGCGACAAAGCAATGGGACGTTTGATGCTGTGAAAAATCATTGCGATATTCCTCAATGATCCCTAGCTCTTTGAGGTCTGTAATGGAGCAACCAATCTCCTCTAGAGCTTCTCGTCGCAGGGCTGTTTGAATATCTTCCCCTTGTTCCACCCCTCCACCGGGCAATTTGTGATAGTCTCGACGAGTCACATGAAGCAAGGCGATCTGATTATTGCTATCAAAAACAACCGCTCGACCCGCTAAACGTTTGCGCCAAGCAGCTGGTTCAGTTGTGTGTAATCCAAGATCAATATCACGTATGATTCTCAATGTTTCCATATACATCTTCTATATAACAAGCGTTCTCGCCTGTACAGCTTCGTTTGACTTTTATCTCTCTTCCAGACACTCTTTCGTTTGCTGACACGAGTGCACACGGCGCTCCTGAAGGCGGGAAGGAGAATTCGTCATGAACTGGCCACCGATCTTCGATGATCTGCCATGGCTTCGTTCTACCCAGGTCGAGCGTGATAGGTGGAAGCTGTGGTATGGGCCGATTTCGTTGCTCTTTGGTGGTTTGGCGGTTGTCTATTTCAACTGGCGTTTCACCTGCCATGAGTTGGATGTGCCCGTGAGCCACCGTCCGCTGATCGCTGGTTTTTTTCTATTGTACCTGGCCCTCAGCCTCCTGGTCAGGTCATATAAGTACGTACCAGCGCCTCATCCGGAGGAGCTGCTCTTCCTCCTCAAGAAGGACCATCAGGGCTATTACCTCCTGCACTCGAATGGGCCTCAGCGGGTCTGGATCTGGTTCGATACGGCGGTAACCGGGATCTTCACCATGAGGAAACATTTCGAGTTCGTGACGGAGACCAAGGGGATGCGTGCCCGTTTCCGCATCGTATTCATCGGCACACCGACTCCGAAGGATATGCAGGGCTTCTATAGCTGGTACCGAACCCTGAAGCGCCACGAGGTTGATTGGTATGGAGTCGGGGATACCCGTAATGGAACGCATAGCAATAGCTGGCGGTTTTGTATTCGCGAGGCGCTATCGGATACCAGTCCCCGTGCGTTTACCGTGACGCTGATCGATCACAGCGGATGGACCCCCTGATCGTCGAAGATCTGCTTCTGACCGCCTTTACGCATATCCTCTCGCGTAAAGGCGGTCTTACGTAGTAGTGAACAACGAGTATAAGCTACTGAACTAACTTAATATATTCTTGCGGGATGTCTTGAGGGATCAATATCTCTGGCTGATCAATCTGACGAGGAAGATGATCCGGAGCTCCTTTGATCAGATAAAAGCCCATCGTTCCGAACGGGGCACCGTCTTTGTACGTCTCTGGATCTTTGATACTCTGTCCGTCTTCTGCCCATTCGGGCTTTTTGTACCATTTGAGAAACTCTTCGAGTGAGACCAGGTGTTTCCAGTATTCTTTTGCTTGATATTCGACCGCTTCGTCTTCTGACATACCATGACTTCTGCTGTCTTCAATCTTTGTAATATACTCCAAATCACCAACAAAGGCCTGCTTGGGATCCACTTTCATCTCGAGTATTTCTCCAGGATACTGTGATTTCAAATATTCTGACGCCGTTATTTTCCCCAGGTATTCATCGAATGTTGTGACGTGTAGTTTTTCCAGGATGTCGGGAGTACGTTCTTGTTTTCGCTTAAAATCATCGCGTATTGTTTCTACGTCTCTCTTTATAAAACGCTGATTTGCTCCAAGAAAACCATTTCCATGCTCTAAAAATGGATATCCATAGATATTATTCCGGCTAAGGCCTTTGGCACTCACAGCCGCTGGTCGAAATGTATCAATCAGTTCATTACGCCTCATCATTCCCTCTGCGCCTCCAATATGCTTGATGTCTGAATGAACCTTTAAGCCATCTTTATCGATGCCGGGTAAAGAACTCGTCCTGGTTTCATGAAAAACACTCACAAAATGAGCAGGAGCTAGAATCTCCTTTCTTTCAGAAATACTCAGCCTCGGTTGTGATTCGATAGCGGTTTTATATGTTTCCATAAGGATAGTGCAGACTTTTTCTAGTATACTCCATCATCCTAACATGATGCGATATCCTATTCTTGCCCTATCGCGTAAAGACGGTTATACGTTTATGCTGCTAGGCAGCTCTATGTCTTTCTTCAACGCTGTTATCGAATTCCTACAGTCCATGGCCAGTGTCGTTCCTCTGGAGGCGTTCGTTGTGATTGGATCAGTTGTTGAGGAAATCATCACGCCCATTCCTTCTCCCGTGGTCATGAGCCTGGCCGGTTCGTTAGCCCAGATCAAGTATGAGGGGATCGCGTATCTCTTTCTGCTAGCTGTCCTAGGTTCTATCGGAAAAACAGCGGCTACCTGGTTGATCTATGTCATCGCTGACAAGATGGAAGATGTCGTTATGAAAAAATTTGGCAAATATATCGGTGTCACACATGCGCAAGTAGAGCAGATTGGCCAAAGATTGAAAAAAGGCTGGCAGGATAACTTTGTGCTTTTTGCGGCGCGGGCTGTACCGCTTGTCCCGAGTGCGCCCGTTTCGTTCGTCTGTGGAGCGATCAAGCTCGATCTCCCCACCTTCCTTACCTCAACCTTCTTGGGAAATATCGTGCGCAATTTTATCTACCTGTATCTTGGATATGCTGGTTTGGAGGGTTACAAAGGGTTGATCCGAGGAATTCAAAAAGGGGAGTCTATCATCCAGATCGTGATTGTCTTAGTCCTCGTTGCTCTCCTCGCGGGGCTTTATTACAAGCGCCGAACGTTGTTTAAAGATTCGTCTACTCCGTCTGATTCTAAATGATGGTTTTTGGCAAAGCAGCATGGATAATTGTATCTACAAATTCCTCAAAAGAAATACCTGCAGCTGCCGTTGCTTTTGGAAATAAGCTCTGAGGTGTCAGTCCGACTCCGGCGGGTGTATTTACTTCGAGAACATAGGGAATGTTGTCCACAACGATCATGTCAGTGCGAGAGAAGCTTTTTAACCCTAAGTCCCGATGAATCTTTAAAGCTATTTCTTGCGCCCGTTTCTGAACCGGTTCCGAAAGTGACGGAGCGAAGGCGATCTCTTGGCTTTTCCCAGAATATTTATGTTCGTAATCGAACCATCCGTCCTGCGGCGGAGTGATTTCGATGACCGGAAGAGGAGTGTCAATAAGTACTCCAACGGTTACTTCGATCCCTTGCAGATATCTTTCAATGAAAAAATGGTCTGTCAGACTAAGGATTGTCTTTACCTTCTCACTTTCGAGGTCATGTTCGTGAAACAAGAGAGCAACTTCGTGTGAGGAGCCACCATTTGCTGCCTTTAAGACACAGGGAAAACCGAATTTACGAATGTCCTCTTGTGCAGTGATGACAGACCAAGCTGCCGTAGCAATGCCTTGTTCATCACAATAGCTTTTGAAAAGAATCTTATCGCAAGCAATTTTTGCACCCGCCGAATCAGATCCGACAAATGGCTTTCCCGACGACTCTAGATATCGATATAATGTTCCATCTTCGCCTTCCTTGCCATGCATGACGGGAAAACAAATATCCGCACGATCGAGTGCTTTGGCGAGCGCTTCATATCCTTCCCGGAAATCAAACAGTTCAACGCTATGCTTATTCGCTTCTAACACGTGTTTTACGTTGGTAGAAGACATAAACGAGATCTCGCGTTCTGAGGAATTTCCACCGGTCACAATCAGAATGTTCATAGTTTGATAGGGGAGAGCATAGCATGTGGTAATAATCATAAAAACGCACCACTCGAATCGTTCTGACATCGTCGTAATATAAGACAACGGTTATCAATTGTGCTAAAATCCCCATCATACAGTTCTTTTTATGAACCCTGATCAAGAATTGGGCGATAAGTTACGGAAAACAAGAAAGTGGTTCTGGATATTCCAAATTTTCTGTGGAATCATTTTTATCAATATTTTGAGTGTCGTAGTTATAACCAGTGGTCGTGTTCACGATACTTATATACATGAAAAAGAAGGTTGGATTCGTGTTCCTGCTTCACTACAAAGTGTCGATAAAGATTATAGGACTGACGTAGTTAAGCTGTCTAAAGTGGCTGGGAAGCAGCAGTTATTTCCTAATCGTTCAAGACGTATATCGGGTTATAAATATAGTTACAGCTACGCCTATAACGGGCAGACCTATAACGGTAGTAGTTTCTCACAAGGCTCCAGTTTGTTTTTTCTTCAAGAGGCGACTCCATATAAGGTTGGCGAAGCGACCCTCGTTTGGGTAAATCCGAATGACCCTTCAAAGAGCTTCTTCGATTTTCCTGCCAAAATCCATCATTTCTTGCTTTCCGTTTTGATTACTGGTGTTTTAATGTATCTCTTATTTCGATGGAAGAAATGGTTCGAAGGGAGACATCCTGAACTGAGCTTCAAAGTGAGAACGGAATTTTACTCACAGAAAAAGAATAAGAGTGGTAAAAATGGGAAGTAGAATGGACGAATTATCCATTTACCTCATACCTCAGAATCACACCACCATTCTGCAGCGATCGAGATTCAAGTAGTTTGAGATTGTGCGTCATATTCTCGTCGCTGAACAATCGACGGCCCTTGCCTAAGATAATTGGCGCAACGCACAAGCGAATTTCATCAATCAGTCCGGCATTCATGAGAGACTGGGCAAGCTTTCCGCTTCCAAAGAGGTACATCGGCTTGTCACCCTGTTCTTTGAGCTGCCTCAATTCAGAGACTGCATCACGAATAATCGTCGTGTTGTTCCAGTCAGCTGTTTCTCGTGAGGAAGAACAGACCACCTTGGCGATAGTATTCATGAGCGGAGTGACTTCTCCTTCTGCTTCCGCGGTCGGCCAGTATTCAGCCATGCCTTTGTAGGTGTGTTCGCCAAAGACAAGCATGTCGGCTTCTCGCAACTGTTCGAGACTCAACGCTTCCAACTCCGGCCCCCAGACGACTGTATGGAAAGACAGATCCCATGGCTTTTCTCCTTCGAAGCAACCGTCGAGCGTCACGACGTTCCACATGACGAGTCTTCTCATAATAGACGGGTGGGACCGCGCTCAATCTTAGGAATTTTTTTGTGAATCGAACTCCACGGTCCATTCAATCCCAAATTTGTCTCTGAACATTCCAAAATACGAACCCCAAGGACTGTCCATGATAGGCATCTCAACACTTCCACCTGCGGAAAGTCCGTTAAATAATCTGTCGGCTTCTTCACGACTGTCTGCGATGACGGCTATTTTTGAACGGTTTTCCTGTTCGTTTACTCGCCCCATGCTTTCGGGAACGTCATTTGCGATGAACACATTTTTCCCAATCGGCAAAACAATCCGCACTATTTTATTTGCCTCGTTTTCCGGTACAGGGAATTCAGGGCTTGCCATGTCTTTGAAGCGAATAATCTTTCCAAACTCTCCACCAAACACGGATTTGTAAAAGGTAAAGGCTTCCTCGGCATTTCCGTTGAAGTTGATGTAAGGGTTGATGGTCGGCATATCAGGTGTGATCGTAACGGAGTAAAGTGCTGTGCGTCAATGACAAAAGAACCAGGAAAAAGAACAGGTGTACAGATGTTCTTGCTGCTGAGCGAATATGGTAATTAAGAAAAGGGTGATACAATTCGTGTAACATCCCATTTTATGACTAAAAAACCTTTGTTATCTCTCGTTTCCTTCCTTGCGCTCGTTGTATTGATGGGGGCTGGTTGCCGTAGTCGTGCCCGTACCCCTGAGCCGACACCGGAGTATCCGTTTGGTTCAGAAACGCCTGTTGAACCTGCTCCTGAAGCAGAAGTAAGCGCTTGTGGAAACGAGTACTATCCGCTTAGGGCGGGATACACCATCGCGTATCGAACGCAGGGAGGGACGGGTGGAAGTAACACCTCCCGCGTGAACGTGCTGGAAGCGACGGCGAGTAAGGCGGTTGTGAAGAATTCGATTAGTCGCCCCGGGGTACCTCCTCTAGAGATAACCCTAGAGTACAAATGTGAAAATGGATCCTTAGTGGCAAAAGGATTCGCGGACGCCATTTCTTTGACAGAAGCAGACGGAGCCATGGCGCGTGGCGCGGACATCGAAACACTATCTTCTGAGGGGCAGTTCATGCCTGCACGTATCTCCGCGGGTCAGGAGTGGGATGCGAAATATACCATCAAGCTGACCCCGCGCGGACGCCCCGATGTCTTGGATAAGCGTGCGGGAGTAGTGAAGATGGAGGTAGCGATCCGGCGAGCTGCGGTCGAAAAAGAAACGGTCACGGTTCCTGCAGGGCGTTTTGAGGCTATGAGGATTATCAGTAGTACAGATTTTAATGGGAATACGATCTCTAGCGGGGTGGAATGGTGGGTAAAGGGAAAAGGAATGGTGAAATCTGTACAAGGTACGCTCGGGGGAGCGGTAACTATGGAGGCGACGGAAGTGGGTACATCGCGCTAAAGACATCGTCACAGAGAAGACTTGCCCATGATAGGCAAGTCTTCTTGATATATTTTGAAAACAGCGTTACGCCTACATAGAATAGAAGAACTCTTTTTTGAAAAGCGTGCACAAATACATTTTTGCGGGCGAGCTAGTCGAGTTAAGCAGCCAGGGAAACATGTAACTCAAGCGCTTTTTCAGGGGTTAAAATCCAGGCGCTTTCGAGGCGCATGAGACGGAGCAAAATTGTGTTTTTCGCTAGGCTCTGCTAATCTTGAAATATTATGTTACTCGTCGGTTTTTTCAATACCTGGTCAAGCTTTGTTTAGCTTGCCTTTTTGCTGCGTTCGCTCTTTAAATCGTCTCTCACACAATCAAAGGAGGCTACGATGGAACTCGAGATTCGTCGTTATAATATGGCTGACCGTGAAGCTGTTTTTGATCTGCATGTTACTGCTCTCAAGGCTGTTGTCTCGGATGTCTTGAGTGGAGAATGGGATACCGACTTGTTCAACATTGAAGAAACGTACTTGAAGGAAGGTGATTTCCTCGTTGTTACGCATGAGAAGCGCGTTATTGGCATGGGTGCATTGCGTCGTGTAGACAAGGCTTGCGGAGAAATTAAGCGTATGCGGGTTTTACCTTCTTATTGGGGTCAGGGCATTGGACAGACGCTGCTCGATAGACTGACGCATCGAGCTAGGGAGCTTGGCTTCGATAAGCTCGTTCTCGACACGACGATCCAGCTTGTTTCCGCACGACGCCTTTATGAGAAGAACGGATTTAAAGAAACCCGACGGGGTATCCTTGGTGGGTTCGAGACGATCTACTACGAAAAGCTCTTTTGAAGTCTGGGCCATCCGTCGCTATGCGGATGGCCTGCTTCTTTTTTGAAAAGCAAAATCACTGCTCGTTTGAACAGTGATTTTGTATGGCGGAGAGGGAGGGATTCGAACCCTCGGTATGGTTTCCCATACGACAGATTTCAAGTCTGTTGCTTTCGACCACTCAGCCACCTCTCCGTGCTCGGCTTATGGCGCTGACCATCCGTTCGTCCGTGTGCTCACGGACTCACTGCGGTCTGCGCCATGCCTGCGCTTTGCTTCGCAAGACGGACTGTCTCACAGCAAAATGCCTATGGCAGACCGCGCAAGGATAGAGAATTTGAGGGGATTTGTCGAGGATGATGTTGGCCGGTTTGAAAACGAATTCCACCCCCGGCGTTCTCCTGGACGCTGGGGGTGGGGAAGAGGGTTGTTGCCTTCGTGTTCAGCAGAGCTGCACCGTGTCGTCGGTCCCTGCTTTCAGCCGTCCTCTCGCGACCAGACGAAGGATCGCCTTGTACATGGTAGCTGGATCTGTGAGTCCATCCGGGAGGTTGAACTCGGGGTGACTGCCCATCTGGCGCAGTTTCCATCGTCGCTCGAGCTCTGCAAGCTCGAAGCGATTCTTCTGTCGATCATGTCCCCTCATCGTCTCGATGATGTTCAGCACCCGGTGTTCTTCGTGGGTTTCATTCGCCATGCTCTGCTCCACAGATTTAGTTCCACCCCCGGCGTTCTCCTGGGCGCTGGGGGTGGGGAAGAGTGTCTTCTCTTGCTCTAGGTGTGCTCCTACCTGGCCGCAGCTTCGATCGAGCGGAGCAGCTCGGGAACGAGGTTCGTGACCATGATCCAGTCCCTCTTGACCATGACCACGTACCCCTTCAGGGCGAGCCTGACGAGGGCTCCTGTCGCGACCTCGGTCGCCTCCCACCCCTTCTTCGGCCCTTTCGCATCGTCGGACTGGAAGAGCTGAGTCCAGAGGTCGTGGATGTGGATCTGCGCCTCCCAGCCGTGCTTCGCGCAGCGGTCGATGAGTACGACCAACAGGTCGGCCTCCTCAGCCGCTCCCTGCTGCTCGCCCAGCAGAAGGGGGAAGATCAGGCTGGGATGGACCCCCTGCCGTGCCGATGGAATGGGCATCGTTGTTGCGCCATCCCTTGCGGCATCCGTTCTTGTCGTCATCGTCACATCGCTCCCTTGCCTCGCCAGGTTGTTTTCCTGTCATTTTGGCGAAAGCCAACATGTAATACCTTATTTTGGGCAGAATTGTCAAAAGCGCCTTGATTAGCCCTCCCGAAGCTGTTACCATCGTCGGCGCGTGGAGAGATACCCAAGAGGCTGAAGGGGCGGGTTTGCTAAACCTGTAGGGAGCCAAAAGCTCCGCGAGGGTTCGAATCCCTCTCTCTCCGCCACGTAAAAACAGCACCAAATGGTGCTGTTTTTCGTTGCCTTTATTCATAAGGTATTGTTATTTCACCTTTGCACATCTTGACGTATCCTTTTATTTTGGCTAACGTGATTTAACGTTCTACTATATTATTTCTTGCCTATGGCCACCAAGAAACAACGCTACAACCTGGGCAAAGTTGCCGCTACCGTCAAACGTCTCCGCACGGAGAAGGATCTGACCCGCGATGACTTGGCACGTGAAGCGAAAGTCAATTACAACACGATCATCAAGCTCGAATCGGGCGCGAACAAGAATCCAACAGCCAAAACGCTGATCGGACTCTCCGCCGTCTTCGGCTGCACGATCGACGACCTTTTGTCCTAGTTTACTAGGGTAGCGCAAACAAGCGGCTCTCATGAGGGCCGCTTGTTTGTTTTCAGCTTCGAGTCAGTCTGCTAGCATGACCCCATGACACTCACTGAAGGCCAGAAGGCCCCCGCCTGGAAACTGAACGATCAAACCGGAGAGGAACATAAGCTCTCGGATTACGCTGGTTCCTGGGTTCTGCTCTATTTCTACCCCAAGGACGATACACCGGGTTGTACCAAAGAGGCCTGCGCCTTCCGCGATAACCTCCCCAAGTTCAAAAAAATTGATGCCACCGTCTTTGGCGTAAGTGTCGATTCAGTCAAAAGCCATGCCAAATTTGCTGAGAAATTCCAGCTACCATTCACACTCCTCGCCGACGAAGACAAAAAGATGGTGCAAGACTATGGCGTCTGGGGTAAAAAGAAGTTTATGGGTCGCGAATATCTGGGAACAATGCGCACCAGTTTCTTGATTGATCCTAAGGGCAAGATCGCCAAAATCTACGAGAGCGTAAAACCGGAATTGCATGCCGATGAAGTGTTGAATGATCTAAAGACGTTACAAAAGTAGCTTAAGATGCGTGAGCGCTCTTTCTTGACTCTCCAAGGGTGGAAACCGCCTACGAGAGCCTAGAAATTTCATTTTTATTTATGCTCACGGATCAAGAGAAGCGATCTCTCCATCAAATTGCTCAGACGCATGTTGCGGAGATTAGTGCACGGCTGGAACAGAAGAAAGAAACAGAAGAGCAAACACTGGAGGCGTTACGAGTCTTATTACGTCAGCCAGCGACGCCTGATCGAGCGGTCCAACAAGCCTTGCTCCCCATTCGAGAAGCTGCTTCTGAACAGGCTGCTTTATTAATGGAATCACCATATTTCATTCAATGTGACCTGCTCTTTCCTGGAGAAGTGCAACCACGAGCGTTTTATTTTGCTAAATTCTCACGACCGGATGAGCAGATCTTTTCGTGGATTTCACCAGTTTCATCCATTCGATATGAACCACTTGGAGAAGTCTCGTATCGTCTCCCTGATGGCACGCATAAAGCAGCGATCTTGGTTCGAAAAGATCAGTTCATGATCGTAAAACGTCGAATTCTCTTCATGTCGAGTGAGGCCGAGAGATATGAGCGGACGTTGATCTATCAAGACTACTTCAGTAATCGTAAGTCGACGTTTGCGCTGACGGATATCGTGGCTCAGATGGAGAAGGCACAAGATAGCGTCATCCGAGCCCCAGCGACAGGTCCACTTTTATTATCTGGTCCTGCTGGCTCAGGAAAAACAACTCTGGCGCTTCATCGATTGGCTTATCTTGCCCAGTCGCCTGAAACGGCGGAACGGTTTACCGCTACTTCGATGCTCGTTCTGGTCCAAGATGCCTCATCGCGTGAGTACTTCACCGAGCTTTTGCCGTCTCTCGGGATTCATCATGTGGTGATCGAAACGTTTAGTCAGTGGGCGCTATCTATTCTTCCAGCATTTGGCCATGTCACGATTAGAGATACTCATACGGCAAAACGGGAGTTACAAGAACTTTACGAGTTCGAAAAACGCCGTACGTTAGATCAAGAATTGCGCTCATATTCTGGAAAGGAGTCTATTTGGAGCTATCTTGGAAATCTTTATGAACGAACGTTGTCAGAAGTAGCTTTCGCTCTTTGGAAAACGCAAAAAACTGAACGAGTACTAGACCGCTTTGATCTTACGATTTTGCTCCTGGCTTGGAAGGCTCGTCATAGTTTATTGATTCGTGAACGAAAGGTGATGGTGCGTGGTGCTCGTGGAAGCCTGGTGGAACAGACACGGCAAGAAATCCTACGCTACTCAACGATTGTCTTGGACGAGATTCAGAACTATCTCCCTCAACAGATAGTGCTTGTACGGTCTTGCATTGACCCAAATACAAAAGCGCTATTATATGTCGGTGACCTGGCTCAGCAGACCAGAATTGGAACGATTCGCAGCTGGGAGGAGGTAGGGGAGAAACTTCTCGAAAATCAGCGCATTCAACTCCATACGGTCTATCGCAATAGTCGACAAATATTAGAATATATTTTACAGCGAGGCTACAAGGTGTCTATCCCAGAACGTGCTCAAATCGGAGAGAGCGTCCAGGAAATACATGTAAACCAATCTCAAGAAGCGTTCTCAATCCTTGCAACCTGGTTGACTTTGACTCCTTCTGATGGGCGTTTGATCGGTATATTGGCTCCAGACGAAGAGACCTTGCGTGTGATTCAAGAAGGAAAACAACCATTTCAGGGAAATATTCGTTACCTTACCTTCCAGCAGGCTCAAGGCGTTGAGTTCTCGGACGTCGCTGTTATTTTGCCTCAGACCTGGCTTCAGACTCCAGTTATTCCCAACATTTCATCTGATTCGCGCGAAGAATTGCAACGGGTTCGCTTTGACTTGCTTTATGTGGCTTTTACGCGTGCAATGAACCGGTTGTTTGTGATCGAAGTTGGCGATAGTAATACGCCCAAACAATAAACAAGACGACAAAAACTCCAACGGCGATCCAAGCGAATGCGGGCGCACCGTTTGCAATATTGATAAACAATCCGAGGAGCGCGATCCCTGACCAGAGTAATTTAAGGATCAATAACGAGCGGTAGCTTGATGCATCTGCTCTTCTTGTAATTAGCGACGTCGTCCCGATCGCGAAGAAGGCAGAGGCTACCAAGCGGCCTGCGACCGGATCAATCGTGGTCCAGCCGAACATGCCTAAGACATAGTGAGGAGCGATAAACAGCGGAATAGCAAACAATGCATCGATAATAAAATGTACGACGAACCAAGTGCGCAGGCTAGTTGGTACGCTGATCGCAGAAGAGGGGATGGGCATATAGGTCAATCCTAACACCATCTAGCCTTGTTTTTTAGAGCACCTGCTGTCAATTGTACTATATTATAGTGTAATTGTGGATAACTTCCTTGACGCGGCTTTAGATGAGAGCTAGCTTGAATAGGAAGAGGAGGAAATAAAATAATCCATCTAACGAATCGTTTGAGCACTCAGTCAGACTGTTGCCAGATTCGTAGTCAGATCCGGTTTTCTGTACAGCCTCGCTGAGCGCTTAAATCCGTATCCGCATCGTCATATACAGATGGTTGGTGACGGTTTAAGGCTCTCCTTAATCCCTTGTCTATAACCCATATGACACCTAACAATATGCAAGGTAACAACAACGATGACCGTGACCAGCAGCAGAAGACGCAACCAAATGGTCAGCCGTCGGACACGACTCAGCAGCCTCAGAACAACCAGCAAGGTGTACCGTCGGGATTGACAGAAAGGGGCAGCAAAGCCGATCATAATGGAACAGAATCTACTGGTTCATACGGAGGTGCCGAAGGATCACGCGAAGGAAACAATGTGTATAGCGCTGAATAGTGGAGCATAAAAACTAAAAGCAAAATACACATACATAGCAAAATCAATATCAATAATAAAACAAAGAACGCAACAAAAGACGGGCATTCCCGTCTTTTGTTGTTTACGGTAGGCTGGTGATCTATGGAAAGCACTCGATTTTACGCAGATTTGCCAGCCTATCATGGTGCTTTACGGCAACTCTTGTCGGACGAAGCTTTTTTCCAGACTGTTCCAGCGAGCTGGGCGGTGATTGTAACCGACGTCCAAGGGTCTACTCAGGCGGTGAATGAAGGTCGTGGGCGTGACCTGAATACCGTCGCCGCGAGCTGTGTTATAGCAGCCTTGAATGTGACGAAAACACGTGGCTACGAGATCGCTTTCTTCTATGGGGGTGATGGTGCAACTCTGCTCGTTCCTCAGGATGTTCGCGATGAGATCGTTCTAGCTCTGCAGGCACTTCGAGCGAATACCTTCGTTTCCTATGGCTTACGTTTGCGTGTCGGTTCAGTCTCCGTTTCCGAGTTACTCAAAGTAGGTAAACAATTACGTATTGCGAAGTGGGCCGTTGCTCCTGGCTATGATCAAGCAGTGTTCTTGGGCGACGGTTTAGCGTTGGCAGACACCTTGATCAAGGCAGATCCAGCAACGAGCCAATTTCCAGAAGAAGAACAACCAACAGAAGTCGATCTGACGGGTCTCATGTGTCGCTGGCAAGAAATTCAACCGACATCACCCAAAGAAGAAGTCGTTTGTGCCATTATCGATGCCACAGACACGAACGCTCAAGCATCTGTGTACGCACGAGTTTTGGAAGCCTTAGATGAAATCTATGGCGAATATCAAACTCGTCATCCAGTGAATACCCAAAATCTCACACCAAGTTTGGAGGCGAGGAATTTGCAACGCAAAGCTCTTCTGTCGACGGGAGCGTGTCCACCGTTGAATTTTGTAAAAGAATTCGTTCGTGCTTGTTTGAGCACCGCTTCTTTCAAGACATCAATCGGAATTGGAAATTTTCAACCACAAAAATACCTCGAGGAATTATTGCTCGCGACGGATACGTTGCATGTCGCCGGAAGTTTGCTCACCATTATCTCCGGCACCATGGAGCAACGCATGCGTTTTCGTGAAGCGCTAGAAAAATTTGAACAATCTGGAATGTTGATTTTTGGACTCGCTGCTTGTCCAGCTTCTGTTATGACCTGCTATGTTCAGCGCTATGATGCCCGTCACATCCATTTCTTGGATGGTCAGGATGGGGGATATACCCAGGCGTCCAAAGAGTGGAAAACCAAGAGAAAGGCATTGAAAGGCTAAGAACATTGACAAAAACCCAATAAAAGGCTATATTTAGCCCTCGATTTCGCTTCGAAATCAGGTGTTTTTCTTTAGAAAGACCCTTGGTTCCGGAGCGTACATTGGGGACGGTCCCTTCTGTAACAATCTGGACTGGAAGACGAGCGATGAATTGGTTGATGCGTTTGGCGGCGCTCTGCGCCGCCCTCTCTATCGGGGCCTGCACGGCCAGCGACCCCTTCGCGCCTCTGCCGGCGCGTTCGGTGTCCAAGGTGGTCGGCACCCCCGGCGAGACGGATGTTCTCTGCGACGTCGGCCGCTGGGCCGACGGCGGTCGGTGCGACTACGTCGTGCCGGACATCTCGGTCTTCGCCAACTTCCTGCACGCCGGTCGGATGTACCGCCTCGACGACGGCGTCGACCGTGGGCAATCGCCGTACGTCTACGAGATCGGGTCCGCCCCTGTCACCACCCGCCTGTGGGTGCACGACATCTGGCTCGCGTGGCAGAACGTCTGCACCGGCGTGACCTCGGGCGTGTGCGCCGTCCGGATGAACTACCGCGACCAGGGCGGGAACGACATCATGTACCTCGACGTCATCGCGAACGTCTTCGACCCGGACCCGCCCCTGGTCAACGCCTACTTCCACACCACCTCCGGCGCCTCCGGCCCGAGGGTTCACGTCCAGACCTACGCCGTCGCCTACGACACGGGCACGGGTAGCTACGGCGTGACCCAGGCCTCCCTCCGCATGGGACGGCACCTCTCGCTCGCCGCGGGCGTCGGCGGCGGGCTCATCTACCACGACGGCCCGGACTACGCCAACCCCAACCCCGTGAGCTTCGCCACGGACTTCCCGGCCTGGCACCCGATCGAGTAGCCAGCACGGGCGCACCTTCAGTAACCACCCCTTAACTTGAGGCTCGGAGGAGGCGCGCGATGACTCGCGCTGCGCTCCTCACCTCCATTGATGGCTTGATCTCACGATCGAGCTTTCCTAGAGGAAAACAAACAGCGTCCCAAATTGGGACGCTGTTTGTTTTCGGTTTTTGTTTAGAGAGGCAGGGAGTCGCTCACGTAGCGAGCGGAAGCCTGAATACTGGTGCGATTGTAATCACTTACTGTTTCGATGTTGCTGCCGAAGCTGTAGTCGCCGTAGAAGGTGTCGAAGACATCATCGACTTGGCGGTTCCAGGTTGAGCCATAGAGTGCTTGAGCGGCAGCTTCAGTTTTGACCCAGCGCAAGACGCGATTGGATGAGACGGCGTAGACTTTTGGATCCGTTGCGAATTTCACCAATTTAACGCCTGGTTTATAGGTCACGTTGGCACCGAGTGGGATGCTGGCCAAATCGCTTTGGCTCACCACACGTACGCCGTTGAAGTCGGAGTACCACGTGGAGAAGACACGATCGTTCGGGAACGCATGACGGCGACCATCGCCACCCACGTAGTAGACGGCACTGTCCACTTGCGTAAAGCGATTGCCATCATCTGGGAGCTTGACGAGTGCGTGAACACTGACGCCGATGCGCGACAAGTTATTCAAGCGATTGGTCAGTTCTGGTGTTGTAGGTGTAGGTGTCGAAGGAGTGCTTGGAGCCGACGCAATCGTGAAGGTGAAGTTTTGTCCTACGTAGGCGTTGGTTGCATCGAAGACTTCGAGGTAGGCCGTGTAGCTACCAGCAGCTGTTGGACGACCGCTCAAGGTACCATTGTTTGAGAGAGTGACACCTGGTGGTAGGGTGCCGCTCGCAAAGTTCCAGCGATAGGGAGCTGTTCCTCCGGTTGCGGTCAACGAAGTGTAGTAGTCCATACCGACTGTCCCGTTTGCTCCGACCGTGGTTGTGATCGCGAGTGGGTTTATTGTAGGAACTGGAGTAATAATCGGAGGACTGACAATAGGTGTATTCACCGTCAAACTAAAAGTTTTGGTGATCGAGTTGTCGTTTACATCCAAGAGTTTAACCGAGAAGTTGTAGGTTCCGGCTGCTGTTGGTGTACCACGCAACTGACCGAGGTTGTTAGAGGTGGTCAAGGTCAAGCCTGGTGGCAAGTTTGATCCGAGAGAAAGGTTCCAGCGATAAGGTGTTGTTCCACCAGTGGCATAAAGATCAACGTTGTAGGCGTTATTGACGCGGCCGTTGGTAAGCGTTTCCCCGTTCAGAATCTCAAGAGGAGCTGTAGGAACTGCTTCTACAAGCAAGCTAAATGGTTTATTCGCATTCAGTCCATTGGCATCTTTTGCATTGATGGTAAACGTGTAGCTTCCACTGACGGTTGGGCCTCCTGTTAAAGCTCCCGTCGTTGCATTTAAGCTGATGCCGGTTGGAAGCCCACCGCTTAGTACGGTCCATTCATAAGGAGCTATGCCTCCGGCGACTGACAAGGGCATCGAGTAGCCGGTACCTACGCGAGCGGTTGGCAGCGTAGCCGATTGTTCAATTTCCATGGGACGAATCACCACGGTGTAGCTGCGTGTGTAAGCTGCGGCGGCCGCAGGTGGAAGAGTGGCTGCTCGGATGGTGAAGGTATAGGTTCCAGCCGTGCTTAGTCTTCCCCTCAATCGGATGTCAGCACTCTCTGTTGCTGAGCCTTGTAGAACACCTGGTGGCAGGGAGCCTGCACTAATGGACCAACTGAATGTGCCCGGTGCATCGAGGTTAACTCGTTGATCGTAATAGGCTCCCACGTACCCATCAGGAAGGGTGCTGGGAGTAAGCTGGGGAGCTGCTTGAACCGAAGAGACAAACAAGCCAAAGCTGCCTAAGACAACCCCGAAGGTCGTCAGAGACGTCAGTTTGCGTGTAAGGGAGGTGAGGGTCATAGATAAGGATAGATTTAGGGGACACTGTAGTAGACGTTGTAGGCAGACATATCTTACCTGATTTTTGACTGTCCACGGTAATTTTTTGACATAAAATAGCTAAAATAAGCCATACCACTAGGAAAAACGAAAACTCAGCCCGGGTTGGGCTGAGTTTTCCGTGGTGCACCCGATACGATTCGAACGTATGACCTCTTCCTTCGCAGGGAAGCGCTCTATCCAGCTGAGCTACGGGTGCAGAATGTCGATGAAAATAAGCGCTTAAATTCGCAACAACCGCCCAAGAATATCAGAGCCTTGCTCGGTTTGCAAGTCGGTATTTTCGCTTAAAAAGCTGCGTAAATGATCGCGAATTTCGCCTGGGTCTTGATCTTCTAGGGAAATCCGCAATCTTGGCTGAGATAGGGAACGTGTTTCAAGGTAGAGCGTACTGATAAACGGAGGCTGATAGATGATGGAAAAGTTGATGATATCGCGATACAAATGGAGTTTTCCATCCCAGACGACGCCTAAATCGCCGACTTGGGCCAAAACGGTTGGAGCCTCTTCATTGCCGGCTAGAACTAGAATGATGGCACAGAGTAGGATCAAGAACGCGAACAGGAAATTATTTGTGATGACAGCGTAAGACACGAGCAGGATGGCACCGGCCGTAAAGAAAAAATACCAACGAGGGCCACGTTGATAGGTGGGATAGAGCTTGGTCTCCCAAACAAAGCGGTCTTGGCCTTGAACGAGCATCTCTTCGACGGAAGGATCGTACGTCACCATACTGAGGAGAAGTATAGCATAGGTGGCAAAGCACGTTCTACTTCTGTACGCTAGAAGTATGTTGGAGCGAAAGCTGCCTGTGGAGAAGATTCCTGGAGTGACGCGTTCTGTTGCGAATGCGTTCCAGCTTTTGCATATCCTGACGGTTGAGGATGTCTTGTTGACCCCACCCCGACGTTATGAAGACTATTCACGACGATCGACGTTGCGTGACGCGAAGGAGGGGGAGGCGGCGACCTTTGAGATCGAGGTGGTGTCGGCTGCGCGGCGACCGACGGGTCGACGAGGCTTTACCGTCATTCAAGCGCGCGTGACGGATGGAACGGCTACGGCACGTTGTGATTTTTTCAATCAACCGTGGCTTTTGAAGGATTGGAAAGTGGGTCGACGGTTGCGTTTGGCGGCGGCACCAGTGCGAGATCCACAGTTCGGGTTGCATTTTCGTAACCCAGCTTGGGAGTCGGCCGATGGACCGGAAGTTGTGTCTGGGAAGATATTACCCGTCTATCGTCTAACGGAATCAATTGCTCAAAAAGCCTATCGTCGAGTGGTTGAAGCGATTTTGCACGAGGGGGTGGATTGGCGTGGTGAGGAAGAGGGGGATCGTGTCTGTCAGGCGGAGGGGTTGAGCGTGTGGACGGAGGCACTACGTATCATTCATGCGCCACAGACGATGCAAGAGATCGCAGGTGGGCGCCGACGCTTGGCGTTTGAAGAGTTGTTGGTCTATCAGCTTGCTCTGACACAAATGCGAGTCGGAGAGGTGCGGACGCCTGCTCCGGCTATTCCCTTTGATGAGACTTTTGCCAAGCGTTTTGCAGCAGACATGCCATTCCAGTTAACGGATGATCAGCGAAAAGCCGTTTGGGCGGCGGTGAAGGATTTGGAGCGTCCGGAACCGATGCGACGTTTGTTGCAGGGGGATGTTGGCTCTGGGAAGACAGCGGTCGCCGCTTTTTTAGCGGCGCTCTGTCAGCGGGCAGGTCGATCAACAGCGCTGCTTGCCCCAACGGATCTCTTAGCGAAACAGCATGCCGCAACGCTCAAACGTTTGTTTGCCGCCTGGCACATCCCTCTGGTCTTGCTGACGCGAACCGAACAGACTTGGGCGTTTGATCGGGAAGAGCGAGCGATCAAGTGGAAGGAATTACCGGAATTGTATGCGGCTGGACCGGTTGTCTTGGTCGGAACGCATGCGCTTTTGTATGGGCAAGACCGGTTGCCGGAAGATTTGGGATTGGCGATTGTGGATGAGCAGCATCGGTTTGGAGTCGCTCAGCGTGAGCGGTTGTCTAAAGCGCAGGATCGTGATGGCAAGCTACCCCATTTTTTGTCGATGACGGCGACGCCGATACCACGTTCGTTAGCACTCATGTTGTATGGCGATGTCGAACTCTCGTTCTTGAAGCAGAAGCCGGCAGGAAGATTGCCGATTGTGACACGTGTTTGTTTAGGCGAGGCTCGAAATGAAGCTTATCGAGCCGTACGACAAGCGGCGGCTCGAGGTGAGCGAGCGTACGTTGTCTGTCCTTTGATTGATCCATCTGAGACGTTACAGGTCGCTTCAGCGGCTGAAGAGGCAAAACGATTGGAAACCGGGCCTCTGGCGGGTCTGCGGATCGGATTAGTTCATGGCAAACAGAAGCCGGAAGATAAAGAATCGGCGATGAAAAAATTTGCAGCGGGGGAGTTGGATGTCCTTGTCGCAACGTCTGTGATTGAGGTTGGTGTTGATGTGCCGCAGGCGACCGTCATCTTGATTGAGGCGGCTGAGCGTTTTGGACTGGCTCAGCTGCATCAGCTACGTGGACGTGTTGGGCGTTCGGCGTTGCAAAGTCAGTGTTTTTTGTTGACGGATAGTCTGGACGAAGAGGCGGCTGGGCGCCTGCATTTGCTGGAGAAGACGCAAGACGGATTTGTTTTGGCGGATGAGGATTTGAAACGGCGCGGAGCAGGCTCATTGCTTGGAACTGAGCAGAGCGGAGAAGGTAGTGGATTTAAGGCGGCAACCTACGAAGATTTGGCTTTTTTGCCCCGGATTCGCGAGTTGGTAGACGCGATTTTATACGAAGATCGAAGTTTAAAACGTTTTCCGCGTTGGAAGGAGCAGATTGAGAAAATGCAGGATACGACACATCTGGAATAAATCGTTGTTTTGAAGGATGTTGCAAAGATAGCCCGATCTCTTTAGGATGGCCCTGGCTGTGGGGTTAGACGCGACCCTCGCCAGATTTCCCTACCCACACCCCCAAAGGGAAAGGGGACAGCATGACAAACGCCGAGACGCTCGTCAGAGGATGGGCGAGCGCGTGGTGGCTGCTGCTGTGCTGCGTACTGGAGACGCAACAGATCTGGCAAAAGCCGCGCGTCAGTCCCTCCGTCCTGGAAAAAGCGTGCATGGCCATGCACGCCTCGTTGCTGAGAAAGAGCGCAAATTCTAGGCAAAGTGCTCTGCCTCGGTGGCGTCGACAATGGGCTGTGGTTGGCCCCCGGGATCAGTCTGCCACCTACGCGACAAAAGAAAGGCGTAAGGGATGGTCGTGGCCCACTATCCCTCGGGCTCGTAGCCCGCCTGTTCTCTCAAGGACGTCCTCCCATCGTTCGCTCGTCGTCTTCGCCAAGGCGGTAAAAAGCAACGAGCATTCTCTTTCCGCCGGCGAGCACAGCCTCTGTGTGCTCGCCGGCGCTTAAATTTTGAGCAATCACCATTTTCTTAATTCTTCCACAGCTTCTTTCAAGGTTTTACAACGGAGGATCTTTAGATTGCTTTGTTTGGCTTCTGTTTCTTCTTCGGGGCGGAAATGGGCAGGGACGATGATGATAGTAAAACCGAGACGAGCGGCTTCTTTGAAACGAAGTTTCCCATTCGGAACAGCACGCAGTTCGCCAGCCAAGCCAACTTCACCCCAAGCGGCGCAGGTAGCCGGTATCGCGATATCTTGTTTGGCTGAAGCAAGCGCGAGGGCTATTGGCAAATCAAGGGATGGATCATTCGAACCGAGGCCACCGACTAGGTTTGCGAAGACATCCTGATCACCAAACCCAAGTCCGCAGCGACGGGCCAAGACGGCCAGGATTAAGTTCAAGCGGTTGGCATCGAGACCGCTGACCCGGCGCATGGGTGTGGCATAGCCAGCAGGGCTGACCAAACTTTGAATTTCAACAAATAGGGGACGGGCGCCATGGATAAACGAACCAGCGATGGTGCCAGGCACGCCGCGTGGTCGATCAGCCAAGAAAACAGCACTAGCATCAGGAATCTCGCGCAAACCCTGCTCGTCCATTTCAAGAAAAACGCTTTCCTCTGTGCTTCCAAAGCGATGCTTCGTGGGACGCAGAATACGCGACATCTGGGCGCGATCACCCTCCATCATGAGGACGGTATCAACCAAATGCTCAAGGAGACGCGGTCCAGCTAAGTCGCCGTCTTTTGTGACTTGGCCGACTAAGATGACGGCACAATTGTGGGCTTTGGCTTGTTCATGAATGAAAGCGGCTGCTGCTTTCATCTGAGTGGGGTTGCCAGGTTCACCCGCAACTTCTCCAGCTCGCAGACTTTGAATGGAATCGACGATCGTGAGATCTGGATGCGCATGGGCAATGGTGGCGGCGATACTGGCGGCGTCATTGGCGTCCAAGAAATGAAGACGCTCGGGTAGAGTCCCTGGCGGTGGTTGGAGTCGACTCAAACGACGAGAAACTTGGCTGGGCGACTCTTCGCCTGTGACGTAGAGGATTGCTTTGCCTGCATTGGCTAGATCGAGCGCGAGCTGAGCAAGAAGAGTCGATTTACCGATACCAGGCTCACCGCCTAAGAGCGTCACCGAACCGGGGACAAAGCCACCTGAAAGTAGGCGTTGCCAGAAGGGGATGGTTGGAGTGAGTCGTTGGTCGTTGTTGGCGGTTTCGAGGGAAGTGAAGGGACTTGTGGCAATCGCTTTGCCCGGAATGGTTCGACGAGCGACAGAGGCAGTAGAAACAGCAACACCCTCGCCGAGTGCTTGGACGGTTCCCCAGGCCTGACATTCAGGACATTGCCCAGACCATTTCAAGAGTTGGGCATCACATTTCTTACACAGAAACAAAGGAACGGCTTTGGTTTTAGGCATGAACCTACCTTAGCATCTAGCTATTCTCCGTAGAAGGCACGTAGAGCGTAGCGGGTCATGTGGAAAATACTGTTCGTATGTCCGTAGTGAGTTTCGAACGACACGATTTGGCGGCCATTATCGCGTGT
>JAGOTP010000012.1 GCA_018061755.1 Patescibacteria group bacterium | reverse complement strand
TGGAGGCGTGAGTGGGAATCGAACCCACGAATACAGGTTTTGCAGACCCGTGCCTTACCACTTGGCTACCACGCCGTGCTCGGCTTATGGCGCTGACCATCCGTTCGTCCGCGTGCTCGCGAACTCACTGCGGTCTGCGCCATGCCTGCGCTTTGCTGCGCTACGCTCCGCAAGTCGGACAAGAGACAAGGGGAGGCGAACAGACAAAGACAGGTACAAGAAACAATCCTTAAAATGCGTTCGGATCGTAGCAAAGGCTAGGGGATTCGTGAAGATCTGAACGACAAACCCCGCTGGTGGCGGGGTTTGGTCTGCTAACGGCAAAGCGTTAGGACTACTTTTAGCGCATGGCGCGTTTTAGGGCGTTTTCTTGGGCGATGCGTTTCCATTGGGTGTCGCTGTTGTTACCCCATTCGATGACTTCGATTTTGATATTGCGTTTTACACCGAACTTCAAGGCGTCGCTCTTGTTGGCCATCCAGACATCGGCACGCAAGTTATAGCGTGGGTTCATACGGTCATGGACTTCAAAGACGCGGTCGCCGAAGAGCTCTGGGAAACGAACTTTGGTATTGAAGGGCAAGAAGTTGGCGGCGATGATGCCGTCACCAACTGTCGAACCGTCAGCCGTCGTGAAAGGCGTGCTGTCAGTCTGGCCTTCTTCCGAGTTATAACCGGTCACACTGATCGAATATGTTTTGAGGGTAGCGAGACGATCGGGGCGTACGATTTCGATCACGGCTGGTTCGCCGATTTCGGAACGCATGTCAGGCTGATCGGGCAGCTCCGTTACTTCAGTGCTCGTGACAACGGTGCTGGAGATCTCCGTCACGGGAACTGTCTGAGCTTGGGCTGAACTAATAGGGGAGATGACAAGGAAAAGAACGAAGAAGGTGGATACAACGACCTGATTCCAGGGGCGTTTACCATCGTTGGACGTGGAATTCGATGTCATAGTCTGTATACAACAACAGCCCTGTTCGGGCCATTGGAGGGCAATACCATATCATATTTGCGGGTTTTTGTCAACGGAAGTACACTGTTTTTACGCTTCATTTAGCCAAATAATGCTTATGCCCCTTCCCCGTATTCTCTCCTCGATCCGCCCCAAGCCCAAACTTGGGCCAAACGCGCCTCGTCCAGACCGGAAAGGGCGTATTTGGCGCTTCATAAAAAAGGCTTTGCTTATCCTGGTCGGGGTAGGGGCGATTAGCGTCTTCAGTTTCACTATTTTCTTGGCCTGGGTCAGTCGTGATCTGCCGGATCCAGACACCTTGTCGACCCAAGACATCCCACAATCAACCAAAATCTACGATCGAACTGGCACTCAGCTTCTGTACGAATTGCATGGCGATGAAAAACGCACCCTGGTTAAAATTCAGGACATTCCATTGAACATGCAGCATGCCACGATCGCCATTGAAGATCGGAATTTTTACACCCACCATGGCATCTACTGGAAAGGACTCGTCCGTGCCTTTGGGAACAGCATCTTAACCGCTAGTCGTGTTCGTGGTACTTCAACGCTTACCCAACAGCTCGTAAAAAATGCCATTCTGACCAACGAACGATCAGTCATGCGTAAGGCAAAAGAATTTATTCTCGCCCTTCAGATTGAACGAACCTTTTCAAAGGATCAGATTCTCCAGCTCTACCTGAACGAGATTCCTTACGGATCGACCATGTATGGCATCGAGTCCGCCGCGCAGACCTATTTCGGAAAACCCGCCAAAGAGCTTACGCTCGACGAATCAGCCTTGCTTGCGTCCGTTCCTCAAGCGCCCGACCTGTATTCTCCCTACGGCACGGGAACACGCGGCGATAACCGTTCTCGTCTGATCGTACGTCAGCACTACGTCTTGGATATGATGGCCCAGGAAGGTTACATTACAAAAGACGAAGCGGCCGCCGCTAAGCTGATTAAAACGCTCGATAAATTGAAACCTCAAACCTACAACTCACTAAAAGCGCCTCATTTCGCTCTTTACGTACGGTCACAGCTAGAAGAGACGTATGGACTTAAGCGGGCAGAAGAAGGCGGTTTCAAAGTCATTACGACTTTGGACTGGAGCAAGCAACAGATCGCGGAACAAGAAGTAGTGAAGGGCGTGGAAGCACGCGGCAAGGCCTACAAGTTCAGTAATGCGGCTCTCGTTTCACTTGATCCAAAAACGGGACAAATCCTTGCCATGGTTGGATCAAAAGACTTCCATGATAATGAGATTAAGGGGAAGTTCGATGTGATTATGAACGGATCACGTCAGCCAGGTTCAAGCTTCAAACCGATTGTCTATGCCCTAGCCTTCGCTCGCGGCTATCTTCCACAGACGATGGTCTGGGATGTGGATACTGTGTTCAAAACCGATAGTGGCAACTACACCCCGCGCAACTACGACTTCCGTCAGCGTGGGCCGATTACGTTAAGATCAGCTTTGCAAAACTCGCTGAATACGCCGGCCGTCAAAACGCTCTACTTGGTCGGTCTAGGCCGCGTTCTCGATTTCACGGAAAAATTGGGTTATACAACTCTCAGCAATCGCAGCAATTTCGGCCTGTCTCTGGCGTTAGGCGGTGGGGAAGTCCGACCAATCGAACATGCTTCGGCCTTTGCCGCCTTCGCCAATGACGGCATCGGCCAACCGATCGCTTCAATTTTACGGGTTGAAGATCATGATGGCGTCGTCTTGCAGGAATGGAAAGCATCTGAAGGTACCCGCGTCGTTGAGGCTCAAGCCGCTCGTCTTTTATCAGACGTGATGAGCGACAACCAAGCTAGATCGCTCGTTTTCAATCAGGCCGCTAGAAACTATCTAACGTTGCCTGATCGACCCGTGGCCGCGAAGACGGGAACGACCAACAACTTCAAAGACGCTTGGACGGTTGGGTTCACGCCTAACTTGGCGACAGTTGTCTGGGTCGGTAACAGCGACGGCAAAGAGATGAGCCGTGGTGCTGATGGTTCGGTTGTCGCCGCACCGATCTGGGGTGGCTACATGAAACAAGCCATGAAAGGCATGCCGGTTGAACGCTTCAAAACACCGGAGGCACCAAGCACCGACAAACCAGCCTTGCTTGGCACAGCTATCGCCCAAAAATTCCGCGTTGTAAAAGCGACTGGCCGCTTAGCTTCAGACTCGACACCGGCCGATCTGGTCGAAGATCGCATCTATTATCAACCTCACGAAATCTTGTACTATCTCGATAAAGATGATCCAACGGGTGCTTCACCGAACAATCCCGCTCAGGATCCACAGTTCGAAAATTGGGAACGAGCAGTACAGCTCTGGGTCAGCAAAGCAACGAGTACTCAGTTCGGTCCACCACCAACCGAGATCGATGATCAACATACACCCGAGATGCAACCGATCATTACGATTCTGTCTCCTCAGATGGAGGAAAACGTAGGCGCACGACTACTTCAAATGCAGATCAGCGCCGCCACGCCGCGCGTCATCCAAATGTACGAAATCCTTTTGAACGGCCAAACGATTGGTACCGCGAACGGCACTGCCTTCAGCGTTATCTTGCCACAGGACTTGGTCGCTGGTCGGCATACCCTGACCGTGATCGCCATTGATGATGTCGGGAACCGCGGACAGGCTGAAGTCGCCATTAACTACCTAGGCGCAGCCGATCCGGTACCGCCAACGAACACTGGGATAACAACTGTTGATTCGCTCTTCCAGCCGCCAATATCCAACCCGTAAAATAACAAAATATTGACTTTTTGCACGAATTCTGCGACTCTCTGGGTCGCAGAATTTCGTTTTCAACCCAGCCTGTCTGCGAGGCAAACACAGAAGGAGTCGGACGTGTCACAACAAGCACCCCTCAGAACATTCCAGATCGTCGGCGTGAAGACGCTCCCCGGATCGAAGTTCCTCGACGGAGCGGTCCTCGCTGTCGCGCACGGCGGCATCACGGAAGAAGTCGTCCTGAGCTATGCAGAGCTCCTCGAGCTGATGCAGAGCTACAACGTGCGGATTCCGGAGGGTCTGCTGAACCAGTCGTTCAGCGACATGTGCGACAATGCGGCTCACGGCATCAATCGACTGCTCGTGGAGGATCGCTACATGATCTGCGGGCTCACGTACCCGTCGCGAGATCCGGAGGATGCCGTCCACTTCGAGGCGGTCTACCACGCCATCGCGGGGGCCCTGAGCACGAACCAGGCCGCCCCGGATCTCCGCCTCTTCGAACGCGAGCTGATCTTCCAGGCGATGGGGCATCTGCTCGGTTTTAGCGCGGACGAAGACCGGGTCGAGAACCTGCTGCGCGGTATCACGCAGAGGAATCCGACGCTCAAGGTCGTCCGCCGGGATCACGACCGCTTCCGCGAAGTCTGCACGCCGCGCATCGTCCGCTTCGTAATCCTGCGCGGTCCCTGGCCCTTCGATCAGGAAGTCTGGTACGTGGCCCTGGTTCTGAGCGGTACCCAACCCGCCCTGATCGAGAAGGCGCGCGGCTGGCTGAAGTGACGCCCTTTCACCCCTCCAATGCCCCGCATTCACCAACTGGGGAAGCCCGGCGAAGCTCGCCGGACGAACACTGAGGCAGCGCACCTCTCCTTCCGCGCCTCCTCATCCGTTCTGAGCGCCGCAATTCCAGATTGCGACTCTGAGAAAGGCGAAAGTTACAAAATAAGAGCTTGACCGCACCGAAGATCTCAGAAGATTGACTTTTTCTGAGATTTTTGGTTTAATGGTCGGTCGTGTGTTCGCATTTTCCGCGTAACCACGAGCACAAAGCACCTTCTTCCTCTTACAACTTATCCACGATTTGTCAGAACTGTCCCCAACGCGGTGTGCATAACACCGCTCGTCCTCACCCGAACGGGCAACAGCCCAGGAGTAAACGCCTCATGAAGACCAGGATCATCGGCATCACGTTCGCCTTGCTGGCCACCCTGTCCGTTGGCTGCGCGCCGACGGAGGCACAGGACGGCGTCATCACCGAGTGCGCCCCCGGGCCGGACGGCGGCTTCGTCGCCATCCCGAACCCGCTCGACGGGGGCACCTCGTGCGCCCCCGAACTCGGGCAGCGGGCCGTCTGCCAGCCGGGCTACCCGTCCGACGGCGGTCGCGTCCTCGCAGTCTGCTGCTCGGGACGAACCGACCAGGCGATCGCCGCCTGCGTCGCTTCCGGCCTGGCGCGCCTCCCGCGAGCCGACGGCGGCCGCGTGGGAGACTGACAGATAACATCGTGGGGAGTACCCAACGGGCCCGGAAGCGCGACACTACGTCGTGACTTCCGGGCCCGTATTCGTTTATCTACAAGTTTTCTTTTACTGACGGATCGGCATCACAATATACTGAAAGCCTTCTCGACCCTCTGGGCGGACCACTACGGCGTTCATCGAGTCGATAACACTCAGAGTGACCTGATCGGTATCCATCGCCGCCAGCCCGTCGTTTACGTACTTAAAATTGAGCGTTACCTTGTTCGACTCGCCCTCAACTACTGCTTGCAACGTGGCGCGATGCGTTCCGGTTCCTGTATCCGACGAGGAAACCGTGAGCGCTCCATCCGTCGTCATCTCAAGCTTCACGTCATAAATACCCTGACGTGAAAAGAGGGAGGAAGCACGAATGGCACGCATCAATTCCGTACGCTTCACACGACAATGGGTGCGGAACTGGGTTGGGATAATGCGCTTGTAGTCAGGAAAGGATCCTTCAATCAAACGAGAGACGAGCTCAACCGAGCCAAAAGACACAGCTAGTTGATTTTCTGCCATGGCCCAATCGATCTTTTCTGGCATGGCCACATCGTCTTTGTAGCCGGAAAGAATACGAGCCACCTCTTGAATCGCGCGAGCTGGAACAATGCATTTCGCCTCGGCTTGATTGCCGCCCGTGACCAAGCTCAATTTTCGTTCTGACAAGCGATATGAGTCAGTCGCAGCGAGCATAAGCGTGTCGCGTCCACCCACCGTGTGAAAATAACAAGCGACACCGGCAAGCTCCGGGCGAGAATCCGACGCTGACACCGCAAAGGCGACCTGCTGCAATGCCTGACGTAAAGGTTCAGCATCCAGTTGGTAGACCGCGCCTTTAGCGAGCTTTGGAATGAGCGGAAATTCCGTGGCAGCAATTCCTTTTATATTCGTGACCTTGCCATCAGCTTTGATTTCTAATCCATCGTTTGTCAGACTAAGTTCAACCTTTCCTTCGCCGAGCAATGAGACATACTCCTGAAAGAGCTTGGCTGGAACGGTGTACTCTCCTGGTTCGTCGACCCGTCCACGAACAATGACCGAGATGGCCATTTCCAAATTGGTGGTCGAGATCCGCAGCTGACCGCCCTCGGCTTGAATCAAAACGTTTCCCAAAATGGGAAGGTTCGCATTCTTGCCTGCGATGTGTCCGACAAGTGAGAGTCCTTGGAGCAGGTTCTCCTGAGTGCATGTGCAAACCATATGTTTGTTATCTATCTTAGGGTTATATAGTATATAAGACAATGACAGTAATAGTAAGGTCTGTGGACTGTGTGGGAAACGCAAAATACATCGTAACCAAGCGGAAAAACAATGAACACTTTTCCCCAGGTGGAGGGGGTAAGCCTGGGGAGTCGCTGGGGGCGGTTGGGGATGGATGAAGGGGGATAAAGTTATCCCTCAGTTAGACCCAATTCATCCACCTAGTTATCCTCCTAGCTGTAAACAGGCGTATAACCTGGGGAGAAGGCTGGGGAGGGTTGGGGGTTAATCTGTGCAGGGGCTGTGGACGACTTGGGCGTTTTCTGTTTTAATAAGGCACTTTCTGACCTATGGACCACGGTAATGTCATCATCCGATTTAGCGACGTGTCTTTTTGGTACGACGAGGACCATCCTGTCTTGGATGAAGTCAGCTTTTCGGTGCGCGAAAACGCCAAGATTACCATCATGGGACAAAACGGCGCTGGAAAAAGCACCATCTTGAAGCTACTGACCGGCGTCTATAAGCCGCAGTCGGGTGGAATTCACTTTCTGAAAGGCGCAACGATCGCGACCGCTCACCAAGTCATCCCGCGTGATCAGATGGAGGACACGGTGTTGGATTTCTTTGGAAGAGCTTTTCCTGAACAGATCTACGATCTCGATCGTCGCATTCGCGAAGTCTTGGAAGTCGTGAACTTAGTAGCTCCACTTGAGAAGCAGATCAAAGAATTTTCCGGTGGCCAGCAAGCTCGTTTGCTCTTGGCCTACGCTTTGATCCAGAATCCGGACATTTTGCTCTTGGACGAGCCGACTAACAACCTCGATAAAGATGGAATCGAACAGCTGACCGGTTTTTTGATGATGTATCCCAAGACGGTGGTGGTTATTTCGCACGACGCTGACTTCTTGAACGCCTTCACGGACGGTGTTTTGCACTTGGATGTTTATACACACAAGGTGGAACAATATGTGGGTAACTACTTCAATGTTGTGGAAGAAATTTCGGCTCGTTTGGAGCGCGAACGCATGAAGAATGCTCGTCTGTTAAAAGAAATTCAGGATCGTAAGGACAAGATCAACTTCTTTGCTAACAAAGGAGGAAAGATGCGTAAACTGGCGAGCAAACTCCGCGATCAGGTAGATGAAGCGGAGGACGACATGGTCGATGTGCGTCGCGATGATCGAACCATTCGTGACTTCGAGATTCCGACCCAGGATTTTTCGGACGCGTTGCTCAAGCTTTCGTCGGTCAAAGTCATTAAAAACCACGAACCATCGATCGCTTCGGTTGATATGACACTGCGCAAGCGTCGCAAGCTCTTGATTACCGGTCCAAATGGCATTGGAAAGAGCACCTTGTTGCGTAGTTTAGCGGAAGAAAAAAATGAGGGCGCTATTATCACGGAAGGTGTGAAGGTTGGCTACTATCGCCAAGATTTTTCCGGTCTCAATTTCGAACAGACTGCCTATGAGTCTCTCGAAAGTGTTATGGAAGCACCCTCCAATGAGAAATTGCGAGCCGTTGCTTCGGAATTTTTGCTGACATCAGATGCCCTGAAGCGTCCAATTGGAGTGTTGTCGGAAGGACAAAAAGGTCTTCTGTGTTTCGCTCGTTTCGTTCTGCAGCGTCCAGGGCTACTCATCTTGGATGAACCGACGAACCATATCAACTTCCGTCACTTACCAGTCATCGCTCGCGCCTTGGAGGCCTATGAAGGTGGTTTGATCTTGGTCAGTCATGCCCCAGAGTTCGTCAGTCAGATTACGTTTACGGATGTATTAGATTTAGGGAGTTTATAAAGCTGGTTTTTCGTGTTAATCTAGGCTACGTCTAATATGTTTGATTGGTTTAGCAAGCCCAAGGAGCCGGAACGAGAACTTTTTCCCGCTCGCATCGTGCTGAATCCAGCAATGCGGAATGCATTGAAGGAAAAATATACTCAATATAAGGAACGGGTGCTGGCGGGGGAGAGAGTGATGAACGCTCCACAAGCAGCGGATCTTCCAGCCGGTTTCGTATCAAACGCCTGCAAATTCTCCATCACAGAAGCGTTATTGGATGGAGAAGCGAATCAAGAGCAGCTTTACCGGATTCTTGTTGGAAGATTTGCCGGAAGAACCGGAGCAAAGCTGTTTAAAAGGGAATTTCTCAACGCTTGGGGAGTAGTTGCAGCCTATAACGCAAACGATCAGGCGCAGTTGAAGGGCGGAACAAGACCAAAAGTCTGAACAATAAATCAGGGCTCCCAGATGGGAGCCCTGATTTATTTCTCTTTAGAAGCTAGGCGTTGTTGGTCGAGTAGAGTCTCTCACGAATCGTTCCGATGTCCCGTTTCAGTTGTTCATCCGCTTTGACGAGTCCACCGATCTTGTCGCAAGCGTGCATGGCTGTGGTGTGATCACGTCCGCCGATGTGATGACCGATGGAAGGGTAGGAGCACTTGGTTTCTTCGCGCAGCAAGTACATGGCGATCTGACGAGGCAGGGCGAAGCGTTGTTCGCGGCTTTTGCCGAGAATATCGTCCAAGCGAATGTCATAGTAAGCAGTCACGATCTCAATCAAGCTTCGAGGAGTCACTGTTCGCTTCGCAATCGTTGGACCAAAGCTTTGGAGCAAGGTCTGAACCGATTCTAGGCTGGGTAACAAATTTTTGAACTGATGATAAGCAATGATCTTGTTCAGCGCTCCTTCCAGTTCGCGAACGTTGGATTGAATGGCTCCTGCGACGAGATGCAAGAGATCTGTACCAAGTGCATACTGCTTTTCACGTGACTTGGCTTGCAAAATGGCAACGCGAGTCTCGAAGTCAGGCTTCGAAATGTCGGCCATCATGCCCCATTCAAAACGGGATTGCAGGCGACTTTCGAGCGTCTGAATGTCGCGTGGTGGACGATCTGAAGCGATGATGATCTGTTTGTTGTTTTGGTGGAGCGTGTTGAAGGTGTGAAAAAACTCTTCTTGGGTTTGCTCTTTGCCGGTCAGGAATTGGATGTCGTCGATCAGGAGCACATCAGCCGTGCGATATTGATCTTTGAATTCATTGGCTCGTCCGCCACGTACGGCTTGGATGAATTCATTGGTAAAGCGCTCACAGGTGACATAGACCACTTTGAGATGTGGCTGAGTCGTCAAAATGTGATGGCCGATGGCTTGCAACAAATGGGTTTTTCCCATGCCGACACCGCCGTAGAGGAACAGTGGGTTGTAGACCTGGCCAGGTTTAGCGGCGACAGCCATCGAAGCTGCGTGAGCCAACTCATTGCTTTTTCCGACGATAAATTGTTGAAAAAGGTAGCGAGGATTCAGACCGATGTCTGTTTGGTGGGTGTCTTGAGCGATCTGAGCCTCAGGTTCGATCGTTGGTTGGTCGATATTTGAAGGAACATATTCAGACATGGCTTCCTGAGCAATGTGCTCGATCGGCAAAACAGTCGTATTTTTGACTTCCACGCGATAGGCCACTTCGCGGACGCCATGGTTGGTGGCTGAACGGAGAGCTTTGACGATCGATTCGTGGTATTTCTTCTCGAACCAGGCTTTCGTGAAGGCGTTAGGAACCGCAATCACGGCTTTGCCATTCTCAAGTGAGCTGATGAAGGTGTCTTTGAACCACGTTGTAAAATTCGCCTTTGAGAGCGTGAGCTCTAGTTCTCCGAGGGCGGATTGCCAAGTCGTTTGGTGGTCCATAGGCGAGTGGAAAAGGAAAAGAGAGAGCTAAAAGAAGGAGTGAATGGTCTGGATGATTTCAGTCGTGTTGGGGCCTGTCAAATCTGTGGATCAATTGTGGATAATGTAGCATAATTTTTGTTTGGAGAGAACTAAACACATCGAAGTACCAGGATAAGAAAAACACAGCCTAGCTGAGCTAGGCTGTGTTTTTCTCTTGCTTAACACGACCTGAACGTGCTAGCGCGGCATTTCAATCGCTCGCTCAGCACGGAGACTTGAGGCGGTGAGCTCGCGTGACGGTCGTCGTTTTAGTTGGGGGAGCACCTCATTCTTCCAATACCCATAGACGCGCTCACGTGGCCCAACGTTCGGTGGTTGCCCATCGCTCAGTGAATAGTTGCTCATATTCACGTGGTTATCGCTCCAGGTTGGTTCCTGGAAGGCGCTCACGATGGCTGGAATCGCGTCGCTACTCAATTGCGTCGCGAGATAACTCAGATCAAGCGCCGGTCCTTTTTGTTCGGCGTGTCGTGCCAAATTATAGCGCGCGACCAAGCCTTCTTGGTTATAGACGAGCGCTAATGAGAGGAGTCCAAGGGAAACCAGGCTGCTTGCACTGATCAGTTGGTGAATGTTCCAACGACGCTTCAAGCTCCAGAGCAAAACGCCGAATAACACCATGATGAGCGCCAAAAACTCCATTCCCCAAGAACGACTGAGCGTGAGACCATAGGCGTCAACGTAGAGCCACAAGCGTTTGCCAGCCGAGAACGTGCTGATGAGAGAAGTGATCCCAATGATGACGCTTGAGATGCGAACCCAGCGATCTTCCATGTTGCTTAAGCGATAGACGATGATGAGGATGCCTAACGCGAAGGCGGCAGCAGCGCACAATTGTTGATAGCCTGAAACGGCATACTCAGCATAGGTACGACCTTGAGCCAAGATATAGCCCGAGCCTTGAAACAGGTAAAACACCTGAAAACCGGCGAAAACAACGAACAGAGCACCGATTGCAAATAAGAAACTACGGAGCGCAACCAGCTCCTGAAATGGCGTTTTTGGCTCTTTGACGCTTGCTTCTTCTCGCGAGCGGCGAGCAATGCCCCAAAAGAAAGCGGAAGCGAAAAAGAAGACCAAGACATCAAAGAACAGGCGAACCACGTTGTCTGTCATGAAGTCGAAAGTGAACCACTGACCCATGACTTGGCTGAAGAAACGATCTCCCTCCAAGAAGAGCGATAAGAAAATGAGCAGGACTGGACCAGCCACCAATAAGCCTAAAGCGATTTGCAGCAGTAGCTTGGCATTCAATTTGCGAGCGCCTGATGGTTCTGTGAACAAGGCTTGATACTGACGAAAGGGGAGAGCGGTTTCAATAAACACATTCGTCTTCCAGAGATGGATCCCTTTCCGCCATTCGACAGCAGGCGCAGTCAGCCAATAGGCGAGAGCCATGAGGCTGCCAGCGATGGTCAAGAAGCTTAGAGTCCTTGTCACTTCACTTTCGTATAAAAGACTGCTCAACGAACCGCAGATAAGAGGTATGAGGAACAGGAGCGCCCATTGATTGCGTAGACCCTGAACTTTTTGAGTGATGAACATGATGGCGCTCGCAACCAGCAGGGCGAACAGGGCGAGCGGCCAGCCGGAAGGGACGTATGACACCAGAAAATGAAATCCAAGAGCGATCACGAAGGCGGTACCGAAGGCGAATGGCCGGATAAAACGGGCCAATTCGGGCGTAGACTGGAAAGAAGGGGTATCCATATGGAAGAGGAACGAAAGATCTCCCTAGAATATGACGAATGGGGCTCTGGGTCGAAAAAAAACGGTTAAACCCTGCCACGTCGCTCGCGAGCGACGTGGCTTGCCAAAAAAGGGCATTTCCTCTATAGTCCCCGTCATTCCTATGGCAACCAAGCGAACATACCAGCCAAAGAAAGCCCGCCGCGCCCGCGTGCACGGATTCCGTGAGCGTATGGCCACCCGTGGTGGTCGCGAAGTGCTGTCTCGTCGTCGTGCGAAAGGCCGCAAGGCGATCGCTCTTCGTCCGGGTAAATAGTACAGAGCCATGCTCGCGAAGACCCATCGGCTCCGCCGCATGCGGGACTTCGCCTTGCTCTCGCAGAAGGGGCGCGTCGTGTACGGGCCCTTTTTTACGTTGCGTTTTCGGGCTTCCCAAGAACCAACTAAGATTGGATTTGTCGTCTCAACCAAACTCTACAAGCGCGCTCACGATCGAAATCGGACCAAGCGTCGTTTGCGTGAGGCGGTCCGTTTGATTCAGGCCTCCTGGCCAGACAAGCAAGATATTCTGCTCATCGCTCGACCGGAAGCGAAAGACGCTCCCTTCGAAGAAATAAAAACGGCAATCCTTCATGCCTTCGAGAAGATGCCGGAAGCCGCTTTAAAACCGATTCCAAAACGCAAACCAAAGGCTAAAAAGAAAACGTCCGTCGTGTTTAAGGATCAGAAATCTCAGGCTTGAGTGAGCCTTGTTCTCTTTTTGTGCTTAAATTTGTCTGCTATCCCTTCATCGGTCTCTTACGGATCTATCGTGCCACGCTGTCACCCGATCATGGGCCACTGCGTGTCTTTTTTCCGCACGGTGTCTGTCGTTTTCATCCAACTTGTTCAGTCTATTCTGAAGAGGCCATTTCGAAGTTTGGAGTTTTAAAAGGAATCGGTCTCACGATGAGCCGTCTTGGACGGTGCCATCCTTGGCATCCAGGTGGAGAGGATCCGATCCCAAGACGTTAGCTATATATAGATAAATATCAGCTGAGTATCAAACACCGATCGGGAACTCCGATCGGTGTTTGGTGGATTCCAGACCCCATTGTCTGGAACGCCGTGAGTCCGTAGAGACGGGACACGGGTTTTTCGAGAGCCTGCACAGGCTCATCGGTGGGGCGCTCTCTCTAGAGCGCGAGGCAGGTGCGGATGGCGTGGATCCGCCGCAGGTCGAAGAGGTTGATCGGTGATCCGTTGGCCGGCTGGCCGTTGGGCAGCGTAGCGCGTTGCCCAAGCTGGTCACCGTCCGTGATGCTGAACCAGCACTGGTCGGCGATGTTGGTCGTCATCTGGATCACGGTCGCGTCGCAGGTGATGCGTCCGTCGCTCGGGTTCGCGGTGCAGACCGGGAAGGTGTTCGTCACGCGCGCGACCCGCTGGTTGGTGCCCGGGCGGAATGTCAGGATGGAGCGCATGTCATCGATGTGGCCCGAGTGTTGCACGCCACCGAGCTCCCAGGTGTAGATGTTCCCGGTGCAGCCACTCCCATCCGGGACGCGCCGGGGGAAGGAGCCCGTGCGGCTGTCGATCCGAAAGAGCACGCCACCGGCGTTGCGTCCGACGGTCACCGTCCAGGCGACCCCACCGATGTCGGCGCGGCTCACGAGGGTGACGGGAACCCCACCCGACGTCACGGCGCTCGCCGAGACCGTCCAGTGAGCGATGTGGTGAGCGGCCCGCTCACTGCGCGGGTCGTTGCCGAACGTTCCCACGTCGACCGTCGTCCTCCCGTCGCACGTCGTGTTCGGGGGGACGGTCTCTTCCTCGCAGGTCACACCCGCGGGGAGGGTTGTACCGGCAGCCGGGCAGAGATTGCCCGGAACTGCGAACCGGACGCCTTCGGCGGCGAACCAGCTGGGCTCGCAGCCCATCTGGAGGGCCGCGAAGACGAGCGTGGCCGAAAAAGCCACAGAAAAACGCGTACGCATCGGTTTGTTCCTGGCGGCACTTGTATGGCGTTGTGCGGATTCACGACCGTCCATCAAATGCAGCGCGTGGGGCTTACCTTCCCCTAATTAAACCTCAAGCACTGCACTCGATAAAGGAACAAATAGGTAAATGTTGTATAAGATTCGTGTTGTAACGTCAACTGCCGTCATCTGGAATTCACTGGTCGAGAAACGACATATCACTCACTGTTCCTTGTTTCAATGGCTTAAGCAGGTTTGCTTAAGCCAAAAAATTCCGCGTTGGTACAAAGTTATTTTTTCTTACCGCGCATTTTCTTAAGTAGAGCCAGATCCTCTTCTCGTAAGGCATCCGGCTCTGTTTCGAGGTAGAGATTGAGATGGGCGAGTTTTGGATGATTCACGATCGCTTTGAAGCCCTCGAGACCGATGAAGCCTTTGCCTAGATGTTCGTGGCGATCTTTGCGCGCTCCGAGTTCGACTTTGGAGTCGTTGCAATGACTCATCTTGAGACGGTCGAGGCCGATCAGATCGTCGAAGGTCTTGAAGGTTGCGTTGACGGCTTCAGCGGTGCGTAGATCGTAGCCGCTTGCAAAGGCGTGGGCCGTGTCGAAACAAACGCCCAATTTTTTTTCACCGACGCCGTCCAAAAGTACCGCAACTTCTTCAAACTGGTCACCGATCACAGCCCCTGCTCCGGCTGAAATCTCGATCAAGAGTTCGGTTGTGCCACTGTATTTTTCGTAGATTTCCTTAATACCATCGATGACATATTGCTGGCCCAATTTTTCGCCAACGTCTTTGGCACTGCCTGGATGGAACATGACGTATTTGGCGCCGAGCAGACTGCCTCGTTCCAATTCTTCGCGGATGATTCGGATGGAATTTTTACGAATGCGTTCTTCAGCGTTGGCGAAGTTGATGTAATAGGGGGCATGGATGACCCATTCTTTGAGATCATACGCCTGACAGTTCTCCTTGAAAGCAGCCAGCATTTCCTCCGTAATTTTTGGAGCGGGACCGCCTTGAGGGGAGCGGGAAAAGAATTGAAAGACCTCACAGCCGAGTTCGCCGGCGTTGTTGGGGCCGTTTTGTAGACCGCCTGAAACAGAGACGTGTGCGCCGAAATACATATAGTGGGACGATAGTCTTGTTAAATCGAAAACACAAGCAACGTTTCAAGGAAGAACGAGCGTGCCGCGAGCTGTGTGTCGTGCATCCTCACTGAATGTGCAAGTGAAGTCGATTTTGCCGTGCCATTTCGGATGAGATTGTCTCTTTTTTGATCGTACTGTGTAGAGGTGTCCATTTTGAATAACGCATTTTGCAAGTCCTTCATTAAACCCTTCAATGCGAAAGATCGCCGTTCCTTTCGCTTGTCGGTAGAATCCCAAGAGTTGTTCTTGGGCTGACAGGTCGAAGTTCGCTCTTGATTCATCATGTCCTAGTACAAACGAATAGATTCCCCAAGGAGAAGGGGTTGGAAGAAATGCCCAGTCTCGGCTAGTTCCGTCCGCTAATGTTTCTTGTATTTGCCCACTGGGATAGGCACTCCCTTGAATCACGCGGAGTAAGGACACGAGTAGTGGAATATTCACGATGATTGCTAGGAAGGCGAAGATAGCAAGGATGAGGATAGCTCGCCTTTTTACGGGTGGAGGTACCGCCTTTGTCTGAGCAGGTGTAGAAGAATTCATAGCACGCAATAAAGTATACCAAACACCTCTTTTAATTGTTGTTCGGCCTCGTCCTCCATCTTCAACAGATTGAAAATGGAGGACGAGGAGGGATCGTGGAGCAGATCGCCTCAGGTGAGCCAGGACGGCTCGAGAAAGAGCAACTCGTCGGGTTGGTGTCAGTGTCAGCGCTCAGGGAGTCACGGGCAGGAAGGGTCGGACAGGTCGCGCTCGTAGGCGGTGACCGGCGGATCAGCTGAGTCCGGGTAGCTGATCGTGGTCGTGACGACGAACCACTGGTTGAAGCGGTTGGCTCGGAAGCCCGCTTCGGTGATGCGGCGCTTGCGTCCGTCCATCACGAGGTAGCGCTCCGAGCCACCGGCGTACTGGATGAGCGTGCCGTTCGGATGGATCGGTGTCGCGATGCTCGCACCGACGACGTAGTTCGTGAAGAAGGCGTCGGGCACGTCACGCGTGCGCCGGACGTTCTCCTGCGGGATGATGACCATCTCGCCCATGTTCCAGAACGGTCCGTAGAGGGCGAACGCGACCGCCTCCGTCTCGAGCCAGTGCAGCTCGCCGCAGCGGCTGATGGCGTACACCTTGGGATCGGTGGTTATTTTCGCGAGCCAGGTGCCAGCCCGGAAGGTCACGTTGCCGCCGATCGAGATCATGTTGAGGCGCAGCTCCGAGATACGTCGGACTGCGGTGAAGTCCGGGTACCACGCGTAGAAGGTGGTTTCGTTCGGGAAGAGCCAGCGCCGGCCCGAACCCGCCAGGAAATAGACTGCGGGGCCCGTGCCCCTGATGAGGTCCCCGGTCTCGAGCGGGCCGGTCCAGATCTCTTCGGGCGGATCGGCGTCGGGGACGCTCGCGCCGCTGTCGTTCGTCGGTGTGTCCTCCCTTCCGGCGTCGCCGTTTGGGGCTGTGTCGGTCACGACCGCGCCGTCCTCCGGCATGACGCTGGGCGGCACTTCATCAGCGCAGCCGAAGCAGGTCAGGCACAGGGCGCACAGAAAAGCACGCAGTGTGTTCATCGTTCGTCTCCTCGCCGGCTCATCTTGTCTGGTCAGCGTGTTTGCTGAACAAGAACAGCCGGACGGAAAACCCTAGCGCAAATCAAGGCTTTTTACAAGTTTCAGCAAATACAAAAAACCGCGTCGCCCGATTCCGCAATTCTGTGGAATGTATCTTCGGGCGCGCGGTTTTGTTTGTATGAATCTCAGTCTATTGCTTCACGCACTGATCCTTCAGCCATTCGAGCGCTTTGCGGTTGCGCATTTGGACCATGACGTATTCGCGGTAGTCTGGAGATGAGACGCGTTCGCGGGTTTCGTTGTCGCCTTTGCGGAGCGAGGTCAGGATGTGGTCGATCTCTTCGTCGACTTCTGTGTCGTTGACCTCAATGTTGGCTTGTTTAGCAAAGGCTTTGATCAAGACGGCGGACTTGATGCGACGGACAGCCTGAGGGGCGAATTCGAGTTTCAGATCGTCCATCGTTTTCTTGATGGAGGAAAGATAGTCGTCCCACTTCATGCCTTGCTGATCGATGCCCTGCTGCAACTCGCCCAACATGCGACGAACTTCTTCGTTGACCAAGATTTCAGGGATGTCGCTGAAGGTCGCTTTCTCAGACAACTGTTCGAGCATGGCGATCTCGGCGGCTTCGTCTGACTTCTGGTTGGCTTCTTGTTCCATGTTCTCGCGCACTTTCTTGCGGAGATCTTCAACCGATTCAGCACCCAAGGACTTGGTGAAGGCTTCGTCCATCTCAGGGAGCTGAAGTTCGAAGACTTGCTTGGCTTTGACCGTGAAGTCGATGTTGTGACCAGCCACGTGCTTTTGATAGTGCTCCTTTGGGAAAGGCAGGGTGAACGTACGTTCGTCGCCGGCTTTGATACCGACCAGTTCTTTGGAGAAACCAGGAATGTAGTGTTCTTCGGACAAGTAGACGCGGTAACCAGTGCCAGCTCCACCATCGATGATCACGTTGTCCTTCTTCATTTCAAGATCAATCACGACAAGATCGTCAGCGGTAGCAGCGCGTTCGACGGGCGATTCGACGCGGCGCATTTTGCGAACCTGATCGATTGTTTCGTCAATCTGTTTTTCTTCGATCTTGGTGCCTTTGCGTTCGACGCTGCAGTCTTTTGGTTCAGGCAGTTTCGTGACGGTTGGTTCAAGTGGCGCGATGATCGTGAACTTGATTGGCTGATCTGGTGTGATCTGATCGACGTTCACGGATGGCGAACCAACCGGGGAAAGTTGCTTGTCGACGACGGCACGAACGTAGGCTGAACGAATGATGCGTTCCAAACTCGCTTCTAATACGACCATTGGTCCGTAAAGACGCATGCCATCGGCAAAAGGAACTTTGCCGGGGCGGAAGCCTGGGATCGGACGAGAACTCGAAAGTTCCTTAACCGCTTCTTCCAAGTAAGGACGGGCTTCTTCTGGACTGACCGTGAACTCCAATTTCACTTCGGACTTGGGGAGGTGGGTGACAACAATTTCAGGCATAAAATAAAGAAAAAGTGGTCTTGAGCGTACGGGAAAACCCATTGTCCGTCAAACAGCAGACGGCCATCTCAGAATAAAGGATTTCCTACGCTTTGAGGACGACCGTTGGTCATCCGTAAAGTGGGGGACCCATCGTACCCTGATGGGGAAGGGAGCCGGCGCAGACGGAGTAGCCTGGCCGGCGAGAGAAGGGGCGGGACCAGTTGGGCGAAAATCTGTTCAGAGCCCGGGATTGATCTCGGGCAGGCGGTTCAGGACCGCCACGATCTCGGGGACGACGTCTGACGGCACCAGGTACTGACCCTGTCGCGGGCCACGCGAGATGATGTAGCGCGGGCACATCCGGCCCATGTCGCTCGGGTACTGGCTGATGCCGATTTCTCGAGCGTGACGCAGGAGCTCTAGGCGCTTCCGGTCCGGATGCTGCCGCCCGATCAGCAGCTCGACGCTGGGGTAGACCACGCCAAACGGGACGCTCAGGTCGGTTGGGGCGATGAGCACGCCCGCCTCGTTCGGCGTACGAGCTGCCAGCTGGAAGTCGGGATCGACTTCGATCCAGTCAGCCTGCGCTTCGCTTGCCACCAGGTGAGTCATGACCTTGAACTCAGACAGCAGGTTCGTGCACATACGCTGGGTGAGTGCGAGGACACGCGGACTGACATTGGCCATGTCGGCCAGGTGTCGCAGGTGTATGCGCTCGGCGAGAGCGTACACCAGGGCGGTACGCAGTTCGATGTCCTGCATGAGGCTCAGGTCGCCGTAGACGAGGCGATCTTGGACGCTGTCGTATTCGACGTAGAAGCGCACATTGTAGGACAGCTCTCGGGACGGTTCGATATGCGCTACCTGAATCGTACGCATCCGGCCCTCGGCCAGCTCCCGTGCGGTCTGTTGAATGTCGGCTCGCCACAAGGTGGGCGGCAGAGAGGTGTTGACCAGCTGTGCCGCAGCACGCAGACGTGCAGGCAGCAGCGGCTCTCCCTGCGGGATGGGGACGTCGACCTGTTCCAGGCTGTCGGTCAGCGCCGCGTAGAAGTGCAGTTGCTCAGGCGACGCTTCGGCGGGCAGCTGCAGCCAGGTCGGTCGAATCGGCCGCCACAGATCTTGCGGCTGAACCCTCGCTTCGGGAAGGTCGGACGACTGCGGAGCGGGGCTGGTCGTCCGCTTGCAGCCGCCGAGGAAGGGGCAGAGCGACAGGGCGAGCCAGATGATGAGAGTGCACGGCGGGAACAGCTTCATGGTCGACCTCGATGTTTGGGTGGAGGCAGCGTTTCGCTGCCAGGTGGAATTGAGAAAGGGGCAAACCTCAGCCTACCAGATCCCGTCAGAAAGGAAAGTATTATTATGCGAGATGCCTCGATTGAGCGATTCTTTTGCCTTTTCGGCCGATCCCGCTTAGGATAGCGCTCATATGGCTCTGCAAATTGGCATCGTCGGTCTCCCTAACGTCGGAAAGTCGACCTTATTTAGTGCGGTTACGAAAAAACAGGTCGATTGCGCTAACTATCCCTTCTGTACGATCGATCCGAACGTGGGCGTGGTTGAGGTGCCAGACGAGCGTTTGCGACGCTTGGCTGAGTTCGATAAGAGCGCCAAAGTTGTGCCGACGGTCATCGAATTCGTCGATATCGCTGGTTTGGTCAAAGGTGCTTCTGAAGGGCAAGGCTTAGGAAACAAATTCTTGGCTCATATTCGCGAGACAGACGCCATCGCACAAGTCGTTCGTGCCTTTGATGATTCGAATATTTTGCACGTCGATGGTTCGGTCAATCCGTTGCGTGATGCGGAGACGATCAATACGGAGCTTGCCATCGCTGATTTGGATAGTGTGACCAAACGTTTGCAGAATGCAGAGAAGCAAATGAAGTCAGGTGCAAACAAAGTCTTGGAAGCAGAAGTGGCCGTTCTGAAAAAAGCCCTAGAGGCGTTGAATACGGGCAGTATGCTGCGTGATTTGGAATGGACGGACGATGAGCGTGCCATTATGAAGCCGTTCGCGTTTTTGACGGCCAAACCGATGCTCTATGTTGTGAACGTGAGTGAATCCCAGCTGCAAGATGGTTCTTGGAAAGAGCGCGTGACGGGAATCACAGGAGCGTTTGTCCCCGTCTGTGTCAAAATGGAGGCAGAACTGGCACCGATGTCGCCGGCGGAAGCGAAGGAATATCTGGAGGCGATGGGACAGACCTCTTCTGGTCTTGATCGTTTGATCGTTGCTTCATATGAATTGCTGGGGTTGATGACTTTTTTGACGAGCGGACCGGATGAAGCGCGTGCGTGGACGATCAAAAAAGGATTGAAAGCTCCGCAAGCAGCAGGAAAAATTCACGGGGATTTTGAAAAGAATTTCATTCGCGTCGAAGTCACGAATTGGAAAGATTATCTCGATAATGGGGGAGAAGCCGGTTGTCGCGCCAAGGGTCTGACACGGATCGAAGGTAAAGACTACATCATGCAAGATGGCGACGTCTGTTATTTCCGCGTCAACGCCTAAGGCTGAAAACGGAAGACGCCACCCTAGAGAAAGAGGCCGAAGAGGGCGTCCCCGTGGGTGGCGTTTGCGTTGTAGCGTTCGTTACAGTCCGTGTACCGGATACCACTGGGTTTGCACCCGCACAGTCAGTCCGAACGTGATGTACTTCTCACCCGTGATGTAGGGACGAAGGGCGCTTGAGAGAGCTTGCTGCTGCGAGCAGCGCTGCAGCATCACGATCCATTCGACGAACTGTCGCATGTTGTGGGGCTGAGCGGGGACATCCCAGGTAACCGTGACCAGGTGTTGGTGGTACTCAGGCTGGAACAGCAGCTCCACCGTCTTGGCAGACGGGATGACGATGGCTCGCTCTCGTTCGAGGGCCGGCGTCCAGAAGAACTGCTGGCAGGTTCGTTCGACCTGGATGACCTGACCGCTGTCCGTCAGGACGACTCTCCAGCGGCAGTCGCCTTGCGGCAACACGATCAGGTTGCCGTGCTGGAGGGTGTAGCGGCGCAGGGCCAGGAGGCCGAGGCTGATGGGTACGCCGATAAAGAGTTTTGTCAGCAACGGCAGCGGCGCGATCAGGAGTACCGGGAGCAGGATGAGACCGATCACGAGATACGCGAGATCGCCGTACGGCCAATCCGGACGGGGATCGGAGAAACACCTCAGAATCGCGAGACGGAGCGAAGATGACGTGGGCATGAACGACCTCTGATGCGGTGGTGGAGGGTGCACAGACGAACAGCTTGTGAAAGAAGGTGCGGATCGGTAAGAATAGGCTTTTCAAGCCATTTCGTCAATCTAGAACATAAATAATCAGGAAACATTTTTGAAAACAGAAGACGCCACCCAAGAAAGAAGGAGGCCGAGCGGCGGCGTCTTCCTGTTGGGTGGCGTTGGGTGGAGAAGGGGCGACTACTTGGTGGCGGTGACGGTCGCCTGGGGGAGCGGAACGAGGATCTCGAGCTCCTTGCCGATCACCACGCATTCTCGCGGTATGTCTTGGAGGAACTTCACGTCATCAAGGTGCTTCCACCGAGCCCCAGTCGACTCCTCGAAGCCATCCGAGAGCCACCGGATGATTCGTCTGATCGAGTCATCGTCCAGCGTGTTGCTGGAGGCGTCGGGCACGATCTTGAAGAAGACGGTGAGCCGCGTCTGTCGCGTGACGTGGCCCCACTTGTCACGGTTCTCGCTGGGGATGACGAGCTTGATGACCTCGCCGGGCGTGAAGCAGAAGACGACAGCATCTTTCTCCTTGACCTGGTTCCATCTCAGCAGCGGCCTGCTGAGCGCGAAGATGTCCATGCCTCCCCCTTCGCCGATCTCGACCATGCTGCGATGCGTGCCTGTGAGGTAGACGAAGTCGGCCCCGAGGAGGCCGAGCACAGTGATCACTGCAAGGCATGCGATGGCGAAGAGGGTCGTCCGGATCTCCACCGTCTCGGGAAAGAGGAGGAGGATGCAGCTCCCGAGGCCCGAGATGAGGGTCACGAGCATGGCCACGATGGTCGCGGGGTGCTTGGCGCCGTGGCGAACGCCGAGAGACGTTCCGAGGTGGTCTCGGAGGGTGTGAGCGGACAGCATGACGTCTGAACCTTTCTGGTCTGGGCGTGGAAAGCGGTTGCGAATGGACTGAACCGACGAACGGAACGGAAATGTGCGACCGCTGAGAATAGCCTTTTTAGGCTATTTCGTCAATCTATCTCCATCCGTTTCGCCTTGAATGCGAAAGCCGTGCTAAAATCAGGGAGAACAATTTGTCCTTATGTCCGCTCCTTCGTTCTTTCTTCGTTTTACAACGGTTGTCTCGCTCTTGGCATTGCTGGGAGCGGGTTGTAGTAAAGCGCCATCGCCGGATGCACTCGAAGCTGCCAAGCCTGTCTCGCTTGAGATGTGGGGGGTCGTTGATGATGCTGATGCTTACCAGCCGGTCATTGACCAGTATCGCAAAGCTCATCCAAACGTCACGATTACCTATCGTCGTTTGCGTTTGGAGGAATACGAACAGAAAATCTTGGAAGGGTTTGCCGATGATCGTGGACCGGACATTTTTTTGATCCACAATGATTGGACGGGGAAGTACATGCCGAGAATCCAGCCGATGCCGAAGACGGTGAAAATCGGTTCGGTGGCGGTTTCGGGCAGTTTTGGCGGAAGTCGAACCTGGACGATGGTTGAAGAGCCAACCGTAACATTACGCGAATATCGCACGCAGTTCGCTGATGTGGTGGCGCAAGACACAATTCGGCGGATCAATATGGCGCCGGCTGAACCGGGAGCGACGCCGGATTATCAGGATAAAATTCTGGCGATTCCAGTATCGGTTGATACGCTCGCCATGTACTACAACAAAGATTTGTTGAATGCGGGTGGGATTTTGGAGCCGCCAACCAGTTGGATTGATTTTCAGGCCAATGTTGAAAAGCTCGTAAAACTTGATATTGATGGGCAGAGCTTTGCCCAGATGGCGGTCGCACTTGGAACGTCGAACAATATTTCGCGCGCAACGGACATTCTGACGGCACTCATGGTGCAAAATGGCGCACGCATGGTGAATGAACTGGGACAGCCAACCTTCCAGCAGATGCCACCAGATCTTTCGAATGTGCGTGAAGAGCCACCAGCCTATTCTGCTTTGGCTTTCTATACCGATTTCGCCAACCCAAATAAAGCGACCTACACTTGGAATGCGAATCAGCCAGAGGCGCTGGATGCCTTTGCCCAAGGCAAGACGGCTTTCTACTTTGGTTATTCGTATGATCTACCTGTGATCAAAGCGCGTGCGCCTAAGTTGAATTTGGGGATTGCGAAACTGCCTCAAGTGTCTGAAACAGCTGAGCGCAACGTCGCCAATTACTGGAACTGGACAGTCGCCAAAAAATCCAAGAATACCGATGTCGCTTGGCACTTCGTAAACTATTTGACCAAGCCAGAGGCGGCGAAAATGGTGTTGGATGTCATCAAGCGTCCAGCCGCACGTAAAGGAATGCTCGCGCCACAACTCGACGATGAACAGGTTGGAGTATTCGCTTCGCAAGTTCTGACTGCTATCTCTTGGTACAAAGGGAACGATCCGCGAGCGGTTGAGGAAGCCTTTGGTCAGCTGATTACCGACGCTTTGAATCCGCAAGTTCAGTTGGTCGTCTCGATGCGTAACGCTGTGAACCGTATCTCTCAGACGATTCAGTAGAAAGGCGAGCTCGTTTGCTGTATCATAGAGAGGACTCTCTATGAGCGCTCTTTTTCGGATCTTGAAACGCGCGACGTACCTTACGTTGTTAGTCGCCGCTAGTTGTTTGTCGTTAGTTGCACTGCCAGCTCCCAACGCGGAAGCTGGCAGTTGCAGTTTTCGTTGTCAGATTCGCTATTCAGAAAATGGACCGACGAGTCAGTGTGCGTCGGATCAAGACTGTGTAAACGATTGTCAGTCGCAATGTCAGGCCCAAGGGATGCGGCCTGACAGCCGTCGACCGACTTGTGGCGCGGTTCCGGGGAGAGACTTGCGGATGTGTAATGGCTGTTATTGTGTTCCTCAGGTCCCAGTTACTTGTAATCCTGCGGATGGAGGCGATGCAACTTGTACAGACGCCTGTCGCAGCCGTTACTGCGAATCGACGTCTCCGCTACGTGCTCCAGCTAACTCGATCGGTTGTTACACCGGAAGCGTTCCGACATTGACGCCACGCTGTGTGGAATCAACCGTTGAACTGTGTCGTGGCTGTATCCGTGAATGTATAGCCACTACGGCATCGATGGGAACGCGGGCTGTACCAGCTGATTGTTACAACGCCTGTCGTCGTGCGGCGACGGGTGACACATTACCCGTATGCAACAGTGTGCCGCAAGAGCAAGCCATTGCTGGGCTTACGACCGATGCTTCCGGGGCTGTGAGTGGCTCAGGAGAGCGACGCAGTCGCATTCAATCTTCGAATGCGGCCGCGAGCCAGCAAGAAGCGGCTCGCTTACCGGCGGGCGCTTGCGTGCAGCGCGCGATTGCTGCCAATAGCGCTCTCACGAGCATCATTGCGACCATCGAAAATAGCATGCAGGCAGCTTCGAGCACCTGGATGTGTCGTCGTGTTTGTTCCGAGCAAGAGCAATCGACCTGTGTTCAAGGCGGCTGTCCGGGTGATTCAACCATTCGTTGCTGTCCGCCGGCTTTGGGTATTCCAGTGGGAGAGCAGTGTGGAGCGCGTGGAACCGGTGCAGGTGTGGCGGGAAGTACAGATACTCCAACGCCTGCGAGCGGAGGAGCGAGTGAAGGTGGATCGGCAGGCCAGGGATCGAGTGGCTCCGGTAGTGAGTCGACGGGTGGATCGGCGGGTGGTGGATCTGGCGATGGACGTGTCGGTAGTGCGAACGTAAGTGCCGATTCAGGTGGGCTGACGCGCTTGATCTTGCCTGCTTGTATCGAAGACGGAGCTTGTCAGTTTTCTGACATCATCCAAGCCGGATTGAACTTGGTGCGGTTCATGTTTGGTCTGGCCGGTGTGCTACTGCTCGTCATCTTCGTCTATGCCGGAATTGAATACTTGATCGCAGGTGATGCGACGAGTGTGAAAACGGCAGAAGATCGTATCAAGAAGGCGCTGATAGGATTATTTTTCATGTTCTTTGGATACACGTTAGTTAATTTCTTGGTCAGCCTTTTCACTCGCGCTTGAGTTCTATGTCACGCTTCTTCTCTCGCTTTTTCCAAGACAAGGCCAAGCTCGCGTTTGGTCTTCTCATGGGTCTTTTGGTGACGTCCGGTCTTTTGCTGAACATCTCAACGGTTCAGGCGGCATCGAGTTGTTCCTTCCGTTGTGCGGTAGAGCCAGTTGAGGGGGAGACGGAGTGTTCCAACCCAGGGGCCGCTGCGTCTTGTGCGAGTGAGTGTACAACCATCTGCCGTACGGCTGGAATGCAGCGTGATACGAGTTCGGCCATTACCTGTCAGAATAACAGTTGTCAGGGCTGTTTATGTACGCCAAATGCTGCCCTGGCTTGTACGGGTCCGTCGGCCGCTCGAGCTACGACACCTCATCCTTATTGTAGTGATCAGTGTGACAACGTCTGTGCCCAAGGTTCGTCGGCTATTCGGGTGCGTGGTACCTCGATGGCTTGTGCTGGAACGGCCGGACATATTCCGCTGTGCGTTGAGTTGGACTCGGCCACGTCTCTTCGCTTGTGTCAGCGCTGTGCCAATACGTGTGTAACCGGCGGACTTGAGCCGATGACGCGTGCTCAATGTCACGCTGAATGTGCCGGAAGCGGCGGGCGCAACCAATGCCGAGGGATCACGATCGAGCAAACCTTCCCGGACAATGCCCAGTTCAACCTGTGTGTGACCTGTATGGCACAGTGTTTGAACTCTGGGTTAGCCAGTCGTAGTGATTGTTACAGCAGTTGTCGAACGGCGGAACCACCTCAGCCTAATTGTCGCGAAGGCGATTACGGCTCCATCTTCGAGCGTGGATACCCTATTTCGCTGACCCGCGAAGGAACGAGTCGCTCACGTTCGGGCTCCGGCTCTGGTTCGGGCTCCGGTTCAGGTAGTGGCTCATCTGGCGGATCAGGGGCAGCCGCTCAGCAAGGAACCTGTAACTTCACTTGTAAACCGCCACCTTCAACGCAGGGAACGGTTTGTACCGAAGATTCTCAATGTACAACACAATGTCAGCAAGTCTGTGGTCGATCTTTCCGTAACGGTCAATGTGTCACATCCGGTTCAGCAGCTGCGCGTTGTGGATCGGCTGATCCAATGGGCATTCGACGCTGCGCCTTTGAATGTAGTATCGGTGCGTCTCAAGAAGAGCGAACCTGTAACCCACAAGGAACAGGCGCTCAGGCTCCAGCAACCGTCTGTGGTAGTTTCTGTGGCGCGAGTTGTCAGGCAGCATATACGCAAACGGTCACCGGTGGGATGAATTTCTGTGAAACGGCTCCGACCTGTGTTACGCCAGGCGGTGCAGCTGGTGGTGCTGGCGGTTCGGGTAGCAGTGGCGGCAGTTCGGGAAGCGGTTCTAGTGGCGGTTCAGCTGGCGACGGTGGTTCGTCCGGTGGATCAGGTGGCGGCAGTTCACAGACTTTAAGCGCGGGTACAGGTGGAACGCGTCTGACCAATCCCATTACGGGCGTTGATTCTCTGGCTGGTTTGATCGGTCGTCTCATTAAAGGAATTTTGGGAGTGGTCGGATCCGTTGCATTGCTCATGTTCGTCTATGGGGGGATTCGTTGGATCTTATCAGCGGGTAATCCAAAGGATGTTGCAGGTGCTCAACACATCATTCGCAACGCCACGATCGGCATGTTGCTCATTTTCTTCTCCTACAGCATCAGCAGCGTCATCTTGGGTTTTGTCACGGATATTGGTGGAAGTTCGAGCGAGAGCAGTAGTGGCACGACTGGAACAACAGGCGGTTCGGGCGGGTTGGCGACCTGTGTCGAATATGCAGTTACGCATGGACGTATTGGTCGCAATGAAGCAACTGATCGCACGAGTAGCGATTGGGCCTGTCGTCAGACGCAACCTTCTGAGCGCAGTGACCGTACGCGTTGTTTGGTCGGTGGTTGTCCAAGAGATCCGGCCGAAGTCTTGTGTTGTGCCCCGTTGAGTAATACGGCACCAGTTTTGCCAGGAGATGCCGGAGCGCCACCGACAGCACCAGTTGCGCCGGTGGGCGGTGGAGGCGGGGGAGTTCCTGCTGGTGGAGGAGCGGGTGCTGGTGCGGGCGGCGTCGTGCGCGACACTGGTCCGCAGGGAGCCTGTGTCTGTGGTCCGTCAGCCGGTGGAGGGATCATTAGTACATTCGCTTCTGCTGATCAGATCGCCCAAGCTAGAAATGCTTGTCAGGCGCCTCCAGCCAACGGCCGCTTCGATGAAAGTTCTTTCACCTGTACCGGACGCAGTACGGCTCGCGAGTGTCAGACAGTTGAGACCGAGTTGAACCGACTGTTAACTGGTCTGCCGGTGAGTGCCCGTTGCGCTTGGACGCCATAAACCAAGAGACAAAAATACAAACGCCCCTGTACCGTCTTGGTACAGGGGCGTTTGTCTCACTGACAACTCGCGGGTGATCGTATATCATACAGGTCATCTATGTCTGTCCGTTCTTTGTGGGCGTCCTTTGTGGCTAGTATCGCGTTCGTCGTCTCCTTTCTGATCGCGCCTTCGGTTCTGGCGAACGCCTGCAGCTTTGCCTGTCAGGTCAATTTAATCCCGCCACCACTGACTGGTTCCTTATCATCCTGTACCTCAGACGTTGAATGTACGCGTTTTTGTGCCACGGTCTGTAGTCAGCTTGGAACAACGGTTCGAGCGGTCGTCGATAATAGCCGTCCAAGTATTTGTGGTACGTCCACACCACGTTCTTGCTCCCCCTGTAGCTGTACGCCACAGGTTGCGTTAACTTGCGAAGGATCAGATGCGGGTGTTTGTACCACGAGCTGTAACAACACATGTGCCGCTTATGCGCGTCCAGCGGGAGTGCAAAGTATCGGCTGCCGCACAACGCCTGGGCCAGAATGTCTGGTGCCACAACGTGCAGCCAGTGGCTCAACGGGATTTTGCCAATATGCCTGTAACTTGGGAACCGAGCGCACCGTACGAACGGATCGCCGTTGTACACAATCCTCGCCTTCCGAGTGTGCTGGTGCGTTGTCTGCTTCAACTTGTGCGGGCGTAAACCTTGCGATCAGTAGCCGCGCACCGGAGTGTATTTCGACAGATGGAACCGATGCCAACGCTCGCTGTGTTATTACCTGTAGCCGCACGGCGGTAAATGACGCACAGGCCGGAACCTGTACGCCAAACGGTGCGCCGGCTGTCAGTACGGAACGGTGTCTGAACGGTTGCCAAGCAACCTGTGGGGCACGCGGCATGCGCTGCAATACCGATTCAGTCCAATGCAGCGGCAGCGGCGCTTCCGGAACCTGCCGCTATTCTTGTTCGCCACAACCAACGCCGCAAGTTCGCGATGATCGCGCGACCGTCTGTAGTTTTTCGAACGATGCTTCGCTTACGGCCGCGACCACACTGTGTACCAACCGCTGTAACGCCTACTGTGGAGAGCTGGGTGCAACCTGTGCCTCGACGCCAGCGCCGACTTGTAACGGGACGGGTGGTGCGGCTGGCACGCCAGGCAACGTAACGCCGCCGACTACCGGAAATACCGCAACCAATCGACCATCTTCACCTTCTCGTACGGCCCCAACGCTCCGTGTTAACTTCCCAGACCCATTCGAAGGTCGTTTAACGATTCAAGAAATCATCGGCAGCATCATTCGTATCTTGGTTGGTCTGTGTGGCGTCTTTTTCTTGGGCGTCTTTGTCTACGGTGGATTGTTGTACCTGACTTCGGGCGGCAATCCGAAGCAGGTCGACACGGGTCGTAAGGCGATTGTAAATGCGGTGATCGGTCTCGTGATCGTGCTCTTTGCCTACATTGGTGTGTCCTTGATCGTTCAAGTCTCTGATCAGCTTCAAACCGGAGACATTGCAGAACCTGATACATCGCTTAACGTCCGAGACGAAGATCCATCAGCGCTGCGCCCGGGTGGGACGACACAAGCAACCGGACGTTCCTCTCAAGGATCAAGCCCTTCGGGGGGCAGCGGAGCTATTCCACTGCCCGAACCAGGTTCGCCAGGAGCCGCTTGCCGCAGCTTCTATGGTGCAGACCCTGCAAATTGTACGGCCGTGGGCGGTACTTGTCCGCGTGGGGTGAGCGACTTAGGCGGATTGGTGACGACTTGGGGAACCAGTTTTCCTGCCCCGAGTCCAGAATTGCCTGACCCGGCAGCCGCCTGCCGTAGTTGTTTGGAGAGCGGAGTTCGTGGCATGACTGGTCGTTACCCAGGCATCGATGCCAGCTGTATTCCCGCCTTAGTTCATCTTTGGAGCACAAGTTGCCGTGATGCCTGTAACCCACGGGCGATGGCAGCTCCACGACCAACGAGCGTTACCAGTGTTTGTGATGCTACTGGTTACAATACGACGGAGCCATCATGTGCACGCTGTATTACGTATTGGTCACAGCCTTCACGGGCAGCAACCATCGCGAGCGTTGGTTGTTCTGAAGCGGCGGGCAAGGTCGTTGTCTGGTGTGCCACGGCTGAAGCCCCTTCGCAAACGCGTCGTCCACAATCTGGCGGTTACTGTCGCACCGTATCAACACGTTAAAAAAATCATTTCGTGGTATACTCTCACTGGCTTTTCATTCTCATGAGAAGCCGAGCTCTATGTCACAACGTTTGAACTGGAAAGGAGGTGAGGCAGCATGACGAAACGTATGAAGTATGTCGTCAGTTTCGCCGCTTCGCTTACGCTCGCTGCTTGTACGGCTCTTCCCGTATTAGCGCAGAGTAGCGACCTTACCTCGGATCCCTTTGGCGTCAACGCTGTAGGCCGAGAAACGAATTTGAATGGAGGCGACCCGCGTTCTACCGCCGGTCGTATCATCAACGTCGCGCTCGGTTTCCTGGGAATTATTTCAGTAGTGATCGTATTGATGGGGGGCTTTAAGTACATGGTTTCCGGTGGTAGCACCGAGAAAACCGACGAAGCTCGCAAATACATCATTTCGGGTATTATTGGTCTGGCGATTATCTTGTCAGCTTGGGCGATCACGACTTATGTGATCAGTAACGTATTCAAAGCAACTACTAGCGAATAGCGAACTCTTCCCTCCCGCGTATGCGTTCTTCTCTCCTTCGATGGATCTTGCCTGTGTCGTGTGTTGTGTTGCTCGTGCCCGCCTTGGCGTCAGCACGTGTGACCGACGCCACGACCGGCTTAAGTGCGACCGGTCGGTCGGCTGGATTGTCGACTGCCTGTGCGGGAGGAGCGAGTCAGTGTATCGCAACGATGGTCGGTCGTGCGCTCAACATCTTGTTCGGCTTCATCGGTATCGTCCTCTTGGGCTACGTGCTCTACGGCGGCTTTACTTGGATGACGGCTAGTGGCTCGAAAGATGTTGATCAAGCGCAAGGCATTATTCGTAACGCGGTTATCGGAGTCGTAATCATTGCCTGTTCCTTTGCTATTTCAAGTTTCGTGTTGACGCAGCTAGGCCAAATCTCAGCTGGGATCAACGGAACGACGGGTGGTTCGGATAGCGGTACGGCGGGTGGCCCGACCGTTGATGAGCTCATGGATGGGGCGACTCGTCCGTGTTGTTATGCCGATGCAACTCCGACCATCTCGTGTGTCAACGATTGTCAGCGGACCCCAACGGCCTTCGGTCTGCGAGCGCCCGTCACAGAAGATGCTTGTTTGACGGCCTGTGGTTCACGTATCTGTGCGCCATCGGGTGATCCACCGCGTCCACGTCCAGCGCCTGGTCAGTCGCAGTGTACGCCAGGTGCCACAGCAGGACCGACGCCAGCGCGCTTCACGCTTGCTGCTTACTGCACGGCCTTGGGTGCTGAGCCTCGTCCAGTTGGTGTGTGTGACTCATGTGTACGTGACTGTGCCGCTCGCTCAATCTGTACGCCAACCGATTCAATCTATGTCGGTGGTCGTATCTTGAGTGAGGCGGACGCGGCTGGTCAGCGTACGCATTGTCGCGAAGTTGTCTGTACGATGGGGACGGCTCCTGCTTGTCCTTTGTAAGGTGTGGATGAAATCTGTTGGAAAATGCGCTATCATTGTTCTCGACCTCCCACAACTCAGGTCTTTCACTTATCCTTTCTATGATTCAGATCAAGCGAATTGTTACTTCGATCGCGGTCGGTGCTTTGGCATTCGCCCCGTTGCTCGCCTCTGCCCAGACGGATCCATTCCGTCGCGCTGAGGACTCGATTACAGGTGCTGGTGGTATTCAGCAGGCCGCCATCGGGACATCCGGTGCTCCAGCCCGTCTCGAAACCATCATCGGTCGCATCATCAACGTCGTGCTCGGTTTCCTCGGTATCATCTTGTTGTTCTACGTCTTGTGGGCCGGTTTCAAGTGGATGACAGCTGGTGGCAACACCAAGCAAACGGATGAAGCTCGCGACATGATCAAAAATGCCGTCATCGGTATGGTGATCATCGTAGCTGGTTTCGCCATTTCAAACTTCGTTATCCGTCAGTTGGCCACGTTGGCCGCCGCTTAATTCCGACAAGTTGTGGGATTACAACGCCCTGCACCGAATGGTGCAGGGTTTTGGTTATGGAGGACAGGGGGAATGATAAAATGCTGATTTTAGCTAAAATAAGCGAATAAAACGCTCATTTAAAAGATTTGCATGAGATTGACAAAATTTCCTTTTTATGACAGGCTGCTTGGTTCTTCTTTGGCTTGGTTGTGACGGAAACGCCGCAGAAGAGCTAGCCCCTTCGACAATTCGAGAGAATGTGTCGAAAAGACAGAAACACCAAAAACATCACAAGCCACGCCTCCGGGCGGGCTTGTTCGCGAATTCAGGTCCTGTAAAAAGGGTCAAAGAAACACAAACGGCGACGAACAAAAAACAACAAGGCTCTCGAAAGGAGGGCGACAAGCAAGATGGCTGATTCAACACTCACGGAGGATATGATCCTCAGGTTCGCTGGTACGCCTATCCGCGCTGCGGTCGGCCGCCTGGCGGCCTGGGCGCTCGAGGGGGAGGTAACGGACGCAGTGAGCGGGAATGTTCCTGCTCTGCTGGGCGCCCTCGTGCTGGGTCTGTCTCACCGCTATGTTGTGCCCCTCCTCGGCAAGGCGGGTTTCAACTACAAGTCATGGGAAGTAGCCCCGTTCGTGCTCAAGGCGATGCGGCTCGTGCTGCGCGAAACGCAGTATCGGATCAACATCCCTACCCGTCTCCTCAATGTCTGGTCGAATGCGGCTGGTGTTGCAGTTAACGCTGGCTACGAAGGACTGATTGAGGGAACCATCTCGCGAGCGCAGTACTGGCTCGAAGAGGTCGGCAAGAAGATCTCGGCGAAATCAGCTGAGCGCAAACGAGAGGGCGCTTCGCTGACGATCGAAGACCGACGACAGGCCATCGAGCCGGCCATCTATGACACGGCGGAGAAGCTTCTGCCCGCGCGTGATGGTGACAAAAAGAACGCTTCCGGAACTGACACTGCCGGAGCAAAAGACACCGTCAAAACCACCAAGGACACATCACACATCGAAGGGATGGGCAGGGAGATGGACATCTTCGCTGCATTCGACGAAGCGGAGGAAAAGGCGAAGGATGATCCGGTCGCTCAACTGAAACTTCGAGGGAAAAGAACGGCTCTCAAGGAGCTCCAAGGTACTCACCCGAAAGCGGCGACCGCCATCATCAGGGCGAGTGCGCACGGTCTTCTCCCTTCCGGTGAGACCATGCGGATCCTGGGTCTGCCGGACGACCTCATCGATGACCCTCGGGCTCCGCGTGACGCTCCAAGGAAAATCACGATCCGTACGGATGCGCTGCTCGCGCTGGCGACAGCTGCCGAAAACCGTCTCAAGGAGGCGCAGCCCGCTGCTAAAGCCGAGGAGAAGAAGGACCCTGACGGCGTCGAGAAAGCCGAAGCAGGGGACACGGGAGATCGTCTGGTCGATCCGAGCGCCATCCGTCGCCAGCGTGCCCACGAGCATGGCGTATCGGAGGGTGTGATCTCGCTCTACGGGCGCACCGTCTGGCCTCGGATCAAGTGGCCCTTGATTCCCATCTGGGGCCCGGTCTGGGTCGCCTGGCGCGCCTGTCGGTTCGTGGCCAAGTGGCTCGTCTCCTGAACTTCAACAATTTCATCAACACACACCAAGCACACACACACAACCCGCGCCAGACGGGAACGTCTGGCGCGGTCTCCCTGAAAAACGGGAGGAGGTACATCGATGGCTGCTCCGGCTACAACCCCGGCTGCAGGTGGCACGCCGCCGTCCGCGCCCAAAAAACCCCCTGGTGGCGATGTTCTGGGAGAAATCCTTTCCCAGGTCCTCACCCTCGGCAGCCTCGCGGCTGTCGCAAACTACGCCCGCGTCCAATTCGGTGGTCTGGCAGGTATCAAGCAGACCGTCGAAGCCACCGTCGATGACGTCAAGTTCGGCGATCGCCATGATGGGGTCGCTCGAGCACGTCGTTGGGGATGGTTCTGCACCTTCGTGTTCGCCTTCCTCGTCATCCTCGGCAAGATCTACAAGGTCTTCGACAGCTACGACTGGGCGGCCGTCGGTGGTTTCCTCGCAGCCTTCTTCGTGGGGTGGCTCTACGCGCTCCCGGTCATGGAGGGGTCTCGGCGTGACCACGCCGATTTCCGAGAGCCTCTGGACGCGGCGATCCGTGAGGTCGCGCGTCTCAAGGCTCTGAAGCGCAAGCACGATCCGAGCTTCATCCAGGCGGACCTCAAGGACGCTGAAGACGAGGAGAAGCTCCGTCAGGCGGCCTACGACGGGTTCATCCGCCGCTGCGGGGCGAACAATCGCAGTGGGGCCAAGCTCATCACGATCTTCCATCTGCTCCTCATCGGGGCAGGTGTCGCGACCTTCATCGCCATCCTGCGCGCACACACTGACGGTCGCATTCCGCTCGTCATGGCGCGTCACTACATCCAGTGGATCTGGCCGCTCTCGGCGCTCCTCTTCGGGCTCCCGATGGTCATCTTGATCCACCTGTGGGGAATCGGAGTCGTCCCGCTCATTAAGGGCGAGGGCTTCTGGATCTTCGCACGGCGGGCGGTCACGGCGGGTGTGCTGCCCGGCCCCGACTACAACGACGTCCTCAAGCAGGAGGCCGCAGATGCGAAGGCGCGCGGCGATGACGACGTTCCCTGGTTCGCCATCTTCTACTACAGGGGCACACGGATCATGGGCATGCTCATCATCAAGTGGCTGCTCGCTTCGTGGCTCGGCTGGCAGTATGCCCTCACGAACGTTTCGACCTGGGCGATGGGCACGTCGATCTTCCTGCTCTTCGTGTCCGAAGGTCTGATCGCTGCTCTGTCGAGTGTCCTGGAGCACCGCCTGAAGAGGCTGCTCGTGTTCCAGGCCATCTCGAGCATCACGACCTTCCCATACGTCCACTACGGCATCGCGGGCCGTGACGCTACGCCCGACTACACCCCCCAGCCCGACTGGCTGTGGACCAAGGGCCCCCTCGGTCCGCCCTACCCCGACCCCACCCCGACCATCGTCGCCACGGGCGAGACCATCGCCGACACGACCGAGCCGGCCGTGACGGGCACGGGGAACTTCTTCAGCGCCCTGTTCAACATCGGGATCATCGGCTGGCTCGCGCTGGCCGCCATCGTCGCGGGCTTCGCCTACGTGGCCCTCAAACACATCGCCCCGTCGATCTCGACGTGGCTCAAGGCGACCGACAACAAGTACCTGCGCTGGTTCGCGGTGCCGATCGGTGTGGGGATCACGGGGATGCTCCTCATCTCCGGGCTCGTCGCGGTGCTGCAGACCATTCCCTGGCTCAGCACGACCAAGGACGAGGTCGCCCGCACCATGCGCGATCGCGGCGTGGGCCCGTCCTCCAGCGGCACCATCGACTGCCCGCGTGATCCTCGCGGCGGTGATCGCCCCGCCTGCATCCGACGCTGCTTCGTCAACGCAGTGCCGCCCGACGACATGCAGGCGGCCCGTGCCAACGGGCTGTGCTTCGACCCCTGATCTGGGTCACCCTCACTTGCACTGAGGTGTAGAAATCTGACTCTCGACAAGTGCATGCTGTTGAGAGTTCGCTCCGCGTCCTACACGCGGAACCAACGCCCGGCCATCGCCGGTGCTCTCTGGTTCGCCTTCACGGGCTTGAATCCAGGAAGCGCCCTCTGCGATGACGGGCGTTTTGCGTTCCAAAAAACAACATCTCCCGACCGAGGTCGAGAGATGTGGCAGTTCCATTGTCGTCAAGCATGGAAACGACAATGAACGAATTGGGACGAATCGCTCCGTCCACTCAATGCATGAATCTGTGATTCGCTGCATTGAGTAGAAAGACCGATGAAGCGATTGTGCGTAGTCGTGAGTCTGTCGTCAACGTCAAACAGTGGATATCTTTTTGTGCCAGTCTTTTTGCAAGTGTTTTATATGCATTTTTTCTTCCGCTTGAAAGCGCTGCAGTACATCATAGAGCGACGTGTGTGTATATTCCTCCTGCAGAATTCGCTGAATCGTTTTGCGTACGCGAGCCTGTTGCACGCAAGGTAGCGCACGTTCGTA
>JAGOTP010000024.1 GCA_018061755.1 Patescibacteria group bacterium | reverse complement strand
CGGACGACAGGCGGGAGAACGTCACATGTCTCGTAGTGTAACAGCTTTGCCTGATACTGGCTCCTCCCGTATCCTATGGGAAGATTGCTATGCTCATGACAAATGAGAACGTTCGCTTGTATCCGCACGATCGTGTGCTCCGTGCGACCGTCCTTAAGCTCTTTCCGGCTTGGGTGACCCCGAACCAGCTAACGATGGGTCGTTTTTTGTTGACCCCGTTAGTTCTGTCAGCCGTGAACGCAACCGCTTGGAGTTGGGTCTTGGGTCTGTTTGCTCTAGCGGCTCTGACGGATGTCTTCGATGGATCCCTCGCTCGTACTCGCAAACAGATTACAATGTGGGGAACAGTGGCCGATCCGATTGCTGATAAGGCATTAGTCGGATCAATCGCGCTTGTATTCGTCGCTAACCGCATTCATCCGCTGTTTGCGGGTTTGCTCGTCTTGTTTGAGATCATGATCATGTTGGGTGCCTACGCTCGTTTCCGTCGCCGTGGAACCTATACTTCAGCCAATATCTTTGGCAAGGTCAAAATGGGCCTGCATTCTTTCGGTGTTCTTTTATTGTTGGTAGACCAGATTTTTACTGTACCTTACGCCATTCCTGTCGCCATCGTGGTCTTCGGGATTGGCCTCGTGCTGGCGGTGATTTCGTTTGTCACTTATAGTCTCTGACGATTCTGTTATGCCGTCACTTCGCGAACGGGTGAAACGCTTGCTGCCAGCTGTGCTGCTGGATCGCTATCATTTTGTATTGGCCCACTTGGCTTCTTGGCGTTATGGCCATCCTTCGCGACAATTGATCGTGATTGGGGTGACGGGTACGAATGGCAAGACGACAACCTCTTACGCGATCGCTAAGGCGCTCGAAGCGGCTGGTGCCAAAACGGGTTGTACGACGACGGCCATTATGAAAATTGCCGATCGGGAATGGATCAATGACACAAAAATGACCATGCCTGGTCGGTTCTATCTACAACGAAGTTTACGCCAGATGGTTGAGGCTGGTTGTTGCTATGCTGTCATCGAAACCTCTTCACAGGGGATTGTTCAGCATCGTCATCTGGGAATTGGTTATGATATCGCCGTTTTGACCAACCTCACGCCGGAACATATCGAAGCGCATGGCGGATTTGAAAACTACCGCAAAACCAAGCGAGTCCTATTTGAACAGCTCACGAAATTACCAACGAAAACGTTGCAAGGTGTCGTTGTTCCTCGCGTCGCTGTCTTGAACGCAGAAAGCGAATTCGCTGACTATTACGCCACAACACCAAATCTCAAGAACATCCTGTGGTACGGGATTGAAAAGGGCTCTGGTCTGAAAGCCGATCATTTGGAGCTGTCACCTGATGGTTCTCGCTCTGAAGTGAATGGCTATCCGATGAAGCTTGCTATGCCAGGTCGCTACAACGTAGAGAATATGCTAGCCGCGTTGGCAGTTTGTCAGGTGCTCGCTGTTCCACTTGAGCCAGCTATCAAGCGCCTTGAGAAAATTCAAGGTCTACCAGGTCGCTTCGAACGCGTAAATTTAGGTCAGCCTTGGACCGTGATTATTGACTATGCGCCTGAACCGGAAGCCTTGAAACAGTTGTATGGTGCTGTTGCTTCTTTGCAGGCTAAACGTCTGATTCATGTCCTGGGTTCGTGTGGTGGCGGGCGCGATGTCGCACGGCGTCCGATTCTGGGAAGGATGGCGGGTGAAACGGCTGACGTCGTCATCGTGACGAATGAAGATCCATATGACGATGATCCTCGTCAGATCATTGATCAAGTAGCGGCTGGTGCGCTCGCGGTCGGCAAAGAAGAAGGTCAGTCACTCTTCAAGATCTTTGACCGACGAGATGCGATCGCCCTTGCTATGCGCTTGGCTTTGCCGGGTGATCTGGTTTTGATGACTGGCAAAGGCTGCGAGACCTGGATGTGTGTCGCCAATGATGAGAAACTGCCCTGGAATGAGCGTGAAGCTGCCGAAGCGGGAATCCGTGCCGTTTTTCCTCAACCCTTAGCCTCTTGAACTGCGTATGTTTCATGTGTCAGATGTCATGAAGATTCAAGCCGGAGAGAAGATCCTAGCTTTGGTGCGAGCGCATCCAGTTGCGCTTTTGTTACGTTTGTTGGGCTTTGCGCTTCTGATCGTCTTGCCGTGTTTCTTCATTTTCCCTTTGTTTCATCTGGGGTTGCCTGGGATCGCTGTATTCTTGGTGCCAGTCTTGATTGGAGCTTTTTGTGCCTGGCGAGCGGTTCGCTTGTGGGATGCAACCGCCTTGATTCTGACGGACCGACGTTTGGTGCATGTCGCTCAGCGCGGGATGTGGGATCGGAACGTCTCTGAGGCGGCCTTTGCTCATGTAGGAGACGTCCAATGGGATAAGAAGGGGGTATGGAGAGCGCTGTTTAAGGTCGGAACCCTACGTGTCCGTACCAGTGGGGGAGCTGTGCCTTCAATTGTGATGGCGGATCTACGTAATCCTGACCGCTTAGCTCAATCCATTCAGGAACTACGCGGCCATGCCTCAGGTGGGACGTCAACTCACGCTCATCAGGCCACCGAGCCACATAAAACCAGCCTAGAGGTGCGACGCGAACGTCTACTGCACGCAGTGCAACAAGCGACCGAAGAGGAGCTCACTCGTCTCGAAGGGGTCTTGGATAAGCTCGTGTGATAGACTGAAGCCTAAACGCGGCGTATGGCATCTTTGTCCTCTCGTAACCCTTCTCCCATCCCATCTTTGCGTTGGCCGCTCTTATTTGCGCTGCTAGCGGCTATCGTCTTCTTCGTTGGAGCTTCAACTGTTCGCGAAACCTATCGTGGTTGGAAAGTTGATCAAGAAATCGAAGGCCTCAAATCGCAAGTCTCACAATTAGAAGGGCAAAAGCACTCCATGACGGAGCTCTTGGGTACCATGAAAACCGATGCCTATATCGAACAAGAAGCGCGCCTCCGTTTCAACTTGAAAAAGCCGGGTGAGCAGGTTGTTCTGTTCGAAGAAGGGGATTCAAATACCCGCATGGCCTGGACTGAACAGAGTAACGCGACTTCTTCCCTAGCCCTGCCTGGTAGGAGCGTGTCTGTGCCCAAACGTTGGTTAGAGTATTTTATCAATCCGCGTGAAACTCGTTCTTAATGGATTTCTTGTCTCTTTAGTCTCTTTATATGCTCAAACAACGAACTGTTATCGGTGTAGGTATTGTCACGGTAGTGGTCTTAGCTGTCTGTCTTACGATCGGGATCTTTTCTTACGGTATTACCCGCAAACAGTGGGCTGGTCCAGCGACCAGAGCTTTTGCTGGTCTAGTGTCTTTCCCAGTTGGTCGTGTCGATGGTCATAAAGCAACCTATACCGATTACCTTGCCCAGGTCGATGCCCAGGCGATCTATCTAAAAACGGAAGATGCTCGTAGCCGTCAATTGCCAAGTGAGGTCAACGCCCAAACGCGTGAAGCTGCCTACAGCCAGCTCATCCAAATAGCCGCACTCGAAGCGTTGGCTGACCAAGAGAAAATCAGTATCACGGATCTTGATATAGATCGTGCCTTCAGTGATTTTGAGAATCAGTCTGGCACTTCTACTAAGCCGGGAGAAATCGACAATTTCCTAAAAGAATCCTTCGGTTGGAGTCGTGATGAATTCAAACGCTTCTTCATTCGTCCGGGTGTCTTGGGCCAGGCGCTTCGTCTCAAAATGCCAGGTGCGACCGAGGATGAAAAAGGTCAAGCTTTAAGCAAAAAAATCGATGAACGTTTAGCGGCAGATGATGTGAAGCGTTATTTGATCCTGGCTCCATAACAGGACGGAAGACGCAAAGAAAACAGTGAGCTATCTTTTCAGACAGCTCACTGTTTTTATTCGTTTCAATGGCAGTCTTATCCGAATTCAGTCGCTGTTCCTTGGTTTGAGGCAAAAATGTTCAAGTCTTGTTTTGGATAACAGTCTGGTTGCGTATTCTGCAAAATACGTTTTCCACTGATACAGCCGTCGCGGCGAATGCCAAGCACTTGTTGTTGCAGGCTCTGCCGAATGGTAGTGCCAAAATCACCTTCCTGGGGTTCTTGAGCGGTTGCCAGAATGGTCGGCATGGCTAGTTGTTCGAAGCGAACCGGACAGGTTGGCGTTGGATGCCATTGTCGCTTTAGCTCAGCCATCAGATTCTGAATGAAATCGTAGGCAAAGTTGGAATCGAGTGAGAGTGTAAGTTCACCCAGTGTCCTTGGATCGTCTGTTCTACGAACACGATCAAGCAGCGATCCGGCCAAGTCGTTCGGCGGCAGAGAGAGGTTTGGTAGGCGATGATCGATCTCCAGTCGTGTTCCATTCGCGTGACCATGTGCTTCGAGCGCAAGGAATGTTTTTCCACGAGAGGTAGCGATGGCTCGATGAAAGCCATTCAACGTATCACGAATATTTTGTGTGGGCAGCTGCCCGAAGTTACGGATCTTTTCTGGTGCAATACCAGCCGCCAAACCAATTTCATTCCAACCGCCCTCTTCTTCTCCGCGTAGGCTTCCAGCGCGATCGCGACCATGGAAGACGAGCATCTGTTCCGTGTCTTCATTCAATAGAATGCGTTCAGCAAATACCGCTCGACGTTCGAGACACTTTCGTGCTTCAAGCAAGTCGTCGAAGATGGCTGGTTTTTGACCCGGTCGTCGATGTTTGATGACGATTTTTGCTAACGAATAGTACTCTGCCAGGTTCAGATCAGCACTTTGAGCCAAAGCCAGGAATTGCGTATCAGCCACAAGGGCTCGAAATGCACGCTTATGCTGACGACCGGCCCAACCAGGATACTGAGTCAAGAGATTACGCTCTGTGGCACTGATCGCAACTTTATTGCGTGGATCGATATCTTCGCTCCAAGTATCTGTTTGATTCGGCGAATAGTCACGCAAGCGCGTAGCATAATAGCGTGGATCACGATCGAAATTGATCGTTTGTTGAGGTTCGCACCTCGCCGCCTTGAGCTTGATCGTGCTGTAGACCTGACCTTGTGCGCCACACAGAGCAAAGACTCGCAATGCCTGGCCCAACGCATCTCTGTCGGCTAATTTTATGATCGATTCTGCCGCACCCTTTAACTCATGAATCAGATCTTGGCTGAGGAGCAAAGCTCGAGCTGCATCTTGCTGAGTGAGCGACATCGCCCCTGGTTTGTCATGGATTGGCCGAATGTCGAATTGTTCCATTAATTCCTGTTCGAGTACGTTCAAGCGACCTCTGAAACGTTCAACGCACTGCCGCGCTTCCGGATTGAATTGAACCCAGTCTGGATCAGCCACCCAGTGTTCAACGTGTGGCTCCGAAAACTCGACCGCGTCCGTCGGCGTTCCTGGTTGTTCTGGTCTTCTGATAGGCGTGCGAGTTGGCGGACGTTCTGGTGTTGTAGGGGGAAGTTTGTCCGCACAGCCCGCCAACGCGGCGGCTGCGGCTGTTCCCAGAAACGCACGGCGAGACATCATCATCATCTTTTCACTCATAGAGATAAAGAAAGGAAAGGGCGAATGTACTTGGGAAGTTACTGAACGATCATGGTGCCTTTCATCCCCATGGCGCGATGGTTGCCGACAGCGCAGTAGTATTCAAATGAACCGGTGCGATCGGGAGTGAATTCAACCGTTTGCTGTTCTCCGCTTGCGAGATCGTTCGTCGCTACGTTGAATTCGTCGATGACCAGATCATGCAGACCGCCGGTATTTTTGAAGGTCAAGCGAACTTTCTGGCCTTTCTTGACCGTGAAACTGGAAGGGGCGAACAAGAAGTTGCTGCCATCGACTCGAATTTCAACTGCTGCGACAGGTGCGGGTGTTGGTTCCGATTCGGATGGTTGTGTCGGCAGTGGGGTCGAAGGAGGGGTTCTGACGGAAGTCGTAGCTTGTGATGGAGTTGGTGTCTTCACAACGGGTTTGGTGGTTGTGGCCGTCATGACGGGAGTTTTTGGTTTATCCATCTGATCGGTCGTTGTTGCTCTTGGCATGTTGTGTTGCATCGAATCACCCATGTCGTGATCCATCATGTGCGGAGCGGTCGTACTCGCCATCATCATGGCTGAACTGGTTGCTGGCATTTGGCTATCTGGAGCCATGGTTTGTGGTTCAGTCGGTGATTGTTCTGGAGCACAGCCCGCACCAAGCAGTATCAAGATCGATAAAGGTAAAAGAAACTTTTTCATATGCAACAAGTATCTCATTCAAAGCGTCAGTTGTCGATTTGAGGAATTTACCGTTCAAATAAGCCATTTTTGTTGACAAAAATGTGGATTTGTGATATAGATACGGGTTCCTTCCAAACTGTTTCATCAACCCCTCGCTGCTCTGTTGAGCTGCGACCACACAAGGATGTCGAGATGAGCGATTCCACCACTCAGAGCAATGACGTTTCTCCCATCGATTCGAACATCAGGACCACGCTGGACACTCTCGCGCTCTTGGATCCTGATCTCGTGAAGGACTCCGCCTGGCAGCAGCGCCTCAAGTTGGTGGCGGAGCGTGCGAGTGAGCTCCTGCGCACGGAGCCTGCGAAATACACCACCCCTTTCGCTGCGATCAAGATCGCCTACCTGTCGCTCGCCACCTTCGTCCTCACGGTCGATGGACCGGAGGCGGCAGAGCGCTGGCACGATCGACGTGAGGGGCGGGCCATCCTCTTCACGCGAAGCGAAGGTGAAGGGAATGATGTCGTCACGAGCGCCTGCGATCGCACTGCCAACAGCGGCTGGTTCGCTCACCTGCCCGCGCTTCGACCGCGTCAGATCAAGGCCGACAACGGCCTTCGAGCCTACGGCGTGATCACTCAGTTCATGTGGCTCTCCCGCTTCGGTACCCTCTGGGTCATGGTCCCGAACGACGCGGTGCTCGAGACGCTCCTGTCCAACTTCTTCCCCGGCGTCTCCAGATCCCTGCTGGACGCCCGCGCCGTCTTCCCGACTCCGCCGGAAGCGGGAGGCCTCATCGTCATCCGCGACGGCAAGTTCCTCATCGACCACAACCCCTGACCGGGTCGGCTCTTCGCCGCGCCCCTGAGACCCCGCAACCGCCACCTGGGCGAGCGCGGACCTTTCTCAGGTGGCGCGGTTTCAGTTTTAAAAGAAATGATCTTATAATATTGACAAAATAGCTGGAATACACTAGATATTCTCTGAACTTCGAGAGTGTTGTTTTACCAGCAGACAATTGAGTCGATCACTCTCAATTGTCTGCTGGTAAAATCTTCACGCCAGTTCATCAAGAGGAGTGTTCCATGAACGTCGACGGTCTCAAGCACCTCCGGTTCACCATCTTCGCTGCCACTGTGCTCGCCGCGCAGCGGTTCAACCGACTGAACGCCAAGTCGAGACAGAACTACGGCTGCTTCTACAACCCGGAGTCGGGTCAGACCTGTCCGGTGGAGGGCGTCACCTCGGTCTGCCTCCCCGCGCTCAACTCGCGTGCGTTGGTTGCTGACGGTGGGGTCATCCTTCAGCAGATGGCCGACTACTTCTCTCACGCGACCGATTTCGCCGAGGGTGTGACGGACGTGTACGTCTACGCTGTCGAGGGGCGGGTGCTCATGCTGGCAGCAGCACTCCTTCGTGAACCGTCCGAGGAGGCCATCGCGACGATCGCGCGCACGCTTCGTCAGAACCGGCTGGTCGTCATCGAGGACGGCCGCCTCCTGCCCGAGGTCGCGTGAACACGTCGGGTGCAACCACAAACCGCACCCCTGAAGAACCGCACACCTTGCGGACGCTTTCTTCAGGGAGTGCGGTTCTTTAGTTTTCAGACAAAACGAAAACCACTCCCTTGCAGGAGTGGTTTTCTCTGGAGCCAGTTCCGAGAGTCGAACTCGGGACCTCTGCTTTACGAAAGCATTGCTCTACCAACTGAGCTAAACTGGCGCCTCTCCAGTGAATGAACGTTCGTACACCCACTGGAGTTTCACCTTTCATTCCACCTTCGTCCGCGTAACGAACTTGGTGGGTGGAGCGGGTAGCGGGAATCGAACCCGCCTTTGGTGCTTGGGAAGCACCCATAATAACCACTATACGATACCCGCAAACTCTATAGTGATCCCGGAAGAAACAGGCGTTTGAAAACCGCTTCCTCCAGATGTGGGGGGAGTATAGGGGAAGCGAAAGGAGAAATCAAGTGGAAAAGGCCTGTGGATGAGCGGAAAAAACCCTTAACCATCAGAATATTGTTGCTGTAATTCAGCCTGAGCGAGGCTTGTGCTTCGTCGTCGAACGGCGACGCTTTGTACCAAGCCGACATTGATCCAGACGACAACTAACGAGGAAGCAGCGCTTGAGACGAAGGGCAGTGGAATGCCCGTAATCGGAAGGATGCCAAGATTCATCCCGGCGTTTTCTACCACGTGTACCAAAAGCGATGCTCCTAAGCCAATCAAAAGCAGGGCGGCAAAATCGTCACCAGAAGCCAGAGCGGTCAAGACGTAGCGTGTAAACAGCCAACCGAAGAGCAAAATCGTGACGGCGATGCCAACGAAGCCTAACTCTTCTCCGACGACGGCGAAAATAAAGTCCGTGGCGGCTTCTGGGAGAAAGCGTAAGCGCGCTTGTGAACCCTCACCAATCCCTTTGCCTAACCAGCCACCAGATCCAATGGCAATGCGTGCCTGGGCAGCGTTATAACCTGAACCACGAACATCAGCGGTCGGATGAACGAAGGCGATGATGCGTTCTTTTTGATAAGGTTTCAGGCCGACCGTCCAAGCTAAGCTCATACTGATGGCGGCGATGACGGGCAAAATGATCCACGCAAAGCGAGGAAGCCCGGCAAAGAGCGCCATAGCTCCCCAAACGGCTAACATCACCATGGCTGAACCGAAGTCAGGTTGCAGAAACACGAGAGCGATGTAGATGAACGTTGTTGCTGCACTTCGTAAAAAACTTGGCCAACTCAAGCGACCATGTCCATGTCTTGCCATGAAAGCCGCCAGATAAGCCGCTAAACAGATTTTGGCAGGCTCGACAGGCTGAAAAGAAAACCCTCCTACGACGAACCAACCTTGCGTGCCACGAATCGTTTTTCCAAAGATTAAAACAGACACCAAAAGGGCTAACCCAACCAAATAAATCACAACGGACAGAGAGCGTAGATGTCGATAATCGACGATGGTCAGGACAAGGGCAACTGAAACGCCGATGGCTAAGGCGGCCAGCTGCTTGTAGAACGAGAACAGATCAATCGGATCGCGGGAAATGCCGATCCCATAGATCACAGACAGACCAATCGCCACCAGCGAGGCGGCTGCAATCAAAAGTCCCCAATCAAGTCGTTCAAAGAGAACAAGAAAACGCTGCATGAACTGAGCATAGCGGTGAGAGACGGAAACCGCTAGAGCTTGGCAAGTACGATGTCCCAGGCGGTTTTTGCAATCGGCTGCGCTTCGCCTTCGCTTGGATACTGATGCATGTCGAGATAGGGCCGTGAATTCAGCTCTAGGATGGCCGTCGTCTGATCTTTGTAGGATGTCTTGAGATCGGGCGTAATGTAGTCGATGCCCACAACCTGTCCATCAATGCCTTTTGCGACTTGTAGCAACATCTCGCGCGTTTCCGGATGGATCTCGCTTGTGCAGTCCGTAATATCGCAACCAGCGGAAAGAATGGCTTTCTCAGCCAAGACGATTCGTTGTCCTAGTTTTGGGATGGTGCTCCAGTCGTAGCC
>JAGOTP010000011.1:15146-38921 GCA_018061755.1 Patescibacteria group bacterium | reverse complement strand
CAGCTACCGCATCGGAGACTTTGAAATGAATGGCGAGCGTAATTTTGGCATATTTGTCCAAATCTTCTGCCTGCTCCACGTTTCGAGGATAGCCGTCCAAGAAGAAACCGCGCGTCGACTCCATCTCGGACATCAAGCGCTTGCGTAAAATGGCGTTGACCATCTCATCAGGCGCCAGCACACCATGTTGCACATAGCGCGTTATAAGCTGCCCCAAAGGCGTCGCCCCTTCAACCTCTGACCGCAGAACATCACCCGAACTGAAACACATAAGTCCAAACCATTCTGCTAACAGGCGAACCTGGGTCGTTTTTCCAGCTCCTTGCGGACCAAAAACAACCGCCCGTACACGTTTACGCGCCATATTCAGAACACCAAGCAGACAAACCCATGGTCACTCAAGCCTAGCCAAAAAACCTCCATCCGACAACCACCGATCCCGCTTCTCTTCTGTCAGAAAAGACTCCTGTCTCTTTCGAGCCCAGGAGCCTTTTCATTTCGAGTGTTTTTCTAGTAGTTGTCGTATTCGCGCATCGTGGACTGCGACTGGATCTGTTTTACAGATTCGATCACAACCGATACCACGATTAGCACCGAAGTACCACCGATCGTCAGCGTCTGCGTACCCGTAAAGGCCTGAGCGACAATCGGGAGAACGGCGATGAGGCCCAAGAAGACCGCGCCAGCCAACGTCATACGATTCACAATCCCTTCTAAATACTGAGCCGTAGGTGGCCCAGGACGAATACCTGGAATGAAGGCTCCCTGCTTCTGCAGATTCTCAGCAACGCGCTCCGGGTGGAAGACGACCGCCGTGTAGAAGTAGGTAAAGCCAACGACCAGGATCAGGTAGAGAATGCCGTAAATCGTCTGATTCTGAATGGTTGTCAGAATCCAGGCAGCAATCTGACGCAAGGTTGGATTGCTGGCTTGCGAAAATAGCTGTGCCAACATCGATGGAAAAGTCAGGAAGGAAATACCAAAGATAATCGGCATGACTCCCACCATGTTGACACGTAATGGCAAGCTGGAGGCAACACCACCCATCGACAGACTCTGACCACGCACATTGCGCGCATGTTGGATCGGGATATTGCGCTGACCTTCTGTCACGAACACAACACCTGCCACCATCAGAACGGCGATGATCGCGTAGACAATGACTATCATCCACTGCGATGAGTCAAACGTCGTGATGAACTGGCCAAGCGAGTTAGGAAGATCCGCCAAGATACCAGCGAAAATGATCAAGGAAATACCGTTTCCAACTTTCTTTTCACTCATCAGTTCGCCGATCCACATGAGGAACATCGTACCAGCCGTCACTGCGAGCAAGATTGTCGCGATATGGAGCGGATCCGAGTTGGTCAAGATCGGCACCTGCGACTGACGCATAAGCGAGAGCAAACCAACGGCCTGAATGATGGCGAGCGGAATCGTCAACAGACGGGTCCATTGATTGATCTTGCGCTGTCCGCTTTCTCCATCTTTCTGGATCTCTTCCAAGCGTGGAATGATGACCGCGAGCAACTGGAGAATGATCGAAGCCGTGATATACGGCGCGACGCCTAAGGCGATGATGCTGAATGTACGAATCGTTCCACCAGAGAACAGGTTCAATACACCGAGCACTTGGTTGGCGTCAAAAAACTGCTGCAAGGCAACAAGGTTGATACCTGGCAACGGGATATGTGCTACCACTCGAAAGATCACCATCATGGCGATCACGAAGAGCAGCCCATGTCGTACCTCTTTGACTTGCCACGCACGGAGTAGTTTCTCCCACATAGAGAGGAATCCTCCCTCAGATCCGAGGGAACGATACAGAATTAAGCACGCGCCGCTTCAGCACTCACTTTCCCACCAGCTTTTTCAATCAATTCTTTGGCCGAACCGGTCACGGACAAACCGACCACTGTCAGCTTGCGCGTAAGAGCGGTGCCACCAACGATTTTAACGCCTTTCTCTTCTCGATGAACCATGCCCGCTTCTTGCAACGTTTTCAGATCAACAGTCGTTCCGTCAGGAAAGACATCCAAACGCTGAACAGGAATGGCGACCATTTTCGAGCGAAAACTCTGAAAGCCGCGGACCTTTGGGAAAGACAGCAACATCTGCTTCATACCCTTGAGGAGCAGGCCTTTCTTACCACCCGAGCGAGAGCGCTGACCTTTCGTTCCTTTTCCAGCTGTCTTGCCACGACCGGAGCCGTGACCGCGACCGATGCGGAACGAGTGTTCATGCGCGCCCGGATTTGGGGCAATTGTATGGAGACTCAATGACATAATCAGGAATGTTAGGCCTTAGGCGTTTCTTCCTTGGTCTGCTTCCCTTCTTCCGTAGCAGCTCCCTTGGTTGGCAAACGCAGCATGCGCAAGGCAGCGAACGTGGCACGAACCGTGTTGACCTTATTGGAAGAACCAAGCAATTTCGAAACGACGTTTGGCACACCAGCGATTTCAAGCACCGCACGGGCAGCACCACCAGCCTTGATACCGGCACCTTTTGGAGCTGGCTTCAAGAGCACGACGGCTGCACCGGCTTTGGCTTTCACCATATGAGGAATTGTTTCGTTCAAAAGCGGAACGGTGAGCAAAGCTTTGCGAGCTTTGGTCGTCGCTTTGGAAGTAGCAGCTGCCACATCCAAGCCCTTGGCCAAGCCGAATCCGACACGACCTTTGTGATTGCCGATGACGGTCAAGACACGGAAGCGCATGCGCTTTCCACCCTGGGTCACACGCGTAACACGCGAGACTTCAAGGTTCTTTTCGTCGTAATCGGCCTCGGCTGGGACATCGCCCCCCTGACCATCGCGACGTGGGCCACGAGGACCGCCTGGACCACGAGATCCACCGCGACCGCCGGCACCGCCGCGACCGCCCTGGCCGCCGCGTGCACCGCCACCGCTTGAACCACGAGATACGCCGCGGTACCCGCCGCCTGGACCACGCGCACCACCACCATACGGACGAGCCGCTGGAGTTGCTGCCGGTGCCGCCGCTTCAGGAGCTGCCGAAACTGGAGCCGCCGAAGCTTCTGCTACTCCTTCAGCCTGCGTTGGTTGCTGTTCTTCGTTCATCATAGATTAAAAGGTAAGGCCAGCGGCACGAGCTCCTTCGGCCAGAGCGCGGACACGACCATGGTATTTCTTATCGCGACGATCAAACACGACCGCTTTTACCCCCTTTTCGAGAGCACGTGTTCCGAGCAATTTGCCAAGAGCGTGGGCAACTTCCAATTTCTTCTTGCCCTTGCGATCCGCATCGGACAACTCAATATCACGTGCAGCGGCGAGCGTTTTGCCGGACGTATCATCAATCACCTGCGCAGAAATATGCGCGAGGCTGCGGAAAACGGCGAGACGTGGACGCTCGGTCGTTCCGGAAATAGTCGCGCGGACCCGTGCAATACGGCGCGCCTTCTGTTGGTTTGCGAGTGAGGTCTTCATAGCGGATTAGCCAGCAGACTTAGCAGTCTTACCAGCTTTACGACGGATAACTTCATCAACATACTTCACACCCTTACCCTTATAAGGCTCTGGTGGACGGATGCGACGAATACGAGCAGCGATTTCACCGACCAAGGCTTTGTCGATCCCAGACAACGTGAGGATCTGTTTTTCCACCTTTCCTTCAATCCCTTGTGGAAGCTCAAATGGCACACGATGCGAAAATCCAAGATCCATCATGAGTTTGCGTCCTTCGAGCGCGACCTTGAAACCAACTCCAACGAATTCCAAGGCTTTCTCGAAAGGCTTCTGGACTCCTTCGACCGCGTTTGAAACTAGCTGACGCACCAACCCCCAGATCGCACGATCATGGACATTTTCAGGGCGTTCAACCGTGACAACCAAGGCGCGTGGGTCTGCTTGAGTTTCAATCTTGGCAGCGGCAGGAAGGTTGACGGTCAACGTTCCTTTTGGTCCTTTGACCACCACAGATGTAGTTTCGACATACACGTCGACACCGACTGGGAGGAGGACTGGCTTCTTTCCAATACGTGACATATGCGCAGGTTAGGAAATTTCACACAAGACTTCTCCGCCTAGCTTGCGGGCACGCGCTTCACGATCGGTCATCAAACCGACAGACGTCGAAATGATCGCCATTCCTTGACCAGACAAAACGCGGCGCAGTTCATCGGCCTTTTTATAGACGCGGCGACCTGGCTTCGAGATACGGGTCAATTCGTGAATTGCAGGCATTTTTCCGACATACTTCAAACGAACCAGGAGCGTGCGTTTAGCTCCTTCTACGCGTTCCTCAACGGATTCGACATAGCCTTCACGTTGAAGAATGTCGGCAATCGCTCGCTTGATGCGAGAACCGGGAACGGTCACCTCTTCGTGACGCACATGATGCGCGTTACGGATGCGGGTGAGAAAATCGCTGATCGGGTCAGTAAACATAACATGGGATATTACCAGCTGGATTTGGTGACACCTGGGATCTCACCGCGGTTTGCCATCTCGCGAAAGCAGATGCGGCAGAGTCCGAAGATGCGGATGAATCCGTGTGTGCGTCCGCAGCGCCAGCAGCGTCGAACGATGCGGCTGGAAAACTTCGGCTTGCGGCGAGACTTGGCAATTTGAGCTTCAGTAGCCATAGAGTCGTTGGATTAGTTCTGGAAAGGAAAGCCGAGCGCTTTAAGCAGCGCAAGACCGCGTTCTTTCGTGCCAGCCGTGGTCGTGATCGTGATCTGCAAACCATGTACGCGCTCTACTTCATCCGGACGAATTTCAGGGAAGGAGAGGTTTTCACGGAAGCCAATCGAAGCGCTACCTTGAGCATCGATGCACTTGGCACTGATCCCACGGAAGTCACGAATACGAGGAAAGGTCACACGGGTGAGCTTGGTAAGAAAATCCCACATGCGTGGACCACGCAATGTGACCATCATACCAACCACCATTCCTTCGCGGATCTTGAAACTGGCAATCGACTTCTTGGCCTTGGTGCGCACAGGTTTCTGGCCGGTAATACGGACCAATGTCTGTTCGACCGTTTCCATGACCTTTGGATCCTTGATCGCTTGAGACAGGCCAACCGCAATCATGACCTTCGTCACTTTCGGGACGGCCATGGCGTTCTTGATAGCAAATTGTTCACGGAGAGCCGGAACGACTTGGGTCTGATATTGTTCCTTGAGTGTGATCATAGGTTAGGTCTTCGCCTTACGAGTGGCCGGCTTTTTCTTGGCAGGAGCCTCGGTCGTCGCTTCGGATGAAGCTTCTTTAGAGGAATCTGCCGCACTTGTCATACGCACGTTCGAAAGATGGATGGGCATCGGAAACTGGACGATCTGCCCCTTGTCTCCGGCGCGGCGGCTGCGCATGTGACGCTTCATGAGGTTGATCCCCTGAACCGACACGCGTTCCAAGCGAGGAAATACTTGCAGCACCTTGCCAGTTTTCCCACGATATTTTCCCGCGATCACTTCGACCGTGTCGCCGGTCTTTACTGGATGAGTAGCCATAGGATTAGAGGACTTCAGGTGCTAAGGACACAATCTTTGAGAAGCCGCGCATACGCAATTCGCGGGCGACTGGACCAAAGATACGCGTACCTTTTGGATCAAGTGACTTTGGATCAATAATGGCAGCCGCATTTTCATCAAAACGGATGTAGGTGCCATCTGGACGGCGCGTTTCCTTACGGATACGAACCAAGACCGCATGAACGATGTCGGATTTTTTCACCATGCCGCGAGGAGCCGCCTCCTTTACGACGCAGGTCACCACGTCCCCCAGACGCGCATAGCGCTTCTTGTAGCCGCCTTGAACGTGGATACACTGCAAGAGCTTGGCTCCCGAGTTATCCGCGACGGCGAGCATCGATCGGTGTTGAATCATAGAGGAGGGATTAAGCAGCCTGTTTCAAGGTTGCGATGTAGCGCCAACGCTTGTCACGGCTGATTGGTCGGCATTCTTCGAATTGGACAACATCGCCCAAACCAAGCGTCACACCTGGCGTGTGAATCTTGAAACGCTTGGAAACGGTGAAGTATTTCCCATATTTTGGATGGGCAACACGACGGTCCACGCGCACAACGGTCGTCGCTTGCATCTTGTTCGATACAACGATTCCCTGGAGGCGTCGGTGAGGATTGGTAGGGGTAGGATTCATCATACGGTGGTAGCACGCTTCTGCAGAGCAAGAGCGGTCTTAATGCGGGCAATCAGACGGCGCGAGCGAAGGACGTCAGCCGTTTTGCTGTAGCTACGCAGAGCAAGCTTGCGGCGGAGTTCTTGTTCATCACGCACGGTCTCTCCAAGGAGGCGAAGCAATTCTTCGGCTGGCTTGGTTCGTAATTCTTTCATGTCCATACTTATTTCGAAATATACTTACAGACACTGGCGAGCTTGAAAGCTGCGCTCTCCAAAGCCTCTTTAGCCGACTCAGGGGAAATGCCATCCATTTCGAAGAGAATGGTACCTGGACGAACAACCGCTACGTAGTGGTCGACGGCTCCTTTACCAGATCCCATCGGGACTTCGTTCCCCTTCTTCGTAACTGGGTGATCTGGGAAAATGCGGATCCAGATTTTACCGCCCTTCTTGATGTAACGGGTTAATACGCGACGTGCTGCTTCGATCTGCTGACTGGAAACCCAAGATGGCGTGAGCGCTTTCAATCCGTGTGAACCGAACGCAATCTCAATCTTGTCAGAAGCCGTGCGAATGTTGCGCGCACGTCCCTTGTGCCACTTGCGGTGTTTGACTTTGCTAGGAATCAACATAACGTGGGTTCAAAGTTAAGCCGCCTGAACTTCCGACACCTCAGGTGCAGGAGCAGACACGGGCATTGAACGTGGAGCGCTTGGGCGACGACCTCCGTCACGGCGATCGGAACGATCCGAACGGCCAGGACGAGACGGTGTATTTGGCTGGTAGTGTGACAAACGATCCTGAGCGAAAATATCGCCACGGTAGATCCAGACTTTTACACCAATCGATCCAGCAATCGTACGAGCCGTCACAGATGCGTAATCGATATCCGCACGCAAGTTGGTCAGTGGGATTTTGCCCCAACCGAGTTTTTCCGTGCGGGCGATTTCAGCACCATTCAAACGACCGCTCACACAGATACGAGCACCAAGAGCGCCAGCCTTGCGGACACGCTCGAGCGTCATTTTGAGTACGCGGCGGAATGGCATGCGACGCTCAAGATCCTGGACAACTCCCTGAGCAACCAACTGAGATTCAACGCCTGGACGAGCCACTTCCTGAACAGCTACGTTGAAGACAACCTTGCCGCGCTGCATCGGGAAGAAACGCTTGGTAGCCTTCTTACGTAATTCGTCGATACCAGCGCCAGAACGACCAATCACAACACCAGGTTTCGCCGTGTGCAATGTAACCGTAATTGTTCCGCGTGAACGTTCAATGTCGACGCGATTCAAAGCAGCATCCTTCAATTGACGAACGAAGAAGGCACGAATATCGTGATCCTCATGCAACTGTTGGCTGAAAGCTTGTTTGCGAGCAAACCAGCGAGATGGCCACTGAGTCGTGGTTCCGAGGCGAAAAACAAATGGATGAACTTTGTGTGCCATAGAGATTAGGCGTTCGAGGATTGCTTCTTAGCGCGCACACGCTTGACTGGCGTAGCTTTTGCCGTTTTTGGCGCAGCTACTGGAGCAGAAGCGGTCATTCCATCACGCGAAGCAACCACAATGGACAAATGCGTTGTACGCTTGCGAATCGGCGCCGAGCGACCAAAAGCACGAGGGCGGGAACGCTTGAGCGTTGGTCCACCATCGGCCGTAATCGTCTTGATGTAGAGCGATTCTGGAGCCAGGTTGAAGTTGTGCGAAGCATTCGCGACAGCCGAACGCAGAAGCTTAAGCACCGGCAAAGCGGCACCCTTCTTCATGAGAGACAAGCGGATATCCGCGTCTTTCACAGACTTTCCACGAACCGCATCGATCACCAAACGCACTTTGCGTGGCGAGATACGGAGGGAACGGAGAAATGCGTGAACGTCCATAGATTATTTCTTAGCAGCCGGAGCAGCAGCTGGAGCTGGCTTGGCGGCGGTATCAGTCTTGGCCAATTTTCCACCATGGCGCACAAACTTACGCGTGGGAGAAAATTCCCCAAGTTTGTGACCAACCATGTTCTCTACAATAACAACTGCGATATGCGCCTTGCCGTTGTGAACAGCAATCGTCTTGCCGACCATTTCTGGCATGATCGTCGAAGCACGCGACCAGGTCTTGATCGGCGTTTTGTCGCCTGGCTTCTGAGCACGAACCTTCAAGAGAAGTTTCGCGTCGGTGAAGGCACCTTTTTTAAGACTACGTGACATAGAATATTAGAGCGTATTCCCGCGACGACGGGTGAGAATATGACGATCAGACGAACGATGCGAGCGACGCGTCTTCACACCCAAGGCATGCTTGCCCCACTTCGTCTTGGCAAACTTCATACCAATTGGATGCTTTCCTTCACCTCCACCGTGTGGGTGGTCAACCGGGTTCATAACCTTACCGCGAACGGTTGGCTTGATCCCACGATGACGCATACGACCAGCCTTGCCCCAGCGCACCAAGTGCCAGTCTGGGTTCGAGACGGATCCGATGGTCGCCATACAGGCCTTTGGTACCTTACGGACTTCACCGGAAGGCATTTTCAAAATGGCTGTATCGCCTTCGATCGCCATGAAGCTGATCAACGCACCGGCCGCACGAGCCAACTTGGCCCCCTGACCCGGATTCAATTCAACAGCATGGATTTGGGTACCGACCGGAATCTTCTCAAGTGGCAAGCGATTTCCGATGGAAATTTCTGCTTCCGTCTTGGAAGAAACGACCGTGTCCCCGACCTTGGAACCGAATGGAAGAAGAATATAGCTCTTCACACCATCAGCGTAATGCACGAGACCGATACGAGCACCGCGGTTTGGATCGTATTCGATTGAAACGATCTTGGCCGGGATGTCGTAACGAGCACGCGTGAAGTCAATCTCACGAATGTAGCGCTTGGCACCACCACCTTGGTGGCGAACGGTGATTTTTCCACCAGAACGACCAGCCTGATTCTTTCGGAACGAAACGAGTGATTTCTCAGGCTCGTTGCGCGTGATATCGGAAAAATCCTGCACCGAAGAGAAACGGCGGCCTTTGGTAACTGGCTTGTATTGCTTAATAGGCATAGCGATTACGAAGCGGAGAGGTCAATCGTCTGACCAGTCGCCAGTTCAACCAATGCTTTCTTCCAAGCATTGCGTCGACCAGAAATGCGACCGCGACGAACAATTTTTCCTGGACCGCGAACGGTACGAACTGACACAACTTTCACACCATAACGTGCTTCGATCGCTTTACGAATGGCGATCTTCTCGGCCGAAATAGGCACGTTGAAGGTGTAGGTGTTTCCTTCCTGAACCAAGCGAGAAGCTTTCTCGCTGATGCGAGGGGTACCAACAACGGAGTACATCCAAGCAGGAAGAACGGTGGCTGGAGCTTTTACGCTCAAGTCAGTCTCTTGCTTCTTGGTTGTCTTTTTCGTCTTGGGGGTAGCAGCGTCCTTGGTGGGCTTGGTAGCCGGCTGCTTGCGAATGCGATCGATAATTCCCATAGGAAAATATTAGGCGTAGATCTGTTCCAACGCCGAGATAGCGTCCTTCAAAAAGACCACGGATCGATAGGTCAGAAGGTCGAGCATGTTCAAGCTATTAGCAGTCACAACTTTCACGGATGGAAGGTTGCGCGCCATACGAACAGCCATCGGATCCGAACCGCCAAGCACGATCAAGGTCGTGCGGTCGACTGGCAGCTTCTGAATCATGAGGGCGAACGTTTTCGTCTTCACAGGCTCTTTCATGACGGCTTCGAGCACGATCAATTTCTCACGCATGAGTTTGTCGGTCAGCACCATCGAGAGAGCTTTGCGCTTTGCTTTTCGGTTCATCTTGAGCGAGAAGTTGCGTTCGGAACTTGGACCGAACACCACGCCTCCACCCTTCCATTGCGGGGAACGAATCGAACCCTGGCGAGCACGGCCAGTTCCTTTCTGCTTCCATGGCTTCTTTCCACCACCATTCACCAAACCCTTAGTCTTGGTCGAGGCGATCGCCTGACGTGCATTGGCACGCTGAGCAACCACCGCTTCGTGAACGAGGGCTGGATCTGGGGTCACAGCGAACAAACGGTCTGGCAGTTCCATCTGACCGACCGATTGACCTTGATAATTGTAGATCGTTGTCTTAGCCATATTATGCAGCGGAGACGATTTCAATCAAAGAATGACGCGCTCCTGGAACGGCTCCTTTCAGAACCAAGATTCCACCTTCACGGACTTCGATCACCACCAGATTCTTGACGGTCACGGAATCATCTCCCATATGACCAGCCATGCGACGACCCTTCAAGACGTGCTGTACACCACCGGCTCCAATGGAACCTGGCATACGCTCTTGGTCTTTGTGACCGTGACTTGTTGGATGACCATGGAAATGATGGCGGCGAACAACACCCTGGAACCCTTTTCCCTTGGATGTCCCACGAACGTGGACCTTCTCTCCAGGCTGAAATACACCAGCTTCGATCGCGTCACCACGCTTGAAGGACGCGACATCAGCCGTGCGGAACTCAACCAAATGACGAACCTGCGCAAGATCTTTCAAATGACCAGCTTCTGGACGAGACAACGTGCGGCTGGAACCGAATCCAACTTGCACAGCTTCGTAGCCATCAGAGTCTTTTGTCTTCACCTGCGTAATGACACATGGACCCGCCTGAACCAAAGTCACTGGAATCAGATTTCCATCTGCTCCGTAGACTTGCGACATCTCGAGTTTCTTGCCGAGGATGAATTTCATAGTGCGATCGGATTGGTCGCGATGGATAAAAACAAAACCGGGAGTCTGCAGACAATCGTTTGTCTCCAAACTCCCGGTCTCAGCCCAAAGGCTGAACCGATCAAGTCGGATAATACGATTCACTGCAGGGAGGTTATGTCACAAAGCAGTCAATGCTACTTCGTTTTGAAGGCAAACCCTTCAGACAACTTACTCCTTGGGAACCCTGCTCTTACATTTTGATCTCTACATCAACACCCGCTGGGAGGTTGAGAGAGGTGAGCGAATCGATGGTCTTTGGATTTGGATCCAAGATATCGACGATACGCTTGTGGATGCGCATTTCGAACTGCTCACGCGCGTCCTTGTAGATGAAGGTGGAACGATTGACGGTCCACTTCTTCTTTTCGGTCGGCAACGGAATCGGGCCGATCACTTTCCCACCACTCCGTTCGGCCGTTTCAATGATCATGCGGGTCGCTTGGTCAATGATCTTGTGATCATAGGCGCGGATCTTGATCCGCACACGGTGCGCTCCGGCTGTTTTCACGGAAGGGGCCGCCTTTGTCTTGGATTCGGACATGTGCAATGGAGGGGAGGTTCCCCTGCCTCGCGGAACATCTGAGATGCTTCACGAAGTAGGGAAACCTCCCCGGTTTAGCTTACTTGACGATCTTGGTCACAACACCAGCGCCGACCGTTTTGCCACCCTCGCGGATGGAGAAACGCATCTTGTCTTCGATAGCGACTGGAGTAATGAGTTTAACGATAACCTTGACTGTGTCACCTGGCTGAACCATGGCGACATCAGCTGGCAATTGCACTTCACCCGTCACGTCTGTCGTACGGATGTAGAACTGTGGCTTGTAACCCGTGACGAACGGCTTGTGGCGACCACCTTCTTCCTTGGTCAAAGCGTAGACTTCAGCCTCGAATTCGGAGTGAGGAGTGATGGAACCTGGCTTAGCCAAGACCATACCACGCTCGATTTCTTCTTTCTTGACACCGCGGAGCAAGAGACCAGCGTTGTCACCAGCCATACCGGATTCAAGAGACTTGTTGAACATTTCGATACCCGTGACCACCGTTTTGCGGGTTTCACCGAGACCGACGATTTCGATTTCTTCACCGATCTTGACCTGACCACGTTCGATACGACCAGTCACGACCGTTCCACGACCTTCGATCGAGAACACGTCCTCAACTGGCATCAACATTGGTTTCTCAAGTTCACGAACAGGTTCTGGGATGTATTCATCACAGGCCTTGATCAGATCCAAAATTGGCTTGGAAGCAACTTCGTCAGATGGGTTCTGCAAAGCTTTCAAAGCGGAACCGCGAATGATTGGAGTCGTTTCACCGTTATATTCGTATTTGGTAAGCAAATCGCGAATTTCCTGTTCAACGAGGTCGATCAATTCAGCATCTTCAACCATGTCAACTTTGTTCAAGAAGACAACCATAGCAGGTACACCTACCTGACGAGCGAGCAAGATGTGCTCACGTGTCTGAGGCATTGGACCGTCAGTGGCGGACACGACGAGAATCGAGCCGTCCATCTGAGCTGCACCCGTGATCATGTTCTTGATGTAGTCCGCGTGACCTGGACAGTCGACGTGGGCATAGTGACGCTTCTCGGATTCGTATTCCGTGTGAGCCGTCGCGATGGTGATACCACGGGACTTGGATTCTGGAGCCTTATCAAGATCATCGATACCCTTTTTCTGGGCAATCATTCCGTGAGCCGTGAGAACGGTCAAAATAGCCGCTGTTGTAGTGGTCTTGCCGTGGTCAACGTGTCCGATCGTACCGATGTTGACGTGGGGCTTCGCGCGCTTGAAGACTTCAGCCATAGGTGCAGGTCAAATAAGACTAAAAATACGTAATTATGAGTGGCATGATGATATCAAAGGTGTCTATTTCAGGCAAGAGTCTGCCCAAATTCGTCAAGTATGGATTGATTCGGGGGTGTTTTTTGCTTTACTACAGGCAAAATCTTGACATCTTCCAGCCCAAAGGCGAAACGGTCTTCGAGCGACTCACTTTGGGGAAAGATTGAGGAAGACGGGATTTTTGGTTCGGCATGAGGCTCTGACTGCAACAAATCCTGTAAACTCAGGGTCGGTTTAGTCGGTTGAGGGTCAGCTATCTGAGAGGTGGGTGCGGCTTGAAAAGCCTCCGGTGAAAAAGCTAAAGGCCGCTTGCCCGGATCATTCAAAGACCCAGACAAGCGCTCATAGACCTCCAAAGGTAGAAGAACACAGTCCCCCTCTCTCCCATCCTGATCAGGGATAATGGCCGGCAGCCTCGTTCGACGCACAAGTGCCAATAATCGCGTAAGAGAAGACATGACATGAGAATACCGGATGGGAACGGAGAAAGCGAAATACCTGCACAATTGCGGATTCTGGCATTTTCTGGCTCAATATGCAGGCTCAAGGACAAGCCCCATAGGAGCTACCCGTCCAAATTATCGAGCAAGGGAGAACACGGAGATGAAGCCGAACGTCACGATCACTGGAGAACGACTGGTGCTGGTGCTGCGTCACATCCTCGCGATCGTGGAATGCGCTAGCTCGCCTACGAGATCACGCCAGAGTCCGCAGGGGGATGCGGTCTACGAGTGGGATGTACGTGAACTGCGTCCGGATGGATGCGAGCCCCGTCTCCAGCTCTGCGCGCAGGTCGTGCGGATCGTACTGCCGGAGACCAGTGTCCCGGTGCATGCCTGGGACACGGCTCACCGGCAGATGCGCAAAGGTGCAAGCGAGAGCAACTACCAGCGCCTGCTCTGGGCGCTCCAGGCCAGTGCACCGTGGACGCCCTGGAACATCAGTCCTGTCATCGACCTCCTCGAACCGACGGACAACACACAACCGCTGCACGCGCGCGATCCGCACCAGATGGATCGTCGGAAGATCCTGGAGCGGCTGCTCGGAGCATGCGCGGTGAACGAGCTAACGGAGCAGATGCTGACCGTCGACGAAAGGAGCGAGCAAAATAGCTAGTCGCGCGCAACCTGCGCGTGACAAAATAAAGGCCGGCGATCCAGGGGATGGATCGCCGGCCGTCTTAAATACCAGAATTGTATTATTCTACTTTTTGGCGCGACCTTCGATGATGGTCTTCGAGATGTTGTTTGGCACTTCTTCGTACTGGCCGAATTCCATCGTGGAACTGGCGCGACCTTGGGTCATCGAACGGAGAGAGGTCGTGTAGCCGAACATTTCAGCCAGTGGAACCAAGGCACGAATGACCTTGACACCGGAACGATCAGACACGTCTTCGATCTGACCACGCTTGGCGTTCAAGTCACCGATGACGTCTCCCATGAAACTTTCTGGAGTGACGACTTCGATTTTCATGACTGGTTCAAGAATCACGACACCACCTTTGCGACAACCGTCCTGGAAGGCCAACGATCCAGCAACTTTGAAAGCAGCTTCGGATGAGTCAACGTCGTGGTAGCTACCATCGGTCAACGTGATTTTCACATCGAGCATTGGGTAACCGGCCAAGACACCACGCTGCATGGCTTCTTGAATACCCTTGTTGATTGGCTGGATGAATTCACGAGGAATCACACCACCCTTAATGGCATCAACGAATTCGTAGCCCTTGCCACGTTCGTTTGGTTCGACCGTGATAACGGCGTGACCATATTGACCACGACCACCAGACTGACGGATGTACTTACCTTCTCCTTCGGCTGTGCCTTTCAAGGCTTCACGGTACGCAACCTGTGGCTTACCAACCGTCGCTTCAACCTTGTACTCACGCTTCATGCGATCAACGATGATTTCGAGGTGCAATTCACCCATACCGCTGATGATCGTCTGCAACGTTTCTTCGTCGGTGCGAACACGGAAGGAAGGATCTTCTTCACCAAGCTTCTGCAAAGCCACACCCATCTTTTCCTGGTCAGCTTTGGTCTTTGGTTCAACGGCGAGCGAAATAACAGGCTCTGGGATAACAATCGATTCGAGTTTCAATGGACGCTTTTCGTCGAAGAGCGTATCTCCCGTCAACGTACCTTTCAAACCGACGGCAGCAGCGATATCACCGGAGTAAACCTCGGAAACTTCTTCGCGTTCGTTGGCGTGCATACGGACGATACGACCAATGCGCTCTTTTTCACCTGTGCGCGCATTGATGACATACGAACCGGCGGCCAACATACCGGAATAAACGCGGAAGAAAATCAATTTCCCCACGAACGGATCGGCCATGACTTTGAAGGCCAGGGCAGCGAATGGTTCATTGTCTTGTGGGGTAATCGCCAAAGCAATATCAGCATCATCCAATTCGTGCGCCTTGGTTGGAGGAATGTCGAGTGGAGAAGGAAGATAATCAACAATCGCATCAAGCAAGAACTGAACACCTTTGTTCTTCAAAGCCGAGCCACACAAAATTGGGTTGATCTGGTTGGCAATGGTCGCACGACGGATCGCTGCCTTGATTTCATCTGTCGTGAACTCTTCTCCGGCGAGATAGCGGTTCATCATGGCTTCATCCGTTTCAGCAATCGCTTCGATCAGCTTGGCGCGATATTCTTTTGCCTTGTCCAACATGTCGGCTGGGATCTCGACCTCTTCAATATTTTTTCCCATTTCATCGCGATACATCTCAGCCTTCATGTGCACGAGGTCGATGATACCCAAGAAATTTTCTTCGGCACCGATTGGCAGCTGAATTGGGTAGGCGTTCTTGGTCAAACGATCGTGAATCGATTTCACATCGTTGTAGAAGTTGGCACCCATGCGGTCGAGTTTGTTGATGAAACAAATACGAGGCACGCTGTGCTTGTCAGCCTGACGCCAAACGGTTTCAGATTGCGATTCCACACCAGCCACACCGTCGAACACCGTCACAGCTCCGTCGAGTACGCGCAAAGAACGCTGCACTTCAATCGTGAAGTCAATGTGTCCTGGAGTATCGATCAAGTTCATGCGGCAGCCCTTCCAGTAGCAAGTCGTAGCGGCAGCCGTGATGGTAATGCCACGTTCTTGCTCTTGCGCCATCCAGTCCATCGTCGCCTCTCCCTCGTGCACTTCACCAATCTTGTGCTTGCGTCCGGTATAAAACAAAACACGTTCGGACGTGGTCGTCTTTCCAGCATCGATGTGAGCGATGATTCCGAAGTTGCGAGTATTCGCAAGGGTATATTCACGTGGCATAAGAAAAAGGAAAAGAAATGACTGTGGGCAAGATTGAGGGGTAAGAGGAAGAGTAGCAAAAGTAGCTAGTAGGTGTAGCGCCTTCCTTTGCTACTCGCTACTAGCTACTCATGTGAAAACGGTTCTGATCAACTATTTTGCGAAGTGGGCGAAGGCGCGGTTGGCTTCAGCCATGCGCTGGACGTCCGTCTTCTTGCGAACTGCTTCACCTTGGTTCTGCGCGGCATCAATGAATTCCGTTGCGAGCTTTTCCATCATTGGTTTGCCTTTGCGGGAACGAGCGGCCGTGATCATCCAGCGCAATGCGAGCTGAACACGACGATCGGCACGAACCTGAAGTGGAACCTGGTAGTTCGCTCCACCAACGCGGCGAGATTTTACCTCAAGCATCGGAGAAACATTCTTCATCGCCTCTTCGAAGACTTCAGCGGCTGGCTTCTGAAGTTTTTCTTCAGCGATTGCCAAGGCTCCGTAGACGATCTTCTGCGCCAATTGACGCTTACCGCCAATCATCAAGTAGTTAATACACTTGGTGATAACTGCGTTGTTGTACTTCGGGTCGTTCGCAACCTTGCGACGAGGGGCTTTCTTTCCGCGCATAATTTATAACAAAATCTGAAATTATTTCTTGTCTTCCTTTGGACGACGAGCACCGTAGAGAGAACGGCTGCCACGACGACCTTGGACACCTTGCGTATCGTAAACACCACGCACGATGTGATAACGCACACCAGGCAAGTCCTTTACGCGACCGCCACGGATCAAGACGATCGAGTGCTCCTGCAAGTTGTGGCCTTCACCTGGGATGTAGGCCGTAACTTCCTGACCGTTCGACAAACGAACACGCGCAATTTTACGGATAGCAGAGTTCGGTTTCTTTGGCGTCATGGTCGTCACTTTGACACAAACACCGCGCTTCAAACCGGAACCGCGCTTGTATTCAGTGCGAACACGATGCAACGTATCCATTTTGAACTGGAGCGCTGGACTCTTGGATTTGACGGCCAAAGGCTTGCGGGCGCGTCGGACCAACTGGTTAATGGTAGGCATGGAGGGGATAAAGTTGACGGGAGGACGAAGGTCGAACCCGAAAAATGTGGGGCTAATCTATCAGCTTTTTTCGCAAGACGTCAAGACAGGGTGTTCGTGCCGGAAGGGTCGGAGAAGGTCAGCTGCCAAGATGTAAGGACAGAAGGAGACAAGAAACGAGCAAGAAGGCGGTTTGCCAACCCACGATTTTTCGCTCATCCCAGCGCCCGCTGCCCAAAAGCGGAATCAGAGAAACAACCGCACACGGGATAGCCATCCACCAGAGGATGACCCAGCCCGTGAGAAGGGGCAAAACGAGATAACTGAGGGCCAGAGCCAGCGGAATGACCATTCGTGGCGTGATTGGGGTACGAGCGCTAAGCCAGTTGAGGAGATTAGGCGACCAGCGTAGAGATTTAGGAATGGATTGAAATAAACAAAAGGCGAACAGAGCCATCCAAATACGCGGTTCCAAAATGGGCACAGCCGCCGTCCGCAACACGATAAAGACAGCCGATACCATAACTGCCACATTCGATAGAGCCAGGAGGAGCCCGCCAAAAGACCGATCTTTCCAGCGAATTCCGTCGGCCGTAAGCACCTCCTGAAGACCAAGGAATACGAGCAAAGGTAGAAGAACGGGCCAACCTAGCAACCAACCCCCGATCAGAACGACCAAGAACAATCCTCGACCAATCCACGCGAATTCAAGCGATGTCAGCTGTCGACCAATCAAAGGTCGGTCAACTCGGCCTAATTCTTCGTCTTTTTCCTGATCATGTAAGTCATTTCTCCAGACGCTCACTCCCCACGTCGCACAAAGAACGACGATGAAGAGGAGAAAGGGAAGGAAATCTATCCCTCGGGCAAATACAGGCTCTTTCAGATAACCGATCGCTAAGCCAAAAGCAACCATTCCAAAAAATGATACTGCTCTGACAGGTTTGAACCAGGCAATAATTCGACGAAGAGACGCTTCTGCAGACCGTGAGACCGCAAAAACAGCTCCCCCGAGAAGTACGAAGAAAACGAGCGAAAGCTCAAGGAAACGCACAGAAGCGGCCGCCTCCCCTTCCAGCACCCCCGGAAACCGATCCAAGGTTGAACGCCACCAGTAGCCCTCCTGAGACAGTGCGATCCAAGAACGAGCTAAGACGTTCGGGCCAGCATTGAGCGGTGAGGCGATTGCAGATACCGCAAACCAGGCGATGACTGAGGGTAGAAGCAACAAGAACAAAGTGCCCAAAAGCCAAAACAGGGATCTCGCAACCAGTCGCTTCAGCGGCTCCTTTGCTCGCCACCCCTCCATTCCTATCAACAGGGTTGCAACCAAGAGACCAAACAACACACCCGGCGAAGCGATCAACCTAGGCAGCCAACCCAAGGTCAAAAGCGACACCGGCGCTTCTAGGACGTTCACAAAAGTCGGTGTTGTCGCTTCGAGACCAAGCACCGTCACAAGACTATTCACGACTGGAATAACGAGAAGAAAAGGGGTCCAGGACAAGACTCGATCGAGCGCATAGATCCAAGACACAGTTCGAAATAGACGGAGCGTCACAACCATCCACATGGCGAACAAACTCAAAAATAAGGGGCGTTCAAGGAAAATACCGGTCAGATCGATCAAGCGGCTCCTCCCTCCAACTCCAATCAAGGATTCGAAGAGCGCTGAAAGCGCACCTAGCAAGAATAATACAATTAACCCCTTGGTCAGCTTCTGCAGAAATTGTACCGTCGAGTCCTTCCACATAAATTTGGCCGTGAACAATCTAGAATCAGACGAATGAAGCGACCGTTTGGACCATGACACGTGCCACCGATCCGATCCAGCCAAAGAATCCGATGTTCGCAGCTGAATCGAGAATCATGAGCACGAGTAAGATCATGGGACCGTATTGCTCCAAAGCCTGTCGCACTGAACGATGTGCTTCTGAAGACAAGAGGGCGAGCAAGACTTTGGAACCATCGAGCGGCGGCAAAGGGATCAAATTGAAAAGCAGCAAAAGGAAATTCAAGTACCCCATGAATGACAGCGTCACCAGCAACAGATTGGAAGCCGACCAACCAAAAACTTGAGCCAAAAGGGTTGCGAGCAAAATACAGACGGTTCCGAAAACTAGGTTCGAAACAGGACCAGCGATGGCGATAAACGTCGGTCCCCACTTCTGGTATTTCAGGTTGTAGGGGTTAAAAGGAACCGGCTTCCCCCAACCAAAGCCGACTGTCACCAAGGCAAGAAACCCTAAGATATCCACATGCGCCACCGGATTGAGGGTTAGTCGCCCCTCCCGCTGGGCTGTACGATCACCCAGAACATAACTGATCAAGGCATGGGAAAACTCATGAACGGCTAAGGTCAGGAGGAAAGAAATCACGAATACCAGGAAGAGCCAAGGCTGTTCAAAGAGCAGGGACAAGTTCATAAGAAGTGTCCCCCCATCATGCCGTCTCTGCAGAGCCTTGCCAAATCCAGCATTTTCCCTTATCCTACGCCCATTCTTTTGCTGTCACCGACCCAACTCTGATCACACCCCTATGTCCCGTATTTGCGAATTGAGCGGAAAGAGCGCCATTTTTGGCCACTCACGCAGTCACTCCAACATCGCTACCAAGCGTCGTCAGAACGTGAACCTTCAGGTTGTTCGCATCAACGGCAAGCGCATGCGTGTAGCCGCGCGTACACTTCGTACCTTGAAGAAGTACGTTAAACAGCAGCACGGAGCACAGGCCTAAAAGAGTTCGTTTCGAACAAACAAAAAACCTCGCGCACGCGAGGTTTTTTGTTTTCTGTCTAGGCCATCTCTTTTTTGGCATTCATGATGATCTCGTATGCTTCCTCAGCGGTATCGACAAGCTGCATGAGCTCGATATCTTGCTTGTCGATGAACAAATTCTCGTCCCACATCTCAGCCCGAATCCAGTCGAACATGGGCGTCCAAAACTTCTTTCCAACCAGCACAATCGGAACCTTGTTCGCCATCTTCCCAGTCTGAATCAAAGTTACAATCTCGAACAATTCATCCAACGTCCCAAAGCCACCCGGGAAATAGACGTAGGCTTGAGCGGCTGCGGATAACATGACTTTACGCGTAAAGAAATGCTGAAAACCGATGCTTTCTTTGACGTACTGGTTCTTTCGTTCTTCATGCGGCAACTGAATGGTTAACCCTACAGACGGAGCACCCGCTTCATGCGCGCCCCAGTTCCCCGCTTCCATCACGCCCGGTGCGCCACCAGTGATGATGGTGAAGCCCTCTTTTCCCAAGAGATAGCCTAATTTTTTCGCCTGTTGATAACCGTAACTTGCGAAGGAACAGCGGGCGCTTCCAAAGAAGGTCACCGTCTTGGAGCGTTTAGACAAAAAATCAAACCCTTCCACGAATTCAGACAAGATACGGAAAATACGCCAGCTCATGCTGCCATCCATCCCTTCGAACAGCGAACTGGTCGTTGGCGCATGCGGACGCGTCAACCATTGTTGAATACGCTGTTCCGGATTGTGGATCTCACAGGTTTTTCCACCCAGCACAACATCTCCCTTCTTTGAAGATGACGAAGTACGTTTTGAAACCGGTACCACTGATTCTTGATCAGCTGAAGAAGGAACAATAGAGCGTTTTTTGAACATGGGGACAGTATAGCAGTAACGCTTGTAGGAGAAAAAGAAACAAGAGCCCATGGCTCTTGTTTCTAGAAAAAGAATCCGAGGCTTACAAGATTGCTTCCTTGGCGACCTTGGCAACGCGGAACTTCACGACCTTCTTGGCTGGAATCTTGATTGATTCGCCCGTGGCTGGGTTGCGACCCATGCGTGCTTTGCGATCAAGCTTTACGAGCTTACCAAAACCTGGAAGAACGAATTCGCCGTTCTTTTTGACCTGGGTGTAAGCAATCTTGACGAGCTGCTCCATGAAGGCGACAACGTCCTTCTTAGCGATGTCCGTCTTGGCCGAAAGCTCCTTCATGAGCTGTGACTTGGTCATTTTCATAATGAGGTGCGAGAGAAAATGCAAAAAGAATAAGTAAATGCACGGGAATTATACGAAACCACCCACAGAAACACAAGAAAACATGGGGATAAGCTAAAAAAGCAGAAGACGCATCCAGGGTAGACCGGGAAGCGCTCCCGCCTGAATGCGTCTATGGGCATCTGCGCCGTCCACGGACTAGGTCGGAATAAACCTCCGCCCAGAACTCTACAAAGTAACTCGTCACGGCATATGTGCGTTCGACGCCCGGGATATCAGATGAAAAACACATCACCATCCCATCTTCAACCAGCAAATCAATCCACTGCACAGACATGCGAGACCAGGCCGCTGCTTCCGCCAACTGCTGTTCCGACACACGCGTCCAGGCATCTGGACACCGCATCTGACAGTAAGCGATCAGTAAAACGGCCATGCACTCGATCTCACGCTTGCCAGCCGACTCATATGCGGGCCCTTCATCAGATACCGGTAGTCGAATATCTTTCGGCAAAATCGTGGCACAGCCCTCCATAGCTTTCTTGCGAGCGACTGCTGTGCGTTCTGCTAGTTGACCTGACGATTCAAACGGCTCCTGATCATCTTCGTAGCCCATCACACCCTCCTCTCTAGGTCTGTAGATCTAAGAGCAGTGACGAACATTACCAGCCAATCGAAATCTCCATCGGTTGTCAAAAAATGAAGAGCGCCCGCCCGCAGAAGAGCGAGGGGCGCTCTTCTGCGGGCGGGTGCGGAACAGCCAGGGATCCAGCGGCACGGTGTCATCAGACCATCATTTGCAACTTCGGAGAGACCCGATCTAAACTTCAAATCACATCATGATGTATACTAAAAACCGCCGATTGGACCTATGGCAACCTCAAATCAACCATCTACCTGGAAAGAGAATACTGGCTTCCCCTCGATTGGCATAGGAATCGTTATTGTAATCGGCGCACTGTACGGCTGGCTGGAGGGTCTACCTGGACTTACTTCGTCTAAACACGAACTGCTCGTAAGCGTGCTGATCGGATTGGGACTCATCCTTTTCGGATTATTTCTTACCTGGCCAAGGACACGTACGAAGATCTCTAGAAAATAACATTTCGTTATTTCACAAAATAAAAAGTCGCTGATGAGCCATACAGCTCTTCAGCGACTTTTTTCTGACAAGGTTGCCCTTGATGGTCGGGGTAACAGGACTTGAACCTGCGGCCTCTTGCACCCCATGCAAGCGCTCTAGCCAACTGAGCTATACCCCGGCGAACCGATCGATTTATGACCCACCTGAAAACACACGAGGCGAGAATAACGCATGGCATTGCCTAAATCAACTTTTTCTGCTAGTATGAGCCACGAACAGCCCGAACAGGGCTTTTTAAAGATCTAGCTTCTCCTCTATGAAAAATCTGATTGATCGCGTTCGTACCTATTTCCGCTCGTCTAAAGATGAGCTGATGTCCGTGAGCTGGCCAACACGTGAGGACATTATCCGCTATACCGGTCTGGTTGTTGTGACCTGTATCGTATTTGGAGCCTTCTTTAGCGCACTCGACCTTGGACTTACGAAAGGCGTGCAAGCCATCATCGCCAAGCGCAATGCGAACTCCACGACCCAACAAGCCGCCCCGACACAGCCAGTCACACCTTCCGTCGAAGTCAATCCAATTGATGTTCAAGCTACGACACCAGACGGCGCACCAACCGACATCAAGGTTGAACAAGTTCCAGTTGTGGCTCCCAGCACTTCCACTAACTAACTCTCGCCCCCTACTTACCCACACGTATGCCTAAGCAGACCGCGGAGTACGGACGACGCTGGTACGCCATCAACACCTATTCTGGCTACGAGGAGAACGTTATGAACAACTTGCGCCAGCGTATCGAAGCGCTCGGTATGCAAGAGAAGATTTTCAATGTCGTCGTTCCAAAGGAAAAGAAGATCAAGATCAAAAATGGCAAACGTCGCGTCGTCGAAGAGAAAATCTTGCCAGGCTACGTCTTGGTAGAGATGAACGTTACCGATGAATCCTGGTACGTAGTACGCAACACACCCAACGTTACACAGTTCATCGGGATGGGTACGACGCCAAGTCCTTTGGCTGCCGATGAAGTCGCTTCGATTATGAAGCGCATGGGTACGACCCAAGATCCAGAGATTTCGATCGATTTGGCCGAAGGCATGGCCGTTCGCATCGCCGAAGGACCATTCAAAGGCTTCGAAGGCAAGGTGATCGGTATCGACGGTTCACGTGGCAAAGTGAAAGTCTTGGTCAGTATGTTTGGCCGCGAAACTCCGCTCGAACTTGACTTTACCCAGGTAAAAAAGATTTAATAGCAACGCTTCTCGCCTCCATCCAGGCGCTTATAACGGATTATTTCTCTCATTATGGCCAAGAAAGTCAAAGCACTTATCAAGGTCCAGGTCATGGGTGGCAAGGCAACTCCAGCCCCTCCCCTTGGTCCGGCCCTTGGTCAGCACGGTATGAACATCGCTGAATTTTGTCAGCGTATCAATGCCGCGACCCAAGATCGTCTCGGTGAAGTCGTTCCTGCGATCATCACTCTTTATGAAGATCGTTCGTACACCTTCATCCTGAAGACCCCTCCGGTCTCAGAACTCATCAAGAAGGCTGCTAAGATTCCAAAAGGATCAGCTAAGCCTCTGACGGAAAAGGTTGGCAAGATCACGAAGGCTCAGGTCAAGGACATCGCTGAAAAGAAAATGCCTGACCTGAACTGCACCAGCATCGAATCCGCCATGCGCCAGGTCGAAGGAACGGCCCGAAACATGGG
>JAGOTP010000011.1:0-15046 GCA_018061755.1 Patescibacteria group bacterium | reverse complement strand
CGGAAAAGGTTGGCAAGATCACGAAGGCTCAGGTCAAGGACATCGCTGAAAAGAAAATGCCTGACCTGAACTGCACCAGCATCGAATCCGCCATGCGCCAGGTCGAAGGAACGGCCCGAAACATGGGAGTGGACGTGGTGTAAAAGAATCAGAGATAAGAAATACCCCCACACCGAATGGTATGGGGGTATTTTTGACATTTTTTGCGTAAAACGCTATTCTTTGGCCACTTATTCTTAGATCGTGGGACTCCGCTTACACGGGGGTTTGCACCACAATCGACTATGGCTAACGCCACAGCACACGGAAAGCGCTATTCAGAGCTCGCAAAGCTCGTTGATCGCAAGAAGCTGTACCCAGCTCTTGAAGCGCTCGAACTCGTCAAAAAGACCTCGACCACCAAGTTTGATTCAAGCGTGGAAGTCCACTTGAACCTTGGGATCGACGTCAAAAAAGGTGATCAGCAGGTGCGCGCCACCTTCGTCTTCCCACATTCAACGGGTAAGTCGAAAAAGGTCGTCGCTTTCGTTCCAGCCGACCGCGAAAAGGAAGCGAAAGAAGCCGGAGCTGACACGGTTGGTGGCGAAGAGCTCATCAACGAGATCATCAAGAACGGCAAGATCGACTGTGACATCACGGTTGCAACGCCTGACATGATGCCTAAGCTCGCCAAGCTCGCGAAGATCCTTGGTCCAGCCGGTCTCATGCCTAACCCAAAGACAGAAACGGTTGGCACCAACGTGAAGAAAATGGTGGAAGAAATTAAGAAAGGTAAGGTCTCGTTCAAGAACGATACGACGGCCAACATTCACCAAGCGATTGGTAAGGCTTCGATGGATGCCAAAGCGCTTCTTGAGAACATGACGATGTTGATCGACGCTATCCGTAAAGCCAAACCAGCTTCTTCGAAAGGTGTCTTCCTCAAGTCAATCACGGTCACTTCGACCATGGGCCCAGGGGTGAAGGTTGATGGCGGTTCGATTGCGCTGTAAAAAGACGAGTAGAACGCCAGATACGACACCCGTTCAGCCTAGGCCGAACGGGTGTTTGCTTTTAGGAATGGTTTTAAACATTCAAACGTCGCTGCCGCGTCCTCTTCTGCTACAAAAAAAGTTTCTTCAGAGTAGGTCGAGCACTTCTCCAACATATTGATACGATGCAAAGCGAGCTGGCGGATTAAGGCGTAGGTGATACCTGGAAGAAAGAGATAGTCAGCGGAAGGATAGGTTACTGTTACAGCTGCTAGACCGGTCACAAGACCTTTTGGCTTCTGACGGGGAAACGCTTTTTGTAACTCGTGGATCATAGGCAAGGGTGCGATCAAAGCCAATTCATGATTGCCTCGAATCGTAATGACGAGCGTATCTTTTTCTTTCGGAGCGTTTTCTAGCCAGTGTGTCAGTTGATCGACTTTGGGCGTGAGATCGTAGGCGATTTCGCTTAAGCCCGTCTTCAAGGTGAGCGAGGAAATGAAAAACTTTGGAATGAGCGGTAGTCTTTTGTGATCAAAACGATCACGTTCCAAGGTTTTGCGTAAACGTAAGAGAGATCTCAAAACAGTATTGAGCTGAACCGGCTTGAGACAGGCATCGCTGACTGGTTTCAGGATCTGTTTGGCGTAGGCGCGGCAGTTGAGGATTCCGGCCAACAAAGCATCAAAAGCGATGGGATCAAGTTCGATCTGACGTCGGACTGCTTGGGCTATTAAACGCATATGTCCCAAATGTGACACTTTTGTCTTATTTGTACCATGCGAGGATTTTCTTGGAATTATGCCCTGAGCTGGTTATGTTGATACGAGGTTTTCATATTCTCCATTTATTTATCTCTGACTCTTCAGCCTTATGCGATCCTCTATCCCCCATTATTACACCGACATGACCTGTCACGAACTCACAACAAAAATCTTACGAGTTGAAACGAGCGAAACACTTACAGTCCTCACTCTAGAAGATACGATCTTTCACCCTCAAGGCGGTGGACAACCAACCGACCGTGGAACGATCAAGAACGAGCACGGAGAACTAACGGTTACTCAAGTCAAAAGACGCGAAGATGGGCAGATCGAACACATTGGAACGTTACTGGGACAGTTATCAGAAGGGCAGACCGTTCAATGCAAGATCGATGAACCAGCGCGACATCTACACAGTCGTCTTCATTCAGCCGGTCATCTCATCGATGTAGCCCTAGAAGGGCTAGGCCTGCCCTGGGAGCCAAACAAGGGCTATCACTTTCCCGAGGGGCCATATGTCGAATATCATGCTCCAACCAAACCAGAGGAAGGGTTAGCGGGGCGACTTGAAGAAGTTTTGTCTAAACTGATTGCTCAAAATAACCCAACGCACATCGAACTGCAGGATCAGACACGAATCATTACGTTGGCAGGCAAATCTATTCCTTGTGGCGGGACGCATGTACAACGATTAGGTGAGATTGGCCCCATTAAGATTCGCTATATCAAATACAATCACGGCATCGCAAAAATTGGATACGGACTTACGCCATAGCAAAAACATCCCACCGAAGAGGTGGGATGTTTTTGCTATTCAACTTTGAGATCAACTCGCTCCTGCATGCTTGGGATCTTTCTGAGCCAACCTGGAGAGGTTTTGACATCGACCGATTCCACACCATCGAGTTTTTCCAACATATCGATCACTTCTTGTTTAGATTTGCCGACCATTGTTTCCTTCTTCAGGGTTTCACTGGTTGGAGTCAGGCGAGCGGCAGCGTCAGCTTGAACACGAACGGTAGCTGTTTCGGTACGTGGATCAACGGATTCAATCTGGTAGCGAATAGCCTTGGCATCAAACGGGATAATTTCACGATCAGACGGGACTTTTTCACGCAATTTACTGCGAACCAAGACTAGCATGTCGTCCTTTGGATAGTAGACGGCCGTGACATCGGCTTGAATGTAGACAATAAAGGACTGTGGGGTCGAGCCTGGCAAGATCTCTTTGCGCACTTTGGTGAAATAGACCCCTTCGAGCGAAGTAGATTCTGCTACCTCTGAGGCGAGTTGTCGCTTGGCGCGTTCCAACGTTTCGTTGATTGCCTGGCGTTCTGCGCTATCCAGCTCTTCTTGGGTTGGGCTGACCGTTCCAGGGCGAGTTACACGAGGAGTCGTCGTCGCAGGAGCGCGTGGAGCTGTCGCGGCAGCCGGCTGAACCGTTTCGAGCTTGAACGGAGCGCTTGATTCAGCGTAAATAAACTTCTGGAGATCAACGTAGAGACCAGGAATCGTGAATTTACTAGGACCAATGGCAAACTCAGCTCCGGCTTTGTCAGCGTACACTGCGACTTCAACCGATCCACCAGCTGGCACATTCACCGCTTTGTCGATGCGGAATAATTTGTTATCAGCCGTCAAAAGGCGAGTGGTACGAACCAAAGTCTGGGCACGGGAATAGGTATTGATGATTTTGACCGTTCCACGAGCAATGGAATTCGTGAGAACAACCGGGGTTGTCGTAGCAGCCGGCGTCGTTGAAACATTTGATGGAATCAAAGCAACTGGAGTCGTTGTCGCAGCATCACCCCCCGCAGCTCGGATGGGGAATTCTTTGCGGTTCTCAAACGTGCCTTGGGCTACACGGCCCAAAAGCTGACCCGCTTTTGGGGTTTTAGCTAACTCAACGACCGTATCGACTGCTACCGGTTCTTTCTTCACGTGTACGATCACTTCTGCTCGTACTGAGGAAAGCCAAAGGATCGCGGCAACCAGTAAGACGGTTAAACCAATGAATCCAAAAGCGATTTTGCGATAAAGATAAGAACGGGGAGGTGTGGAAAACGAAGGAGCGGTGATGGGGACGACATTTGGGCGACGGCTTCCGCGGATAGGCATACAAAAAGGAAAGAACAATGGGTATCATAGCACACATCCGATATCCACAACGCTATCTAACGCACAACTCCTCTGCCACGAGCGACTTCGTCATCCGGCAGATCCGTAGTCAATGCCGGTTTCAGACGCGAAAGAGGGGTATTCAACTGAAGATCACGCGCCTCGAACGTCACCTCACCAACCAAAGGAGCAAACCGGCCAACATCGGCGCGTTCTGGCGTCACCTGCAGACCGAAAGAGGCGATCACGTTACCGGAAGCTAACGGCACATTGGGAATAGTCCAATGAACTTCACGCGTTTTCTCATCGTAGGTCAAAGTACCCTTGTCGACCTGCACAGATTTTGTCCAAACGGCAATGGCTGGCAATTTCGCTCGAACTACGACCTCGCCTAATTCATGAACGCGTTTGGTTAGCTGCCACACAATGCGATAATCGGTTGTCTTGCCGACCTGGGGCGGCAAAGGTCCGGTCCCGATCGGTGCGCCTTCTTCGGTTGAATAACGAGCAAAAACGCGGATATCCGCATCAGATTTGTAACGCAGAGCGAGAGGCGTCAACCGCACATCACGACTCCCGGACGTCTCCCCCACCCGATCAATATGAGCCAAGGCAGCCAACTGAATCACGCCGTCTTTTGTTCCTGTCGGAGCTAATCTGATGGGTAAAATCCAATCAAAAGATCCCTTGGCGCCAGCGGGTAAAGATACAAAGCTCGGAACTTGAGTAGCTGAGAGTTTCAGCGTCTGCGTTACGCCTTTGGTATTCGTTGCTGCTCGTTGTAGATCTTGAAGATCTGACCAAGCGATCAAACCAGACGTTCCTGTTTGGCGTTTGCCGTTCACAAATGATTCAGCGACCAAGCTCAGTGAGACATCTTTCAATACCTCTCCACTCGTGTTTTCGTAAGCCAGAGTTACACGCAACGGAGTATCGGCATCGATCGTCGTTTCCGTTGGACTACCGTTTACAATCAAACGCAACCCTAGATCTCCCGCTAAAATAACTGAACGTTTTTCTGAAGCCGACAAAGCAACGAAAGCTCCACGCGGATCGATACGTCCAACCGCAGCCGTGAGCACAGCGTCTCCTGCGTGGCCAGACAACATCGAACCAACTACTTGCAGGGTTGTCATCGAGCCAGGAGGAAGGCGTGTGATGGGGAAGGTCAGAAGCTGGCCGGTTTGATTCAAACCAGGTGAAGAAGAAGCGGAAACAATGAAGCCTTCTGGTAAATTAAAACGCGCGGTCAGTGGCCCCAAGACCTGATCCGACCGATTAGTGACCTGATAGCGCAAAACGGCCTGGTCACCAGGCAGCATTCGCTCGGGTACGACGAGTAAACCTTCCACGGTAGAAGTGACATAAGCGAGACGAAGCGTTTCGGCGAGTTGTCTTTCACGCTCGACCGAACCATGACGGTAGGTGGCCAAGGCCTGAATCGTGGCTTGACGATCAGCAGAACCGTAGAAAATACCTCGTAACACGATTGAGCCTTTTTGTTGCGGCGGCAGAAGCCCCAAACTCCAAAGACTAGATGAAACAGAGGTGGGCTGTGGAGTCGCCTGCTGCAAAACGAAATCTGTTGGTAAAAAAACGCGCACTTCAGCCGCCTGAATGGGCCGCATACCGGTATTTTCCCATTGAATGCGGATCTCTTCTTCTTTGCCTGGAGCAAGCGCCGTTGATGCTTCGATACGCAAAGCAATGGCAGGTGGACCATCGCTTCTCCAAGGACGCCAAACCAAGAACCCCACCCAAGCAGAAACGCTCACCACACAAGCGATAATCACTACCCAAACAGTCGTCCGTAACCACCAAAAGCTTCGCTTGCGATCCAATTGATCAAAGTCCGGCAAATCTCCCTGTTCATCACGATAAATACTCGACAAACGCTCTTCGACCGGATCATCGGACGGAGCACGACTCGTGCGCTTGGCACGCACTACCGGCTTATTCCCCTTCTTGTCGGAGGGAGGCTTGTTCATAGGCGGGGAAAGCAAAGGACAAAGCGAAAATCTGATCTTCAGACAACGGACCCGACCAACTCAGCGATCCTGGGGTTTGGCGTAAATCCGTACGACTTGACCAACGAACATTCCAACTTGGCGGATAATCGATCTGAAGATTCAAGGCTCGATCCGCTTTTCCAGACTGACTCGTGAGATAAAGGGTATACGCTCCACCCGTCACGATGGCTGTTGGATCGTAATCCGCCAAGGCACGTTCTGACAATTCTTGAATCGTAAACGGTAAGCGATAACGGAAGGTAGTACGTGAACTCTCACCCGGTTTGAGCTGAACCCAGACGCCGAAAGCCGTCCGTCCGAATTCCTGGGTCACATCAGCTCCGGATGGTCCAAGCTTAGGAAGTTTTACTAGAGCCGCTAAATCCTCGTCAGGCAAATCCTGCTCCAGAGGGAGTTTATACGCCGTGGAAGTCGGTGGCTGTACTCCTTCGACAGCCAACAACTCCGACCCAAGCGGTACATACAAACGCACATATTCGACGTTATTCGCTCCTCGGAAGAGCTCACCCTGTTTTCCATCATGAGCACGATCAAGCGTCACTGTCGTTTCAATCTGTCCGCTTGGGAGGATCTGTACACGCTGATCAAGCGTTTCACGAATCACCGCATCGGTTTTCTGTCCACCAATATTCGCCTCAACCAGACTTAGGGCATCTCCTCTGGTTGGCTTCAAACGCCCCGTCCAACCAAAACGATCCGCGTAGCTTTGCAGCTCGGCATCGCGGAACCAAAGCTGGATATCTTTTTTGCGGAAGGACGCATCCAAAAGGGAAATCAAACGAAGGGAATCTTCGGGCGGAGCCGAACGCAACCGCTCAAGCAACACGGGGAACAGATCGCCGATGATCTTCTTGGGCTTATTTTCGGTCTTGTCATACTCAAGTTCAACGGCTTTTTGTAATTCAAATTGAATGTTGTCAGCCGTAAAGCTCTTGCCATAGGTAGGCAATTCGATTGGGCCAGTGAAACGCAGAAGCGGCTCAAGAACGGAGGCATTGACCGCAATCACCCCATCCAAGGTCGACTGGCCACCCTGACTCCAGAACCAGCGGATCTTTTCGGCTGAGGCAGCGAAATCTGGAAACCAGTTCGCATCCTGAAACTCCCAACGTGGATTCACCAAATGGAGTGGTTTCGGCGCAAGCACACGACTCTTCAGCTGACCGCGAAGGTCATACGGCCCCCCACCTGGCACAAAGACGTTTTTCACCTCACCTCGATCCAGCATCAGCTCAGCCACCGATCCCATGAAGCCGCCTGTTGGACGCAGTTCAGCTTGGTTCTGGAACACCAGTAAATACGTCTGCTCACGAGATTCACCCATCAATAAACGAGCAAATCTCAGGGTGGCGGAGATATCTTCCAATGCCTTCACACCGCCCTCAACAGCTATCCGTGCCTGCTTCACACGCCCACGCTCTGCCTCAGGCAATACCTCCTCTTTTACTTCAGCAAAACGAGCCTTGGCTTGATTCAAGGTGGGCAAAGCTGCATCGATATACGTTTGAAGGGTGGCTGCACGCTCAACCGGGTAACGAACGTCTGCTTTGAGGGCCTCCTGGACGCCTTCCGTCACCAATCGACCAGCTTTCGTTGCTTGCGTACCTGCGTCTAGCAAAGCGACACCGCTTTGATAAGCATCTCTGGTCTGTGGCAAGGAACGAATGATCAAGCTCGTCAACCCATTTACTTGGCGCAAACCGTCTTCAGCTGCTCGGAAACGTTCAGAAGCAACCGCTAAAGCCGACGGCGCATCCCCGATCGGATTATCGAGATCTGTGACGCGAACCACATCCTGTACCGCCGCTCGACTCTGACTCAGACTTTCTTCAACCGTACCGCGGAAGGAACGCGATAACGAAACAGCTCCGGCTGGCAAACTCGCAACAAGCAGTAAGGCGGCCAAACCACCAAAGACTTTCACGAAATCCAAGCGAGGAATCAAAACCGGCACGCCCCAAGCCTGTTCCGTTTGCGCGATCACATCCTCTTCGCGCTCCTCCACACGAGAAATGGCATCCTGGATTTCCTCGCTGGTATGTGAGAAAAATGAGGACAAGCGCTTACGCAAAAGAGCAAAACGAGGGTTTGGCGCAGAAACATGTTGAACCGAAGGAATGGTCCACTGCTCATCAAAATCTAACGGCAAAACATGCTCTTCCTGAACCGATATTTCGGAATAACCCGGCCGAGCAACGGGGGTCACCGCAAGACCCATTCGACCCTCAGCCCGCTGGATTTCCCAACGAATGAAAGGTGATCGCAAACGATTCAAAAACCCATACGCTTCTTGAAACGCAATCTCCGCATCTGCCGGTGTGAACTGGTGATGAAAAATGAAGGGATCTACATGAGCGATATGGAGATCTACGGCTTCAGATAAAAGAGTATCGGCGGACAAACCAAGATCCATCGGCTGATTCCACTCATGGATGGATCGCTCACGTGCGACACGCTTCTCTTCATGAATCGGTTGAACCAAGCCTTGGACACTCACCAAAAAAGGACTCTGGGCATGCGGACGATGCTGAATGGGAATACGAACCGGGCCTTTGTGTGAAGCACGCAATGGAACAGAAGGAACAAGCGGAACATGTAAAATCTCTTCTGTACGCAAAACCTTACGCCGAATTTTTCTTCGCGTTCGACGTTTCTGAGGAGATAAGGGAGCTGGCGCACCTACTCGAGACAGCAGTTCGTCCAGAAAAAGACGCTCTCGTTCATCCGGATCATATGCGCCCTCGCCAAGCTCCGCCCCTGGTACAAAATCACGCATGAAATGTCCTGAAAGGACTACGCTTTAATGACTGATCACTCTTCATTCGTAAACTCGTGATCAATCGCTCGCATCATATCATTGGCACCCGTCTTTCGAAAGAAGCTTCCTATCCCATTTGAACCCTGAGAGGCGTTTTTGTGACAGGCTTGGCAAATTAGACATTTCCGGCTACTATCCTCGCACATTGTGCAAAGAGTCGGGGCGTAGCTCAGTTGGCTAGAGCGCCTGCTTTGGGAGCAGGAGGCCGCAGGTTCAAGTCCTGTCACCCCGACCCTCGGCACAATGTGTTTGTTTTTTAGGCCAAAACAGGCTCGGGCGATACTGTTCGCTCCATCCGACATACCTCCTCCAAAGACCAGTTCAATGACTCAGTACAAAAGCGGAGACGAAAGGCTTGAGTGCCATCAGAGACAGAAAAGAAGTAGACCCGCCGCTGACCGACCCTTTCTGCATGCATAAAGAGGACACGCTTCACTTGATGAAAACGATCGTTCCATTTGAAGACCATTGGCTCAGGATGTCCATCACGAAAACACATCATGACATCAATCGGAGCCTGCACTTTGCGATAGATCATAGAAGCGGAAGGAAAATGAGGAGCAAAAAGACGAGCCAAGGTGAATCTTGGGAGCAATAACTGGCGAAAACAGACTAATGACTAAATGATCGAATAACGCCTTTCACAATTCCTTGAATTAATGGATCGTAGCAAAAAATGGGCTTCATCGTCTTATTCGCCGGCTGCAACCGTATACGTCCTCGCTCACGATAGAACTTCTTGAGCGTCGCGTAGGCATTATCAAGGAGCGCTACCACCACATCGCCATTACGAGGTGACGGATTTCGTTCAACCACAACGTAATCTCCATCCAAAATCCCCTCTTCGATCATGGATTCGCCTTTTACTTTGAGAATATAGGTATTCGATGGATCAGATGCGAGCTCAACCGGAACGGCCAGGGTTTCGTGCTCCTGAACAGCTTCGATTGGCTGTCCAGCCGTGATGAGACCAATCAAAGGCAACAACACACTCCGTCCCCAAAGCACAGCCTTGTCCGTAGGCTCGAGCTCACGATTACCCGAGTCTCCGTCTGAATCCCGCAGATAGCCTCGCTGACGGAGCGCTTGAACGTGCACGTGTACAGTTGAAGGTGATGCGAGCTTCAGTCCACTCGCAATTTCACGATAGGAAGGAGCAAACCCTCGGTCATGGATGTACTGAACGATAAAGTCCAGAACTTCCTTTTGCTTCGGGGTAAGTGGCGTCGCCATATAGAACAAAAGTAGAACAGATGGAACGCCTGGTCAAGTGCTCCATATTCTTGAACAATCCTGAGGTTATCCACAGAGTCTTCTTGGCTGTGGATGATTCATCATGATCTACGGATCCCTCGTCTAGCCGTTTCGAACGTACGTCAAGCAATGCGCGATGAGATCAAAGACATCTGGTGTTTGGTAAACAACGACAGATATATTTTGCACGAACGAAGAACAACAACCGACAAAATTTGTCAGCCAATACCTGAACAGTTCAGATAGATCCGACAGTTCTTTTCTTCCAAAATTCCATCTTTCCACAAGCCGAAAAAAAGTCATGCCATGATGGATAGGAAGGCCTGAGAACAACGACGCTTCGCCCGATCCGTCGAAGGATCAGTCGCCTCACACCATGCACTTCCCCCATGCAAGGGGACGAGCCATAGTCTCGTCCCTCTTGGTTTGGTGCACCCTTCTTACTCTTTTTCCTCAGCAGGCTCTTTACGCAGCTCCTCAGACACAACGTGTACTCATTGGTGAAGTTCAGTGGTCCGGCTCATCACGCTCTACAGCTGATGAATGGCTTGAACTTTGGAATATCAGTGATGAACCCATTAGCCTAGCCGGCTGGTCACTGGTTGGAGCTAGCGATCAGCCCATCTACTTCAGTGAAACTGATAGCATCGCTCCACGACAAACCTTCTTAATCGCAAATTATCTTGCCAATACAGATAAAACACTCCTCACTCAAACGATCGCAGTTGCAACCAGCAGTCTTTCACTTTCGAACGATCATCTTCTAATCGAGTTGCGTGATGAGACCGGTGATCTTCATGATCAAGCAGGCAGCGGCATAAAACCACCGGCAGGTGCCAGCAGTCCGACGAACACCAGCATGATTCGTACCGCGAGTAGTACGAATTGGATCTGGAAGTCAGCGAGCGACCTCATTCAGCCAGGTGCGCCTGATCTTGGCACACCAGGCGTTTGCGACGCCTGTACGCTCCTTCCCGAAAACACAAACGCAACCGCCACCACAACGACGGAACTTCCGATCGAATCGTCCTCCACCCCGTCTTCGCTACCGGCTCCGAGCATAGAATACGCCTCGTCTTCTCTTCCGCTCGAACCGGCTGCCGAAGAGGAACCTGAGACAGAAGCGGAAGATCCAGAGGCAGCGACAGATCCTCTCAATCCCTTAAGTCCTGAACATGAAACCGATCCTGTTTTCTCCACATCTTCTGAACCTGTTCCAGAATCAGGAGCAACCACTGGGATCTCAGACGTCTTCACGTCCAGCACCCCAGAAACGCCGCCTTTCGAGCACACGAGTGGAACAAGTCTCGATAACGCAACTTCGACTGCAGCTTCCGTAGAGGCAACGTCTACTCAAGTTCTTGTTAAGACAACTTCAACCAACACAGTCGCAACCACAACGGACAGTCTTCTCACAACATCGACCGCAACGACGGTTACCGCATCTGAACCAAGTCCGTCTAGCTCCTCAGCTCCCGCGACAGTTACGACTGCTCCTGCCATCACACCCATCTTCCACGAAAGTCCCCTGATTGATCCGGTTGTCACAGAAATCATGGCTGCTCCCACCACGAATCAAGAAGAATGGGTCGAACTCCTAGTACCACTCAACGTCAATCCGCTGCGCTATCTCGATTGGAAACTGGAAGCGGATGGGAAAACTGTTTTCACCTTCACAACCTCCACGATCCAAGCCCTGAACATCCAAGGAACGTACCTCCTTCCCGCTTGGAAAGGCTCAAAACTCAAGAATGCCGGCGCGAGTCTCCGCTTGAAACGCGCCGATGGCAGCATTGTCCAAGAAGTCCGCTATGGCAACAGCCCACGCGACACATCCTGGATCCGCGATGAAGCATCCAAAACCTGGAAACTGACTCGTCACATCACCAAGGGTGCGAGCAATATCTTTGAGTTAGTGACGACCGCTGTAACGGTTGCACCGGTCAAAACCAGCACACAGCCCAAAGTCAGTACAACAAAAAGCGTTGCTTCATCCACCGCTGCCACTCCTTCCAAGAAACCTGCGGCTTCAGCAGCAAAAACATCCACTATCGAAACACTGGAAGCGGCTGCGGCAACAAGGGCTGTAAGCAACGCGGCTTCCAAATCAGAAAAAAGCTCAACCAAGGCCGTGGCTAGCAAAACCACGAAAGCAACTCCTGCTCCAAAGAAAACAACTGCTAAAAAACCGGCTGCGACCACGACGAAAAAAGCTTCCACTAAGACACCTCTTGTCATCCCCTCTTCTGTGACGCACTTTGAACAGATTCCGCCTGAGCAGCTCTCACCACGCGTACGAGTAAAGCTGCAAGGTCTGGTTGGATCAACGGTTGGTATCTTCGGAAAACAACGCTTCGTCTTGCTAGCACCGGATGGACGCGGTTTGCTCGTCAAAGCCACAACACAGCAACCAAGTCCACTCCTAGGGCAGACGATCGAAGTGACTGGCTTGCTGTTTGCCAACGATGAAGGTGTTCAATTGCAAATGGAAACAGGCGATCAATGGAAACCAGTCGAACAACCTGCCACGAGCACGCCACGTCTGGTCGATTGGAACGCTCCCGGCCTCGAAGATCAGTGGAGCTATACCAAATTAACTGGATTAGTCGTGGACAGTCGCTCATCTTCCATCACGATTGAAGCCGATATCGGCGAGGTAACCATTCCCATCAAAACTGTTCTAGGCTATCGCGCTCAACGAATCCGTGCCGGCGACACCATTGAAGTCCTTGGTATTTTCGATGGACGCAGCGGCACTTGGAAAATCCAACCTTCACGAGCGTCAGACATCGTTCTTCTGAAGCATCCTGAATCGGAACAGAAGGCTGCCGGAACAAGTCCAAGCAATACTTCTCTTCCCTGGAATGCCATTGGGATCGCCATTGGCAGCATTGGAGCCGTCGAAGGCATTCGGCGTTGGCTCGAGAAGCGTCGGACGAGCAAACTGAGCCCTAAAACCCCATTAGCCCAACCCACCTAAACCATCTTGCCAGCCATCTTAACCCCTGCTACTATCCTGGGCGCGTAAATAGCGCCCAAGCGGGTATCGTATAGCGGCTATTATGCTACCTTGCCAAGGTAGAGATGAGGGTTCGACTCCCTCTACCCGCTCCAGCACAAAACTTAATGGTTTTTCAATCGCCATTTTGCGGGCGGCCTTCACGGCCGTCCATTGTGTTTTTAGAGAAGATTCGCCAATAGATCCGGATGGATTTTGACTTTGCTCCTGATTTATTACCACCACTTTTTTATCCGAGAGGAGGAGGTTCGAGCCAAAGATTTTTTTGGCCATGACCTTTTTAGCCAAAAGGTCATTCTCGCACACGATTTTATCCATATTCTGAGCCTCTTTGATCCATTCTTGCATCGGTTCGAGCCAACGATTTTGGTCATGCTCGAGTTTGAAGATTTTTTCCTCTAGCGACTTCTTGTCGCTCATAAGCTGAGCTTTGTTTTCAAGATAGACGCTCCGCTCGATATCCTGCTCAAGAAATGAATCAAGAAGACGCTGGAGCTTCGTTTTAAGGCGTTCAAGAGATATTTTAAGCTCTTGAATAACGATTGAAACGGATTGGGTGTTTTTCTTAGCGTCATTTTCCAACCTGTGGATTAAATCCACCGCCCAATCTTTGGGCAAAATATAGGGCTGGAGCGCAGATGAGACTTCCTTGATTAAATCTTTCTCAAGAACGTTAGGCTCATCGCACGCAACCGTTTTACTCTTTTTCGTACAGCGGTAGTAGAAGTAATTGTGAACGTTGCCATTGAGTTGTCGTTTGATCTTATATTCTCCCGTGATGCTCATGCCACAAGTAGCGCAGGATAAAAGACCGCAAAGGGCTTGTGGCACGTTCTTAGTTTTCTGTGGCTTGCCTCGTTGTTTCAAAACCATCTGCACTTGATCAAAAGTACTCTTTGAAACAATGGGCTCGTGTTTCCCTTCATAAATTTCTTTGTTGTACTTGAAAAGTCCAACGTAAAAAGAACTCGAGAGGATGCGAGAGATCGTATCGCGCTTGAGAGGCTTGCCGTATCTTGAGGTGATTCCATTATCTTTGAAGAAGGAAGAAATATCTTCCAACCGAGAATCACCTTTTGCATAGAGTTCAAAAGCTTCACGAACAATATCCTTTCTCTCTTTATCAACGACAACCCTCTTCAATCTCACATCGTTGATATAGCCAAGGATTGCTCGCCCAGGAAATTCACCCCTTCGTACCTTTTGCCGTAAACCTCGTTTAGTGTTTTCAGAAAGTGAATCGACATAATATTTGCTTTGACCAAAAGCAATATTTAACATGAACTTTCCTTGAGGGGTACTTTCAAACCAGAACGTCGGAAACTTTAACGTTTCGATACGACCACAATCCAAGAGGTAAATAATCTTTCCTCCATCTACCGAATTACGCGCAAGACGATCTGGATGCCAACTCACGATACCTTGCGCCTCACCTTTTTCTAATCGCGTGAGCATTTCATTAAAAATAGGTCTGCCAGGATTTTTGGCGGATTGCTTCTCGACAAAAATATCTGCGAGCAGAAGTCCTTCTCGCGTTGCAAATTCTTTTAGTTCTGCGATCTGTGCTTCAATCGACAAAACTTGCTTGTCTTCGACGTCCGTTGATTTACGGACATAGAGAAAAAAGGATTGAGACATAATATGTTATTTAAACTTTAATGCCGCCCCGGTGCTACCAACCCAAAGGACTTCGAAAAGCCAAAGGATTGACCGAGGCGGCAATCAAAAAAGTCCTTTGGTTGGGTTGGTAGCACTTCAAATATATCAGAACTTAAAATCGTGTGCGAGGCGAACCTCCTCCTCTCGGATAAAAAAGTGGTGGTAATAAATCAGGAGCAAAGTCAAAATCCATCCGGATCTATTGGCGAATCTTCTCTAAAAACACAATGGACGGCCGTGAAGGCCGCCCGCAAAATGGCGATTGAAAAACCATTAAGTTTTGTGCTGGAGTCCCTGTACAACCAAGTCCGAACCTATTTTGAGTCCCAGACATGACCAAAAGGAGGGGTATGGGGAGGATATCCGCCCCATCCAAACTAGTTGAACGACTAGTTGAATCAGTGTTCAACTAG
>JAGOTP010000010.1 GCA_018061755.1 Patescibacteria group bacterium | reverse complement strand
GCCGTACGGTGAAGTTAAGAAGTCATTCACGTCTTGCGTGATGGTCGTGATGCCCAAATAGTATTTGCGACAACGTTTGACGAGCGCAAAAATAAACTTGGCCGAATCCTCAGACTGCATCAACCACCAGGCTTCATCGATCACAAGCATGCGCTTCTTGCGTTCCGAACGAACCACGTTCCAGATGTAGTTCACGATGGTATAGATCGCCATTGGACGCAGTTCATCTTCTAGATCGCGCACAGAGAAAACCACGAGCTGGTTATTCATCTGTACCGTTGTTGGCGAATTCAAAAGACCCGAAAAGGTACCTTCCGTAAACTTACGTAATTTGACGATCAGATCAGTCGTACCTTCCATGCCTTCTAGAATATCCTGGAAATCTTGCATGATTGGCGGTTCGACCTTGCTCAGGTCCGCGCCTGGCACGATATCTTTCTTGGCATACGTTTCAAGCAAGGCACGATCGAGAATGGAATCCTCTTGGGGCGTGAGCTTGCCCAACATCAAGCGCAACAAACCTTTGATTGTGATGACAGCACTCCGAATAATATCTTCGGCCGTGGTCGTTTCACCGCTGGGTCGTGGCAAATCGAACGGATTGATTTTGGAACGGGATGATAATGAAATATTGATGTACGTTCCGCCCACGGCATCCGACAGATGCTTATATTCCATCTCTGGGTCGATGACGATGACATCAACGCCCATCATCATCGAACGAACAATTTCAAGCTTGATGGCGTAACTCTTTCCTGCACCCGACGTCGCAAAAATAACGGCGTTAGCGTTCTGCAACGAGAAGCGATCAAACAAAATTAATGAATTATTATGCCGATTGATGCCGTACAAAATGCCGTTGTCACTGGAGAGTTCTGCTGATGTGAACGGAAAAGATGACGCGATCGGCGACGTACTCATGTTGAACGTGATCTGCAGCTCATCATTGCAGAGTGGCATCGTCGAGTTGAAGCCTTGTTCGGACTGGAAATAGGCACGACGCGTATAAATCAAGGCCGAAGCGAAGGTTCCTTCAACTTGCGTCGTCACACGCTCCAACTCATCCATGTCTTTGGAATAGAACGTGCAATAGAACGCAAACTGAAAAAAGTGCTCAATCCCCTGCGTCAGATCATCACGCAATTGCTCGACGTCACGCAAGGCTGTTTCTGTAATCGGATCGCGTGGCTTGCCTGATTCGTTGTCGGACAAAATCTGCGCCTCCAAAATACCTACCTTGCGTTTCAACTGTTTCAAAATGACATCCGATTTGATTGGGTAGAAAAACATCGAAATATCCAACTGAGCACTCAAGTTGATAACCGGCGAAGCCCAACCAACAGATACGTAACGCGGATAGGTCACGACGAACAGCGTACGGCAGAAAATATCGCCCAAGCGCACAAAGGATGGCTCGATCCGCATCGAAGCTGGCGCGATCAAATCCTTCACGACGGCGGCCCCTTTGCGGTACAAGCGCTCGTCTTCGAGCGCCGCGTGTTCTTCGATCTGTTTCTGCTTCAATTCGGCCTTGGAAGGACCTTTTTCTAACTTCGGTTTGGTCAGCTCAAGAGCCGGACCAGCCTTTTTCTGAGGCTCGGTATCAAAGGACATAGGTAACGGAACCAGTATACCACACGTCATATCTCTAAAACGAGAATACCGCCACCAAGAACAGGTCCGCTAATAGGCAGCGGTATTCTCGATGGCGGTTATGTTTTAGGACGATCCTCAATCAGTTGATGCAGACGTCCCACCCAATACTGCTCGCGCAGCATCATGAGAAAGAGAAAGAACTGACCAAAGGCCACGAGAAAGAGCTGTGAGTAATTCTGAAACTCCTTAATGTAGTCCCAGACGAGATAATCATCGAACGTAACCAACATCCAACCCAGAATCATGAGACAGTTGCAGGATGTAGTAAGCAAGGCTGCCTTCAGACAATCTCGCAGAAAGGCGATCTCATTTGCCATCTCAACCTCCTTCCCCCATTTCTTTTCTTACTCCTGAAACGAGAACACCGCCACACGAGGAGAGGCGCGCAGATTGCGGCGGGTCTCGTGGGCGGCGTTGAAGCAAAGTCTGCAGTTGTTGAAACGCTGCCCATCACCTGTCACCGACTCAGTTGCCCGCGGCGGCGTCGGGCTTGGCGGCGGGGGTGCCGCCACCGAGCGCGAAACGCGCCGCAGACGTCGCCTCCCGGGTGGGCTCGTCGGCCACGCGCACGCCGTTCAGCTTGAGGGCCAAGCGGCGGCCGCTGTCGTAGTCCGCGCAGACGAACACGTCGACGACGTCGATGCCCAGGTCGACCTTGTGGCCGGGCTCGTACCGCCTGGACGGGGCGCCCTTCGGGATCGTCTGGCCCAGGGCGAAGCGCGCCTGAAACGAGCCGTCCTTCGGGGCGCCGGGCCGCGTGAGCACCTGGACGACGATCTGCGCGAAGAAGAAGCGCGCGTTCCCGGCGTCGCCGCTGTCCGAGCTCGCCGGGGCGAAGCGGTCGAACTGGGCGACGGCGGCCGGCTGCCCCTTGGGGTGGACGACGACCGTCACGGGCGTCGCGCCCGGGACGTGGCGCCTGCCCCCCTCGTCGGTGACGGGGAGGTTCTCGATGTCGGCGGGGTCGCGGGTCTCGCGCACGCCGCGCGGGATGAACTCGTCGGCGGGCGGCGCGTTGCGCTTGGCCTCGGCCGCCTGGACGTCCTCCCAGCGCTTCTTCAGGTAGACGAACAGGCAGAGGAGGAGCCAGCAGGCGCTGGTGAAGAGGGTGACCCCCCACCAGTGGATGGACGCGCCGGCCGCCTCGAGGGCGATGCCGGCGGCGCTCCCGATGAGGGAGCAGATGATGAGGCCGAGGAGGGTACGCTTTTGGAACGTCATCGGAGGCTCGCCAGCTCGAACGGGTCTAGGGTGGGTTGCGCTTGCTACGCGGCCGCTCGGCTGATTCCAGAGACGAAGAACTCATCTCGAAAATCAGCCAAACGAAACGCGCACAACACAGGATACTGGATAGCGTTTCAAATGGAAAAGAACGTCACTTTATATCAAATTATTGTCTTTTTGTCAAGCTCACTGAGCATTTAACGAACTTCCCTCTTTCTTTTGAATACGAGAACGCCGCCGATGAGAAGGAAGGCTGCTGAAGAATCAGCGGCGATCTCATCGACGGCGTAGCTGGCCACACCAGGGAGGCGTGGCCGGAGGCTACTTCTTCATCACGCGCTCGGGGCGTTGGGCGCGGGCGGGCGGGCGCCCTGGGTGGTGAGGGCGGCGAGGTCCTCCAGGGCGACGGGCTCCTCGTTGATGCCGCCGTTGCCGGTGGGCGTCGGGCGCGAGGCACCGTCGGCCTTCGGGTCGGCCTTGCCGCTCCCCTCGAGGCCCTTGTCCACCCCCACGGTGTCGTCCTTGGGGCCGGTGGAACCGGCGTCGTCGCGCGAGGGACGGGCGTCGGGGCGGACGCTCTGCCGCGCCACCTCGGGGACGGGCGGCGGCAGGGAGGGCCCGGCCGGCCCGGCCGCGGGCTTGGCGACGGTCATGGGGGTGGTCTTGACATCCTTGACGTCGACCTCCGACCGCGCGGGCGCGGCGGCGGAGGGCTGCTGGGGACCGGCGGGCAGGGCGCCGGCGACGGGGTCGCTGGACTCGAGCTGGCGCTGGGCCGCCTCGGTCTTCAGCCGGAAGCTGTTGGCGTAGTTGTCCCTGATGACCCGCTCGAACAGCTCGCGCAGCAGCTTGGGGTCGTCGCCCTGGTAGCCGCGGAGCTTGATGCGCTGCCCGGGGGCGACCGGGGCGGTCTGGAAGCCGTCCGAGCTCATGAGCATCGCTTCGAACTCGGCGGCGGTGTAGAACTCCTCGGTGAACTCGATGTCGAGGCTCATGACGAGGACGTAGTAGCCGACCTCGGCGTCCTTGATGCGGGGGCGCACACGGTCGCCACGGCGGATGACGACCACATAGCCGTCGTCGCCCATGTCGCCGATGCCGATGCTCGCGCCGTGCTCGCTGGGAAGCGTGCAGGGGGTGAGGAGCTGGTTGCCGTTCGGCGTGTAGGTGCGCACGAGGAGGCTGAAGCGCTCGTCGCGCATGTACGCCCACTCGCCGACGTTGATCGGGTCGCGCATGCACGAGCTCGAGTCGAACGTCAGCCGGAAGGCGCGCTTGGAGGCGGCCTTGAGCTCGGTGTACTCGCGCCGCGCGTCTGCGAGGTCGGTGTTGGCCTTGGCGAGGTCGTCCTGCAGCTTCGCCTCGCGGGCGGTGCGCCGGAGGCTCTGCGTCAGGAGCGCCTCGCGCCGCTGGGCGCTGACGACGACGTAGCCCGCCGGGATGATGTGTCCCGGCTGGCGCCAGCCCCCCTGTTCGGGAACCAGCATGGGAAGGTCGAGCGGGCTCTCGACCCCCTTCTCGTCGAAGACGATCTGGCTGGTGTGGGGGTCGTGATCGGTGGTCTTGGTCCGGGGATCGGTTGCGGGTGCGTTCACGGCATTCTCCTGTGGGTCTGATTCAGAAACAAATTCGACCGTGTGGAACGCGCAGAAGCACCATGCCCCTACGCATCCAGACAGTTTACTCAGCTGTTTCCAAAGAACATACGAGATATTCTCTGCAAACAGCTGAGCAACTGAAACCTTGGATGCGTCAACCTAGTGAATGATGAAGAAGTAGGTTGTGGAAAGAACCACGTTTTATATCAAATTATTCGTTTTTTGTCAATAAGCTGAGTCTTTTTATTCTAGATTATCGCTAAAAACGACGACAGCTCCGTCCGAGAAGCGGCGCCGGGAGTGGATCCCAGCGGTTCGGACGAAGCTGTGTGGTTGGGGGGGAGTGCAGTCGACTAGAGACCAGCGACCGGGTCATAGACCTGGTGTGGTGGTCGAGCTGCGAGACGAGTCAGGGGGTGGGGACGGTCGGGAGGGCGGGGGTCGGCGTCGCGGTGGCGACGGCCGAGGGGTCGGGCGCGGGCGCCTCGTCGGTTGCGGTGGCGGCCGACGGCTGGCCGGTCGCAGAGCGCTGCGCGTCCTGGAGCCGGCGGGCGATGGTCGCGCAGTTGTAGGCCGGATTGATGCGATGCGCGGGGTTGAACTCGTGGGCCTCGCAGGCCGCAGCCTCTCGCGTCAGGGCCGACGACACGCTCGCGAAATTCGTGAAGCGCCGCTCGAGCGCCCGGACATCGCCGGTCAGCACACGGACGCTGTCGGTGACGGTGGCGACCGCGATGACGGCGCTGCGCGAGGTCTCGCTGGCAGTGTTGGCCGCGACCGTCGCGAGAATGCAGGTGGGCGCCGCACCCGGCGAAGCCGGGGGCCGGTAGCTCAGCCCCCTGGCCTGGCAGCGCCCGGGGGTGGCGGGCAGGACACGCGCGGGGACACGTCGCCGGACGACGGCCGGCGCAGCCGCGACGACCGTGCGAGGGAGCGTCGGAACGGGCTGCTGCGCGGCCACGACGGTCGTGGCCGGCGTCGGAAGCAGGCTGGCGACCTCGCGAGCGAGGCAGTTGAGGTTGCCCCGGGTCAAGCCCGGGATGCTGCAGACGTCGAGTGAGGACGGAGCGGACGCGATGCAGGCGGCCCGCACGCCCAGGGACGCGGGTCGGTAGACCAGCCCCCTGGCCTGGCAGCTGGCCGCGGTGACGACGAGCGTCGCCAGGCGAGGCGGGGCCATGTTGATGGTCCCGACCGTGCGAGGATCCGGCTCTCCCTGGGTCTGGGCAGAGGCGGTGCTGGCCGCGACAGTCGCAGCCAGGCAGAGGGAGAGCGCGTACAACTTGGTTCCGAGGTTGTGGTGCACGATGAATTTTCCTCTCTACCCCAAGCTCTGAGCCGGGGCAGACTACGAACATGGACGTGGTTGGTTGACGGTGGACTGAAAAATCGTCGAATGTTCACCCTTGTGACTCGTTGTCGAACAAACGAAAGGGCGAAAGAAGGAAGTAATATAGTATTATTGGCCAAAAATGTCAAGTTACCCAGATTTTATCCACAACTAGCGAAAAGCGGCTTTCATTGACTTTTTTTGGAAAACATGGTAAAAAGCTACGCTGTGTTCTGGAACAGGCCTGCTCAGTGAAAACTGGGATTGTGGCGAGTTTCAAGAACCAGCTTTCAAAACACGAGTTTTATCCGCTTGGTCAGGCGACCTGGCGGTTCGACATCAACCCGCCCAGATTGAACATCTGGGAGTTTTTCGAGGAGAACATCAGAAATGGGACAGCCGAACGAAGCGGAAGACCCGATCATCGAGGATTGGGCAGAGCGGGTCAGGAAGTGGGACGAGGCCTGGAAGGCCGCGCTTCGCTCGATGACCGATCTGGAGACCTGTATCCAGACCCTGGGGCACAGGCCCCTTCATCCCAACCTCAGCGTCGCAAAGGCGCAGGAGGACTGGGATCAGAAGCACGATCACTACCTCGGTGAGGAGCTGGAGTTCATCCGCTTCTTCGGGCCCCGGCCCGTCGAGAACGCGGCGCACGACAGCAATGTCATCGCGCGAATGTCGCGAATGACGACGACGGTCAACCGCGTGCCGACGGCGCACCCCCCCGGCACGGTGAGTAATCCCCCTGACTCACTGAGGAGTACCCTCGTGGGTCACGAGCGCAGGCCCAGCGCCAGCGCCAACGACACGCAGTCTGACGGTCCCGACGAGTTCGGCAATGTCACGGCTGAACTGCCGACGGGCGCGGCCCCTACCGAGTCTCAGGGTCCGCCCGAAGAGCAGGGTGCCGACCTGCCGGCGGTCATGGCGGAGCCGAAGGAGTATCGACTCCTCACGAAGGACCAGGGCCCTCTCGACTACGTCAAGGCGCCCACGAGGCCCTCCCCCGTCGCGCCGGCTCCGAATCTGCAGCCCGAGGCAGCGGAAGACCAGGATCCCCCGCTCACCGATGCGGAGCGTGTGGCGCTCCTGGCCGCCGCCGGCGAACCGAGCGAACACAACATGAGGCTGCCCCCCGCAGAAGAAGCGATGGTGCGCGGAGCAGCGGCAGCACGCTGGGCGGAGGCGCAGGCGAGGAGGAGGGCCGAACTCAGCAAATCGGCCGAGGTAGCAGCCCCCATCGCCCGGCCGACCGCGGCGCAACCGGCCCACACCCCCGAACCCACTCCGAGCGCGCCTGACACCACCCCGCCGGACGACCAGCCCGCCGCCGAAGCGAAGGAAGAGCCCCTCAAGGCGCAGCTCGCCAAGGCAACTCCTGCGGAGGAAGGTCAGCCGCAGGGCCCCACCACGGACAAGCTGGCGATCGAACGGCCTACGCCGCCTCCCAGCAAGCTCATCCGTCCGTACAACTGGACGATGATCGCGGCGGCGTTCTTCGTCATGTTCGTCTGCATGGTTGCCCTGGGGGTCAAGATCAGCGAGCAGCTGGCCGGCACCCAGCCCACCTTCGTGGCCGCGGCGCAACCGCGCCACGAGATGCCGCGTGCGGTGCCCCCCACCAAGCGCGTCATCGCGCCACACGCGCAGCCGGTGCAGCGACCGCAGGTCATCGTCACCGCACCTTCCCCGACCACCCAGCAGCAGCGAGATCCCAACCTCGCGCGCTGCATCACGGCCGAGGAGTACGGCCAGATGACCAACGAGCGGCAGGCGCCCTACAGCGGCGTCTGCACCTACAGCGACCACGAGACGGTCGCCTTCCGGTGCCTGCGCGAAGACCACCGGGACATGCGCAACGAGTGCGGCACGATTGCGCAGCAGTGCCCCACCCTCGATCCGACCTGCCTGGCGAGGCAGCACCGGACCCCCAACGCGAGCGTCGCCCGCCGACGCGCGAACCTTCGACCCTTCCCCTAACCCCAACGACCCCGCGCGAGACTTCATGGTAGTGACAACCATGATGCTTCTCGCCGGGGTCGCTGTGCGTTTAAATGACTTTTTGGTTTGCGATTTTTTCCTAATCTACTTGCAGACGATCGACGTCCACCAAGGGCTGCGCTTCGTACAAGTCAGGGTTGTACACGTTATAAAAGAGTTCGATCAAACTTTGCGTATCGAGTTGAACAGCACTGAGCGACATCGAAGATAAACCAGACGAGATCTGGCTGACACGCAATTCCAATTCAAATTTTTGTTTCTTGAATCGATCTTCCGAGAATTTGAAAGCTAAAGAAGGAGTAAAGATCTCCTGTAAACGCTGCCAGAAGCCTTTGGTCTGGACGGTCGCTGGATTCAAAGGGACAGCAATATAGAAACGCTTTTGCATGATATCTCCCATTTTTACCAGTTGACGGATGAAGTCGCGATAATCTTTTATTTGCTTCTTTAGCAGGTCATTATTGATCTTCTTTTCTGTTTCGTTGATCTGACGAATGTAGGTATCGATATTCATGCGACGTGACTGAATCACGATCTGGATCGGGAAATCGATGCTGTTCACGAACTGCATGTAGGCCTGCACGATGGCTTGCTGTTCATCCACCGACTTCAACGCAAAGTTCACGCTGGATACAAGCAGAATCGCGCGCAGCGTTCCGTCTTTCAGCACGACGACATCTTCGCGGATTTCCGCGACATCAAGGAAGCGCTGAGTTGGTACGCCGGGTTTGGAAACGTTTTTGGACATACATCAAAGATCAAAAGGACGGATCATCATCTGGTTTATACACTCCCCCCGTATTTACGACCAGAGTCAGGTCACGTAAACGGGAAGACGTTGGCCGCTGTTTCTTGGCGTCGACCTCGATTTCACTGACTTTGACCGTGTCGAGATTCATGAAGACACGCAATTGCTCATCTGTCAGATTCTTGTCCCACACGCGCAAATGTGGACGCAAACGCGAGGCTAAAAAGTTCAAGAAAAACAGATGGAAAGGTTGGGTGTGAATCTTCAAGAACCCAAAGGCTCCAGCAATTCCACAGATGAAGAGCGCGATCACGATGAAGACAGGCAGGGTGAAGATCGCGTAGGTGATGAAGAGCAACACCGTCGAGACAAGCAAAATCAAGAATTGGCGAACCGTGATCGGGCCGAGAATCTTGTCTTCGTTGTCGATGAATTGTGGGACGACGTATCGTTCGGGCATAGAAGGAGCTAGACGTTGAGACGATTATTCAGAAGCAAAATCGCGCCAATCTCTTCGGCAGTCGGTTGATTGGGGTCTTTTTCGTGCTGCTCGCGCGCAATCTCTGCTACCGGACGACCTGATGTAAAACTCTGAGCCACGATCTGGAGATACTGTTGCTGGAGGGGAGATTGTCGCCAGGCTTGGGCACCCTCTTGCCAACGTTCGTAGGATTCTTGTTTCAAGGTTTCAAGCTTCTGCCACAGGCGCTCCATCGATTCTTCTGGTGTGCGAGCGATGCGGCGGAATTCGGCCAGCGTAATGCCGCCTAACTCGTTGCCTAAGCTCGTTAGGCGCGCTGGTGCACGAATAGAATCGACCGTTGGACGGGCATTTGGATCAGCGGCTGGGACTGAACCAGCGGACTGAGAGGTGGCCGTAGCCGTGGGCCAGCTTACCTGGCCGGAATTCGTTCCGGCCGTTTTTTGGGCTTCAATAGCCGCCGCCCAAGGATTAGCTTCTTGGATCTTCTGACGATACCACTCAGCGTGGTCATCGCTTTCTTGTTTGCGGCGCACTTCACGCTTTTGTTCTTGCGCCTGCTTCATGCTCTCAATGCGCTTTTGTTCAGCCTCTGTGAGTTCTGCGCGATGGGCTTGATAGGCTGCCTCAATAACACCCGCCATGGCTTCGGCTTCTTCTGGATGCCGATCCAGGCCACCGATCTTTGAATCGCGGACAAGGATCTCTTTTACCTGCAGCTGATTACGCACATCACGCAAACGAGTCGACACGATATTTCCCAAGCGTTTACTGAGATACTCATCTAATCCCGTCACAGCTAACGTCTTGACCGTCTCCTGAACGACCGCCTCAAGCAGCGCATCGTAATTATTGTTTGAACCTCGAACGACGGGTACCACATCCCCTTCTACCGAGTCTGGAGCTCCTGTAGTTGAAGCATTAGCCGCGGCTTGTTTTGCTTCGATCGGCTCTTGCATTAGCCTGATATTGGCTTCGCGCTGAAAATTGGAGTACCACTCGGCGTACTCTTGTTCAGACATGATCTGTACGGCCAACTGCAGTCGCTCCAACTCTTCGACGTAACTATCCGCTTGCTGACGCGAAAAACCAACACCGCCTTCCCCTTGCGATTGTTGCAAGGCTTGTTTGACCTGTTCCAAAGTTCGCACGTCTTTCAGATAAGAAACCAGGATCTCACGCAAACGACGAGCGACTTCTTCGGTCAGAATACTCAACTTAGCATTGGCCGCAATGCGACGAGCCGCCGCTCCATACGACATGGGGCGGAGTGAAATACGAAAGGATATCTGGAGCTGAGATAACGCAACACCCAACTCTTGCAAACGCGCCTCGACATCCCACGGCACCATGTCGGCCAAAGGAAAGACGAGATACTGCAACAAGACACGCTCTATTTCATCTGGATTGTGATCACCGGCAACCTGCTTGATCTCTTCACGAAACTCCTGCTTGGTCATGCCATCGTAGATCAAACGCCAAGCGGGATCTGAGACACGATCCCAGGCGTCGTTATCCAAGGCCAGTGACGTCTGCGCCTTGTCTTCGTTGTCGCCCGACTGGGGATCAAGCAGGTAATCCTGCACGATCTTGGGACAGCGGCGAAAGCCTTCTTGCCAAGCGTCTGTGTCCATAGAATGGGTGTGAGATGCAAAAGCTCTGACAGATTAAGGCGTTCCACCACCGCCGCCAGCACCACCCGCGGCACCGCCACGAGCACGACGACCACCACCTCCCCCGGCACCAGCACCGCCACGAGCACGACGACCCGAGCTTCCACCACGATTCGTGCCACGTAATTGAGTCGAAGCCATGCGAGCACCTGTGTAGTCACGATATTGCTGATACTGCTGAGCGGTCAGACCTCTAGCATGCAACTCAGCCGCACGCTGTGGTTCAGGTAATTGATCAACTGCCGCAAAGTTTTGCATGCGCGCCGTACCAGCGGGTGTCGCGTTCTGCTCCGCAAACCACTGGTCCGCGATACCAGCCGTTCGGCGAGCCACATTGCGCACGTTGTTCACCGCCACACGCTGTTCTTCGTTCAACATGGTGTCTGGAACATTCAACAACTGACCCACGTTGCCTTGTCCCATGGCTCCCATGATATTGATCTGCTGCTCTTGGCTAAGGTCTTCAATCCCATCCAAGACCGGCATGATACGAGACACGTCACGCTGATACTGAGCGCGGATTTCATCCTTTTCGACTTGCGATACAGAAGGATCCTGATAGCGCTGCAAACGACTGGCTTGGACCACCTGACCCGTTGTTGGATCAACTTTCTCAATCGGCGCGTTGGTCGTTGGATCACGACGGATATAGCCATTAGCATCGCGCTCGTAGACAGGTTGAGCCTGCGTCAAATTAGCAGACGCGCTACTTCCGTCACGTTGAACGGAACTTGCAAAATGGTTGGTTGCTGCCTGACGCAAAGCCGCTGCTTCGGCGGGAGGAGCACCATAGCCTACATTCTTAATGGCTTCAGCAACACCGATCACGCCAGCCGCTTGATCAAGAGACTGACGAGAACCCGCATCCGCTACGCCACGGCGACCATCCAAACCAGACGTGTCGGTGACCGGTGACCATGTTCCCGCACTCGTGCTGCTCAAATTCGTTCTGACACTGCTCTGAGCCGCTTGACGTTGACTGCTCAAACGGAAATCACCGCCCTGAACTTCACCTTTTGCGTTGACATCCGTCTCAAACACACGGAATTTATCCTGAGCATCTTGTTCAACCGACAAGTTCTGCAAGCGAGCAGCATCAATTCCAGCCACTGTACGACCTGCGGCATCGGTAAAGCTGCTTTCTTCGACAAATTTGACCATCGAATCGAAGTTTGAACGATCCTTCCCTTGCAAACGCTTACGCGTCTGTTCAATGGCATTCTTGTCGCCAATAGAAATTGTCTTCTTACCGGATGCGTCCGTCGTCTCTCTGAATGCTCCTGCATCCGAAACATTTTTCAACACTTCAAAGTTCGCCTTGGCATCCGCATCGAGTGAAGACCAGTTCTGACGTGCCTCGCGCATCTGTTTGGCGCGCTCTTCTGGATTATCTGTGATGAGGTGTGGATTCTCCTTGCGAATCTTCTTGATGGCTTCGTCAATTTTGAAGCGTTCGTCTTTCTGGAATTGTTCAGAACCCGTCAACAAACCCTTGGCACGTTCCAAATCATTGATACGCATTTGAGCCGACTGAGCTTTGCCAATGCGATCAGACACACGCTTAGCCACGACGCCATCATTTGTCGTTCCCTTGATCTTATCTTTCAACGCATCCTTGCCTGGCCTCAATTGATCTTCGTATGCTTTGTCATCGAAACCTGTCTTGGTTAGATGATCAACCTGAGCCAACTCGGCTCCACGATCACCAGTTAGGAAGGCTTTGCCAGCCGCACGACGCATGGCTCCTTCTCTTTCTCCTTTACGCCACAAACCCGCCTCGCTCAATTCCGAAATCTGCTTGCGATCCTTCAACCACTCGTTGCGATTCTTATACTGCTGCTCTTTCAACCACTTGCTTTGACCAGCTAATGGGATTCTATTGCGAATGGCGGCGGCAGCCCGACCACGCAAGTCATAACGAGAGTCAACCGCTCCCGCGATTGCTCCCGCGCCCGACAATAACCCACCACCAGCAGTGAACAAAGCCGCACGCTGAGCATAATCTTGTGTTTTCTTTCCAACCGCCTTCATCCATCCACCAGCCGTCGCACCAACAGCACTAGAAGCACTCATGGCCGCCTCAAGCCCCATCATCATCATGGCTACGGCGATCAGGTAGGAACCCAAGCCTTGGGCGTTACCGATCGCCGTGATGAACATGCTGGCCCCACTTTGTACCCCATTAAAGATTGTGCCGGTATCAACCGCCTGAGTGTTTTGGAACAATCCCAATCGCTCATCCGCTCCTTGAGCCGACAATGTCGCAAAGGTTAACCAAAGCCAAAAGGCCATGATCGGACCGCCCGTAAGCAAACCTGACAAAGTCCCCCAAAACTCACTTACTTGTTTACCTAGCGCCTTCTTAATGGTATCCGGCAGGCCTCCCGCCAAAAAAGGAATTGGTGAAAAAACCAACAGCATCCACAATCCAACGATACGGGCGACCACAAAGATCACCATCATGAGCATGACCCCAATTGCGACAACCAAGAGAAAGATCTGCAAAGCAGAGGCTAAGATAACGTCCAAGATGACCTGACCCGCGCCGTTCGCCGCTACAGCCGCAGCCGCCGTACTGGAAGCAGCCCTAGCGGTATCGGAAATCAGCGGCAAATGCAGAGCATTCGTAAAGTTTCCTGCCCCAATTGCCGCGAAGGCGTTGACAAAGGTCAACATGACAACCTGCGAAGCGTCGATCAACAAAGCAACGATCGTTTTTGAAAAGTTCACTAAGACAGCGGAAAGCAACACCTTTGGCAAAACGGTTTTGACGTGCAGATCGTTGGTGCGCCAACCCAAGATCGTGGCATAGGAAGCGACGATCAACACCACGATAAAGAACATGTTGGCCAAATCACGCACGATTCTCCAACCAATAATGACCGGTGGCGCGTCAGCAAAACCGTTATAGCTCAAGAAGCCAAGTAAGACGTTGACCAACAGCAAAATAATCTTACCTAAGAAGGACACGATAATGCCCATCATGAAGGCGATGAACCCAATCAAGCGCGCAGTCAATGCATCCGTAATCGAACCACCGGTTGGCGCGTTCAGAATTTCTGACCTAAATGCACCCACCGGATCGGCGGCTACTTCATTCACAGCCCCACTCGCAATCCGCGCATTCTCTGAAAGCACCCCATCGCCGGTTGCCGTTTCCCACAAACCAGAAATGAAATCACCGACGCCGCGATCTTGCGCTCCGATCCCCTGTTGCATCGGCGCACGAAGCGGCTGCGTCGCTTGAGCCAACGTTCTTTGTGGTGCCAGAACGATACCGAAGGTCAAACACACAAGCAAAAAAGGCAGAGCTCGCTTCAAGAAAAAAGAACGCATAGAAAACGTGGTCTTAAGGATACCACACTGACCTCGTCTCTTGTAGACGACTTCATCCACATTCTTGGCTTAGTCTTTCATTCCAAAGCCATGGTAGACTGCGCTACATGCTTTCGTTTCGTAAGTCTGACCCCTTGTCGACCAATTTCATCGCGCCCAGCGAGCGCTCGGTTTCCCGTCAGACCATCATTCTCACGGTCGTTTTTTCCGTGATTGTAGGTCTTTTATCAGCTCTCGGCGCAGCCGCCTCCTATCGCGCGAGTGTCCGTGGAACAAGTGTTATCGCTGAATTTCATCGTCTTCCCCTGATTTCGCAGCTGACCGGTGCTACCGAGGACGCAGGGACAAGTACTACGGCCACGACAACGCGTGACCGTCTGAACATCCTCGTCCTTGGAATTGGTGGCGATGGACATGAAGGCTCTCAACTGACCGATACCATCATGTTCGTTTCAGTGGATCTGAAAAATAAACAGGTGGGTCTCCTATCCATTCCCCGCGACTTAGCCTACCCATTGGGTGGCGGTCGCTTTGAAAAGATCAATGCCGTCCACGCCTACGCCGAACAGGATCATCCGGGTGAAGGAGCGAAGTACACGGCTCAAGCATTTTCAAGCCTGCTCGAACAACCGATCGATCATGTAATCCGTATCGACTTCAACGGCTTCGCTAAGTTTATCGATGCTTTGGGTGGAATCAACGTAACCGTCGAACGAGCCTTCACCGACTATCAATATCCAACAGCCGACAAAAAATGGATGACTGTCTCGTTCCGCAAGGGTCCGCAGAAGATGGATGGCGCAACCGCTTTGGTCTACGCCCGCTCACGTCATGGCAATAACGGTGAAGGGAGCGATTTTGCGCGCAGTCGTCGTCAGCAAATCGTCATCATGGCTGTACGCGAGAAGCTCTTATCGCTCGGTACGCTGACTGATCCAAAAGCGCTGGCCAACCTGTATACAACCATCAACAACCATATTCAAACGGATCTGACCCCATGGAACGCACTCGCCATGGCTCCTTTGCTCAAGGACTTCTCAAGTGATCGTGTCAGCTTGCAGGTTCTAACCGATGAACCAGGTAAGGAGCTGGTGGCCGCCAACGTCAATGGGGCGTTCATGCTCTTCCCTCGTAATCCAGACTGGTCAGAGATTCGTGGCTTAGCCGCCAATCCGTTCGATGGCGTAGCCGGGACTCAAACAGCCGGAACGACCAATAGTTCAACCACAGCCATCTCTAAACCGGTCGCCCCTCAAATTCGACCTCGAATTGAAGTCCGAAATGGCACGACCCGGACCGGTTTTGCCGCTCAAATGGCGGCTAAATTCGAAAAAGGTGGTTATGAGGTAAAGGCTTTTGGCAACGCCATTCGCCGTGGTTACGAGGAAAGCATCATTTTTGATCTGACCCAGGGCAAAAAACCCGCAGAACTGGCAAAATTGAAGAAAAGCCTGCAGGCAACCGTGTCTTTGAACCAACCTGACACCATTCAACCGACCGACGGACTGGCTCCCGAGAGGCCTTCCAGCAGTGGGGAGCTTGATTTCTTTGTCATTTTGGGCGAAGCAAGCTATCCTCTCGTGAATACCCCTCTCTAGTATGGAACAGACCACCCCCCGAATTCCGCGCGTTGCCCTCGTTGGCCGAACCAACGTCGGCAAATCCAGCCTCTGGAATCGTCTGACGGAAAGCGGTCATGCGCTGGTCAGCAAAGACCCCCACACCACCCGCGACCGTAAACACGGTCTCGTCCTTTGGCGTAGCCAAGAGTTTACATTGGTTGACACAGGAGGGATGGATACTGAACCAGATGTGATTGGCGACGGAATCAAAGAGCAATCCTTGAATGCGATTGAAGATGCTGATCTCGTGCTTTTCGTCGTTGATGGAAAAACCGGTCTCCTCCCTCAAGATAAAGAACTGACCGAGTTCGTCCGCGCACATCACAAAAAAGAGATTTGGCTGATTGTAAACAAAGTCGATACGTTGAAAGATCTGTCTTCCGCCGTTGATCCTGGCTTCTATAGTTTGCGTTTAGGCGAACCTCGCGGCATTAGCGCCACCACTGGTCTTGGCATCGGCGACTTGTTAGATGAAGTCCTGATTGAACTCGACAAACGCGGCGTGCCAACTGTTAGCGCCAAACAAGACGAACGCGTGAAGATCGCGATCGTCGGTCGACCGAATGTCGGCAAATCGTCGATCGTGAACTCCATCTTGGGCGAAGAGCGTGTCATCGTCTCGCCAATTGCGCACACCACCCGCGAACCACAAGACACCCATTTGGAATTCCAGGGTCATAAACTGACCTTGATTGATACAGCCGGTATGCGCCGCAACGCTTCTTTGCGTAGCAAAATCGAAGAAGCCGGTGTTGAACGTAACCTGGGCGCAATCGATGCCTGTGACGTCGCTTTCCTGGTATTTGATGCCAGTGAAGATCCGACGGCACAAGATCGCTCGTTAGCCGGCTATCTCGAAGAACGAGCCAAAGGCGTCGTGCTCGTCGCCAACAAGTGGGACTTGATTCAGAACAAAACGACCAAAAGCACCCAAAGCTACGAAGAGATCATTCGCTCGCTTTTCCCTTTCTTGGCTTGGGCTCCGATGATTTTTGTAAGTGCTTTGAAAAGACAGCGCATGCACACCTTGCTTGAAGCTGCGCTCAAGGTTCAAGAAGAACGTAAACGTCACATCGACTACAATGCGCTCAACCGCTTGTTGAAATCGTGTATCAAAGCCATGAAGCCGTTGGCCTCGTATGGTCCAAAGTCGCCGCGCATTTACGACGTTGCACAGATCGACCACGAACCTCCGACTTTCCTTATCACGGTCCACGGGGAAAAGGACAGCGTGCATCACAACTGGTTGAAATTCTTTGAAAAGCGCTTGCGCAACAAGTTCTTGTTCACTGGTACGCCAATCATTACCAAGGTTCGTCACTTGCCAGTCGCCAAATCACAGAAGTCACACAACCTCCACGGACCAGGTATGGAAGCGGTGGCCGGAAAAATTCGCGAGAAGAAAGTCCTCGTCAACCAGACGCGTCGTCGTCAGAAGTATCAGTAAACGCCGCTATGCCGAAGAAGCTGATCGTGGGCTTGGGGAATCCAGGAGCAGACTATGCCGACACCCGGCATAATTTGGGCTGGCTGGCCGTTGAAACCCTTGCTAAACGCCAAACTTCAACCTTTCGCGAAGAACGAAGTCTACATACCCTGCTTGCCGATACCCGTTTCGATCATGAGCAAGCCCTTCTCTCCTTGCCCATCACCTACATGAACGAGTCGGGACGAGCCGTCCAAGCCATCGCGCAGTATTTCAAAATTCCCCTGACGAATATCCTTTTGGTACAAGATGAGTTGGATTACGCCTTTGGCACCTTCGCCTTTCGTGAGAACGGAAGTCCCGGGGGTCACAACGGCATCGCATCGATTTACGAGCTGACGGGCACGACACAATTTTCTCGTTTACGCATCGGCATTGGACGACCAGTGGAGCCACTGACTTCGAAAGACTATGTTTTACAGAAATTCTCTCAGATAGAACGTGCTGAACTATCAAACACACTCGAACGAGCAGCCGACGCCATCGAATGTTGGATTCGTGAAGGCTTGACAAAGACCATGAATCTATGGAACGGCAGTAGATATGACACTGCCGCCGAACCAACGCCTCCTGTGGGGCGCGATCGCATCATTTAGCTTGATCGGAGCCGGAACCATCCGGCGTTTTCAGAAACACAAATTGGGAGCGGAAGATATTTGGCAGGCCTCGCAGTCAACTCTACGCGAGATCGGCGTGAGCGATACCTGCTGTGAACGGTTTGTTCCCTGGAGGACGAGCTTTGATCTCGAAAAATTTGAACAGACACTGACGGACGAAGGTATTCGTATCGTTTTGCGGGAAGATCTGGACTATCCCCTCAGCCTCACGACTATTCATGATCCGCCAGAGGTTCTGTTCGTGCGTGGTGTTCTTCCGAGCAATCGACCAACCATTGCGGTCGTCGGGACACGCCGACCAAGTGAATATGGCTCACAGGCATTGGAACGGATCGTTGGCCCGATTGCTGAGCAAGGCATTCCCATTATCTCTGGTCTGGCTTTAGGCACAGATGCTTTCGCCCATGCGCTCGCTCTCAACAGAAAAAGTTACACCTGTGCCGTCTTAGCTTCTGGTGTTGATCAGAAAAAGATCTACCCACGTTTCAATCAACGCTTAGCGGAACAGATTTTGGAACAGGGCGGCTGTCTCTTGTCGGAAGCACCGCCTGGGACGCGACCAAGGCCAGAGGCTTTTCCGATCCGGAATCGTCTCATTGCAGGCTTAGCGCAAGCGGTCGTGGTCATCGAAGCAGCTATCGACAGCGGAACGCTCATCACCGCTCGTCTCGCCCTCGATCACGGGCAAGAAGTCTTAGCGGTTCCCGGATCCATCTGGTCAGACGTTTCAGCCGGAACCCATCAGCTTATTCGCTCGGGCGCCCGACTCTGCGCCGAAGCCAACGATATCTTGCAAGCACTAAATCTCGATCGAGCGGAAAGCTCGGCTCAAGCACAAGTCGTCCTTCCCCTCACCCCCGACGAACGCTCACTCTTCGAATATCTGACGAGTCCACAAACCAGTGACGAACTAGCTCGGGGCAACGATTGGTCAATTGGTCGGATTAGCCAAGCTCTCAGCATGCTGGAGCTCAAACAATTGGTCGTTCGACTGGATCATCATCTCTGGGGACGGATCTGAGAGACCCTTCTGCAAAATACTTAGCCGATTTGTCACACACCCTGCTCATCAGTACACTAGCCCCATCCTATGCACCTCGTCATCGTCGAGTCTCCCACCAAAGCCAAAACCATTCGTAAATACCTAGGAAAAGACTACACCGTCTTGGCCTCCATGGGGCATATTCGCGATCTCCCGGCCTCTTCAGCCGATGTGCCAGAAGCCTTGAAAAAAACGCCTCAGGGCAAGCTGGGCGTCGATCCTGAGACCTTTGAACCGCTCTACATCGTCTCGCCTTCAAAGAAAAAAACTGTGGCCGAATTAAAAGCAGCCGTCAAAGATGCGGATGATATCTATTTGGCAACTGATGAAGACCGTGAAGGAGAAAGCATCAGCTGGCACTTGCTTGAAGTCTTGCATCCAAAAGTTCCCGTGAAGCGCATGGTCTTCCATGAGATTACCAAGACCGCCATCGAAGCCGCGCTCGCTCATCCGCGTGAACTGGATGAGCGTTTGGTACGCGCGCAAGAAACGCGACGCATCTTGGACCGCTTGGTGGGCTACAGTGTATCCCCCGTTCTCTGGAAGCGCATTGCCTACGGCCTGTCCGCCGGACGCGTGCAATCAGCCGTTCTGAAAGCCATCGTCGATCGTGAACGCGCCCGCATGCGTTTTGTTAAAGCCAACTATTGGGACGCAGTAGCACAGCTTGAAGCCGACAAAATGAGCTTTGAAGCCAAATTGATTCGCGTCAAAGAAGGGGTCGTCGCAACCGGAAAACATTTCGATGAAGCCACTGGTGCTTTACATAAAACAACAGGGGTTGTTGTATTGGACGAGACACAAGCGAAAGCCATTGCTGAAGCGTGTCAGGCTGGTCCATGGACGGTGCGTGAAGTCCAAGAAAAACAGACCTCTCGCAAAGCACCTGCCCCGTTTACAACTTCTACCTTGCAGCAGGAAGCCAACCGCAAACTCGGCCTATCCTCGAAAGAGACGATGTCGATCGCGCAGCGTTTGTACGAACACGGCTTTATCACCTACATGCGTACGGACTCGACCGCCTTGTCGCAAGAAGCAATCCAAGGCATTCGTTCCCGTATTTCCGATCGTTTCGGGGCTGAATTCGTTCCTGCCGCTCCACGTATCTACGCTTCGACCGCCAAAGGCGCACAGGAAGCACACGAAGCGATTCGTCCGAGCTTGTCATTCACGCCTCCGAGCGACTTGGATATCGGTGGCGAAGAACGCAAGGTCTACGAATTGATCTGGATGCGTGCCATGGCGAGCCAAATGCCAGATGCTACGCTCATGCAGTCACAAGCCACGATAGATGCTACCGATGGGGCGGTATTCCAAGCCAATGGATTACGTATTCTCTCACCAGGCTTTTTACGCGCTTACGTCGAAGGCAAGGAAGACACAGAAGAAGCCTTGAACGATCAAGAACGACCCCTCCCAGCCCTCACAGAAGGCCAGAAACCAACCTGCCTATCCGTCGAACCAAAAGGTCACGAAACAAAGCCACCTGGCCGCTACAGCGAAGCTGGCTTGGTCCAGTTCATGGAAAAAGAAGGGATCGGTCGTCCAAGTACCTACGCCGCTACCATCGCGACCTTACTTGATCGTGCCTACGTCAAAAAAGTCAGCGGATCACTCGCTCCCACCTTCACAGGTTTCGCAGTCGTTCAATACTTGGAGCGCTCTTTCCCTGATCTCGTACAAATTGCCTTCACTTCCAAAATGGAAGATGAGCTCGACCACATCGCTGATGGGACCGCTGATTGGCTGGCCTACCTCAAAGCCTTCTACCAAGGTGCGGATGGCTTAGCGCAAAAAGTGGAAACAGAAACGACACGCAAAGACGATACAACCAACGCCCGTCTGATCGAAATCAGCACTGCACCCAACATGCAGTTCTTCATTGGACGGTTCGGCCCTTACCTTGAAGGTCTGCATCCTGAACATGGAACACCCGTCAAAGCGTCGCTTGAACCAGATTTCTTGCCGGGTGATGTCACACCTGCCCGCTTAGCTGAATTGCTCGCTCATGCCCAGCAAGGCCCAACCACGCTAGGTCAGGACACAGAGACAGGAAAGTACATCTACCTACGCACCGGCAGCTACGGTCCGTATCTTCAATTGGGTGAAGATCCAGAGGATCCGAAATCGAAAGATAAACCAAAACGTATTTCGATTCCTAAAACCGTCCCGATCGAAACACTCGACCGCGAGATGGCACTTGGCTTATTATCGCTCCCCCGCCTCTTGGGACAGCATCCAACCAGCGGGAAAGACGTTCGTGCTGGTCTAGGACGTTTTGGACCGTATATTGTGCATGATGGCGACTTCCGCTCACTGCAAGCGGAAGACAATGTTCTGACCGTTGGGCTTGAGCGCGCCTTAGCGCTCCTCGCCGAACCGAAAAAAGGCCGTGGAGGACGTGCAGGTAAAAGTGCCGGCCGAACACTTGGCGCCTATCCAAATGGGAAAGGAGATATCACCGTTCACGATGGGAAATATGGCGCGTACGTGAAATACGGGACAATCAATGCCACAATCCCAAAAACGATTACACCGGAAAACATCACCATCGAACAAGCAGTCGAATTGATTGAAACACGACAGGAAAAAACACCGCGTAAACGAACACGGAGCAAAAAAGCCGCGTCAAACTAGAACGAGCAGTACCAATCAGTGAAAACAGCGCATGCTCATGCGCTGTTTTTCGCTCGTGCTTTCACTATTTTCAAAATCCTCTTCGCCAAGGTCGTTCCATCATCAGTCGGCAGAAAAGCATGCGCTTTATCTCCCATCTTTCGTCGGCCCTCTTCGTCATGTAAGAGCAATTCTGCCGTCGCAAGTAACTCCTCATCAAATCTTGGGTGTGACTGCTGAACGACGACCGATCCCCCCTGTTCTTCGAAGGCTTTCGCATTCGCTTCTTGTTCTGTTCCCGGCAACGGCACAACGATGTTCGGAATCGATAAACCAGCTGTCATTTCCGACAACGTGGCAAATCCTGCACGTGAAATAACGAGATCTGCTGCCGCATAAGCCTGCACCATTTCATCAACCAACAAATCACGGACAATATAGCCTTTCTCTGGCGCGAATCCTTTATCCTTCCCTTTTCCTGTGAGGTGAAGAACTTGAGTGAAAGCCAGCCAACGCTTTTTGGTTCGTTGAACGTGCTGATTCAGAGGTTGTGAACCCGTACCACCACCAAAAATCAGAATAATTGGCTGTTTTGGATCGAGACCAAAATGCTTGGCCGCTGCAGCTCGGGTCGGTAGATCCGATGCATGAAAACGGACAGGGGTTGGAATACGTTCATCGGAAACCCATTCACCAAATGGGGGGCGTTCATATTCGAATGACGTCGTCACACTGTCACATAAGCGAGCAATCCGCCGATTCGTCAAGGCAGGCTTCAAATCAAGTTGATGCGCCACACAAGGGACACCTTGTTTCGCTGCTTCGATAAAAACAGGGGCTGCCGTAAATCCACCAGCAGAGACAACGACTTCCGATTTTAGACGAGTCAACAACTCAGACGCCAAATGACGGACGCGGATCCAATCGAAAGGAAAGGTCAACCAACGCCAAGAGGGATAACGTGGCCATTTCACGACAGGCAAGAAATGGAATGGAATACCAGCCGCTTCGACTACCAATCGCTCAGGACCATCGGGCGTTCCAATCCAAGTCACCTGTGCAGATCGATCCAGTCTACGCAACGCTTCCGCCACAGCCAGCAACGGCGTGACCGGACCAAGCGAACCTCCTCCGACAAAGGTAATCATCATAGACGTGGACGAAGTGAAGAACGAGTTGACTGACGCGATGGGATACCGGCAATCAGACCCATACAACCCATGATCATAACCATGGCGGTACCACCATGCGATATGAAGGGCAACGTCACACCTGTAATCGGCAATAAGCCTGTCATAGAACCAATATTCATCACACATTGAACCACCAGCATCATACCGACACCAGCAGCGAGATAAGTTCCAAAGGGATCTTTGGCTTCACGAGCAATCGTAAAACAGCGCCAGATAAGCGCTCCAAACAGGGCGAGCAACAAACAGATGGCCAGAAAGCCCAATTCCTCGGCTACAACTGCCACAATCGAGTCTGACTCAACTTCAGGCAGATACAGATATTTTTGACGCGATTGACCGTAACCTAGACCAAGCCATCCGCCTGACCCGATCGCCAATACGGCTTGGTTGATGTGGTAGCCAATTCCCTTAGGATCAAGTTCTGGTCGCAAAAAGACCATGAAACGAGCGGCACGATAAGGCGAGATTTTGATCAACAGCGCCAAGAGGCCAGAACCCAACGCACAAAGCAAAACGAACCATGAAACAGGCGCTCCCGACAAAAAATACATGGTCAGCGACGTACCAACGAGCACCATCATCGAACCCGTATCCGGTTGCATGATGAGCAAAAACATGACACTACCTAAGGCAAATAAGAACGGGATCAAGCCCGTCTCAAGCTTATGCACCTCATCTGCTTTACGACTCGCTAGCCAGGCAGCCAAGTAGACAATAAAGCTAACTTTCACAATCTCAGATGGCTGAAACTGCAATCCTGCAATACGAATCCAGCCACGGGCTCCATTCAAAATTACGCCAACACCTGGAACATAGACCAGTAATAAAAGTCCGATCGAGATTATCAACGCCCCTAACGCCCATGTTCGCCAGGTTCGATAATCAATCAAAGCAGCCAGCAAAAAAGCAAACGTGCCTGGAATAACCCCTTTAATCAACTGATTTTTTACAAAAAACAAACTATCCCCTGCTCGCTGGACACCAACTGCTACCGTTGCTGAGAACAAAAGTAATAACCCAACGACAAGTAACGTCAGCGTCAAGCCAACGATGGTAGGGTCTAAGGAGCGAAGACGTTCAAGAACGGACATGAGGGATATTAGACTCGATCAACCAGGGCAATAGCGACACCGACTCCAGATAAAGCAAGCGAGATCATCCAGAAGCGCATGACGATCTTCGGCTCGCTCCAGCCAATCGCTTGCAGATGGTGGTGGAGCGGCGCACTTTTGAAAATCTTCTTGCCCTTGCGTAACTTCTTGCTCGCTACTTGTATGATAACTGATAAACTCTCAACTACGAATGGCAAGCCGATGATGAGCAGCAGGAGAGGCTGATTTGTCATCAGAGCGACGACTCCCAAAACCGTTCCGAGCGACATGGCACCCGTATCACCGATAAAGACTTCGGCTGGATTTATGTTGAACCATAGGAAGCCCATGAGGGCCCCGACGAGAACAGCGCACAGCGTAGCGAGATCGGTTCGGCCCTGCGACCAAGCGATGACGCCATAAGCACCCAAGGCTGAGAGCAGCGTTCCTCCCGATAAACCATCTAAGCCATCTGTTACATTGACGGAATGAGACGTCGCAACGATCACGAGCAAGAAAAATGGGATATACCACAACCCAATTTCATACGTCCCGAAAAAAGGAACGTGCAAGTGTTCCCAACCGAGCTTGGAATAAAACCACCAAGCGCCGATCACGGCGATCAACCCATAGGAAATCAACCGATGACGCTCACGCAATCCCCCACCTTTCGAGCCAATTCGTCGGACATTGAGATAATCATCAACCAAGCCAATCAAGGCCGCCGCAAACATGAGTCCGAGCGGCAACCAGGTTTGCGCACGTGACAAGAAACTGACACGACAGATCAACGAACCAGGAGCAGACAACGCACAACCAGCAGCCACCAAGAGGACGATACACAGCGTCGTTCCCCAAATCACGATTCCCCCCATGGTCGGCGTTCCCGCTTTAGCCTTATGCATCTCAGCCATGATCGGTGCTACCGCTGAATCACGAATCTGTTTACCCATCCCTAAGCGCTTGAGCGTCCGAATCAAACTTGGCATAGCCAAAGCTGACAGCAAGAACGCGATCGCGACGAAACCCATCGGACGAGCAATAGAGAAAACATCCATACCAGAATGAGAATCGATTAGCGGTTAATAGCGGCTAAATAGTGAAGCGCCAGGAGCCAAGGAACAGCCGACAAGGAAACTAAGGCCAACCAAGCCAAGCCAGCATGTCTGTCCCGACGGTAAACACCGTAGGCAAACCCGAGTCCGAGGAGACTCATCACGAGCCAAACCAGCGGCCAAATAGCAAGCCAAGCCAGCGGTCGAACATCGTCGATACCCAGATAAACGGTGTAATGAAACACGAATGACCCCTGGGCCGTATCGACTCCCGCCAAGCGGGCTAGATACCAACCAATACCAAACGTCAGACAAAGAACCGTCCAAAACGTGAAAATACGATAAAGCCACGAGCTCCAGGCGAGTCGGGCGGATAACTTCCAAGCGCTCCACTGCACCCCCGTATGGTATGCGAGGGCGAAGACTGCGTCTATGTGGATGATTCTGGCTCCTCAACCCGTACGACCTGCTTGATTTCTGGGACCATTTCGCAGACCGTGTCTTCAATCCCCGCTTTCAAGGTCAATTCGGACATGGGACAACCTACGCAGGCCCCTTGCATACGAACATGAGCCGTTCCCGTTTCGAGGTCGATCTTAACTAGCTCAACGTTGCCGCCGTGCATGGCTAAGCCCTCACGCAGGACTCCTAGCACCCGCTCAACGTCCTCTCGCACCTCCTCAACGGTTTTTGGCATAATAGAGCGATCCTACGCCATTATGATGTAATTAGCCACCCCTTAGTACCTTGATACGCCAGTAGCGAATGACGTGGCTTGACAAGTTCCCTCGTTCGACCTATTATTTTGCGCATTCTATCGTCATTCTTTAACCCTTTATGGCCCATAAAAAAGCTGGTGGTTCTACCGCATATGGCCGTGATTCTCACGGTCAGCGTCTTGGAGTAAAAAAGTACGCCGGCGAATTTGCCAAAACAGGCAACATTTTGGTCCGCCAGCGCGGTACGGCCATCCGTCCTGGCTTGAACGTTCTCAAGGGTTCAGACGACACCCTTTTCGCTGCCGCCTACGGCATCGTCAAGTTCAGCAACAAGCGTGTCCGTCGCTACACCGGTGAATTCAAGGATGTAAAATTGGTCCACGTCATCCCAGTCGAAGGCAAGAGCGAACCAGTTAAAGAGCCAAAGACAAAGAAAGCCGTGACGAATAACAAGAAACTGAAGCGGGCGAAGGCAGAAGCAGCTGGAGTAAAAGCTGCCTCAAAGAAGAAATAATAAAGGTATATATGTGAGTAGCAAAAACACACCATTTCAGGTGTGTTTTTGCTTTACAAGAGAGCAATATTATGTTATTAACTTTCTGCCCTTTAAACCAACGGGCGGAAAGAGAGGCCACCATTCTCCCAAGTTGGAAACAAGGTACATGGGTGGATCGCTACGAACTAGTGAGTCCCCTCGTACCCATGAGCAAGACAGGCGAAACGCCCATGAGCATCGCCGGCTACGCCGCTCATGACCCCACGCAAGGAAGGTTCGTCCTCCTGATGACTCTCGATCCGGCAGCGGACGAGAAGACGAGACAGATCTTCGAGCAGATCGAACAGCTGCGGGCGGTGCGTCACAGCGCCGTGCAAACGGTCTATGACAAGATCGACCACCAGGGCGTGACACTCTACGTCATGGAAGGCCCAGACGCGATGACCTGCGAAGAGTGGCGGATGCCTGGCGCAGCAGCCTGGGCCAAGAGCTATAGGCCCGAGCTACACTGGCGCTATGAAGAACAGCTGCTCGCTCTCCTGCTGCCGGTAGTATCAGCGCTGGCCAAGCTCGAGCAGGCAAGCGTTACTCTCCCGGTCCGGGTCGCGTGGGACGGATCGGCAAATGGGCGTTACTCGTTGGGGCTGATTTTCGACCCAGTCGAAGGCAGCGTCACCAGTGACGAGCGACGCACGGTGCTCTCGAAGCACGTCGTGGAATGCCTTCGAACCATCGGAAGACAGGTCGATGACTTCCCGAGCGTACAAGCCGCCATGAGACTCGGACGGACGTTCACAGAGATGCGAGATGACCTCATCCGTCTCACGGTCGAACCCGATCTCCTCCAGTGGCTGCGGGAACAAGGAGACCCAACCCCCGGTTCGCTCGGGATCAAACTCGAGCGCCTCTTCAGACGGGCCGCCAAGTACCTCCCGTAGCTCCAAGACTCTTCACGTTGGGTGTGGCGCATAGACTCGCGCTTCTCGGTCCCGTGAAAACGGCACACCAGTCCTCCCTCTGCGGTGACCCAACCACCGCTGAACCCATTCGATTCTCTCTGAGGATCACATGGGCTCAGAAAGAGGTTGTATTACTTTATAACGTTTCTTTTATTCGCCGCTTCAACAAACCCCTTAAACAAAGGATGTGGTCTGAACGGTCGTGATAAAAATTCAGGATGAAACTGACAGGCCATAAAGAACGGGTGGTTCTTGAGCTCGATGACCTCAACCAATGTACCGTCCGGTGAGAGACCGCTCGCGATGAGACCAACCTTTTCCAATTCAGCACGATAAGCCGGATTACATTCATAACGATGACGATGCCGCTCTTCGATGATGTCTTGACCGTAGAGTTTGCGCGCCACTGATCCTTTCTTCAGAACACAAGGATACGTTCCAAGCCGCATCGTTCCCCCGTATTCTTTGTTTTTCATCCGTTCGGCTTGTTCATTGATGAGATGGATGACAGGTTCTGGCGTCGTTGGATCGATCTCAGTTGTGTTGGCGCGTTTGTAGCCCAAGACGTGACGCGCAATTTCAATCGTGGCGAGCTGTAGGCCATAGCACAAGCCAAGATACGGAATCTTGTGCTCACGGGCGTATCGAATGGCGAGGAGCTTGCCTTCGATGCCACGCGAACCGAACCCACCTGGCACCAAGATGCCCTGCACCCGCTTCAGCTCTTTCGCCACACGCTTCGGATCTTGTTCGAATAACTCTGGATTCAACCATTCCACCTCTAACTTGAGATTAGATGACCAAGCGGCATGTTTGAGGGCTTCCAAGACAGAGATATACGCATCGGTTAACAGAAAGTCGCCGGTGGAAATATATTTGCCAACGATTCCGATACGGATCGTTTTTTTGGCGCTATCACGTTGTTTGAGCAAGTTTTTCCAAGGTGTGATGTCCGGTTGCTTGGTACGTAACTTCAGCTTTTTCACGATTCGTTCGTCCAAGCCCTCAAGATGGAAAGCTTCTGGCACGGAATAAATCGAAGGAACGTCCGGAGCGCTGATAATGTCGTCGGGATGAACGTTGCAATAGAGAGCAATCTTTTCTTTGCGCGGAGCGTCGATTGGGTAGGAAGAGCGGCCGATCACGAAATCCGGCTGCAAACCCGTGGCCTGAATGGCACGCACGGCGAGTTGCGTCGGTTTGCTTTTCATCTCCCCTAAACTCCCGGGCACAGGCAGGTAACTCACGAGACCAACCAAAACATCACTCGGCGCTTCCATGCGCATCATGCGGGCGGCTTCGAGGAATAATAAATTCTCGTACTCCCCGACCGTGCCGCCGATCTCGATGATTGTGACATCGGCATTGGCGAGTTTGGCTGCGTTTTTGATACGCGCGATGACTTCGAGCGGAACGTGTGGCACAACTTGAACTTGCTTGCCGCCATAGCCCAGAGCGCGTTCACGAGCGATGACGGCTTGATAGACGCGGCCGGTGGTCATGTAGTTGGCGCTCGTGATGTCTTCATCCAAGAACCGTTCGTAGTTGCCGATGTCTTGGTCGGTTTCGTAGCCATCTTTGGTAACGAAGACTTCGCCGTGCTCGACTGGGTTCATGGTACCGGCATCGACGTTGATATACGGGTCGATTTTGACGGCTGTCACACCTAAGCCTCTGGCTTTGAGGAGCGCTCCAATCGAAGCGGACGAGACCCCCTTCCCCACTCCCGACATGACACCTCCCACAATGAAGAGATAGGTATGGCGTTTGGGCATAGAACTAGAACAAGGGTAGCACCCGCGCCGCACACCTGCACCCGCTTGGCAAAAAACAGCCCTCACATGCTACGATCATGCCCATGCATGAAATCAATGGAAAACGCCTGGCAGAAGAGCTACGCAACGAGCTGAAAGCCGAGCTAAAGAGAGCTGGAATCATTCCACGCCTAGCCGTTCTTTTAGTCGGCGATGATCCAGCCTCAGCACTGTATGTGAAGCTGAAGAAAAAGGCGGCGGAAGAGGTTGGGATTAAAGTCGACATAGAACATGCCGCTGCTGATACTCCAGAAGCCAAGCTGGTGGCCTTGATTCAACGCTGGAACCAAGATTCGACGATCCATGGCATCTTAGTACAGTTACCTTTGCCAATTCACCACGACGAACAAAAAATCATCGACGCCATGGATGCACGGAAAGATGCGGACGGCTTTCATCCTGAAAATTTGGAAAAACTCTATCGCGGAGAGGCAACAATCATCCCTCCCGTGCATGAGGGAATCTTGCGATTGATTAGCAAGGCACCGGTACGCGTTAATGGAGCCAGAACTGTGATCGTAGGAAATTCAGAGATTTTTACCAAGCCATTAGAACGCTTGCTAACAACGGCTGGTGCGCTTGTGACGCGGTTAGCGGCCGATCAAATTACGGACGAACGCGTCAAAGCAGCCGATATCGTGATCAGCGCCGTTGGATCGCCTCGTTTGATCAAACCGGAGCATGTCAGAGACGACGCCGTCCTGATCGACGTTGGCACGACCAAAGAAGCCAATGGGAAAATTGCGGGCGATGTCGATAGGTCGAGCTTCAAAGAAACAGACTGTTGGATCACGCCGGTGCCAGGAGGTGTTGGACCGATGACGATCGCGCAGCTTCTGTGGAATGTGTATCATTTGGCAGAGAAATAGACCTTAACCTACACCTATGGCCGAAAAGTACCTTGAAAATCCAGCGGTTGAAGCTCCTCGTGTTGAGATTCCGCTCGCCGATGAATTCCTGACCCATCATGGTCGTTTTGAGCAATTGATGGGGTATGTTGAGGATACTTTCCTTGCCGCCGGAGATTCACCATTGGAAGAGCTACCCGTGACTGAATTAACGGCGAGAAACAAAGAACGTTTTGTGAAGATCTTTTTGAAGAATGTGCTTGATATCCTCATGCATCATGATCTGAAAGACGGGTTCCCGATTACACAATTCCATCGTTGGCTCACGCTGCCAGTTGAAGTGACGGACGTAAAGACCTTAGGAAAAAAGGAGGAGGCAGAGGCATTTGAGGCACGCTACGAAGGAAATGATGTACGCTGTGTAAAACATCCGCTAGTACAGCTGCAAATCTGTTTTTTAAAAGTATTGGAAGGTATTTTAGCAAACGGTGAGCTCAAACTACCTAAACCGCTCTTAGGAGGAGCAATCGATTTTGATGCCTACACGACGCTTTTATTAGAGCGTGATCGTGGAGGCATTCTTGAGACACTGCGTACCGCCCAGCGCGTCTACACAGACTACAAACGAAAAAATGACCTGAACCAAGAAGCCAACAAACAGATTACCGATGACAATAAGAAGAAGCCAGAGGTATATGTGACATTATTTGATTATGATCTGCGAGATGAGCTAGCACGGAAAGGAAATTACACTGAAGTTGGAAGATTCAAAGGCTACGGCCTTGGACACGTAGAAGAAGATCTGGCGATTGCAACGACACCTAATAATGACTGGGGTTCAAATCAATATTTAATACGACGTGATGGGTCACCTTTCCTTCAAGATCGAGGTGCGTTGCCATTAATCGTGGTAGATACGGATGCCACCCAACCGTGTTTTATTTTTGCAAATGCAGAAGGATATCACTTTTTTGCAAGCATCGACCAAACCTGTATCGGGGAAGATTGGAAAGCCCGCAGTCTACGTCCATTCAAGTGTGGAAGAGCTGTCATGGAAAAGAGAGGTGGTTGGAACGTCGGTAAACCAGATGGAACATTGATGTTCCCCCGCACAAAACGCTGGGAATTTTCTGATTTTACAGATAATATCTCTCTCGTCACCGAACCTTCAGCAACGGATCGAACAAAGGCAAAGATCAATTATTTACGAACGGATGGAACATGGCTTTGGGATTCCTGGCACGAACGAACACAGGATCATGTGGCTCAAGGCTTCAATTCTGGCGCAGCTCTCTTCCGAACATATCAGGAAAATGGGAACTGGGATCCACAGATTGTCAGACCTGACGGAGCATTTCAGCGGTTTCCAGAAGCAACTTCACGCTTCAGATCCACCAGTGGACATCAACAGCCAGACTTATTCGAGTACGGGATTCTGCCACTACTAGATCCGTCTGCTGAAGCATATGCGTTTTTCACAACCGAAGGCAAAGCGATTCCCCTCCCTTATCAAACGTATAAATTCCCGTTCCCTCGCTTTGATTTAGGCGTGGTCTCAGGCCTAGGAAAACAAGGTTTGAACTTTTTCAATACTTCTGGAGAAAGATTGTTGAAAGAAGATATCAAAGGCGTGGCACATGTTGTCAGACAACATCAGGGATTGGTTGTTATACGGATGGACAATGCACCAGACAAGGAAATTGTGATTGATACACGAGGGAAACCAATTCTTGACATAGCTCATTCACAAGTCTCCATATTAGATGGCTGCCTATGCGCAAGAAACCCCACAGACAATGTTGTAAGCAGTAGTTTTAGATCTGATGGATCATATGGTCGAGAGGATGGGTATGATGGATCCATTGACGAAGCAGCAGAAGAGGAATGGAATGCGCCCTATGAAGCACGCATCGAAACCGATCTCTCGATCTACAATCTTTATCGTCCGGATGGGTCACGTGTGTTGAGACAGTATGCCGTAGCTCTTAAAAGCATAGCGATAGAAGATGGAATTTGTCTTTTTGCAAAAACGGAAACATCCGCTCCACAGATCGTCCACATCGCTGACGGCAGCATTCACGATCTAGAGGCAATAGAAGCAGGCCTAACACCGGAAACGTGCCGCATACAGCTCATACAACACTTCAATGAAGATCGCTTTTGGCGCTTCGAAGATGGGATTATCGCTTGTCTTGACGACAATTCTGGTCAAAATATCTTTTACACGATCACCGGAAAACGGATCTTCACCCACAACAACCTCAACCAACAAAACGAGGAACTTTAGACCGACCCCTGAATCTTCACCTCATCCGCCGCGTGCTCTGCCAGGCGCTTCTTTTTGGCGCGCCAGTATCCTAGATAGATCGCACCTGAATAGATGGCAATTTGGAGTAGTGCACCCCAATGAGCCGCTCCTTTGATCGTCGCACCCCACGTACTGCCCGTCAGACGTTTCGTTAGCCAAAGCTCCAAGACGACTTGTCCAAGCAAGAAAACACCCAATAGAATCCTGAACATGACCGGGGTCGGGAAAAGTTTACGGAAGACCCAACGCGTACAGAAATAGGTCCAAGCGAATTGGACGAGCACAACAAAAATATCCAGAGTCCAAGCCGGCAAGGGACTGACTTCGAAATTTTGATACCAGATCAATAAAGCGATCAAACCAATAAAACGCAGCAAACCGACGTAGAATAAACGAAAGAAGAAGCCGAGGGTCATAGAATGAACGTGTGAACGATGGAAAAGAGACAGAGGCCGATGGCTGCATACATCATGAACCGAGACGGGCGCGTCATCAAGCGGGTACGCATGACGAGGGCGGCCAGACAGACCAAGAGAGCATTCGTGGAAGCGACGAACGAACCGAGGAAGGTCATGAGCGGCAAGAGCGATTGCTGAGACACGAAAATCAGAACAAGCGGTGGCAAGATCGCTAAGATCCAGGCCGACCAACGAGGGAAGGCAAACTCATCACGATAGGTCGTTTGCAGGCTATCGAGACAAGACACGGCTGCTCCGCTAATCGCAACGAAACCCGCCAGAGGCAATAACCAACTGAGCGCGACTGGTAACGCACGCATCAAGCCAACGACTTCGATCACTTGACCTTGAGCTGCACCAGCGAAACTAAGAGCAAAAAACCACTTGAGCGTCGCTGCGATTAACGTCCCGATAATCACCGCCCGTCGACCGATCGCTCCACGGCGTGCATCCAATGCCATGACTTCAACCACGACCGGTAATGACAAGGAGGCGAAAAAGACAACGCCAATAAACGTAGAAAAAGAGAAGGTACCTGGAAAAAGCGAGATCGACGGAGTATTGCCAGACAAGGCTGCCAAACAGGAAGCCAAAACCAAAGCCGAAACGACTACGATCGTGATCGGACGTTCGAACTTGGCCACTCCCTTCACCCCCTTGTGCGCACCCCAGGCAAAAAAAGCCCACAACACCACCTGCCAGAAAAACAAGGAAGTCGGTCCACCAATCGCGCCGGACAAAGCCGCGACGAATTGCGATCCAAGCAAAAGATAGACCAAAAGAACACCGTAGACGTTGATCGGATAGGTCACGATGGCTACCAACCAGCCAAAACGGCCCAGCGATTGTTTCGCGATCCCTGCAAGATCATGTTTTGACCCCACCTTGGCCTGCAAGTCGGCGTAAGCGACATGGATGATAAGGGCGACTGCCACGATCACCCAGTAAGCCAAGGATCCCCAAATAAGACCGCTCCCTGAAAAGAGAGCGGGTAAACCAAACATCCCTGCCCCAATACTGCCCCCCACCACAAAAAAGAGGGATCGAGCGAAAGACGAGGAAAGAACACGCGGCATTCTGGGCATGATTATATCACGTCGTTCGCGAACGACGTGATAAACCACTAGAAATCGTCCACAGTTGCCACACAAGCAGCCCACAGGAAACGGGCCTTCCCCTTCCCCACCTTCATCCGTAAGATGGGCAACATATGGCTGGCCTCGAACGACTCACCCCCCAAAACATCGAAGCGGAGCAGTCTTTTTTAGGCTCGCTTCTGCTTGATAAGGACGCGATGATCAAAGTGGCCGATTCGACCACTCCGGAGGACTTTTACGTTGATAAGCATCGGCGTATTTACGAGGCCATGCTCGATTTGTACCGCCGCAGCGAACCGATCGACCTTTTATCGTTAGGGAACCGTTTGAACGAAAAAGGTGAGCTCGAGATGGTCGGTGGTCGCGCCGAGCTCATCGGTCTCTCGAACGCCGTTCCAACTGCCAGCCACGTCGAACACTACGGCAACATCGTCCAACGCAAAGCGACCCTACGTCGTCTCTTGAGTTCGGCGGCCGAGATCACCGCGCTTGGCTACCAAGAAGCCGAAGACGTAGCTGAAGTTCTCGACAAGGCAGAGCGTTCGCTGTTCAACGTTTCCCAGAAATTCTTGAAGCACGCTTTCACACCGATTCGTAGCGTCTTGGCTGATGCCTTCGATCGTATTGATGAACTGCACCGCGAAAAAGGCAAACTCCGTGGCGTTCCGACCAACTACACCGAACTCGACAACTTGTTGGGTGGCATGCAGAAAAGTGACTTGATTATTCTGGCGGCTCGTCCAGCGTGTGGAAAAACCTCCTTCGCCCTCGACATCGCCCGGATCGCTGCCGTCAAACATCGCGTACCGGTTGGCATCTTCTCTTTGGAAATGTCGAAGGAACAGCTGGTTGACCGTATGATTTGTGCCGAAGCCAACGTCGACTTGTGGCGCATGCGTACCGGAAAACTCAATGAAAACGGCAAAGAAGATGAATTCCCACGCATTGGTCATGCGCTCGGCGTCTTGTCGGAAGCCCCGATCTTCATTGACGATTCGGCTAACGCCAACATCATGGAAGTCCGTACCAAAGCCCGTCGTCTGCAAACAGAACACGGTCTCGGTATGCTCATCATCGACTACTTGCAACTCATGGAAAGCCGCGGAGGTGGCGGAGGCGATAACCGTACGCAGGAAGTCGCTGAAATTACGCGTGGTCTCAAATCGATTGCGCGTGAGTTGAACATTCCGGTCATCGCCCTGTCTCAGCTGTCACGTAGCGTCGAACTGCAGAAACCAGCCATTCCTCGTTTGGCCCACTTGCGTGAATCTGGCTCCATCGAGCAAGACGCTGACATCGTGATGTTCATTTATCGCAAAGCCGCTGACAAAAACTATCGCCCAGAAGATCTATCACCGGAAGAGCAGCACATTGCGGAAATCCATATCGCCAAACATCGTAACGGTCCAACGGGTGTCGTGAAACTCTTCTTCGATGCCGCACGTGCCAGTTTCCGCAACTTGCAACGTCATGACCTAGGTCCACCGCCAGCCATGAAAGGCGCGGCCATTTCCCCAGGTGGACCCCTTCCACCAGGCGGCTCCCCTCCCCCTATGATGAATTCTGGACAACCGTTCTAGGGCTTTGCCTTTTCCCCTTTCCCCTGTCATCATACCTCCACTGATTTCTTCCCTTTCTATTTATGTCTTTTCTTGGAAAACTCAAGCAATTCAAAGATCTCAAAGACAAAGCCAAGGCTTTGCAAGATTCGCTGTCTCAAATCTTTTCCGAAGGTTCGGCTGGTTGGGGCAAAGTAAAAGTCACGATCAACGGCACACAGCAAGTAACCAACGTTTCGATTGATCAAGAACTCATGACAGACAAGACGAAATTGGAACAGCTTCTGAAAGAAGCTTTCAATGATGCGGCTCAAAAACTTCAGCAAGTATTGGCAGCCAAAATGCGCGAAGGCGGTGGGATGGATATTATGAGCGAGTTTGGAGACATGATGAAAGGTGGGGAGTCGTAAACGGATGCATACAGCAAGACCGCTCGCTTGCCTGCTGGCGTCTCGCTTATATACTTCGCCGTCGCTCGTATAGAGTCTTGCTGTATGCATCCGTTTACTCCTTGTGGAGTAAACTCGGACGCAGACTCGAGAAAAGAGAAAAAGATGAAGTAAATAAATCTATATAGAAACACCTGTGGCTCTTCTTCCTCTTCCCATTCAACAAGCGGCGGCGGCGTTTGATCGGTTGCCTGGGGTGGGGCCGAGGGCGGCGTTGAGGTATGCGTATTGGCTCGTGACACAGCCGCGCGAGGCGATTGAGCAGTTTGCACGCGCAATTGAGGGCTTGAGCAAAGATCTGCACTCTTGTTCCGTCTGTCATCAATGGACGGATCAGGCGATTTGTCGTATCTGTCGTGATCCGAAGCGTGATCCGGCTTCAGTTTGTGTCGTAGCCATGAGTCCTGATATTCGTGTAATTGAGGATACGGGCATTTTTCAGGGTCGGTATCATGTCTTAGGTGGAACGATCGATCCGATCGAGGGTCGCACGCCGGACACGCTGACGATTGAATATTTGCTAGAGCGCATCCGCAACAGTGAACCTCGCATTTCAGAAGTCATTTTAGCGCTTGATACCGACATTCCAGGTGATACCACCTGTCTTTATATACGAAAACGCTTAGAAGGCCTGGGAGTTCGTTTGACTCGTTTGGCTCGTGGCCTGCCGACTGGCGCTTCACTCGAATATGCGGACGCCACAACCGTGGCCGATGCTTTGAAAAATCGGAAAGAGTCCTGATTGACAGGGCAGTAGTGTTTGCGTGACACTAGCCCCTAGCACATTCCAGACTAGAAAAGGACCGCACTTCGGCGGTCTTTTTCAGCGCAACCTCAACTCCTCACCGAGAAAGAGACTTCCATGGTCGCACCACTCAACTCCGAACTTCTCCGTCACAGGTACACTCTGCCCGCCAACGTCATACTTCTGAACGGACATGTCTCCCAGGCTCCGCCGAACGCGGCGATGGCAGGGATCGTCGCGGCCCATCACGACTGGGTCAAGCATCCGGGTGAACGCTGTCTAGATATCACTGCAGCCGCAGGAGCCGTCCGGACAGCGGTCACGGAGCGACTGAGCGGAGGCGATCCGGACGACATCGTTCTCGGCGAAAACGAAGACGCGCTGCTCGCACTCTTCCTCCAGAATTTGCCACAGGACAGATCATCGATCCTGATGCAGGACGGTGGATTCAGAAACGTGACCAGACTGTGCAACCGGCGCGTCGGTATAAACGTTCTGAACGAGGGACCGGTGGAAGATCTCGTCGAACGACTCCTCGGTCAGATGCACCCAGGCATCGGTGGCGTTCTGGTCAGCCAGGTGCTGGAAAGAACCGGCGAACTCGTACCCCACCTCGAGAAACTGGTCGAAGCGGCCGACAAACAAGGGACCGCCGTCCTGATCGAGGTGAATGACTTCAATGTCATCCCGTTCAATGCCCGGGACCACCACGCCGCTTTCCTGCTCGGCAGCGGTGAACGGCACGCGCAGTGGGGAGATGGCGTGGGCTGGATGCGCCTCCCCTACCAGCTGAGACAGTTCAGCTTCGAGTACGAACGGATGCTGCATCGCGGAGCTCCCTTCAAGTACGATCCAACCGCGCACTACCGCGCCCGAGCGGTCGCACAAGAGTTCGCCGAGTTGGGGCTCGACGTCCCAACACTCAGAGCGAACTCGCTCAGGCAGACTGATGTACTGCTCAGCGGACTCGACGGCTACAAGCTCCTCACCCCGCGCGAAGCAGAGCGCCGAGGCAGTTTCCTCGTCATCGAACTGGCGGATGCGGAGCGGATCTGCGGACATCTTCGAACGCACGACATCTGGGTAGACGCTCTCGGCAGGCGGCTGCGCTTCGGACCCGCCCCCTACACGACGGACGAAGACATCGAGAGAGCACTGACGATCTTCCGCAAGCTCGTCCCCCTCCCCTGACAGATCCCACCTCCCGAACGGGGAGTCGCGCACGCTCGCGGCTCCCCGTTCAATCGTTTCTACGGCATATCATCAGCAGGAGGAAAGAAAACACACCCTCCTATGCGGGAAGGTGTGTTTTTCAGTTTCTGTTGAAGACTAGATCTTTGTAATCTTGATCTTAGTGAAGTCCTGACGGTGTCCGGTGCGGCGAGTGTAGCGAGACTTGGCCTTGTATTTCACGATTTCGATCTTCTTGCCACGACCATGGGCCACGACTTCAGCCGAAACCATGCCGGACAAGGCTGGAGTACCAAGCTCAAGCTTGTCGCCTTCGGCTTTCAAAAGGGTCTCTAATTGGAGCGACTTACCCTGTTCGACTTCCAATTTTTCAACGGAAATCACGTCGCCTTCTTGGACGAGGTACTGTTTTCCCCCGGTTTTGATGACAGCAATCATAGGTGTGAATGGCCCAGACTATAGCCAAATTAAATCCAGTTGTCAATCTATAAGACACAAAAGCCTTTAGCCATCAAAAAGATGGAAAAATAGCTTAAACAAGGCCTAATTCACCAAATCAATCCGCTGCCCAATCTTCAAGCCCAACTTATCCGCATCCCCAGCTGGTAGCTCAATGGCTTCCGTAAAGGCCTGTGGTGGACGAACGCTGGCCGGAGTTTCCGTGCTTGTTTTTGGATAAGGCAGGTTATTCGCAATATTCACGATCGTCCCATCTTGCACAAAGATAATGTCGATCGGAAAGCGCATGTTTTTCATCCAGAAGGTGTAGCGATCCGGAGTTTCAAACACGAAGCGCATACCCGTACCAGGCAAAAGAGCCGGGCGATTGGAAAGCCCTTGCTCACGAGCAGCGTCCGTTCGGACAACCTCTAGACGATATGGCTTGCCAGCGATGGTGACAGATTGGATTTCCGCAACCGTCGCCGTGTCTTCCGTGAGTGTTGAGAGTTCAGACCAAAGGGAAGCAACTTCTGGCGGAAGGAGTGATCGAACAGAACGGAAACCAAACAAGATGAGACAGGTCAGAGCAAATCCGATCAGGGAGAACCAGAAAACAGCAGTCGTTGAAAAAGCACGATCTCGAACTGGCAGACGTGGAGGTTCAGGCATGTTGCCTTCTTTTTGTAGCATAGATCGAGAGTCCAATCGTGAGGATGACTAAAAGCCCAAGCAAGAGCAATTTACCGCGGGTTTGCAACACCAAAGCTGCTAACCCAAAGAGTAGCCCGACTGACCAGAGAATACCAACCACGCGACGTTGACTGAAGCCTGCATCGAGCAACTGATGATGCAGATGTGTACGATCGCCTTGTGTAATCGGTACGTGGCGACGGAAACGACCGAAAATGACCAACGCGACATCGATGAGAGCGACACCTAATGCCATAAAAGCCGTTGCGAGTTTGGCGCCAGAGGCGATCGCGAGAAAACCCAGCGTGAAACCAGCTAGCGTACTCCCCGCTTCCCCCAAGAACTGTTTCGCCGGAAAGACATTCGACGGCAGAAAACCTAGATACGAACCGAGCATCAGCGCTGACAAGAGCGCGATGGCCGGTAAATGATAGGTCGGCAACAAACAGAGCAATAAAATAATACCTGCTCCGATCGTAGCCTGACCGGACACGAGGCCATCCAGACCATCCATGAACTTGGTCGAAAACAACAAGATGAGCAGCCAACCGATCGTCAGTACATCCGCCGGCCAGACAAACGACAAGACACCCGAAATAAAAGTCCATTCTTGCCAAACCAGAGACAAGGATCCCGGCATAAACGGATGAGTAATGCTATGGACGCTCGTTCCGCCTAACACAACCAAGAAACAAGCTAGAGCATACGGTGGAAACAGCACACGTGGTGGCAAGGTGTAGCGATCGTCAAGGAGACCAACCACCAAGAGCAAGGTCGCCCCTAAACCAAAACCGATCAACTGCCGCAACTCAAGTGCTGGTGATAGGAACCCGAGTTTCGCCAACACAATCATCCCAATCATCCCAACCAAGAAAATGCCCAGTCCTCCAAACATCGGCGTCGGAAAACGGTGAATCTTCTTCGGCACCAGCGGCGACGGTACATCAATCGCCTTCGCCTTTTTTGCAAACCAACGTGAAGCATAGCCCAACCCATATGAGCCAAGCCCCGCCAGACCCACAATCAGTAAACACTGAAGAACAAGATTCATAGGTTATCGATATCATCCCATCCCCTACTCTCTGAGCGAAGGGTGTCTCGCCTTCGCTGAATTGAAGCGAAGTG
>JAGOTP010000023.1 GCA_018061755.1 Patescibacteria group bacterium | reverse complement strand
GCCGAAGACCGGGCTTGAACCGGTGACCTGCGGTTTACAAAACCGCTGCTCTACCAACTGAGCTACTTCGGCCTGATTGTGCGTGAAGCAGGGCTAGAATACGGGGTTTTTCTGTGAAAGTCAACGCAGACGAGAAGCTTCAAGTTGCTTGACTTTTTGGCTTGTTTCGGCTACATTTCCTTATTGGTTCCGAGCGCCTGAGTGCGGCTTGTCGAAGGCCTCAGCCAGGCGAGCGGAACCTGAACCTTTCCTCCACACCCCCGAACGCCAAGGGTCGATATGGGATTGCTCCAGTTCATCTGGAACGCACTTGAACTAGTAGAACGGATCCTGACTTGGATCTGGGAGCGGGTCAGCGAGCTCTTTAGCTGGCTCGCGACCCTATTCTTCAACAGTCCGGCGGTACGGCGAGCGATCAGCGACAGATTTCAAGAAGTCGCGAACGAACAAGTGCCCGAGTGGATGCCGGACTGGCTCAGCCCGACCGATGCCGCACGAATTCTCGTCGTCGGCTGCATCGTCTGCCTGCTCGCGTGCGTGTTCCTCCTCGGGACGCGTTTCGAGCGGGGACGTTCACATCGCCCTTAACCGCCCTTTCTCCTCCTCGGTGTGACGGCTCTCCCCGTCCACGCCCAGGAACCAGTCAGCCGATCCAAGGATCGATCAACTGGTTCCTGTAACCAATTTAAATCCCTCCCAATCTAGGTTCAAACGAGCAGCTTTCTCACTTCTTCTTTGAACAAATCGCCTCTGACCTTGTAGTTCGGAAAGAGACCGAAACTGGCACATGCTGGTGATAACAGCACCACGTCCCCTGACTGCGCAACCTCAGTCGCTGCTCGCACGATCGATGGCATATCTTGTAACCCCTCAATCAGGGGTATCTTATGTCCTAGTTTTTCGAGCTCTTCTTTGATTCTTTGCCATTCCGCACCAATACCAATGATCGCTCGGATATTCTTAGATCCAACAATCGTTTGTGCTAAAGCTGAAAAATCACTGGCTTTGGTTGAGCCACCAAGGATCAAGACTTTTGGGGCTTGGAAGGATTGAATGGCGGCGATCGCTGTTTCTGGGGTCGTAGAAAACGAATCATCATAGTAAGCCACACCGTTTACTTCTGCGACGAATTCCAAACGATGTTCTAAGCCGCGGAAGGTTTTTATCACTTGCTGAATCGAACTGACCGACACACCAGCCAGCGAAGCAGCCATGACAGCCGCGCAGACATTTTCACGATTATGCTCGCCAGGTAACGCGATCTCTTCCGTATTGATGATCCTTTCTAATGCTCCTTTTATACGTCGCCAGACTGCTTTATCTTGCACAAAACATCCATCCTCATCCCCTATTCCCACACGACTGACGAAATAAACGTTACCTCGTGTGAAGTTTTTTGATTCTGCCGTGGCTGGATAGTCACGATTGAGCACGGCCATGTCTTCGGCTGTTTGAAAAGCGAGAATCTTGCGTTTAGCGGCGACATACGCTTCCAAGGAGTCGTGATAATTTGCCGTTCCGACCAAGTCCGCTCCCAAATGCTCAGACGTCACCATGAGCATGACAGCGATATGAGGGCTGCTGTGCAAATCCTCTAATTGAAAACTAGACAACTCTAAAACGACGAGCGATTGAGGTGTCAGTTGATCCAAAAACGTTAGCGTTGGTTTTCCAATGTTGCCACCTAGATACGCATCCATGCCCTCTGCTTTGAGCATTTCGTAAATCAAGGTAGAGGTCGTTCCTTTACCCTTGGTTCCAGTTACGCCAATGATCTTGGCGGGAGAAAAATCAAAGAAAAGCTGGATCTGCGACGTGATGAGCACTCCCCGCTTTTCGAGCGCGAGGATTTGAGGCAAGGCTCGACGGATCCCAGGGCTCCGCACAAGCACATCCAAGTCATAGTCTTCCAAGTGGGAAAATGCATCCTGACCGAAGACACAGGTAATGCCTTGTACTTTTAGTTCTTGGATCAGATCTGGATCGATCTCTGATTCAGGCTTTTGTTCAAAGACCGTAATATTTGCCTCAGCTTTGGTTAAAAAGAACGTACAAGCCTGGCCTTCCATACCTAAACCTAGAATACCGATCTTTTTGCCTTTCAATTGGTCTTTGGTCATACAAGAGATTGTGCTTGTAGCGTAGCAAAGTCGTCGAACGTGCGCAGCAAGCGGTTCATCTGGTCAGACTCTCCACTGGTATAGAACAAATGCTCAGCCGATAGATCTGGTGTCATACCTTGTTCTTTTTGAAGCTTTTCCACTTGTCGGGCAATGGCCTCACCGGAATCTAGTATCGTCACAGCGTCTCCCAAAATGTGCTGCATTGGTTCTTTCAAGAAAGGAAAATGCGTACAACCCAAAACCAATGTATCAATCTTTGCTTCAATGAAAGGCTGTAGGACTTCTTGGAGAATCTGATCGACCCTCTCCCCGTCCAACATACCCGCCTCAACCAAAGGCACCAATCGATCCGTGCCACGATTAAGAACAAAACAATTTGTCGCAAATTCTTGAATCAGTTTGTTTTGATACTCACTGCTCGCTGTACGAGGCGTCGACAAGATCCCAATTCGTTGAGATTTGGAGGATACGACGGCTGTTTTGACGGCTGGGACTGTGCCGATGAAAGACACGTTTGGATAGACCTGTCGCAATCTTTCGAGCGTCGTGACGCTGATTGTGTTGCAGGCCAGCACAATCAAAGACACTTGTTTCGCGAGCAGAAACTCAACCATGTTCTTCGTCAGATCCCAGATCGCTTCTTCTGTTTTCGTTCCGTAGGGACAATTCTTGGAATCACCTAGATAGATCGTCGATTGTTCCGGCAAACGCCGCACGATCTCTCTCCAAACGGTTAGTCCACCGACACCAGAGTCCAAGATTCCGATAGGCATAACAAGGTTGAATTCAGAGTAATACGCGATCCTACAAACCACAAACACTAGACCTCACCCACATCAATCCCTACCGTTTTGCGGAAACCGATGCGATCGGGAGCTTCATCACCTAATTTCACCATCGAACCGAATTGGATTGCTTCATCGCCGTAGCGATTGCAAATCAAATCCATCGCTCGAGATACACGCTTCCAGGGTGCGCCTGTATCAATTGAATCAACTAAGGAGGAACCGTCAAAACGCAACTGATCGCCAGGCGTGACAAGACCCCAAAATGTCACGGCTAAGAAAGAAATCTCCTCTCGACCAGACCAGAGACGATCCAATAGATGACTGCCTTGTTGCACCAAAGTGAATGAATCATCAGCTGGTTCATGGAAAACATGAGACAGCGAACGGGTATAACGAAAGGGAAAGCCCCAACCATGGATCTCTTCTGTATCCTCCTTCTGACGAATACCAACCGTTACGTGCATGCCGGAAGCGCTCTTTCCCAAGGCTCGCATCCGACGGGCAGCGCGTTCCAATAAACGTAAAAAGACAGGAAAGACCAGACCATCCTCATTCACGTGACGTGGCACACAATAGGAATGACCGACTGATTTTGGATCGGTATGACCATCGATGAATTGGGCATCGATATCGAGACCGGACAAAGCGGCCCATAAAAAATACCCACTTTTCCCAAACAAACGAAGTAGCTCAAGCGGAGGTGAACGCTTCACATCGAGCAAGGTATATACCCCCGCTCGATTCAAACGCCGACGCAGACGTGGCCCAATCCCACAAAGCGCATCTACGCGCAGATCAGCAAACATATCGTCGATCGTGAGCGGATCAAATACGATTAATCCATTCGGTTTCTTTAAGTCAGACGCCAATTTTGCCAAGCGTCGATTAGAGGCGATGCCGACTGAGCACTTCAACCACTCTCCCACTTCTTGCTGAATTCTCCATTGAATCTTGGACAAAAGCCAGGCCGCCTCAGCCGTATCGCGACAGAGACCCGTTAACTCCACAAACGCCTCATCGATGGAATAGTATTCCACTCGATCAGAGATCTGCCGCAAAATAGCAAAGACTCGAGCAATGACTGAACGATACTTGGCTGGCTCATTTTGAATGAAAATGGCTTCTGGCACTTTTTCACGCGCATCCTCGACTCGCATTCCGACCTTCATTCCTAAACGCTTGGCTTCCACCGAGGCAGCAATAATGCAGCCTCGTTCATGTAGATAGGCGCAAACGCCAAGCGGTCGACCACGAAGTTTCGGATTCGCCTGCTGCTCGACGGAAGCGAAAAACGAATTCATGTCGATATGCGCGATGATCCGCGTAGAAGGTTTGAGGTTCATAGGCTGGTCTCAAATTCATAAGAGCGGAACCTGTTCGATAAACCACGCGCCACGTAGAGGAAAAAACAACAAGCGAAAGGGATTTCCCATCACATCTGTTACCGAGAAAAATCGGATATGCTCTCGCCCTTCTCGTTGCTCATGGATCAGATGGACTGCACGCACGGCATAGGCACGTGTTTGCCAACGAAAACGCAATGGACGAGTGGTACCACGACTAAAAACAGCTAAGACTTCAATCGCTTCTCGCTCAATCGTTTGCGTCCCCATATAGAACAAAAATAGAACACTTCTTTTTTACCGTCAAGTCGCTGTCTGATCTTGACCCCTCCCGCATTCTCCGTCATCCTGACGAAGCAAAACAACTTACGGGCGAGTGGCGGAACTGGCAGACGCACTGGCTTCAGGTGCCAGCGATCGCAAGGTCATGAGGGTTCAAGTCCCTCCTCGCCCACCACAAATACATCACGGAAACGTGATGTATTTGTTATGACACAATTCTCCTCTCCAGAGCGGCGTATCCAATGCCTTGTCAGCTTGCTATGCTTACCTCAGTTTTTCTATGTTCAAAGATTCAAAACCTCCATCGGTACCTCCAGTCAAAAAAGACGAGGACAAACTTCTCACTCGTCGCAGATTTCTAGGATTAGCAGGAGCAGCCGGAGCTGGTGTTGTAGCCTACCCAAAAGCACGTGAAGCCGTACTTGCAACATTCGATCGAGCAGGGATCAATGAACGAATCAATACTGCCAAACTCTTTTTAGAACAGCGCTACAAAATTCAGGTCGAAACCGGCCCGATTACAGCTGAAGAAAAACGAACAGATGGTTTGATCGATGCCGAAGGAATGAGTCTCGTAGAACAATGTGATGCCTTAGAAAAAATCTGCTTCGAGCTTGATAAATATCCCTTCCTTCTCAAAAGAAACTTGCGTCGGATGCAGATTCATCTGAGCAAAACACTTGAATTACAGTCTGGAGAGCGATTAAACGGCCTCGCTGGCAGCAAACTCTACATTATCCCCGGTCGCGTCAGCTTCGAACGCGTCTTCCATCATGAGCTGTTTCACATGATCGACCTGTCCCATTCCGAAAGTCGAGATTGGAATGAATTACATTTGCCGCACGAAGCTCAACCAACCTGGTATGAAGATTTCCTGCCAGAATCAGGACACGTCGTAGGCTATGGAAGACGCAATGAAGATGAAGATCGCGCCATGATCGCCCAATGTCTATTGAATTATCCCGATATCATCTACTTAAATCGACGAATTCGAACCGATGAGATATTACGTGCCAAGACACAGGTCGTAAAAACACAATTCTTGTCCTGGAGTTTCGGCGCTATGAACGAGCAATTCTGGATCGACATGGCTGAAGGCGCGGTAAACGACGGCTACTGGGACGGAAAAGATACGCGTCGCCCAACCGCAGAATTCATCGAGTGGGCTCGACGCCGCTATCCAGATCAAACGATTAATCCAGAGGATTTTCGCTTGGAGGAGTGAGGGAAATTTTATATTCTGCACCAGCTAGCGGGTCGGTTCGAGCACCGAAGGAATATGGAGATTGGCGTGCACCGTTGCACGATACCGACCATCGGCCATGACTTGAACATCTACGTGGATATTGGACAAAACCAGCTCTGATCGACCCGTGATATTCAAAAGGTTCAATGCGCCACGTGCAGGATCGGTGGCGGAGGTCGTGATCTGCGCTTCACTTGAAGGCGCGTAATGAGCAACGAGCGCAACAGCCGCTTGAAAGATCGCCTCCTCTCGCGATTGAGACGTCGCCGATTCTGAAAATCTATTCTGCCCCTCTCTCACCAGTGGAACCGTCACCATCGCTGGATCATTTGTGAGCGATTGGATGCGATAAGCTGCTAACAATTCATGTCGATCCCCCGTCCCGACATTCGCGTTGCTCGAGCCCGGCTGCGCCTCAGTATAAGAAATTGTTCTTTGACCATAACCAAAATATAGAGTCGCCTGCTCCAATGCTCGTACCGGCTCACCGCCGTTAACCATGATCGTGTTGTGGCGTCGTGTGGCGTTATTACGTTCAGGATGAGCCAAAGATGTCTCAAGATGCGCGCTGACCTCTCCCATGTAGATCGGCTGATGCGAACGAACAAATGAGTTGTCAGGCAAAACCGTTATATCATTCAAACCAGCTATAGATAGCGCACGCACCTTGTCAAACTCCGCCGCCGGCACGACATTCAAGAGTGACCGCGCTTCCAATGGGCGGCTTGGTGGCTGAACGCGAGTTATATCTGCCACGCTTTGAGCTTCGGCTCGAGCTGGGGCAAGTTCAGTCGCAATGCCGAGCGACGCCATCGCCAAGACCATCGCCCCTAGCCTCTGTCGCGCTCGCTCTCTTCCAGACACGGACTCTTTCGCACCACTCATCAATGATTCACGAAGCATAGAGAAGAAAGATCAATTGCACTCATCATAGCATACAGAAGAAACATCCCTCATGGGGATGTTTCTTCTGAGCGTATATCTCTCTTCTAAAAAGAAGCTAGTTTCGATAATCAACCAACTCTTCCAACGGCACACGAATCTTCGGATGTCCTGGTTCAACAGCATAGCCAAGCGTCAGCAACGCGACCGGTGTTTTGTCCGTGAACCCCAAAATCTCAGCGTACTTGACTGGATTAAACCCTTCCATTGGACAGCTATCGATCCCCTTTTCTGCTGCTGCCAAGATCATCGCCTGCAAGGCGAGGTAAACTTGCGGCTTCAGCCAGTGGAAAACGGCTTCTGGTGTTGGCGGAATCCAGCCCATAACCATCTTGTGATAGTTTTCGGCCGCTTCTGAACCGGCTTTTTCCTTAATCAACCCAACCGTACGATTAATTCGAACCAAGGGATCTTTCATGCAGGACAGAACCAGTAAGTGGCCGGCATCCGTGACCTGCGCCTGTCCATAACTCGCCTCTTTCAAGGTAGTGCGTAATTCAGGATTGGTGATAACCGTGATATGCCAAGGCTGAGTATTAGCGCTGGAACAGGACAGACGACCCGCTTCGAGAATATCAGCCAGATCGGCTTCAGACACACGCTTGGCTGAATCAAATTTCTTGGCAGCGTAACGACGGAGCAAGAGTTCATGGATAGTCATAGGAACTGAGCGTAGCACTTGACTGCTGCCTTGACCATCATTTTACTCAATAGCCTATTTTCGCTAGAATAAGCCAATAAATAGCAAACAGCGCTTGACGGATCAACGGATGACTGCTATGGTTCCTTGCGTTGTTCGACTCCTCTCATAGCGCGCTCAAGTCTGGGAACGCAGTGAAAGTCGTCGCAAAAACCAGTTCGGAAAGCGGTTTTTTCGCTCCCTCGGCGCAAGTTCTGACCCGGCCGAATCGACCTTCTGTTTTTGTCTTTGATTTTGACATTTGAATTCTTTCTTAAAACTGTATGAATCCTTCTACGTCCTCGAACACCCCTTCCTCGTCCGGATCCGGATTTCCTCCCTACCGACCAGGAATCAATCGTTCAGGAACCCCTCAAGCGCGCCCAATGCGTTCGCGCTTCCCAAAACCAGCGCCCTTCTTGCGCTCAAATCCAACGCAACCGCTCAATCCAAACACGCCTCGTATCGTTCCAGCGACTCCTGCCCCCGTGGCTGGAGCGCCGATTGAACGTCCACGCGTCCCAGGCGAAGGTATGACAGCACGTCCTGCACAGCCAGGGTCACGTCCAGGCGGGCCAAGTCGCGGTGGTAAACCAATGCGCGGTGGCAAGCGCGGTGGCCCAGGCAGCGACCTGCCAAACGTGCGCATGCACACCTTCAAGAACAAACCGACCCACAAAACTGGCAGCGATGAAGATACGTTGAGCGCAACTGGCGAACAACGCCTCAAAGTTGTTGTACTCGGTGGCAACGAAGAAATCGGTCGTAACATGTCGATGATCGAATACGGCAATGACATCATCTTGATCGACATGGGTCTGCAATTTCCTGATGAAGACATGCCGGGCGTCGACTACATCATTCCCAACGTTTCCTACTTGAAAGGCAAGGAAAAAAACATCCGTGGCGTCATTATCACCCACGCCCACATGGACCACATCGGTGGCATTCCACACATCATGCCGCAGATTGGTAACCCGCCAATTTTCAGCTCTGATTTGACCTGCGCCATCATCAAAAAGCGTCAGGAAGATTTCCGTCAGTGTCCTCCGCTCAATTTACATGCTGTCAAATATGACGATGTGATTCAGCTTGGTGTATTCAAGATTGAATTCCTCGGCGTCGCCCACTCGGTTCCGACTTCGATGGGAATCATCATCAACACGCCGTGTGGCATCATCGTTCATACGGGTGACTTCAAACTCGAAATGGGCGAAAAGGCTGGTTCTGTCCAGGAAACCGAAAAGATGCGCCAGCTCGGTGAGCGCGGTGTTCTCGGACTCATGATTGACTCGACGAATGCTACACAAAGCGGACGTCAGTTAACCGAAATCGACATTCAACACAACTTGGATGAGATCATTCAGAATGCCAAAGGCAAGGTTATTATCAGCACCTTCGCTTCGATGATCGGTCGCATTCAACAGATCGTCTACGCTTGTGAACGCATGGGTCGCAAAGTGGCGATTCTTGGCTTCTCGATGAGTTCGAACATGACGATTGCCCAACAGCTTGGCTATTTCGTGGCCCAGAAAGGCACACTCATCGAACCACGCGATATTCATAAGTATCCACGTGAGAAAGTCGCCATCGTCTGTACCGGTGCACAAGCTCAGGAAGGCTCAGCGCTCATCCGCATCGCAAACCATGAGCATCCAATCGTGACGCTCGAACCGGGTGACAGCATCGTCTTCTCGTCTTCAGTTATTCCAGGCAACGAACGTACCGTTCAACGCTTGAAAGACACGCTGTACCGTGAAGGCGCCAATGTCGTGCACTACGCCATGATGGATGTACATGCTGGTGGTCACGCCCGTCAGGAAGACTTGATCGAAGTCCACCAGATGATCAAACCAAAGTACCTGATTCCAATCGAAGCCAACTACTCGATGCTGTGTGAACACGCCAACGCCGCCGTCCGCGGAGGGTTCAAGCGTGAAAATATCCTGATCGCCGACAACGGCCAGGTCATGGAATTTGATCAGAGCGGAACCGGTATGTTGACCAACAAAAAGCTGCCAACGGACTACGTGTTCGTCGACGGACTTGGCGTTGGGAACACCAACGAGATCGTGCTACGTGATCGTAAGCAATTGGCACAGGATGGTGTCGTGCTCGTCGTAGCCGTCATCGATTCTCGGACTGGTGCCCCACAGGCTCTTCCAGACATCATTTCACGTGGCTTCGTCTACATGAAGGAGCACCAAGAGCTGATTACCCATGCGCGCAACAAAGTGGCTTCGATCTTGCGCGATATGGATCCACGTTCTCGCACTCAAACCAACTACTTGAAAGACAAATTACGTGATGACCTCGGTCAATTCTTGTTCGTCAAAACAGAACAGCGACCGATGATTATCCCCGTGATTATTGAAGTCTAAACTCGTTCGAATCAACAGCTAAACCACAAACCAGCAAACTCCACAGAGCCTCGCGCTCGATATATTTGAGTTAGGTAAATCCTGTATGTCCGTTCAATCAACAAACGAGGCGATTACCCTAAACAAGGTACTCGCCCTCTATTGGCAACACATTTTGCAGCACAAGCTCTTTTGGACTTTGACGCTTATCGGAGTGATCGGCACCGCCATTGGCGGCGTCCTGATTCCAATCATTGATAAACGCTTGATCGATTCAGCCGTTCAGAGTCTGACCACTGCCGATCGGTCGCTTGCACCGTTTTGGGCAACACTTGGCCTGATCGTGATTGTACGTCTGGCGAGATGGGCGTTCGATCGTGTCTCGGGCTTTGGAGCCGCTTGGCTGATCCCGAAAACACGTGCCGAGCTGCTTGTCAGATCATTTGAAACCACTCTCAAGCACTCGTACAACTTCTTCGCGAGCAGTTTCGCTGGAGCAACGCTCCGCAAGATTCAACGCTTAGGAAATAGCTTTGATACGATGGTCGAGTGCATTCTCTGGAAGCTCCTGCCAGCTGCGATTCTTGTCCTGGGTATCTTCTTCGTCTTGATCCGTTCCTATCCGATCTTTGGGATTGTGATGGGTCTCTGGGTCATCTTCGTTGTCGCTGAAAATATCCTATTCCTCCGTTGGAAACTTCCCCTGGTCGAGATTCGGGCTGAAAAGGACTCGATTCAGACCGCTGCCCTCTCTGATGCCGTGAGTAACTCGCTGAATATTCTCCAGTTTAATGGGCAAGCACGCGAAGCAGAAACAATGAAAATTGTTTCTGACGATACGTTTCGCGCCAGCATTCGGTCTTGGCGATCAAGTGAAGTCAACGGTGGAATTCAGGGATTAGC
>JAGOTP010000002.1:122191-130506 GCA_018061755.1 Patescibacteria group bacterium | reverse complement strand
GGATGGGGATCATCGCCGCGTCGGGCGTCTGGGCCGCGTCCACCACCGTCTGCACGTCCGGGCTGGTGTCCGTCATCGGGGTCACGTCCTCGGTCGCCATCCCGCCGTCGGGCTTGGCGTCGTCGGTCGCGTCGTTGATGACGTCCGGGCTAGCGTCGACGGGCAGGATGGTCAGCGGGCAGCCGGGCCGCGACGGGTCGGGGGTGTTGCCCCGCGGCACCGTCGGGCACTGGTCGCCGTTGATCGTCATGTCGTCGAGCACTGTGTCGCCGTCGCAGTCGTTCGGCACGGCACTGCAGTGGACGGTCGACGGGATGACGATCGTCGACCCCGCGACGTTGACGATGGGCGTCGGCAGCCCGCCGTCCGGGAGGTTCAGGTGCGGGTTCACGGTCACGGGGGTCGGCGGTGCTGCCTGGACCGTGACGTTGGGCGGGGGTGTCTCCTTGCACCCCGCGCTGCTGAGGTTGAGGGCGAGGGCGACCACGGAAGAGACGAACAGGCTGCGGATCATGAGACTTCTCCTGAGGCATGATGGCCAGCTTTACGCTGGCGGGTTGTTTTCAGCCGGTTTGCACCAGCTTCTGACGTACGCACGAACAGCGCAGAAGCTTCGCTTCGCGCTGGGAATTCACTCAAGTGACTCGGTTTGGGAAAGAGCGGAAATCGCTCCTTGAGTCAGAATGCAGGTGTTACGTGCTCTGACATCAGTCCCAGAAATGCGAGAAGGCGGGCAAACAGCCTACACTTCCTCATTTCAGAACAGGGTAGCCTATCACATTTTATGAAAATTGTCAATGAAACTGGCTTGTTTTGGCTTAAAAGGCGGATTTTTAAGACAAGAGCAACAAAAATGCCCTAAAAACTGGTTTTTAGTGTTTGGGAAGAGCTTCGTGACGAGTCAGTCGACTAGCAACGGCGACTAGTTCAACTTCTTGTTTTTTGTGTAACTGAACGAAGTGATCGACATGATTTACGATCTCATTTCGGACTTCTTTGATGGTTTCTTGGAATTCATCCCGAGTGACGGCGTTGTCTTTCAGGAATTCAACGGTTTCTTGGATGTCGGACAAAAGCATCCTCATGCTTCGAGACTCTCCTTGTATACTTCCAACCGTTTCTTTTGTTAGTTTCGCTTCCTGCTTTAGACCTATCAAGTTCTTTTTTACACGATGAAGTTCTTGGTCCAATCCTTTCACCTGGTTGTTTATTGTTCCAATATCTTGTCTTACTTCTGTCAGTTCTCTTCTCATCTCCCGAAACTCTTGTCTAACATCCAATTTAAAATCAACTAAATCTTTGGATACGGTTAAAATCGCCTTGAGTAGGTCGTGATTGGAAGGTTCTGGCTTCAGCGTCGGCATAAGCGAAAGTTATCAAGAATGAGCAAGCCTGTCATATACCCCGTTCCATAGATTTGTAGATATGACAAGAGGATCCGTGGAGTGCGGATCCTCTGGCCTCCTTTCGTCTAGGGTTGTAGGTGTGTCCCGTGATTAGCGGGACGGGCGAGGAGGGGTGCGCGGCAGGATGGCCGTGCTGAAGGAGCGGTCGTACTCAGGATCGAAGCCCGGCACTTTGTCGCCTGCGAGGGCCTCACGGTCGGTCTGGGCCGGGTTTGCGACGTTGTCTCGGACCTCCGTCTGGGCGGTGTTGTCCATGTAGCGCTGGTACATTAGGGACGCTGCCAGGACGCGTGCGACGTATTCGCGCGGGCAGCGGCCGTGCGTGCCCGTGATGCAGGGTAGCGTGTTCGCGATCTCCGCGAAGGTGAGAATGATGCGCGGCCTCGGTTGCCCGGCCGGTGGAGGCGCCTGTTCTCTTTCCCTCGTTCGGCGCAGATTCCTCGCGTAGCGCGCGATCGTTCGGGGGTTCATGTTGTACCCGAGGATGCCGCAGCCACGCCGGTTGCCACACCAGCGGGTGATTCGTTCGGGGGCTGCCCAGTGCATCATGGCGACCAGCATGTGGTCGTACACGTCGTAGGGGATGGTGCGGCCCGGCCGCATGGTTGTGCGGTAGCGCAGCGGCCGACCGAGCACGCGTTCGACCGGACGCACGTGCGCTGCTCGGCTCGTGAAGGTCAGCTGCCCGATGCCGCGTCCGCCCGCCCAGTCCTCAGCGTTCGCGACGCAGTGGCTCTCGTGGAGCGCGATCCCGGCCACGAAGGCGGTCGGGACCTGGAAGAAGTGGGCCACGCGGATGAAATCGGCGTGGTACTGCGTGCAGCGCGTGATGTGCTGTCGCCACAGGTTGACCTGTCCGGCTCCCAGCATGCGGTTGTAGACCGTCGCGATTGTCGAGAGATAATCTTCTCCGACGCTCGCGTACGCGCGGTGTCCCGCTCCACGCAACCGGTTCAGATAGCGCGGGGGACGGCTGATGCGGGGTCGCCGCAGGCGTTGCTCCGGTTGGTGCTGTACAGCCTGCGCCGCCACCCTCTGGGTGCGACGCGGCTGGGCCTCGACGGTCGCCTGTGTGGCGAAGTTGAGGCAGAGGACTGCGAAACCTGCGAGCACGAGGCGAACGATGTTGGACACGGGACCTCCAGAAAGGTTGTGAAGTTCCTGAAGTAGGAACGTAATATAATACTACGAAAAAGGCCTTTTTGTCAATCAAGGCGTGATCTTTCTTCTCGATTGCAAACAGGCTACGCTTGTCTCCAAATGTCTACTTTTGTCCTGTCTTCGCCAACGTCTGGCGGTCTAAAAAGTCGTATTGACAACCAAGCGGAACTGAACCAAGAGCAGTTGGACGTGGTTTTGCATGGCGATGGGCCGTGTTTAGTGTTGGCTGGGGCTGGTTCCGGAAAAACCCGCACGATCACCTATCGGGTAGCCTATCTTTTGGAGCAGGGGGTCGATCCGTCTTCGATTCTGCTCCTAACCTTTACCAACAAGGCTGCTAAAGAAATGTTGCAGCGAGTTGGGGGGCTAGTTGGTCCTCGGGCAGCCCGTATTTGGGGTGGAACGTTTCATTCGGTGGCCAGTCGTTTGTTGCGCTCCTGTGCCGAAGCTTTGGGCTATCACGCCAACTTTTCGATTTTTGATGCTGATGATGCCGATGATTTAGTCAAAGCCGTGATGAAAGACTTATCGATTGATCCTAAGGCACGACGCTTTCCTTCGCCGTCGGTGGTACAAAATATTTTGTCCTACGCTCGCAACACGCAGCGTTCGATTGAAGAAGTGCTGACAGCTAAACATCCGCATTTTGCGCAGTTCGCGTCTGAGATCGTCACGATCGGGATTCAGTATCAAGAACGAAAAAAGGCTTCGAACGCGATGGATTTCGATGATCTTTTGTCTCTTATGGCGTTGGCTTTGGAGGATGAAAGAATAGGCCAGTCCTTCTCTCAGATGTTTCGCTATGTCTTGGTCGATGAATATCAAGATACAAATACGATTCAAGCGCGGATCGTCAAAGGCTTCGCCGCTACTCATCAGAATGTGTTAGTGGTAGGGGATGATGCGCAGTCGATTTATGCCTTCCGTGGAGCAGATGTAAAAAATATTCTGTCTTTTCCCAAGCAATGGCCGGGTGCGAAGCTGTTCAAACTTTTGACGAACTATCGTTCCGTCCCAGAAATTCTGGAGTTAGCCAACGACTCGCTCAGCCACAACATAGAAAAGTTCGAAAAAGAACTGATCGCCATGCGACCGTCTGGACCAAAGCCGAAATTGGTTCCATGTACCTCCGCTGCTCAAGAAGCGCGGTATATTGCTGATCAGATTCTACAATTACGAGCTGACGGAACAGCTTTGGCGAACATGGCAGTTCTCTTTCGTTCGAGCGCGCATTCACAGGCTTTGGAATTCGAATTAATGAAGCGTGATTTGCCTTATGAATATCGCGGCGGTCAGAAGTTTTTCGAACGTGCACACATCAAAGATTTGGTAGCGTTTTTGCGGGCTGCTGCTAATCCGGTGGATGAAGTGGCCTGGTTACGTATTCTTGGCTTGCAAACAGGGATTGGGGCGACAACAGCAGGAACCCTGGCGAAACGCGCTGTTCGCTTAGGGACATTTGCGGATGTTATTCAAGCGCCTGAGATGTTCGCTTTGTCTGCGCGTGGTCGAGTGGGCTGGCAGGAATTCATGGAGATCGGTGAGGCGATTGTGGCACGTGCCCCATGGCCGGCCGGTATGATCCGTGCTGTTTTGGATTCTTCTTATCGCAGTTCGCTGGAACGAGAGTATCCGAACTGGCGTGAACGCTTGGAAGATTTGGAACAGCTCGCTCGGTTTGCTGAGAGCTATGAAGACGTTTCCCGTTTCTTAGGTGACATCGCGCTCTATGACGAAGTGATGGGTGGAAGAACGGGTGACACGGCTCAACCCGGCGAAGAACGGATCGTACTCTCAACTATTCATCAGGCCAAAGGCTTGGAATGGAATGCGGTGTTCATCATTCATTTGGCGGATACAGCCTTTCCTAACCGCCGTGCCATGGCGGAAGAAGGAGGGATGGAAGAAGAGCGACGTTTGTTCTATGTCGCCGTAACTCGCGCACGAAGACATTTGGTTTTGAGTTATCCAATGACGATGGGGTACGACGCGCTCGCTTTCAACCAGATGAGCACTTTTTTGGAAGAAGTTCCGCCGCGTCTCTTCGATCGGATCGAGTTGATCGATTCGACGGGTCGTCCAGCCTTTGCCAATCGCCCTAAACGTCCTTGGGAATGGGGAGCGAGTGATGACGGATCTCAAGCTGCGCCTTGGCAGGACGAGCCGGCGATCGAGCGGGATTTCCCTGAGCGACCGACCTATGCGCCACGCGTGCCTAGTAAAACCGTCTGGAAAACGAAGACTCCTTTGAAAAAACCTCCAACGAACACGACCGAAATCAGCTATTTGCCCGATTTGGAGTAGGTTTCACCGCGTCACTTTACGTCTGGTGGAGCGCTGGGTAAGTTGAGGCTCTAGTTATGTCAGCAGCGCTGGTCTACGGCCCAGGACATCCTGATCAAGCATGCGACCTGGTAGCTGCCGCTGTCGTGGAAGAGTATCTACGGCGTGATCCAGAAGCACGTTTGAATATTCGTGTCTGTGGAGGCAAGGGTGTGTTGTTTTTGGCCGGCGAAGTGACTTCGACGGCAGATTTTGATGTCTCGGCTTTTGTGAAGCAGACCTTGGCTGGTTGTGGAGTGTTGGGAACGATCGAGCCGTTCATTGCCTTCGAGCCGATGAATCCAGCTTGGGCAAAAACAGTAGGTGCGCGTGAGCCAGTTACGGCTCAAGGCTACGCGACAAATGAAACACCAGAACTTTTGCCAAAAAGTCAGATCCTAGTTCGTTCCCTTGGCCGTTGCCTTGAAGAAAAGCGTACGAAGGATCCGGATTGGTTTTGGCTTGGACCGGATTATGAAATTCAGGTCATACCGTTGGCACAAGCTAGGCCGCTTATTTTGGTGCGAGCAGAGCACGTCGACACGGAGTCGCTTGAACGAGTGAGGGCACGCGTGCAAAGTATCTGTGTTCCTTTTGCGCCAGATGCGGAATTCCGTATCAATCCAGCTGGAAAGGAGACGGAAGCTGGATTGACGCATCGAGTTGGTTCATCGGGTCATATCAACCTTGGAATGTCCACCCAGATGCCAGTCCTTGCTTCTGGAGTTGGACAGCATTTACGACACCCACGAGTGCTTGGTGCGATTGCTTGTCGAGTAGTCGCGCGTCGTTTGGTGAAAGAGGGATGTGGTCAGGCGGTCGTTGTGCGTGCGACTTGGCTGCCCTTTGAAACGCGAGCGACTGTGCTTCGAGCGTGGAATGAACGGGGGGAGGATCTGTCGACCCGACTCACGGAAGAAGAGCTAGATATAGCCCTTGTGTCTTCTGGTTGGAGCGCGCCTCATATTGCAACTGCGCTCGTAAAAATAGGTACAGATGCTTCGGTTGTGTTGCCTTGGGAGGCCTAAGCGATCTACAATCGAACGGTCAATCACATTTTGCTTTATACAAAGAATCTATGAACCCTCGCTTTTTCGCCGCTCTCTCTGTCTTTGCTCTTTTGGGGGCTGGTTGCGCGACTACCACCCCATCGGCTAGTGTCACGACGCCTAAGGTCTTTACCTGTGGTTCTACCACCCTTCCTTCTCCTACTATGTCTTCTTCCACCAAGCTTACCTTCCCGGGAATTTTGCCAGCTGACCAAGTTGATAAAAAGCGTATTTGTATTAAAACGAACCAAGGTGACATGTTGGTTGAGCTGGATCATGCCAAAGGTCCACGCGCCGCTTCGAACTTCCTCGCTCTTACCAACGCTGGATTCTACAACGGCACGATCTTTCATCGTGTGATTCCAGGTTTCATGATCCAAGGCGGGGATCCGAACGGAACCGGTATGGGTGGTCCTGGCTACGAATTTGAAAACGATCCGGTCAGTGGCTTGCCAGAAAAGGAATTCAATATGCAAGGTCAGCGCTTTACGGCTCCTTATTACGGAGAAGGTGTCCTCGCCATGGCGAATGCGGGCCCAGGGACGAATGGATCTCAGTTTTTCTTGATGGTCGCTGATTACCCGCTCCCACCTGACTATTCTATCTTCGGTCGTGTCGTTGAGGGCGTGGATGTTGCGAAAAAGATTTCAACCTTGCCACGTAACAGTGATGATCGTCCAAATCAAGAAGTGAAAATGGTGTCCGTCACGCTTGAATAAAAACCGAAATCCTCCTACATGTTGTTTCGCTGGTGGGTGTGGCGCGCTCTTGCGCTTTCGATCGTGAGAGCTGCTACATCCACCAGTTTTTGATATGAGCTGGCTTTACGAGCGGTTTACGGCACCTTCCGAGATCAGCGGACCGATTACCTGTATACGTACCCTCGGACAATGGAGCGTAATGGCAGGTGGCAATGGTCAGGCCAATCCTTATTTGAATCGAATGTGGAAAGAGGCCTTTCAAAAACTGCCGTCTGACCTGTCGGTACGGCGTATTTTAATGTTGGGTTTTGGTCCAGGAGAGACACTTCCACTCTACGCCAAGCGTTTTCCGAAAGCCTCGCTCACAGTTGTCGAAATTGATCCAGTCATGGTCGACTTGGCTCGTCGTTTTGGTCGTTTAAGTGGATCACGCGCGCCCGAAATCTTGCTAGGTGATGCACTCGAAATTCTACCGCGTATTCAGGGTCAGTATGATTTGATCATACTAGATTTGTTCTCGGGCATGGATGTCGCAAAGGCGAGCTATGAGGAAGTGCTTATACAGCAAGTTTTGCGTTTACTCCAGCCACACGGTGCGATATTGATGAACGCCTATCTTCAACCACAAGCGTTTGAGCCGCTACAAAAACACTGTGCGCTTGTGAAGCGCTGGTTGTTTCGTCACAGCCATGTAGCATTATTTCGTCCTTGGGGTTCGGGCACGGTGGGAGATCCTCTGCCGAAAAACTATCAGCATAGCATGACATGTGAAGCGTTCCTTCGTCGCGAATATGCTCATCAGCAAAACATGTATGAAGTGGTTCGTTCGGGGGAAGCCTGTGGCGTCCGCAAGAAGTTGCCAGGCTTTGTTTTTGATTATTATTACGGCGACATAGACCCGGCCATAAGCGAACGTCCAAAAGGGGCCAAGCTGACCTTCTGGCAACCGATCGGCAGTAAACCGAAGCAGGCGACTGGCTGGCGACGCTGTCCGTTTCCGGGTAATCGTCAGTTGACGGGTTTTGCCCAGATTCCTCTAGAAGGATCGTTCCATACGAATTGGTCAGATCACGCCAAGCGTCACCGCGAACGTTGGCTCAAACAAGCTGATTACGAGTTGATCGATGCGGATGTCAAAACATACAACGACGCCTTTGCGACGTGTGGTAAGCGTCAGAGTCTCATCTCTATTTTTAGCGATGAAGTACGACGCAAGGCGCAAGCAAATGGCGATCGTCTGACTTTGCGCGTTGCTCGACATAAAGACACGAGCGAAATCATTGCCGGTTTTGCTTCGCTTTGGATTCCCGAAATTCAACAGACCTTCCATGTCACATCTTTTATTACATCAGCTGGTCAAAAGACTTCGGTCGCTTTTGGATTAGTAGATGACTGTTTCCGAATTGCTCAGACTCGTGGTTGCCGCACACTCGAATTCGATGGATTTTGGACTAAGGGAAGTCCGGCTTCTTGGAAAGGGTTCAGCCGTTTCAAGTCCCAATTCGGTGTGTTTTATGTGCGCTGGCCAGGGCTTTGGGTCAGATGGGATTAGAAACGCAAAACGATCGGGTTGTCCGATCGTTTTGTCTTGGACTCTAGCTGCCTTGGGGCTAGAGCGCTTGCGCGTGTAGAAACGCGAAGCGTTTTGATCAAGAGTACTTGCTCCATTGATCAAG
>JAGOTP010000002.1:0-122091 GCA_018061755.1 Patescibacteria group bacterium | reverse complement strand
TAGAAACGCAAAACGATCGGGTTGTCCGATCGTTTTGTCTTGGACTCTAGCTGCCTTGGGGCTAGAGCGCTTGCGCGTGTAGAAACGCGAAGCGTTTTGATCAAGAGTACTTGCTCCATTGATCAAGGCGAGGGAGGAAGGGGGTCAGAACGGGACGTCGGTCATCACGCACTGCCAGCCACACACGGGATCGCGGACGAGGGAGGCGCGCCACAGTGCCGATACCCTCTGACGATACGGGTATGTGCCGTGGACGGTTGTCGGGATTCTGGATAGGTCGTCAGGGGGTGACCAGGTAAACTCTTCGTGCGTTGCGCATGAGATTGTGACTTGGTCCTGGAAGACGTAATTGGGCACCCACCCGTAGCCTTCGCGGATGTGGAAGTACGAGGCTCGTTCTCCCGGGTTGGCCAGGCTCTCTACCTGCGTCGTGTGCATGAACGGGTGTCCCGCGCCCTGATCGGCGAGTACCGTGATCTCGCGCTCGTGCGGCGCGTTTACGCTCGGCTGTCCCACGATGAGGTAGAGGTCGCCCGTCATCCCGCGGAAGAAGGTCGGTGCGCTCGCGTTCGCGAAGGCGGTCGTTCCCCAGTTCCAGGCGTTCGCCATCAGGGTCTGCGCGTCGACCGCGAAGGCAGCCCTGCGGCGGAGCGGACCGATGGGATACGGAACCGGATAGGCCGGAACGTTGAACCAGGGTGCTACCGGCAGTCGTACGAGCCAGTCGGTCGGGGTGGGTACGTCTCTCGCCCCCCACGTGATGCCCTGGGAGCCGTAGACATAGGTCGATGCCTCCAGCACGACGTACGAACGCTGGCAGGTGGCGACCGGTCCCGTCCAGCCGCCCGTCGTCGGCAGCCGGGGCTGGCTCTCGGCGGGCGTGGTGTTGAGGCCGCTGACGATGAGGGCGAGGAGCGAGGCGATGATCGGGTGCTTCACGTGTTCACGGACGCCAATCATGACAGCGTTCTCGCGGGGCCATTCCCACGAGTCGTATCAAGGGCGGGGCACAAGCCTGACTCTTTCAGGTTTGAGCGCCATCCTCGATTCGCAAATAATGTAATGTGAAACGAAGACAGATAATTGCCATAAAATAAGGAAAAAGTCAATCTAACCTAGCCTCAGACTAGTCAGATTGCTCGTTCCCTCGTACTCTAGAAGGTATATGCACTCTTCCCGTATTGTCGCTGTTGTGGGGGTGTTGCTCGCGCTCGGTGGAGGCGCCGCCTATGCTTCACGTGGTTACTGGCGACCCGTCGTCGAAGCTTGGCAAGCGCCATCCATTCCTGAGCCTACTGCCTATCGTCCCGTAGCGACATCGTCGCTTCCAGTTCGTGCGACCACGACTCCAACCACGCAACCAAAACCCATTCCCAAACCAACGCCAACTCAAACGCAGCCAACCTCGACCAAGCCGACTAAGCCAGTTCCAACGCAACCCACTCCAACCACGCCGCCAAAGGAGTCTTCCTATACCAACCCATTCGAATTTGTCGGCGAACGTCCAAAGGAAGTAAATTTAGCCGTTCCATTTTTGTCACAAGCCCCAAAACAAAATTGGGACATGCCCTATCAAGAAGCTTGTGAGGAGGCTTCGCTTCTCATGACACGGGCTTTCTTACAAGGGAAGACAAGCGATTTTACGCCTGATGAAGGCGATCGTTTGATTCTGGATTTGGTGGACTATGAAACGCGCGCAGGGGATCCAGCGGACGTCACCCTGGGTAGGATCGCGGAAATTGCTGAAGCGCGTTACGGCTTACATACCGTGATCCAATCTCTGACGAGTATCGATCAATTGAAGAACGCTGTAGCAAATGGCTATCCCGTTATCATCCCAGCTTCAGGTAAAGCCTTGAAAAATCCGAACTTCCGCAACGGTGGGCCACCGTATCACATGCTGGTCGTGAAGGGTTATCTGGCCGATGGTCGTATCATCACGAACGATCCAGGGACACGTAAGGGTAAAAATTATATTTACGGTTCGTCACTTCTTTTTGATGCAATTCATGATTGGAATGGGGGAGATGTGCCTCAGGGAGCAAAGATTGTGTTGGTCTTGATGCCATAAAATAATTGAATAAAAAGACAAGCGCGCCGCTGGGTAGTTCCAGTCGGCGCGCGCTTCCACCTGTGACGGGTGGAGTTCAGTTCGGGTCCTTGCTCTTGTCCCTTTTCTTTTTGTTGCCTCCTGGCCATTTCTCGCGAAGACGTGCGATCATGGCCTCGATGTCAGCAGACGTCACCTTGGATGCTGCATCGTCCCCGATCTCTTCGAATGCTCGCTCGATCGCCGGTACGCGTGGAGGATCGTCTTTCTTACCGCTCATGATGGTACCTTCCGCCATTCGGCTTGAGGATTCGTCCCCTCTGGACGACGCATTACCTTAGGTCAGCTATCTATATCTTGTCAATGTATTTTAATAAAAATGCGACTTTCTCCCTTTAAAGGAAAGACGTATACTGCCGACGTATGAATAAAAAGAATATCAGTCTGCTTTTGCTGGGGAGTATCCTCGTTCTCCTGGGGGTCATCTTATTTTTACGGCGGTCGTTGCCAACCTCGAATCGAGCGATTCAGCCAACGGTCGATCAGCCGGCTACAGGTTCAGTTACAACGCGAGATCGACAGACACTATCTTTGAGCACGAGTATTGTTCCTTCTTCAACTATCTTGGATACGTCTCAAGCTCTACCTGCCACTCAAACAGCAACATCTTCTCAGTCTGATGAAGTTTTATTATTAGTGGTTGGCGATATCATGTTGGATAGAAATGTAGCAGGACGTACCACGAAGTCCGGTGATACTTCTTATCCTTTCCGTCAATTACCAGAAGGTTGGTTAGCATCGGCTGATCTGACCGTTGGGAACTTAGAAGGTCCGGTCACACCCACTCGCCGCCCGCCAGAAAAATCTATCGACTTTCAATTTGATCCAAGCTGGTTACCGATTCTGAAAGACCAGGGCTTCGACGCTTTTTCTCAGGCGAATAACCATGCGCTTGATCAAGGTGCCATCGGGTATGCTGACTCGATGAGTCGTGTGCGTCAGGCTGGGTTTATTGCCTTCGGTCATCAAGTGAATGATGGATTGGTTGCGCTGGCTACGACGACGGTAAAAGGAGAGCGTCTCGCTTTTTTGGGTTGGAATAATACGGACAATCCTGTGGATCTGACGCAAGCGAAGCAGGTAATTACACGGGCTAAGGCGGAGACAGATCTCGTCATTGCTTTTCTCCATTGGGGAACAGAATACCGTGATCGACCGGATGCACAGAACGTTGAATTTGCGCATTGGCTGATTGATCAAGGGGTTGACGTCGTGATCGGTGGACATCCACATTGGGCACAAGGTTTTTCTACTTACAAAGGCAAGCCGATCGTTTGGTCGCTCGGAAATTTTATCTTCGATCAAGATTGGTCGAAAGAAACCCAACAAGGATTAACGATTGGACTAACAATTACCAAAGATGAAATTCGTATCAAACCGATTCCGATCAGTATCAAATTGAGTCAGCCTAAGCTGGAAGAGGGGAGGGTCTTGAGTGAACATTTGGCAAATCTCGCTAAAGTCTCGGATGATGAATTGAAAGCTGCGGTACAGGAAGGAAAAGAACTTGTCTTTCTGAGAGAGAAAAAGTGAGAACGAGTAGCTAAAAGAATATTAGGATCGAATTAAATTAATGCGCGCCCGCGAGGAAGATCTCGTGGGCGCGCGGGCCGTCAGGACGACGGTCGTACGGGGTGGGGTTGTAGGTCTGCTACTTGCCGGTTGGTTGTTCCGGTTCGGCAGTTCTCTTGATCGTCTCAGTGAGTGCACTGACTGCGAGCTCTTCGGTCAGCATCTCGGTCAGGAACTCCACTAGCGACCTGTCCTTGCTTCCTTCGCATGCGAGAGCCACTGCGACGTTCTCGGTGTAGATGAAGACCAGGAAGACCTCTGCGGATCCCGTGCCCGCAAAGTCTCCCAGGCCGTCGATGATGCAGCAGGTTCGTGGATCGAGCCCCTCGGCTACGAGTTCGGCCCCCGGCAGCTCTCTCACCGTCATGAGCGCCCGCCGGAGAATGCTTCCCGCGGGATCGGGCAGCTCCTGGATGATGCGCTTCGCGACAGCCTCGAGCGCCACGGGATCCAGCCTCCCCTTGAGCTGGTGCTCCAGCAGTCCGAGGCAGGCGAGCCTGTGTCGCGCTGCGCCCTTGGTGTCACCCATCATCGCTCGGGCGCATGCGAGGTGGCGCCAGACCTCAGGGTTCTCGATGTTGATTTTCGCCGCCTCGAGCAGGTGCGCCTCGGCGCTGGCTGCATCTTCTGCTCTGAGGAACGCGCAGCCGGCCATGAACGAGGTCTCGGCCTCCTCGTACGGCCCTTCGGGGAGCGTGCGAAGCACTTTCCGCGCGGCCTCGATGTCGCCGTGACCTTCGTCGAAGATGGCTTCGAACTTGCGGAGGGTGAAGGTAGCCCTTTCATCATCGGTGTCAGCGAGGTCGAGTCCTCGGTCGCACAGCCTGATGGCCTCTTCCGCCGATCCCGTCTCAGTCCTGAGATCGATCAGGTAGAGCAGCGGGTCGATGGCCTTCTCATCGAGCTCCATCGCTTGTTCGAAGTGTGCGATCGCCTCGTCGGTCTTGTCCTCGGTCGAGGCGATCGCGCCGAGGAGAGTATATACCTCCCACGAGTCTGGAGTGATGTCGAGGAGTCCGTGTGCGACGACTCGCGCTTGCTCGAACTGCCCCTCTCCGAGGAGGTTCCAGGCCTGATCGAGCCTGGAGGGCACTCCTGCCTCGTCCTCCGGCAGCGGTGCAGCGGGTACGGTGGGCTTGTCTCCCTCGCCTCCCGCAGCTACTCCCTTCGGTTTTCTCTGTTTGTCATCTTCCATCGGTTCTTGTCCTTCCATCTCGCGCCATCCTGTCCATGTCTCTTTTGGGAGACGAGGTTCGCACGGCGCCCGTGCGATGGGCCTTTTTAGCTGGTTTTTCTTGCGGCTGTCAAACTCATTTATTATTAAAATGGCCTAAAATTAGGAGTTCATATAAATAGCAGCAGCGCTCCGCTGGGTAGTCCAGGGAGCGCCTTTGGAGATGCTGACGTTTGTTCGCGACGCGCGAGAGGCGGCGTGGGTGGGGGTGGGCGGATCAGGCGGCGAGGAGCGCGGGGCACGGGCCTCGCTTGACCGTCTTCAGGATCTTCCGCTCCAGCGACTTGGACACCTTGTCCGGTCGCGCCGTCGTGCTCCGAGGCTGCCGGAGGCACCTGTCGTTCAGGTAGACCGCGACGTTCCGCACGTTCGCGCTCCCCACGACCATCCGGATCTTCTCCTCAGTCACGCGCTCGTTGGGCTCGAAGCGGATCACGACCCGGCCTTCGTGGGAGATGACGCACCTCTTCGGCACGCTGAGACTCGACAGTGCCTCCACGACATGCCTCTGGGCCGTCCGCATCCTCTCCTGACCGAACTGCTTGTTGGACTGCCTTCCCTTGCTCAAATTCCACCTTCCAATCTTGCATGTGCGATGGCTCTAACCATCCGAAAAGCCGCACCAATCTTCTCGGAACGCCGTTTTCTATCATTATTCTGCCTTCGGCGTCAATTATCCTTCTGTAAGCATACTCAAAACACCTGTGCTACCCTCTACTCCTCCTATGCAACCTCTGCGCTTTCAGGATCTGACGCTCGAAGACCAGTTTCTCTTAGATGAAGCTGAACGAGCCATGGCGAATGCTTACGGCCCCTATTCTAATCTACATCTTGGTTGTGCTGTCCGTTCCATGAACAAACGTGTTTATATTGGAGCAAATCTAGAACAAGCGCCTCACGATACGGCTGTGTGTGCCGAACGAGCCGCCTTGTCTGCAGCCAATACCGCGAGTGATCGAGCGCTTGAAGCGTTGGCCTTAATCGGGACACATACAAAGCATCCACTTATCGAACCACCGATTCCCTGCGGCCTCTGTCGTCAGTGTTTGTTCGAGTTCGCGGAACTTTCCGATCGTGATATTTTAGTGATCTGTAGTGACACAGCGAAAACCAAGATTGTGGTCGGAACGATTCGTGAGATGTTGCCCCGTCCCTGGAGTGCTAGAAGTCTGCAAACCGATCTTGATCGCTACCGCCCCATCCTGTCTAAACCTAGCTTTTAATATGCACATCATGACGGTCTCTGCCTTCATTGCCTATTTGAACGATACGTTCAAAGCGATTTGGGATAGCCAACAAGTTGCGCTAGAAGGCGAAGTCACGTCCTATCGTTGTTCTCAAGGTCAGTGGATCAATTTTGATCTGAAAGATGAAGGCGGATTGGTCAGCGTTTTCATGCCAGCCGCTAAGCTGAACGTGCCGGTTCAAGACGGCATGCGGGTTCGTTTATATGGCTGGCCGCGTGTCTACCCAAAGTACGGGAAATTTTCTTTTTCTGCAGAACGAGTGGAGTTGGTAGGGGAGGGTGCATTACAAAAAGCGCTCCAGATGCTGCGGGCCAAGCTTGAGAAGGAAGGGCTATTCGACCCAACGCGCAAGCGCACCCTCACTCGTTTTCCTCGCCGCATTGCGCTTGTCGCTTCTCGCGAGAGTGCTGCCTATGGGGATTTCGTACGCATTTTAACCGAACGTTGGGGTGGTCTCGATATCGATCTCTATCATGTCATGGTGCAAGGCGATCAAGCGCCGCCACAAATTGCCGCTGCTATTCAAACGGCGCAGCTCCAGCATGCAGAACGACCGTACGACGCATTAGTGCTCACGCGTGGTGGAGGATCGTTAGAGGAGTTGATGGCTTTCAACGATGAACGAGTTGTGCGAGCTTTGTTTTCGTCCCGTATTCCAACTTTGGTCGCTATCGGCCATGAGCGCGATCTGAGTTTGGCCGAGGAGGTGGCCGACGTGCGAGGTTCAACCCCGACCGATTGTGCCCGTCGCTTGGTTCCAGATCGCGGTGATGTCTTGTATGAACTTGCGACGGTTCAAGAATCCATCAGCGATTCCTTAGAGAGCTGGATCGAAAGTGCCTACGCTCGTATCGAACGCATCATGGTTCGCACCGATGCCTGGCTACAGCAATGCCGTTTCCGTTTCACGCATTTGGACACCTCGATCCAAACTGGATTCGCGCGTTGGCTTGAGAAGCTACGCGAGCGCTTGGAGCTCTTAGACCGCTTGGTGCGTTGTCATCAGCCGGAAGCTGTTCTAAAACGCGGCTACGCGATCGTGCGAAACAAGCTTGGAAACGTTCAATCATCTGCGGGAATGCTTGGCGCCGGCGAAGAGGTGTCGATTCAATTGAAAGATGGTAAGGTAAATTCTGTGATTTCTTCTTCCTAAACCTATGGCAAAACGTAAATCTGATGTAGACGTCGCACACTCATTCAAAGAACTTGAAGAGATTTCGGCTTGGTTCGAACAGGCTGAACCTGATTTGGATGAAGGTTTGAAACGTTTTGAGCGAGCAATGGAGCTATCGGCGGCGCTTCGTGAACGCCTGCAAGAAGCAGAACACGTGATCAAAGAGATCAAAATCAAATACGGAACGGTTGCTGAAGAATAATTTGTTTTTTATTCGTCTATCTCCCTTTTCTCTATGCCTCTTCTCTTGCGTCTCATCTTAAACGCTCTCGCCGTGATTCTTGTATCTTATATCGTGCCCGGTGTTCAGGTTGACGGCTTCTTCACGGCGCTTGTGACAGCTTTTGTCATGGGGTTGATCAACGCCGTCATCCGACCGATTCTCTTAGTTCTATCTTTGCCGATCAATATCCTGACACTTGGTTTGTTTACCTTAGTGATCAATGCTCTGATGTTTTGGTTGGCGTCTGCCTTGGTTCCTGGATTCCAGGTTGCCGGTTTCGGTTCAGCTTTGATTGGAGCCATTGTCTTCTGGTTGATTGCCTGGGCCACCAACGTACTCGTTCGTGACCAGGCGGTAAGCTAAGATCTGCGCTGTATTGACGCTTTTTCTTCATTCGAGTACAGTTCCCCTTGAACAACCACAGACTCCAAAGACAGCAAGGCTGTACGCCTCAAAACGTACGGTTAAACGCTCATCACCTTGCCGAGGACGTCCAGCTAAAAGTCGCTTGATTAAGGGCTTTTAACGAAAACGACCGCGGGCAAGAGCCGGCGGTTGTTCGTACCTAATTCACAACCAGATAGATCTCATACATCTATCCTTCTTTATGCCAAAGTCACGTCAACAAAAGACGGACGCCCTTGCGTCTTTGACTGAGGCCTTCAAGTCAGGAAAGTCGGTCATGTTTGCCGACTATCAGGGCATGACGGTTTCCAAGGTCACAGAATTGCGCAAGAAAATGGATGCGGAAGGGGTGAAGTACATCGTCGCTAAAAAGACGTTGCTTCGTCTCGCTGCCAAGGAAGCTGGGTTCGACATCATGACGGCGAACTTGCCGGGCATGTTGGGGGCCGCTTTCACGAAAGAGGACGAAATGGCTGCTGCCAAATTGATTGGAGACGCAGGAAAGGATACGTCGATCAAATTGGTCGGAGGCATCTTCGATGGAAAAGTGGTCGACGGAATCTACGCGACTTCACTTTCCAAGTTGCCAAGCAAGTCGCAGTTGTTGGGTCAGTTGCTCAGCGTATTGAATGGTCCAGCTTCGGCCTTCGTTCGTTTGATCAACGCCAAGAGCGAACAAATGGGCGGCGGTGTCGTTGCTGCTGAAGCCAAAATCGAAGCACCGGTCGAAGCTCCTGTTGCTGAACCAGCCGCAGAGCCAGTCGCTACCGAAGCTCCAGCTGCCAGTTAATCTTACTTACCATTCTCACGTTACATTCAATTCTATGGAAACACAGAACGTTGAAGTCCCAGAGAAGTTCCAGGGACTCGTTGCCTCGATCGAAAAACTTTCAGTCATCGAAGTAGCCGAACTCGTCAAATTGCTTGAAGCCAAGTGGGGTGTGTCCGCTGCTGTTCCAGTTGTCGCCGCCGCTGGTGGTGCCGCTGCCGCCGCTGAAGAGAAGTCCTCCTTCAACGTTGAGTTGACGGAAGCCGGTGCGAACAAGATCGGCGCCATCAAGGCCGTCCGTGAAATCACGGGTCTCGGTTTGAAGGAAGCCAAGGATTTGGTTGACGCCGCTCCTAAGGTTATCAAAGAAGGCGTGTCCAAGGCTGAAGCTGACGACATGAAGAAGAAGCTCGAAGAAGCTGGTGCCAAGGTGACTTTGAAATAGTCGCTTTGCTCAGTTGAGCCGAAAAACACCCCGCACTGTAACAGTGTGGGGTGTTTTGTGGTATGTTGGAAAATACATTATGTCCACTTCCAATCCTATACGCTTGCTGGGAATTACCGCAGCTTTGGTTGCGGTGATGATCGGAACTGGTTTGTCTGCTCCTCTCCAGACATCGGCTGCAGCTCCAGACTTAGTATCTTTTGCCGGTGGTTATGATATAGGGAATCCAACCTTACGTGACGTTTGGATCGATCCAGTCGCTGGTAACGATACGAATACGGGTGCGAGCCGACTTGAGGCACTGAAAACGATCGGCGAAGCCTGGCGTCGTATTCCGGCCAATCAGCCTTTCACGACGGGTTATCGTTTCTTGCTGACGCGTGGAACTTATCCTGAAAATACCTTGCCCAATTTCTGGGATGATCGCGTCGGAACCTATCAATTTCCAGTCATCCTGCAGTCGGTTGATGGTCGTGGAGCAGCCGTTTTGACGGGCCCGATCAATTCACAAGGTCTGAAGTACTTCTATATCCTTGATGTGAGCATGGTACCGGTTCGGGCGAGCGATGTCCTGCATTTTGATCATTCTGATCATATCTTGCTTCGTGGCGTGACCTTGGATGGTCGTCGTGAGGTTCATGAGACACTCAAAGTGAACCAGACCCAGTACATGTACATTGAAGACAGCAATATTTCGGGCGCGGGTGACAATGCGGTCGACTTTGTGGCGGTTCAATATGGCCATGTCTTGAATAACAAGATTCATAACGCCGGAGATTGGTGTATCTATACCAAGGGGGGTTCATCTCAGATTCGTTTGGAGGGTAACGAGATCTACAACTGTGGTGTTGGTGGTTACGTAGCTGGCCAGGGAACAGGCGTGCAGTATTTGGTCGCTCCTTGGCTTTACCACGAAGCTTCGGACATCAAGTTCGTGAATAACGTGATTCACGATACGGGTACAGCTGGTATGGGTGTAAACGGTGGCTATAACATCCTTATGGCCCACAATACGCTCTATCGTGTCGGTATTGGAGCGGCTGGTGGTCGTGCAGATCATGTTTTCGAAGCCAACTACGGTGGCCGTGCTTGTGATCAAGGTGATGATCGCGTTGGTTGTCCAGCGATTATGCGTCAGGGGGCATGGGGATCGCTCACGGCTGAAGCCGGTTGGATTCCAAATAAAAATGTTTTCGTCTACAATAACTTGTTCGTGAACCCTGCTGGAACCTCAGCGCCTTACTTGATTCAGGTCGCTGCTCCACGCACAGCTCCAGCTGGTTCTGGTCTGACGGGGACGATCTACGCGGACGAAAACCTTCAATTTAAGGGAAACGTTATCGTTGATGCTTCGGATGACCTTGGTCTTGGCGATGACACGGGTTGTGCGCCTTCACGACCGACCTGTAACCCAGCGCAGATCCGACGTGATAACCAAATCAATACAACGCAAGTTCGTTTCGTGAATGCAGCTCAAGGTGATTTCCGTTTGGTGGATGGCGCTGGGTTAACGGCGGTTGCAATTCCATCTTTCTTGGGTGGTGACAAGCCATCGAACAATGTGCCGACGGGTGAACTTGTGAATAGCATCTCAACCGACCGCTCAGGAGCGGCTCGTACAAGTGGAAACGCGCCAGGGGCTTATGTCTTGAATGCGGGTAGTGTGACGCCTACTCCAGTTCCGGTGCCTGTTCCGACCCCGGCTCCCACGCCAACGCCCATCCCAACCACCCCTGTTCCTACGACACCAACCGTTCCAACGCCTACCCCAACGCTGACTCCAGTTCCTACACCAGTCGTCTTGCCGGATCTGGGTGGCCGTTGGCTCTCGGCGGTGCAGACCTGTCGTGTTGTGCGTCGTGTGGAGCGCTGTTCGTTCCAGGGACGCCTTGAGATAAAGAATACGGGGAATAAGACGGCACTTGGTCACAGACTCTCGGTAACGCTGTCGAGCAATCGAACGCTTGAAGCGCGTGATGTGTTGCTCAAAACGTATGCGATTGGTTCGCTAGCCGCTGGCAGAACCCGAATCGTAACGGTGTCTATTCCAAATATCCCAGTCATTGTCCATCCAGCCTACTTCATTGGTTCGATCGATAGCGGGAATGCGATTGTAGAATCGAATGAAGCGAATAACCTGGTGGTGGGGGAGACAAGATAAAGCAGATAAGATTTTAAACATACCCCTTCGCGAGTTTGCGAAGGGGTATGTTTATTATGTATCCAGAAAACCTCGGGGTGGCGAACTGGATCCCCGGGAAGGGGCGTTCTATGGTGAATCAAGTCCCTACAGCAGATCAAATTGCAGCACCTTCTGCCCGTCACTCACAAAGATCTTCCTGGCTTTTGGATCAACCGTGAGTCCAGTTGGTTGTTCGAAGGCGCTCGACACGATCTGTCCGATCAAGACGCCAGTTTTGCTGTAGATCGCGAGACGTTTACTCTTTCCATCCAAGGCAACAATTCGTTCACCGTCAGCCGTCGCCCAGAGTTTTGTGACTTCTGTCAGGGCTGGATCGGTTTGTGCGTCATCCCAAGGTTGCTGTGCTCCCGAAAGGAACTTCAGGATGCGACCATTGCTCAAGCCGACATAAATGTTTGAATCAATAGCGAGAGATGTGGCTTGAGTTAGTTCTTCGACTGGGGTTTTGAGGTAGCCCGTCTCCTGACCGAAGCCGTTCCCGCTGGCTGTGTAGCGCCAGATGGTCTTCGCGGTTCCATCAACCACGTACAAACGATTGTTATAGATACTCATGCCTTGGCTCGAGCCAGCGACCGGACTGTTCAAGGCAACAACGCCGGCTGACTTACGGCTCAGAGAAACGAGCGCTAACTGTTTTTGCTGACTCAGTGTCAGAATCCCTGTTTTGGTCAGAGCGATACTGCTGATAGGCGTCGCTTCTTGGGGAATCGAAATGACGGTTTCAGCCACACTATTCGTCACCAGCGCTAATGAAGTCGAGCTATTATCGGTCTGAATGACAGCTAAGCCTTGGTCGGTAAACAGGAGGTCACCCAATGTTCCTTGCGTGGTCTGATAGACAACGGTCGGTTGATCGACACGTTGTTCTTTACGCAGTCGTTGTCTTAATCCTTCCAAGTCTTGAACCAATTTACCTTTAGCTTCCTCTCGTTCTTTTGTTTTCGTGTCCAGGCCATTAGCAAGTGAGAAGGCCTCGTTGACCAGCGCTCGGGCTTTTTCGTCGTTTTGGTACAGCAGGTCGGCATCGGCTCGGTTTCGTCGGTCGACGGCTTGAGTATAGACAGCGTTCCAGAGGGTTTGTTCCGCTGATGCTTGGCGCGCTCGTTGGATCCAGAAGCCACCGCCGATCAGGAGGACGGCTCCAATGGCCCCTAAAATGATCTTGCGGCGTGTTTTGGCAGATAATGATCCTCCGTGACCTGCGTTCATGCCACGCAAGCTGGCGAGCGTCATGGGGTCATGGGTTGTTGCGCGTGGTACGGCTGGAACGTTGTCTGGTTTGGAGCGAAGTTTTTCTTGAAGTATGCCACGAAGTTTCTCGAAACGTTCTTTCCAGGCTTTCCCCAGGCTCTTGCCTGATCCACCGAGGGGGGAGACTGTCGTTTCGACGTAAGTCTCCGTTTCTAATTGTTCTTCGTGTAACTCCTGCACGGACTGTGCAGCGTCTGGCTTCTTCATCTCTTCTTCTTGGGCCGTGACGTTCTGCGAGGCAGTAGCAGGTTGCGAAACATTTGCCACAATGATGCCACTGAAGTGATCAGGAATGTGTCGGCGTTCCAGATCCTGCTTTAACTCAAGAGCGGCCGTGACAGGGGGATAGGTGATCAAGCGTTCCTTTAGGTCGATTTCTTGGCGTAAGCGTTCAAAGTTGCCTGTGCCAGCAAAGAACACATCACCTGGATGAAAATCGCCACAGATAAAAGAAGCGAACGGTTTATGTGGATTGATCTCAGCTGGTTGTTCAAGTGATCCGAAGAGATCGAAGGAGCGGTGCGTGCCATCACTTTTCTTTTGCAGAAACAAGTTAGTCATCCGACCAATACCCGTTAAACAAATGCCATGCTCGCTGACTTCAAGGGCAAAAACGTTGATACGGTTCCAACTGAGAGGAGTGGGTTCGGCTTTGATGAAGTTGGCGACGGCTTCGTTCAGCTGTTGCGTCATCTTCTCGAAGCGAATCATTGGGTCCATGTCGACGCCTGACATGAGCTGACGTGTCCGCTCAGCCGCTGCGCAGAGCGCGTCTAGGAACTGTTCGTAGACGTATAGGGACGAAGCGATCTCAGCTAACAGGATGAGGGCCGGTCCTCGTTTGCCGCGAGCATCCAGGTCGAAACGAAAGACGCCGACGATCTTTTCGTCAAAGGCGGCCTGATTGACGCTGATTTCGGCAATGCGAACTGAGAGGCGTTCGGAAGCGGCTGGAGCTTGGGACATGGAAGTTGGCTTTGGCTCTAGTATACGTACGGAAGAAAGCCCCCGTCCAGGCTTGCCATTTCCTCTGAAATCCTTCAGGATAGCCAGAGATCTATGCTTGAACACCTCTTTGGTTCTAAAACCAGAGTCAAGCTGCTTCGGTTGTTTCTGCGTAATCCCGCCGAGCCGATTTTTGTACGCGAATTAACCCGTCGAGTCGAAACACAAATCAATGCAGTACGTCGCGAACTGACGAATTTGGTGAAGCTTGGACTTGTGATCGAAGCGGATGGCGCGGAAGAAGACAAAGTTTTACCAGGCGCAAAAAAGCGTCCAGGCTTGAAGCGAAAATACTACCAGCTCAACAAAACCTTTCCACTTTTGAATGAGCTGTCGTCGTTGATTTTAAAGGCGCAAGTGCTCTTGGATCGTCGTTTAGACCAAGAGATCGCAGCTCTGGGCGATGTGCGTTATCTGGCCTTCATGGGAGCTTTTATCCAGAGCGGGTCGACGGTTTCGCCTAATACCCCGGCTATTGATTTGTTCTTGGTCGGGAAGGTTGATCCAGTCGGTTTCAAGAAGTTGATGACGGAGGTTGAAGGTGTCTTTGGATCGGAGTTGAACTTCTCGATTTTGGCTCCAGATGAATTCCGCTATCGCAAAGAATTGGGTGATCGTTTTTTGCATTCGATTCTGGAAGCTCCAAAAAAAGTACTCATTGATCGTTTGCATGAGCGTTAGTATGGGTTGGCTTGCTATCGACACGCGAGTGAATGGCCATTCGCTTGTATCTTGGATCGAAGGAGACAAGATCGAGACGATCCAGATTGAAGGCAAGGCAGCGCGGGCTTTGCCGGTTTTAGCTCGTTTGGTCGAAGGTCGTAGCAGTACGCCCCAAGGAATCCTCGTGACGGCAGGTCCAGGAACTTTTTCTTCTATTAGGACAGGCGTCTTATACGCCAATCTCTGTTCCCGTTTCTGGAAGATCCCCTTGCTGGCTTTGTCTGAAGAGGAAGCCTCATCAGGTCATTACCCGGCTGTTATTGCGGCCTTTCAGCGTGGAGAACGAGCGGCGGTCGAGTACGTCGCGCCTCTCTACGATCGTGAGCCGAACATAACGATTCCGCGTGTTCAACCATGAAACTCGCTCATCGTACGCGCTTCTGGGAAATTCTACCGGGAGCGATGGTTTGGACGACACTCATCATCGCCATTCTGTTGTCGCTCCTGCGACCTCTTTGGATGGTGTATTTTGTCATCTTGTTTGATCTGTATTGGCTGATTCGCATCTGTTATTTTTTGCCTTTTTTGATCCATTCCTGGTGGCGCTACCGTCAGGCGCTACGCGTCGATTGGCAGGCCAAGGTTGAACAACTGCCTGGGTACGAAGCGATTACGCAGATCATCTTCCTCCCTTTTTCCAAAGAAGGCCCGGGTATTTTGCTCGAAACGTTGGAGAACATGGCCCAAGGGAGCTATCCTGCCAAGCGTTTGCTTATTGTCTTGGCGGGGGAGGGGCAATACGCTGAGAATGCTCGTGAAGTTGAAAGAGCCGTTCGTGAGCGGTTCGGAACAGCCTTCAGAGAACTCTTTTTTACGTTGCATCCGCCAGGTCTGCCAGATGAGATCAGGGGTAAGGGATCGAATTTGCATTGGGCGGCTCAGCAGATCGTTCCGCAACTGATTGAACAAGGAGTTGATCCAGATAAAGCCATTGTATCTTCCTTTGACGCTGATACGATCGTGCACCCACAATATTTTTCCTACTTAGGTCATCTCTTTTTGACCGTGTCTGAACCGACGCGTAGTTCGTATCAGCCAGTTGCGCTCTACAACAACAACCTTTGGGAATCACCAGCGCCAGTCCGGATCGCCATGTTTGGAACGACTTTTTGGCTTTTGACAGAGCTTGGTCGTCCAGAAGGAATGATGACTTTTTCTTCCCACTCGATGAGTTTGCGCATGTTAATGGATGTTGGCTATTGGCAAAAAGATGTTGTTTCGGAAGATTCACGTATCTTTTTGCAAGGACTCGTACACTACAATGGAAGTTACCGTGTAACGCCCATGTATTTGCCAGTTTCAATGGATACTGTCATGACGGGAAACTACGGGAAAGCCCTGATCGCTCTTTATAAACAGCTACGGCGTTGGGCGTGGGGGGTGGAGAATTTCCCTTACATGATCAAGGCCTTTTCCGATCGTCCTGGTATGAAACGGAGCGAGAAATGGTGGTGGGCATTGAAGCAGCTGGAAGGAACCTATACTTGGTCAACAGCTCCTTTCTTGATTTTTATCTTGGGCTACCTGCCTTTTTTCGTGGCACCTGAAGCCTTTCGAGGATTCGCGATCTTTCAAAATACGCCCTTCACTTTGCAATGGCTGATGCGTTTGTCGATGATTGGTTTGTTCACGTCTGCGTTCATCGCTATGACCTTGCTGCCACCTCGACCTAAGCATTTGTCACGACCAGTGGCGTTGGCGATTATGCTTTTGCAATGGTTATTGTTGCCGGTCACGTTCGTCCTTTTCAGTGCTGTTCCGGCTTTGGACGCGCAAACCCGCATGATGTTGGGTAAAAAGCTCGGGTTTAATGTCTCTCCAAAACGAAAGGTGTAGACTGGGTAAGTATGTTAGAAGCTCAGCGATTGTCCATCCACGTGGCGAGTTCGAGCTCGCTTTATGACCGACCAGATTTTTTGGCGTCGCTTGAGGCTCAGACCGATCGCTCCTATCAGGTTATTTATGTCGATTTGGGGGCGGGGAGTGCTAGCTCGTCAGCTGATTTTGAAGTGGTCCGTCCAGAGGTCGTAAGACTCCGCACCTTCCGGAATGTAGGAATCGTACGCGGACATAATCAAGCAATTGCCCTTGCACTAAGTCGTTGGCCAAGAACGGATTGGTCGGAGCGATTGGTTGTTTTGTCTCGTCCAGAGGTAGCATTTGATCGTCGAGCTTGTCAGGTTTTTTTGGAAGCATTTGCGGCTGATCCTACGCTGGCTATAGCTGGTCCCAAAGTTTTTTGGGCAGAAGCGGCCGCTCAGGCGGATGGTGATTGGGTCGAACTCACGTGTTCTGACAAGCTGTATGCGGCGGGGATTGGTCTTACGAAGGGAAGATCTCTGGTCTTCTTTGGTCAGGGTCAGATTGACGAAGGAGCGTTTGACGTGGGCGAACAGTCTCTCTTTTTATCTGATGCGTGTGTAGTAATTCGAGCGTCGGTACTTGAGTCTTTGGCTCTGGCGGATGGAGTTTGGTTGAATCCACAGTTGCCTCCGTTTTTTGCCATTACGGATCTGTGTTGGCGTGCGGCAGCACTGGGCTCACGTCCTCGTTTGTTGCCTGAGGCTCGCGTTTGGTTGGCGCCTCAGGATCAATCTCAGGCAAAGCGTCCAGCTTGGCGTGAAAAGTACCTACCATCCGCTATGCGCAAACACACGGATGATCTGGTCTTACGACTCGTGCACAGTCCTTGGTTACTCCTCTCCTATCTGCGCTACCGACTCTCAAAAGCCTTTGCGCATCGTTATTGGGAGGAGCGGACACGTCCAGAAGGCGGGGCGATTTCTGGACGTACAGACTTGAAAATAAAGCCAAAGTCTGGTAGAGCGATGCCACTCGCCGAACGTCGGCGCTGGTTCATCTCTTAGTCTATGCCCGTCTCCCTACAACCGCTGGTTACGTTTATCACGGTGAACTATCGCATGCGTGAGCATATTCGTAATCTTTTAAAGGGGATGGAGGAGGCAAACGTCAAATTCACCTATGAGTACTTTCTAGTGGATTGTTCGCCGGAAGATGGGACGGCTGCTATGGTTCGCGAGCTCTATCCGTGGGTAAACGTGCTTGAGCCAAAGATGAATCTTGGCTTTGGGAAAGGGAATAACTTGGCCATTAAACAGGCGAAGGGTGAGTATATTGTTTTGCTTAATCCTGATCTAGTGCTTTTCCCTGGTCAATTGGAGGCATGGCTTGGCTGGATGGAGGCACGACCGGAAGTTGGTATTTCGACTCCTCGCACTTTGAATCCTGACAAGACGGACCAAGATACCTGTTATCGTTTTCATACCCTAAAGATCCCAGTTTATCGGCGAACCTTCTTGGGTAAACTGCCTTGGGCTAAGCGGGCCATCGCGGATTTCCTCATGAAAGACCTAGATCGTTCCAAGGAACAGCCGATTGATTGGGCACAAGGTTCAGCTCTGTGCATTCGCCGTTCCGTATTCGAGCAGATCGGCTTGTTTGATGAACGTTTTTTTATGTATTTCGAGGACGCTGATTTTTGCCGTCGAGCCTGGAATGCGGGAAGTCGCGTCATGTATACGCCTGTAGCCTATGTTGTGCACTACCACCATCGTGAGAGTCGGATTAATAGACCCTGGCAAGTGTTGACGAATCGCATGACCAGGCTGCATATAAAAAGTGCGCTTAAGTACTTTTGGAAATACCGTGGTCAGAGACTTCCAACGAGTCGCTCACGCGTAGCTTAGCTTGTGCGTACATATTTGATACAATAGGTAGGTGTCAGATGAGCATCGTCAGAATTTTTTAACCTGTCCGGCCGTTCCAGAGCTTCCGCCAGCTGGTGGTTTTTCTGATACGTCAAAACAGCCTCAGGATCAAGCTGATATAGATCCGCTGTCAACGGATGCTCAGGTGCTACAAGTTCCGAAGGAGTCTTTTGTTCCTCCGCCACCGATCATTCCGCCATCGGCAGCTCCTCAGAAGGCGCCGCATCCTTTACGACCTTTTGTATTAGCTGTTTGTGGGATTTTAATTGGGATTGCCTTGATTTTATTCAGCGTTGTTATCTATGGAGCGGTCTATCTAGGTGGAGCGGTGTCGGAACTGCGTTCAAGTGCCCAAGCGATTCGCTTAGATGTTGATCGACGTGACTTCATCGCTGCGGAAGACGAATTGCCACGCTTTTTAGCAGCACTGGATCATTTATCGGAAGGAGTAGCCCGTTTGCGTCCGATTCGAGAATGGCCGTTCGTGGGACGTGATATCCGTACGCTTGAACATGTCATGGATATTGCACAGGCTTTGTCTGAAGGTGTGGAGCAGACCGTCAAAGCGGCCGCTTCTTTTGAACAAGTGCTTGAATCGGTTGGCTTGGTCGAGCGTGGACTGGACGGATCGGTTATTTCGGGTCGTGAATTTGGTTCCTTGAGTCCGACGGAAAAAGAAGAGATTCTATCACGTTTTGCTGGCTTGTTGCCTGAATTACGCCAAGCTCGTGAAAAGGTGAAATTAGCTGCCTCACTCTGGACCGATTTGCCAGCTGAAGCTCGGTCGAGTTCGATCATGGCTCCGATTGCAGCCTATGGTGCTCGTTTGCCTGAGCTGACCAAACGCGCCGATCAGCTGATTTCCTTTTTGGATCTTCTTTTGCCGCTGGTCGGTCATCCAAGCGAGAATCGCTATTTGATCGTGTTGCAAAATAGCGACGAAATGCGCCCAACGGGTGGATTTTTGGGAACTATCGGCTATCTTCGCGTAAAATCAGCCGATATCAAAGAGATGCGTTTTGATGATGTCTATGCGATTGACAATCCGGTTAGCGGCGTCTGGAAAGAAGAGCCGCCGGCACCGCTTAAGAAATATCTAGCTGCCACAACCTGGTTTTTCCGTGATCGTAATTGGTCACCTGATTTTCCGACTTCAGCCGAAGACATGATGCGTACCTATCTGGCGGAACGAGCGCTCGCGGCAACGGGTACGACCGACTATTTGGATGGAGTAATTGCCTTTACCCCGGAATTTTTCGAAGACATCTTACGTTTTACAGGACCAGTTTCCGTTGATGGCAAAACCTTCACGGCTGAAAATTTTTTTGATCAGCTCCAATATGATACGGAGCAAGGTTTCTTGACGCAGGGAATTCCAGTCGAACGGCGGAAAGAGATTGTGTTACGTCTAGGGGATGCGTTGGTTCGTCGACTCATGACGCAATCGACCGATCGTTTGCCAACGCTACTCGATTTGCTAACGGATAACCTGACGAAGAAGAATGTCTTGTTCTATCTGCGGGATCCACGCACGCGTTCGCTTCTGGATGCGCGTGGTTGGACCGGACGAGTTGCGGGGACTTCGAGCGATTATCTCTGGGTCGTAGATGCAAACTTAGCCGCCTTGAAAACCGATGGCATGATGGAGAAGCGGGCTAAATACTCAGTTGACCTCACGACCGGTCTCGCGACCCTGACTTTGCGCTATCACAATACGGTACGACGCATCGATTGGCGGCATACGCGTTATCGCGACTACGTTCGTGTCTATGTACCAGAAGGCAGCGAGCTAATGTCTGTCAGCGGTGCGTGGCGACCTGACGGAACTCCAACGACTGGTTCGTTGGAACCTGGAGCGGTAGATGTAACGCGTGAACTGGGAAAAACGGTCTTTGGAGCTTTTTGGATCATTGAACCTCAGGAAACTCGTGATTTGCGCTTTACCTATCGTTTGCCACCAACTGTTCTTGAAGCGATACGAGCAACCCAAGGCTATGATCTGACCGTTCAGCGTCAGCCTGGGAACGATCTTGAATTGACGCTCGATCACGCGTTGGGTAAGAACGTGAGGGCCGCGGATCCTCCGGAAGCAGCGAATGAGTTTGGTGATCAACGTTATCGAGTCTCTCTTCCTCTCGATCGTGACCGCGCCTTCCGAGTCCGTTTTTAACCTGCTCTTCCTATGTTCGGCAAAAAAATTGGTATCGATCTCGGTACTACAACGGTTTTAGTCTATATCCCGGGCAAAGGCATCATCATTCATGAGCCTTCGGTGGTTGCTATCTCTTTAGCTGACAAACGTGTGTTGTCGGTTGGCGCTGCAGCGAAAGACATGATCGGTCGCACACCTGACAGTATTATCGCTAAGCGTCCGTTAAAGGATGGTGTCATTGCTGACTATCGTACAACCGAAGCGATGTTGCGCTATTTTATTAACAAAGCCATGGGCGGTGTGCGTTTGTTTCGTCCAGAAGTCATGGTGGCCGTGCCAGGGGGAATTACTTCGACCGAACGACGTGCTGTCATTGACGCGACGCTCTCCGCTGGTGCGAAGGCGGCATATATTATCAAAGAACCTGTGGTAGCGGCTATCGGCGCAGACATTCCGATTGGTTCCGCTTCCGGTCACATGATCATCGATATCGGTGGGGGAACTTCAGAGATCGCAGTTATTTCTTTGGGTGGAATCGTGTCTTCCGCGTCGGTTCGTATTGGAGGGAACAAGCTCGATGCAGCCATTCAAGAACATGTTCGTCGCAAATACGGGCTCGCGATCGGTGAACGCACGGCTGAGGAGGTAAAGATTCGTATCGGTTCAGCCTTATATCTAGAAGAAAAACTAGAAATGGAAATCAAGGGTCGTGATATGATGAGCGGCTTGCCTCGTGTTGTGACTGTGACGAGTGATGATGTAACGGACGCGATTCAGCATGAATTGCAGGGGATTGTGGAAGCTATCAAAGACGTTTTACGTGGAACTCCGCCAGAATTGTCGGCAGACGTGATGCAGAAGGGGATGGTGTTATCTGGAGGATCGTCGCAGCTCCGGAATTTGGATCGATTGTTTGCAGAAGCGACTGGTGTGCCAACCTTTGTCGCGGACAATCCTCAGTTATGTGTAGCGAAGGGAACAGGGATCGCGCTCGAGAACCTTGAAGCCTATAAGCGAAGCGTGTTCTCTTCTTAATCGACCCACGAATATTTGTCTGTTGATGATCCAGGGCTAAAGAGCCGTGTCTTCGATGATAGGTGGTTCGTTCGCTGGTTGAACGTTTGTTTCAGCTTGGTAGCCGTTTTTGTAATAATCCGAATTGAATTCATCCCAATTTTGATACCCCCAATAAGCAAGGCCAGCAGCAGCCGCTAAGCCGAGTACGGCTAATGCGGTTACGATCGTACCTGTTTTGGAAGAAATAGCAGTGGACATACGCGTAGGAACTTGAGATCAAGTTTAGCATGCGTGATACACTGTGCCCATGTTGATAGGCCTGGAAGTAGCGCAAGCCGATCGCTCCGAAAAAACGGGAGTTGATTGGTATGCTTGGCATGTCACGCAGGCATTAAAACGTACACCAGGGCAAGAGACTCACACCTGGCTCATGTATTCGCGTGAGACCGTTTCGAATGGTTTGGGCCAGGCTCCGTCTAATTGGCATCCACGAGCTTTGTCTTGGCCGATTCATTCTTTGTGGACGAACGTTCGCCTCAGTTTTGAACTACATCGGCATCGTCCTGATGTTTTGTTCATGCCAGCTGGTCGGTTACCGCGCATCATTCCTAAGCATTCAGTTGTCATATTAAGTGATGTCGGTTTCTTTCGTCATCCGCATCTCTATTCTTCGCGTGAACTCGCTTGGTTGCGTTTCACGACCAAAGATTGCCTGCGCCGTGCCTCGCAAATCATTGCCGTTTCAGACTACGCCAAACAAGAATTAGTGCAGCATGGCAAAGTACAGCCAGAGCGGATCACGGTAATTCATCCGGGATCTGATCATCTCTCAACGGAACGAGTGTCAGAAGGCGAACAGCGCTCTGTGACGGATGCTTATCGAATTCCTGGACCTTATTTTCTCGCCGTGGGTCAAGTTGGATCGAGACAGAATTATCTCACCTTGATTGAAGGTTTTCGCCGTTACAAAGAGGATCGTGGATTGGGAGATCCAACGTGTTTGGTCTTAGTTGGATCGCCGGGTGAGAATCACGGACAAATCGAAGCGGCCATCCAACGCGCCAAAATGGGTGGCTCAATTGTGCAAACGGGCTATTTAGCGGAAGAGGACAAGCGTGTCTTGATGATGGGGGCAATTGCTCTCGTGCAAGCTGCCTGGTCGACGCGTTTTGGTTTGGCCGGCCTTGAGGCTGAGAGCCTTGGTTGTCCTGTCATCGCTGCTCGCAGTGGTTCGTTACCGGAATTATTGGGTGTTGAGGAAGTCTGTTGGTTTGATCCGGCTGATGCAGAAACCTTGGCTCAGGCGCTAGATCGTCTCACCCGTGAACAGCCTTACAGAGACTCATTGATCGCGCAGGGGAAAGACTGGTCAGCTCAGTATCGTTGGGAAGACGCCGCTAAACAAACGCTGAATCTATTCACTAACTGGTCTAATCGCTAGACGAGCCCTTCCGTTCTTCGTAGGCTTACCCTATGCAAAGTCCTTATCTCCACGTGCATTTGGTCGGGATCGGCGGGATTCATGTCTCTGCGATCGCGAAACTCCTTCTCGCTTTAGGCGTCAAGGTGTCAGGTTCGGATCTGGCGGAGAATGAACTCCTCGAGGAGCTCCGTCAGCGTGGAGTTCAGATTGCAATTGGTCATGCAGCGGAACATGTTCCGTCTGAAACCGAAGCGATCGTGTTTTCTTCGGCGGCGAATGAAGAGAATCCAGAACGCGCGGAAGGGCGTCGAAGAAGTCTCCCAGCCTTTAACAGCCACCAGTTTCTCGGTCTGTTAGGAGAGGACGAGGACATGGATCAAATTATCGTCACAGGGACACATGGGAAAAGCACCACGACCGCCATGATTGGAGTCATGGCAAAAGCGACTAAAAGATTGATCGTCGCCGTCGTGGGAACACGCGTTCCTCAGTTTAGTGATGGAAATCTAGAGCTGTCTGATACGGATGGTGCCTTTGATTTTGATTACTTGATTGCCGAAGGCGACGAGTTTGATCATCATTTTTTAGCCTACCGCCCAAGAATTCTCGTTATCAATAATATCGAAGGAGATCACTTCGATGTGTACCCCACGGTTGAAGCGATGCTTAGTGCTTATCGCTCGTTAATTGAACGAGTCGTTGAACGAGGAGTTATTATCGCGAATGATGATGATCCATTGGTTCGCAGAGTGTTGTCAGAGATGAATCCTTTTTTGAAGGAGCATGGTATCAGGATCATGCTGGTAGGGACGGAAGATGATGTAGATTATCAAATCGGTGAACGCAGGGTAGAGAATGGGAAGCAGATCATATCCCTTTTCACGGCTCGAGGCAGAGTAGACCTGACGCTTGCTATCCCCGGAGAGATGAATGCGAGAAATGCGGCTATGTGTTTCGTCGTTGGAGATTGCATGGCTCTTTCAAGGGGGCGGATCGCTACTGGTATTGAAGCTTTCCAAGGAATTTGGCGTCGCTTGGAAAAAATTGGTGAAAAGAATGGCATCACCGTGTTTTCGGACTACGGTCATCATCCAACGGCGGTCACGAAGACGCTGGAAGCCATAAAAGAATTCTATCCAGGTCGGCGGATCGTATTGTGTTTCCAGCCCCATCATCGCAACCGTACGAAGCATTTATTTCAAGAATTTGTGAGCTGTTTTGGTCTGGCGGATGCACTCGTCCTATCGGAGATCTATGATGTAAAGGGTCGTGACCAGTCGGAAGATGAAACTGTTTCATCGAGGGATCTGATCCGTGCTGTTGAAGCGTACAATGGAGAAAAAAAGGTACAACAAACAGTTTCGTATGCCTCAAATCCCGATGAAGCGCTAAGTATGCTTCAGCGGACCCTGCTGCCAAACGATGTGTTGGTCGTAATGGGTGCCGGAGATATCTATAAAATTGCCTATGCTCTCGTCTGAACAAGTCGCCGCCTTTCTAGCTCGTGTTCCTGGAACGATCGAAAACGAGCCAATGTCGAAACACACGAGTTTCCGCATCGGTGGTCCGGCTCGTTTGTATTTTATTGCCAACTCCTCAGACGAGGCGATCCGTGCTTTACAGACTGCAGAAGAATATAATATTCCTAAGATTGTTTTTGGCGGTGGTTCAAACTTGTTAGTATCTGATGATGGCTATCAAGGTTTGTTGATTCAAATGGCCAATCGTACGATTCAGGTGGACGGCACGACTGTGACGGCAGAAAGTGGTGCGATCACGGGCTTAGTCGCACGCAAAACAGTCGACGCGGGTCTGACGGGTTTTGAGTGGGCAATTGGCGTGCCAGGCACGATCGGCGGAGCTGTCTACGGTGACGCCGGTTGTTATGGCGGCGAAATGCGTGATTCAGTCGTCTCAGTTGATGCTTATCGTCTCGCAGACGGTCAGCGCATCCAGCTCTCGAAAGAGGACTGTCACTTTGGCTATCGCGAAAGTCTCTTTAAACAAGAGCCTCATTTGATTCTAGGTTGTACCTTGAGCCTTAAGCCTTCTCTTGATGTCGCAGCTGGCAAACAACGCATGGAAGACATCATGCGCCAACGAAAGGAAAAGCAACCACTCGAGCAATCGAGTGCTGGCTGTGCTTTCAAGAATTTTGAATTCACGGATGAAGCCGAACTTGAACTACTGCGACGAGAGGTGGCTGTTCCAGATTCGATGCTGAAAAACAAATCGCTGGGTGCTGGCTGGCTTGTCGATCAAGCCGGACTCTTGGGTCAGGCGGTCGGTCAGGTTGAAGTGAGCACCAAGCACGGAAATTTTCTTGTGAACAAAGGCCAGGCTCGTGCTCAGGATGTCATCGGGCTGATTTCTCTTATCAAACGCAAGATCCGTGATGAGTTTGGGATTGAAATGCACGAAGAGGTGCAATACGTGGGATTTGAATAAAACACTTGAGGCCTAGAACGAATCAAGCTCGCCAGCCGGGAGTGTCCCGGGGCGAGCTTGAGGTGAGAGCGACGGCGAACGTCGTCGCTAGTGGTGTCGGCGATGGTGCCGGCACTGGCAGCGGCCGGGCTGGCAGGTTGACCTGCAGCACGACCGACTGGCGCAGCAGCTCCGACCGCAGGGCGGTCGGCTGTTGCGGTCGATGATCTCATCGGTGCGGGCGATGACGTCGTCCGCGACCCGGTCGAAGTTCCGGACGGCTGTGCGGGCCATCTCGGCAGGTTCCGGCTCGGGCGGCAGGGCCGGAGCCGGTTGGGTCACGACCGTGCGCTCCTCGGTGCGCGTTGTGGTCGTCGTGACCGTGGTGGTGACGGTTCGGCTGGTCGGCTGGTTGGCCGGATCAGCCGCCACGCTGCTCGTGAAGGCGAGCAGTGCGAAGAGCGAGAGGCTGGTGGTGGGTTTGTGTCTTGCCAGCATTGGCGCGGCCCTCCTTGGGCCATCTCTGGGTGAATGCGGCCAGCCTACTCTAGTAAAAGTGCTGAAAAAAGCCAAGATCTAGCCAGGATGGTCAGTTTTTCAGTCATAAGGTAGGGTGGAGATATGAAACACCCTTCTCTTTTCGTACGTCTATCCGCGGCCGTTTTGAGCCTGGGGTTTACGTTTAGCCTTGGATTACCAACAGCGGTTCAGGCTCAGCAAAAGCCTATGCCCAACTTCTCTTGTGGCCCTTACATGGAAACGTACGTTGTTTCTTCTCCCGACTTCTTTTGGGGCGAAGGAATTCGCTGTGTCAAATGGAATCTTGAACCTAAAAATGGGAAACGCGTGCCTGCCTTTGCTTGGTATGGTGAAGGTCGTTGGGACGATGTTGTCTATCGTCATGTTGGTCACGCCTTTGCTTCGTCGGATGCATCTCAAGCAAATACCTATCAAGCCTTTGCTACAGACATGTATGGCAATGGCGAAACAGTCCAAGGCGACTACTTCGGTGGATTTGTGATCACAAGGCTTGATCGCGATACGCTTCAGGTTAGCCAAGGCTGGAACGAAACCTGGAAACGTGTGCCAAGCGCCAACTATGTACCTCTTCCACCGCCTACGACCTGCGGGCAATATTTTGATCAGTACACGGTGCAAAGTTTGGATGCCTATGCCGCTCGCTCTTCACGTAAGCCTGTAAAAACACGCCAAGGACAAGGCGTCCGATGTGTGTTGCGTAGCGGGGCTGCCAATACGACTTGGCTTGGTTTTGGGACTTGGAACGGAGCTTACTATATGCACCTCGCTACCGGTTCCATCCGCGGCACGGGCGCTAGTGATTTCTGTTCGTCTTCTTACGACATCTGTAACGAAGTTCCGTATGGAGGACTTCGCAAGCGCATCTCTCAAACCTGGAAAAAGACAGTCGTAGATGGTTGGAATGAGGTTTGGCTGAAATAGGATCGGTTCATTGTTGGCAAATTGTGCGTTAGGCGCCGAGCCGCTATGCTTGAGATGTGTCTTTGTTCTCTAGTAGCTTACTGCTTTTATGACCATCAACATTTCTTATCACGGCATTGATTCTACTCCAGCTATTGCCGCTTATGTAGAAGAAAAAATGGAGGGTTTAAGCAAGTATTTTGATGGGATTAAGCATATTGATGTCGAAGTCGGTTTGTCTAGCAATCATCACCAAAAAGGAGATGTGTTCTTATGTAAAGCGGTTGTTGAAACCTTGAAAGAAGTACTTCGTATCGAGAAGCAGGAGGACGATTTATACAAGGCAATTGATAAGGTAAAGGATCATTTGCGAGCTGAATTGGCTGATTTAAAGGATCGGATTCAGGAACAGCATCAAGCGGGAATCGTATAAAAAGCTTGATTGAGCGAAAAACGAGCTGACCAGCTCGTTTTTCTGTTGCTGGACGAGACTGCCCCAAATCGCTACTATCCTGCACACGTATGTCTTTCCTGAACAAACTCTTCGGAGACCCAAATGCCCGCGAAGTAAAACGCTTGCGCGCCATCGTTGATCGTGTGAATGCCCTCGAGTCAGGTATCCAGGCATTGTCGGATGTTGCTTTGAAAGAACGAATCGCTGCCATTAAGGAACAAGTTCAAGGCGGAATAAGCTTGGATCACGTCTTAGAAGAGGTGTTTGCCTTGGTTCGTGAAGCTTCGCGCCGTGCAACCGGCAAGCGTCATTACGATGTTCAATTGATCGGTGGCGTTGCGTTGCATCGTGGTTCAATCGCTGAAATGCGCACAGGTGAAGGAAAAACCTTGGTTGCAACAGCGCCTGTAGCGTTGAACGCGTTAACGGGGAAAGGTGTTCACGTAGTTACCGTCAACGACTACTTAGCTCGTCGCGACGCCGTTTGGATGGGTCAGGTTTATCATGCCTTGGGCTTATCCGTTGGTTCGATTCAGCATGGAGCAAGCTTTTTATACGATCCTGAATTTAAGGCGGAACCAAGTCATGATCCAGAACGAGACGAGACAGGTTCTTTCCATGTCGACATGGACTATTTACGACCAGTCTCGCGTCGTGAAGCCTACGCTGCTGACATTACCTACGGCACCAACAACGAATTTGGCTTCGACTATTTGCGTGACAACATGGCGCCCAGTTTGGCGCAGAAAGTACAACGCGGTTTGAATTACGCCGTGGTGGACGAAGTTGACTCAATTTTAATCGACGAAGCTCGTACGCCGCTCATTATTTCCGCTCCAGCCCAGGAACCAGAACAACTCTACTATCGTTTTGCTGAGCTTGTAACGCGTTTGATTGAAAAAGAAGACTATCAAGTCGATGAAAAACTCCGCGCCGCCTCGATTACGGAAGCCGGTATTACCAAAATGGAGCAATGGTTGGGAGTGGAAAACTTGTATGGCCAAGGTGTGCGCTTGGTTCACCACTTGGAGCAAGCTTTGCGCGCTCATGCTATGTATCGCCGTGATCGTGACTACGTGGTCAAAGATGGGGAAGTCATCATCGTAGACGAATTCACGGGGCGTTTGATGCAAGGTCGCCGCTATTCCGAAGGTCTGCATCAGGCCATCGAGGCCAAAGAGCATGTCTCGATTCAGCGCGAATCTGTGACGCTCGCCACGATTACTTTCCAGAACTATTTCCGTTTGTACGGAAAGTTGGCTGGTATGACGGGTACGGCTGCAACTGAAGCCGAAGAATTCTACAAAATCTACAAGCTCGACGTTCTCAGCATTCCAACCAACAAAGACAGCCGTCGCAAGGATTTGCCAGACCTGTTGTATCGCAACGAGATCGGTAAATTCAAAGCGGTTGCGGCTGAAATCAAACGTCGCCATGCTTTGGGTCAGCCGGTACTTGTTGGTACGGCTAGCATTGCCAAAAACGAAGTTTTGAGTGAATTGCTGAAACAGAACGGCATTCCACATGAGATGTTGAACGCCAAGAACCACGAACGAGAAGGTGAAATCATCGCTCAAGCTGGTCGTCGTGGCGGTGTGACGGTTGCGACCAACATGGCTGGTCGTGGGGTCGACATCATTTTGGGTGGAAATCCACCGGACAAGGACGAAGCCGAAGCCGTGCGTGCCCTCGGCGGTTTGCACGTCATCGGTACCGAACGTCATGAATCGCGCCGTATCGACAACCAGTTGCGTGGTCGTGCTGGACGTCAGGGTGATGCTGGTACAACCCAGTTCTATGTTTCGACGGAAGATGATCTGATGCGCATTTTCAGCTCGGATCGCATGAAGAAGGTCATGGAAGTGACGAAACTTCCAGAAGAAGAAGCGATTCAGAACATTGTCTTGACCAAGGCGATTGAGTCCGCGCAGCGTAAAGTCGAAGGACACAACTTTGATATTCGCAAACATGTATTGGAATACGATGACGTCTTGAACAAACATCGCACTGCTATCTACAAAAAGCGCAATGACATTTTGGAAGCGGCTGACAAGGCAACGGTTGAAGGTGTGCGTCCGCTGACTTCCTTCGTGATGGATATGTTTGAGGGTGAAGTTGAGCAGTTGGTGGCTGCTTGTACCACGGCTGATGACCTGTCGGCTTGGGAAGTCGATCGTTTGCGCGATGCGACCCGTTTGATTTTGCCTCAAGCGATCGAAGCTGTTTTGCCAACGCTTGATCCGAAACTGGTGGAAGGCGAGGGGCACGCCCAGGCTCGTACCAAGCTGATCGAAGCCATCATGGAAGCGGTCAAATTAGCCTACAAAGCCTTTGAAGAGCAGGTAGGGGATGAAGTGGCTTTGGCTGAAATCGAAAAGATCGTCTTGCTGCGTTCAATGGATGATCTGTGGATCGAGCACTTGGAAAACATGGATTACCTGCGCCGTGGCGTGAACCTGCAAGCTTACGGTCAGCGCGATCCACTCGTCGAATACAAAAAAGAAGCCTATCAACGCTTCCAGGAATTGCAGAATCTCATTCAACAGCGCGTAACGCATACGATTTTCAAGGTGAAGTTTGTGCGCGATATGGCTGAGGCGGATGCAAATAAAGTCGACGCTCTCGCTCCGTCGGCAGAGATGTCGGGTGGAGAAGCAGCCTTGCAACAATTCGCTAGTCAGGAGCCGACGGCTGCGCAAAAGAAAGATGTAGGACGGAATGATGCCTGTCCGTGTGGATCGGGGAAGAAGTTTAAGAAGTGTCACGGGGCGTAAGTGTAATATGAATGAATATTGTGAATGTTCATCCTGTGGCGCCGTATACATAACCGTGAAAGGTGAAAGTTGGAAATGTAGAAGGTGTGGTGCCACGGGTCTTTTGTCGGATTTACGTAAGTACATGAATGAAAATCCGGATAAACTTCATAAAGACTGAAGATACTGTAAGATTTAGTTTAGTAATAGATGGAATATGAGGGACTATTCTAAACGTTTGTTGCCTGGCCAAGATTTGCGATTAGCGATAGAGGCCTTTGCGAAAGAGCACGGTGTGAAAGCGGGTTGTGTTGTGTCGTTAGTTGGCAATCTCTCGAAAGTTGTTTTACGGATGGCCGATGGAAAGACAGTGAAAGAGTGGGAGGGCTTATACGAAATCGTCTCTGCCACGGGAACTATTTCACCAGAAGAATCGCATATTCATATTGCTGTATCTGATCAAGAGGGGAAAGTGATCGGTGGTCATTTGAAGGTTGGAACAATCATCGATCTCACGGCTGAACTAGTAGTATTGGCGTTTGATGATGTTGAATACAGCCGCGAATATGAAGAAGCGACAGGGTACGATATGTTGGTAGTAAAGAATAAATAAATACAAATTTTATAATATGCCCTCACGACTTAAAATCGTTGTCTTTGTTCCGTCTTCTCACGCTGATCGGTTACGCCAAGCGATTGGCGAGGCTGGTGCGGGAGTGATTGGAAACTACTCTCATTGTACATTTACGACGAATGGTATTGGTCGTTTCTTGCCAATGGAGGGAGCGGAACCACGAGTGGGAGAAGTGGGGAAGTGGGAGCAAGTTGAAGAAGAGCGTATTGAGACGGTTTGTACGCGTGACCGTTTAGAGGCGGTTTTGCAAGCAATTCGACACGTTCATCCAGATGAAGAGATCGCGTTTGATGTGTATCCGATTGAGGAGGTCATTATGCCAAAGCGAGAAAAATAAGAGAATACACAAACACCGCTCGTGAGCGGTGTTTGTGTATTACCTCTAGATTCGTCACAAGCGTTCAACTAGTCAAACGTTTGTGACGAGCGGGGAGGAAAGAAGATCCTGCCCCAGGGTTGGGTGCGAAAGTGCTCGTCGTGGTGGGATGGATCAGCGGTTGGGCGCAGTCAGCCGCAGCTCGAGGAGGGAACAGTAGGTCTCAGCGGTGTCCTGTGGCGACCGCTGGAAGGGGTTGGTGAACCAGATGCGATCCTCGGGGATCGTGCACTGGCCGTTGCTCAGGATTCGCAGGTGTTCAGCGCAGTCCGGGTGAGTCCCGAGACCGAGCGCGACCGTGTCAGTGCAGCGGTCTCGGGCGGGGAGGGGTGGTGTCGGAAGTGTATATGCCACCACCTCGTTGCCGCCGTTGTTGTAGGTGTTCTCTTCGCAGCCCGCCAGCATGGCGAGCGCGAGCAAGGCGATTGTGAACCTCACGACGTTGTCTCCTTAGATCTGGTGATACTACCACTCGCCCCACTTGCGTGGGATTTGGAAGAAGCCGTGTCTGAGCTGGCCTCGCGTCGCGTAGATCACGCAGCGCAGGCGACCGTCCTCCGAAAGGGAGGCGCAGCCCCATCGGAGCTGGTACAGCTGCCCTGGCGGTTCCTTGTCCTCCGCCGAGTACTCGACGGGGTCGATGCGGATGTTGCCATTGCAGACGACGGTCTCGTGAGAGGCGTCCTCCACCAACAGACTGTCGATGACGTCCCTGTGGGACGCACTGTTGGTCGCGGGCGGGTTCATCGCCACCGGCTGACAGTTGAACGCTGAGGCGATGAGCAGGAACATGAAGGTGCGCACGTGGTTGTTTCTCCTAGGGGCCTGGTTGATGAACCCCGTTGACTCGTGTTTTTTTGGCTAAAACAAGAGACAACGAGGCTGATCGTAACGGAGAAGAATAACATATTATCCCTAATTTGTCAATCGTTCTGAAGAGAGTCTTATGGCATTCTCTGCCCGTCCTTTTCCACCTGAGACTCTTGACCGTCTTTAGTCTCAGGCAGATGCTGATGGGTACCGGCTTTCGCTTGCGTTGAGCGGGCTGGTGCAAAGGAGGTCTTATGAAGGCGACTTTGACGAGTGATGGTTCGGTCGTCACGTTCGACGGTTGCGGGACGGACATTGCCCCTCTGCTGCGCGCCCTCCGCGCTCATCGTGGAGGTGGAGGCATCGCTCTCCAGGTCTCCGTCTGCGGCGGCATGAAGCGGGTCGTTCGTCTCAGCGACATCAATCTCGACCCTAGTGCGGTGAACGTGCTGAATCCGAAATCTTCTCGACCGTCACTGCCCGGTGATGAGCCCGCGGCTCGCATGTCGGATGTCCCCGCGCTCGAAGACGATGGTCGAAAGTCCGGCACGGTCGAGATTCCTGTCGACGAACGTCACACCGCCTAATGTCATCGCGGTCCCACGACCGTCCCGCCATTCACTCCCTCCACAACGGGTCCGAGGCCACCTCCCCAGCTAAAGGCGGCCATCTCCATACAACAAGTTGTTTTTCTTTATCGCGCTATGGCCATCGATACCTATCAAATTTCTTTAAAGGCCATTCTCAAGCGAGCAGATGGAAAGATTTTAGCCTTGAACGGTCGAATCGGCGGAGCCTACGAAGGGTTTTATGATATCCCCGGTGGAAGAATTGATCAGAGTGAGTTTGCGACGCCGTTGGCCGAGATCATTCGACGAGAAGTGCGCGAAGAGTTGGGAGACGAGATTGAATTTTCATTGACGGATACTCCAATCGCCATCGGACGTCATCAATCTCTCGAAGGCTCGCGTGTGCTGTATGTCTTTTTTGAAGGAGCTGTGGAAAACGCAGACGTTGCCATGCGTATCAGTAAAGAGCATGTAGGTTGGGCTTGGCTGGATCTGTCTTCGACACCACTCGAGACCTATTTTGTGTCCGGGATGTTGGAAGGGATGAAGCAGTGGTATACTCTCCGGCACGAAACTCCCTATGCCTTCCCTCGCTGACGTTTACCGCCGCTTACAAACGGCCAAGAAGAAGCAGAAAGACTTACGTGACATGTACAAGGATGCGTTGACGCATTCCAAGTCGTATCAAGAGGTCAAAGATGAGCTTGAGAAGTTGCTTGAGAAGAAGCGTCGGATTGAAGCAGCTGTGAAGGCGGATTTTGTCAGCGAGCAAGCAGAAATCGACAAAATTAGGACCGGTATGGATGCCGATAAACAGCTCCTGACAGACCTTGCGCTGACTCAACTCATGAAGGGTCAGGAAGTGGAGATCACCGAAGACGATATCTCCTACGAACCAGTGTTCAACGTCAAATTTAAGCGCAAGGATGGAAGTACTTCGACTCAGCGTGAAGAGTCGTAGCCAAAGTCGGTAAAAATTGGACAAAAAACCAAAGAATTGGCACTATAGCGGATCGCTTTTCGTTCGACGAACGGCGGTCCGCTTTTCTTGCGGTTGAACCTTTCAAAACTTTCTTACAAGATTGGTTGTAAAGCGCTTAGTCTCGCTTAGTAGGCGACGCATGGGGAGTGCGTCAGTGGTCACAGTTCTTCAGAGGATTGGAACAGGAGAGATGAAGATGGTGCAGATGATGTTTCACAAGGATCGTGGACAGTATCGAAGGGTTCTGGTGCCTCTCAGCGATGAGGAGCTGCGGGATCTCAAGCGCAGCGAGGGCGAAGGCGCGGAGGTCTCGGTCTCGTACATGAAGGTGCAGGGGGCTGGAGAGCCGATGCGGCCGTCTAACAGCCTCGTCTCGGAGCCGGGCACCAAGAAGGTGCTGCTGAAGGACCTCGTGGTGATGACTCCCGTGACCGTGCGGGGCATCGCGCGACAGAGCCTGTTCTTCGAGGGCACCCTCGACGAGCTGCGTCGCCAGGTGGGGAAGAAGAACTACATCGAGCTCTGGACGGACGACACCTTCCGGAAGGGGGCCGAGGTGCGCTCCGACTACATCCAGCTCGATGAGCAGCGCCGTCCCTCGCCTCTGCCCTGGGCGATCCTCACGCCGTCCGAGATCCCGGCCGTGACCCCGGTCGTCGTTCCGGAACCGGCGAAGGTGGTGCCGATCACTTCCGCCCGCCGTGCCGTGGCCAGGCAGCCGCGCTCGAGTCGGTCGCCTGGGTCGTCACCGCGGCCGAGCGTCCCCCCGACCGCGGCCTGACCGCGCTACAACCAATCGACGGAGCCCCCAGATCAAGGGACCAGCTTCCCATGACGCTGGGGGCTCCGAACGATTCTTTTTGCTTGTCAGCTATCTGAAAAACAAGGAGAATCGTGTGCTGGTGGTGGCTCTACCAAAACCCCGTCTCAGGCGCTACTATGGACGTCATCTTATGTCACGCCCTAAGCCGGTTATTTTGCTGATTTTGGATGGATTTGGGATTGCTCCAGCGGGGCTTGGGAATGCGGTGGCAGAATCGAATATGCCGGTCTTTCATCGCTTGATTTCGCGTTATCCAGCCATGACGGTTCAGGCTAATGGTCCAGCGGTAGGGTTGTCGTGGGGAGAGATGGGGAACTCGGAGGTGGGACATCTCACGATCGGCGCTGGGCGTATTTTTTATCAAAGCTTGCCGCGCATCAATTTGTCTATCGAGTCAGGGGAATTTTTTGAGCTACCAGTGCTGAAAAAGGCGGTTGAGCATGCACGTACGCATAACGGGACGTTGCATCTCATGGGGCTGATTTCGCAGGGAAATGTGCATGCTTCGCAGGAGCACGTGAATGCCTTGTTGGATTTTTGTAAAAAAGAGCAATTCGAACGTGTGGCGATCCATGCCTTTTTGGATGGACGTGATGCGATTTATAACTCGGCCCAAGGGTTTATCACAGAGCTCGAAGCCAAGATCGCACAGGTAGGGATTGGTAAGATCGCTTCTTTATCGGGGCGTTATTATGCTCTCGATCGTGATAATCGTTGGGAGCGTATTCAGTTGGCCTACGATGCCATGGTAAAAGGAGCGGGTCCAACGGCTAAAACTCCTAGCGAAGCGATTCAGGCTTCGTATGCGGCGCAGGTCTTTGATGAGCAGTTTGTACCGACGGTGATAACGGATGGCAAGGGTAAGCCAGTAGCCAATATTCAGTCAGGTGATGCGGTTATCTCATTCAACTTTCGTCCGGATCGAGCGCGTGAAATCACGAAAGCTTTCGTGCTGCCAGCCTTTGATAAGTTTCCACGTGAGGTGTTGAAAGATCTGTATTTTGTAACATTTACTGAATACGAAAAAGATCTACCTGTTGAAGTTGCCTATCCGCCGCAATTAATCGATCAGTGTTTGGCGAAAGTTATCTCAGATGCAGGTCTCACACAGTTACACATCGCAGAAACAGAGAAATACGCCCACGTAACCTTCTTTTTGAATGGGATGCGTGAGGATGAGTTTCCGGGGGAGACGCGTGCGATTATTCCGTCCCCACGTGTCTCAAGTTACGACAAGCAACCAGAAATGTCGGTCTTTCAGATCGCTGAGCGAGTGGTGAAAGAAACAATGGCGGGAACGTACGATTTTATCGCCATCAATTTTGCCAATCCTGACATGGTCGGTCATACCGGGAATGAAGAAGCGACAATCAAAGCCTGTGAAGCGGTTGATAAAGCAATCGGAATGATTGTGGACGCCGCGCTTGGCGTTGGTGGGGCGGTTGTGATCACGGCCGATCATGGAAATGCTGAAGAAGTGAAGAACCTGATTACGGGTACGATCGATAAGGAGCATTCGACGAATCCAGTGCCGTTTATCGTCATCAGCAAAGATGTGGAGGGTGTGAAGGCGCCGGGAGGGGATATCGAAAACGAAGATTTATCGCTCACAACCCCCATCGGTATGTTGGCGGATACGGCACCGACTATTTTGAAATTACTTGGGGTAGCTCAGCCGCCTGAGATGACGGGTAGCCCGTTGATTTGATCTGGATGCTATGACCAAAGCGGCAGCGATCAAGCTTTTAGCGAAACGCTACACCGCGAAAGGGATGGTCGATTTTGGAACGCCAGAGGATACGCTGATCGCGACAGTCTTATCGGCGCGTACGCGTGATGAGCAGGTGATCAAGGTTTATCCTGGCTTGCGAGAGGCGTTTCCTACGTTGAAGGAGTTGGCGAAAGCAGGATCCCAGGACATTCAACGCTGTATTAAGACCGTGGGGTTTTCCTATGCCAAAGCCCGTCATTTAAAAGGGTTAGCACAACAATTACTCGAACGTCATGGCGGTCAGGTTCCGTGTACCATGGAAGAATTGATTGAACTATCTGGCGTGGGACGAAAAACGGCGAGCTGCGTGTTGGGATACGCCTTCAAATTACCAGCGATTGCTGTCGATACCCATGTGTTTCGCATCGCTAAACGATTAGGTTGGGCGAAGGGCAAAACACCAGAAGTTGTGGAAGAAGAGTTGAAAACAGATATTCCGCGCCCGCTCTGGCGTGAGGTGAATCGTGTCCTGATTCCCTTTGGGCGTGATATCTGTAGGCCAGGCGTTCCTCAGTGTTGGCGCTGTCCGTTCGCCTCGATCTGTGCCTACCAACCTAAAACAAAGGCGCCAAAACTGGTATCATAGAGCGTATGTCTTTTGAGGGTCAGCTCATTCAGTCGTTGCAGGGCATCCTCGCTTCTCGACCGGGGGTGTGGTTCTCGATTTTTTGTGCTCGTTGGCTGATTTTTGTGGAAGTTCTTTGGATTTTTGGGTTGGCTTTTACCAAGCAAGGGACGAAATTGAAGCACGCAACCAAGGAGGCTGGAATGGCGATGCTCATCGCTTTGTATGCAGCGCTCACGCTGAGCCAGCTGATTGGTCGTTTGCGACCATTTGTGGCTGAGGCTCAGATTTTGCGCTTGATTCCACAGCCTTTATCCTTGCATTCTTTGCCGTCGGCGCACGCTTCAGCGGCTTTTGCGCTGGCGCTGGCGATTGCCTGGACAAGCCCTAAAGCAGCTCTGGTGCCGCTGCTTTTGGCGTTTGGAGTAGCCTTTGGCCGGGTAGCGGTAGGCGTTCATTATCCGACGGATGTCTTGGCTGGATTGGTGCTTGGAGCGGTGGCGGTGCTGTTGGTTCGCTTGTTGCACGCTGCCATCCGTCGCACCTCTGTTTATCGTGAACACCATCATGGCTAAAAAGCTTCTTTGGGCCTTGTTGGGCTTACTGATGATCGCATGTATTGGGCGATTTTTGTTCTTGGGTTGGATCGGATCCTCGAGTGTTGGGACGACCAAACGCTTTGTGGTGGAGCCAGGGGCAAGTGTTCAACAGGTCGTGAAGAACTTGGAGGAGCAATCGTTTATCGCTGGTTCAACGTGGTATCGAGTATTTTCATTCGTAAATGGAGCGGCACGTGCTCCGAAGCCGGGGATCTATACTTTGCAACCAGGCCAACGTTTTTCGGCGATTGCGTCGATTTTAGCCACGGGTCCAGAAGTGGATGAGGTTCAGGTGCGCGTGATTGAAGGCTGGTCGATTGCAGATATTCGGAATGCCTTGCAGAAAGACTACGCGCTTGAAGAAAAAGACATTCGTCGTGTCATGGGGGAAGAGGGCGATAAAGCACCATTTGACGCCGCATTACGTAGCAAATTTGCTTTTTTACGTTCTTTGCCAGCAGAGCGGAGCCTCGAAGGATATTTATTTCCTGATACCTATCGCGTTTGGAAAGCTCAGTTGCCAGAAGGGCTGGTTCAAAAACAGCTAGAAGAATTCGCAGAACGGATTGCTACAGAAAAAGTGACTTCGGCGAGCGCGCCTTTAACGACCTTGGACGAAATTGTTACCTTGGCTTCGATTGTCGAAAAGGAAGTTTCTAAGCCGGAGGATCGAAAAATGGTGGCTGGTATTTTCTTGAGGCGTTTGCGCGAGGGGATGCCATTGCAGAGCGATGCAACGGTGAACTACATCACACGTTCGGGTCGATCACGCGCAACGGCTGAAGATCTTGCGATTAAGAATGCTTACAATACCTATCAAAACAAGGGGCTACCACCGGGGCCGATTGCGAATCCAAGTGAAGGGGCGCTCAGGGCGGTTTTGGAGCCGACACCTTCAACGTACAGGTATTTTCTGACGGATGAACAAGGGAAGATTTATTACGGGCGTACGTTGGAGGAGCACATCGCGAATCGACGAAAGGCGGGATACTGAAGGGAGTAATCCAAAAGCAGCGCGCCTTCGCTTGCGAGGCAACTCGCGTCAAGGATTGTCGCTCCGATTTGCACGGGGGATCTTCGCTCCTCCTTTTTCTGGTTCGCGTTCCGCTCACCATCAGCTCAAACACGCCTCGCGGCGCTTAGGCGCGCTGCTTTTTGGATTACTTTTTTTAGACAAAAAAGGTAGGGGATTAAATTTTATGGGCACTAATAGCTAAGAAGAGGGGGAATTCGTTGCGGGCGATATTCTCGGCTTTGGCGCGGGGGCCGGAGTCGCTTTTTTTATCAGAGATCCATTCTTCGAGGCTGTCGACAGCAAATCCAGTCGCGCTTAAGGCTTGAACATAAGTCGACAGCGGGCGATGGTAGGAGATGGTTTTAACCGCAGGTGCTGAGCCTGGATGGGCGATTATGGGTTGGGCGTAGGCATTTAAATAGCGATCCATGCGGCGATACTGAATTTTTCTCGCCTCATCGAAGCCCCAACCGCTTTGTTGTGGTGCGCGGAAGCAAGGGTGATTCATGACGAGGATAAGGGCGCCACCTGGGACGAGGATTTGTGCGGCGGCTTTGAATACAGGTTCGATCTGTTCGATGTTTTGAATGGCCATTAGACAGGTGGCACCATGGATCGAATGCGCTGGAACTAAGTGACCGAATGACTGTGCGTCGGCAGTTTCTAAATGTATTTTCTTGTCAGTGCGGAATTTCGTTTGAGCGTGGCCAATCAGTCCAGGCGCGGCATCGAGACCATAGAGTTCCGCATTGGGACAGCGCGAACGGATCAATTGCAAAAACGAACCTTCGCCGCAGGCGATATCCAGGTAGCGTTGATTGTTCTTGGGTTGGAGCAAGCGTAGGGCACCTGGGAAAATAGTTGTTTCTTGATAGGTGCCGCTGCCTGAAAGGTGGTCAGCGTACCAATTGGCGACTTTGTTCCAGCTGCTGTGAGCGGCTGCCTTCTGTTTATTGCCGGGTGAGTATTTCGAGCGCATAGTTCGAGGCGTAGCTTAAACGATCAGCATCGCATCTCCAAACGAATAAAAACGATAGTTCTGTTCCATTGCATGTTGGTAAGCGTTGAGAACCCGCTCTCGACCAAGCAATGCACTGACTAGCACAAGCAGTGTTGATTTTGGTAAATGAAAATTTGTCAGCAAGCCATCAATTACTTGGAATTGGTAGCCGGGTTGGATGAAGAGATTGGTCATCCCTTCGAATGGTTGCAACGTACCAGTACGAGCAGCACTTTCGAGTGAGCGGCAGCTAGTTGTCCCGATGGCAATGATTCGTCCGCCCGTTTGTCGTGTTGTATTGATTGTGTCGACTATTTTTTGTGATACCGAAACCCATTCTTCATGCATGATGTGCTCATCAAGCGTTCCGTCTTGCATGGGACGGAATGTACCAAGACCAACGTGGAGCGTTACGAAAGCTGTCTGCACACCTTTTGTTTTTAGCTGTTCTAACAATTCTGTGGTGAAGTGAAAACCGGCTGTTGGTGCCGCGACCGATCCCAGATGTTTCGCGTAGACTGTTTGATAGCTGTCTGCGTCGGTTATTTTGCTTGCGACATAGGGTGGAGTCGGAATTTCACCAGCGCGATCACACAGCGCGAAAACCTCGGAAGTACTTTTTTTAATAGCTAAACGAATGACGCCATCGGCGTCTTTTTGGATAATGGTAGCGCCTGTTTCTTCCGGTAGCAGAATCGTTTCGCCAACCGATAATCGTTTTGAGTGCTTGATGAGGGCGAGCCAAGTGTCTCCGTCGGGACGAAGTAAGAAGACTTCGAAAGGAGCTGTGCCACCTGTGCGAGTCGCTTGTAAACGTGCACGGAAGACTTTGCTATCGTTGAAAACTAAAAGATCGCCTGACTTGAGAAGGGAGGGCAGATCGCGAATTTGCAGGTCTGTCAGATCGTTTTCTGCTCGTGGCAAGTAGAGCAATTTCGCAGCAGTCCGATCCGCTAAGGGGTGCTGAGCGATACGATCTCCTGGCAGATGATAGTCAAAGTCCCGTGTGTGCATGGGCTATAGAAGAGCAGAAAACACAGTTTTTGTCGATTGGTTGCAGGTTCTTTATACTGAATGCAGTCGATTATCGCACTATGGAAAATTTAGTCTCACCAGAGCAGCAAAAGGAGTCTCTCACGACTGAAGAGAAGTTTGCTATTGATAAAGCGATTTGGGCGATGCGGCGGGTGCAGATGGAGAATGGAAGCGCAGCTCAATCGATTGATTTTCCTTCCTTACAGAGAGTGATTGGTGTTTTTTACAGTCTCGCAGAAGGTTTTGGAGCTAAATGTTTGTTCTATCTGCGTGAACTAGTAGCTGCGCAAAAATTGAGTATATCTGACTATGCACAAGTCCATGCGGCGTTAGGTACTAGTTCACCTGATGATATAGATCCGGTGCTGACTATTTTGGCTGGCGAACGAATTCACAAAAATAGCTCAGAGATCGCCTTAGCATTTCTACTAAAATATTTAGCGCGAGTTGTGATCGAGATCAAGGCGGGTACTCAGTGGGATGATCGGTTGCAGGTCATACAAGATACCCTCTTTGATCAGCCAGCTTTATTTAGCGTTAAGAATAAAACGGTTCTTGTCGACTTGGCTCAAGTGTTACGCGCCTTAGGCACCCTTCAATCAGCAGCCGTTTTACGTGAAAAAATACATCCACTCGCCCAAAAACTAGGCATGCTCGGCAACTTGCAGGCGATTCAACGTCTGCCGCTACGCGCAGAACAGTGGGCGTTACTTACATCCGAGAGGGTGGCTACTGCTCAGGGAGTAGCTTTAGATAGCCCCCTGTCACCCAAAGCTTCCTCTCTGATCGAAGAAGGCGCCTTTCGAGAATTCCTAGAACAGCGTGCCTTATGCAGCCGTGCCCGCGAGATGGTGGAGGGTCTGCCTTCGGTTCCATCAACCGCTCAACCGGCACTTCGTTTGCAGATCTATGCAGCCATGCGTGAGGAGGTGGCTGGTGGATCGGTCGATTGGAAACAGGTGCAAAGCAGCTGCAAGCGTTTACTGCAACATGAGGCGCAGTATGCTCGGACTGACTTACATCTGCCAACGATCGGTATAGAAGTAGAGATTCCAAGTATTTTTTTTACATTCAGGCACCGCGAAGTATTGTTGGAACTAGGTATTCCAACGAGTCGAGAAGACGCTAGATTAAATGAAATGAGCCCAGAGTTCTCCCATAGTCCTTGGATTCAGGCGAGTCTATTGCAAGGTTTGGTTCGAATGGGAGCGGTACCGTCTGTCGCGACGAGCGTAGGAGGATTGGTGCGTGTAGCGAATGACGTACCTTTCTCATTGCATGTGAATCTAGGAATTCCTTTCGGGGTGCCAGAAGCTCTAGATAAACTTGAAAAGATGCGAGAAGAAATAGCTTATTTAAATGATGCGTTGACATATGCTTTTGCATCGCCGGAGCGTGCGTTGTTCAGAAAGACGGACGTTGCTTTTTCGCTCAAGCATGATGCTGAACGAAGCAATAAGATGTCGAACAAAACACAAGCGGCTCGGTTAGAGCTAAGAGCGGGTGAATTCAGAGGTTTTCCTACCTATCGTCTGCTGGCGGAAACGCAATGCTTGGGCAGCATGTTTTTCGCGTATCAACAACAGATTCTGATGGGGAAACTACCGGATAGGAAAAAGCGGCTGGCTGAGTTATGGCCATCGTTCAGACGAGAAGTAACCGATTTAATGCACCGTTTTTCACTTGGACGGAATGTGATTGATCATAGAAAAGACTGGGTGGCTCAACAATTGCGCGATACGGATGTATCGCAAGTCGCCCGCCGGATTGTTGATTCCTATGCTCGTAAAGCACATAGAATCGCTTTTTCTCCCCATTCAAGCGCAAAACGCAGAACTAAGAAATAAATTGACAATTTGTCACTTTTTTCATACTATTCATACTTGATATGAACACCTATGAAAGAACCTAAAGTTTCACTATCGCGTGTTCGTGGGAAAGTTTCCCCGCGATCCGCCCAACATAAAAAAATAGACGATGACTGCGAGCAGCATTTGATGGGTTCAACCGTGCTTGGTGAGCGTGGTCAGCTCGTGATTCCCAAGGATATTCGTGAGCGACTGGGCTTGAAAAGTGGAGCTAAATTGCTGGTCATGAATCATCCGAACGGTCCGATCATCATTTTCCCGGTTGAACAGATGCAGACTATGCTCACTACAATGACAGCTCAATTGACGAACGTGACAGATTCGAAACCTCAGAAGAAGTCGCGTTAATTATCCCTCCTCTCCTCTCATTATCTATTCTCTATGCCATTCCCAAGCTTTTTGAAGAAGAAACGAACCTGGGCCTTAGTCGTGGTTGTTTTGTTGGTTGGTGGTTTTGCCTATGCCAGAAGCACGGCTCCTAAAGGTCCATTTTATGATACTCAGCCCGTGACTGAAGGCGCACTCAAGCAGACAGTTGAAGCGACAGGGCAAGTTGTGCCACAAGCCCGTTTGGATCTCTCTTTCAAAAATGGTGGGAAGATTACTGCTTTGACGGCAGCGGTCGGAGCGAAAGTGAAGAAGGGTGACATCTTGGGTGAAGTTGATCGCAGTGAAGCGGATTTGAATGTACGTCGTGCAGCGGCTGGTGTTTCCTTGGCTTTGGCCAATTTGCGTTCTCGTGAAGCAGGGGAGACGGCTGAAACGATTCGTATTGCTCAAGCCTCGCTTGAACAGGCCAGAGCAAATCAGCAAAAGGCGCAGAGTGATTTGGAGGCAACGCGTCGTGCAGTCGAAGATGAATATCAGGTGGCGACGATCGCTGTTGATACGGCACAACGAAATGTTGACAACACCGGAAATTCGAATGATCAGACCGTCGTAAATGGATATACGTCGTTGAAAAATTCTTTGCAGAATGCCCTCGGTCCGATCCAGACCGGTCTGACGGATGGTGATGTACTGGTGGGCGTTGATAACCAATCTGAAAATTGGCGTTATGCACTCACCTTTGCGGCTGGTGATTCAACTTCATTGCAGAGTGCAAAAAACCAATATCCCTTAGCCAAGGCAGCACGTGAAGCAGCCTTTAACTCGGTGCGCGTTTTGCCAGTGGTTGCGACCAACGCGCAAATTCGTGAATCGGCTGAGTTGGTGAAAGATGCTCTGGAAAAAACTCAACGTTATTTGGATTTCGTCCAACGAGCCTTAGCTGGAACGAGTGCTTCAGCGAGCTTTACATCAGCAGAAATCGCAAGCAAGAAAGCGACGATTGATGCGGATCGTGCCTCGGTCGGTGCTCAGCTCACGACGGTTTCAACAGCATTGCAGACGGCGGTAAATACCGAATTGGCTCGTGCCACGTCAGTCGATCAATTACGTAACGCTTTGGAAACAGCCAAAGCCAATCTACGTATTGCAGAAACAAATCGTGTGAGCAAAGTGCGAGCAGCAGAATCAACAGTTCAGATACAAACGGCTGCTGTTGCTTCCGCTCAAGCCAGTCTTGATCAGCGCAAAGCCCCACCGCGTGCAGTTGATTTGGCTGCGCTCCGCGCTCAGCTTCGCGATGCTGAAACAGCCTATACTCAAGCAACACAACGCTTAGATGATACGCGGATTATCGCTCCAGTTGATGGTGTGATCGCAGAAGTTGTTCCAAAAGTGGGTGAACAAGCTATGCTCGGAGCGAAGGTCATTGGGATGATTGCTGAAGCAAAATATACAATTGAAGCCTTGATTCCTGAATCGGATATTGCCAAGGTTACAACCGAACAAGCGGCCGTGATTACGCTCGATGCATTTGGAGACGCGCAGCCCTTCACAGGGTCGGTCACGGCTGAATATCCAGATCAAACTAAAGTGCAAGACGCTGTCTATTATAAGGCAATTGTTGCCATTGATACTCAGGGCAAAGATGTGAAGCCGGGTATGACGGCTGATGTGACGATTCTGACCGCTGAGCGTGCATCGTCGACGATCTCGATTCCAACACGAGCTGTACGTCAGGTGGATGGTCAGCCTATGGTTCAGGTCTTGGTGAATGGCAAAGCAGAAGATCGTGCGATTACTACCGGTCTTCGGGCTGATGAAGCGCGAGTGGAAGTGTTGTCCGGCTTGAAAGTTGGCGAACAGGTGATTGTGGGTGAATTGACTGCGCAGGAATACGCAGCTCGTCAGAAAACTATTCAACCTTAGTTCAGCATCTTCACGTTCTTGTATGAAACAGGGATCTCCCGTCATTTCGATCAAAGATTTGAAGAAGGACTATGTGAACGATGAAGTCGTGACACAGGTTCTGCATGGCGTATCCTTCGACATTCCTCGTGGTCAATTCGTGTCCATCATGGGTCCATCTGGTTCGGGGAAGTCGACCTTGATGCAGATTCTAGGATTACTTGATACGGCAACGGGCGGAACCTATTTGTTCGATGGCAATGATGTATCCGGCCTGGATGAGGATGAGTTGGCTAGCTTGCGTGGTGACAAGATTGGATTTATCTTCCAGGCTTTCAATTTACTGCCAAAAACGTCTGTCTTGGAAAATGTCATGTTACCACTCTTGTATTCAAATGTTCCTCTGCGCGAACGAGCTGAATTAGCGAAGAAGGCGATTGCAACCGTTGGATTGACGCATCGTATACAAAACCTCTCGAATCAATTATCTGGTGGAGAGCGTCAACGTGTTGCCATTGCTCGTGCTTTGGTGCGTAACCCGGCTGTGATTTTTGCCGATGAACCGACAGGGAATTTGGATTCAAAGTCTGGAAAGCAAGTGATGGATATGTTGCTCAAGCTGAATCTGGAAGATGGTCACACCATCATCTTGGTGACGCATGAAACGTACACGGCTGAATATGCCGAGCGTACCCTTATGTTGAAAGATGGCTTATTGCAATCCGATAAACCTGTTGAGAACCGTCGCAGACTAGGCGAAGAAGTATTATTAAAATAAAAGCGCTATGACCATCGTCGATCTTGTCGGCAGCGCTTTCAAGAGTTTGGTTCGAGCGGGGAGCCGCTCGATTTTGACGATGCTTGGGATTGTAATCGGCATTTTGTCCGTGATTTTGGTCTTGTCGATTGGCGAAGCCGCTCAAAGGTATATCATCGACCAGATTTCGACCTTTGGTTCAGATTTGGTGCAGGTCGCTAATGGCCCAAAAGAGCCAAGCGCTGGTTCGACGCCGACGGCCTTCGTGAAGCAAACGCTGACGCTCAAAGACTATCAAGCATTACGCCGCGAACCCTGGGTCAAAGAAATTGTCGCTGGCGTGACGCTTAAAGACACGGTTCGTGTGAATGGTCAGGATATTTCTGCTTCAATCGCTGGAACCGCACCGGATGAGTTGATTATTTACGGTACACGTATCGCACGTGGTCAGTTCTTTTCTGAAACGGAAGTCGATGGCCGTGCGCGTGTGGCTGTGTTGGGCGCGACCATTGCTCGCAATGCTTTTGGGCAAGAAGATCCATTGGGCAAGAGCATCACGTTCAATAAGCAATCCTTTCGGATTATCGGTGTCATGGAATTGGCTGGGACGAAGTCGTTTCAGGATTTGGACAAACGTATCTACGTTCCTGTATCAGCCGCCATGGATGTCTATAATCGTCGGTTTGTGCAAGGTATTTCTCTCAAAACGGACTTGGCGTTGAGCGATGCTATCCGTCGAACGGAAGAATTCATGCGTGAACGTCACAATATCAGTGATCCGAAAGATGATGATTTTCACATGCAGACGCAGGATGATGCGATTCGTAACACCCAGCAGATCACGGGAATTTTGCAGATTCTGCTCGCTTCCATCGCCGCTATCTCGTTAGTGGTTGGCGGGATTGGGATCATGAACATCATGTATGTGAACGTAACGGAACGAATTCATGAAATTGGTTTGCGTAAATCGATCGGCGCTCAGAAAAAACATATTCTCGGACAATTCCTCGTTGAAGCCGTGATGCTTACAGCGTTGGGCGGTTGTCTGGGGATCATTTTCGGGATTGGTTTGACTTGGCTTGCGATCAAGATTATTTCTTCCTTTCAAGCGGGCTGGACGTTCGGTATTTCTGGATCGGGTGTAGCTCTTGGTTTGATCGTTTCGACGGCGATTGGCTTAATTTTTGGCTATGCACCGGCCAGACGCGCTTCGGGCTTACGTCCGATGGAAGCGCTTCGTCACGAATAATATGCGACTACGAGATCTCTTTGGAATTGCACAAGAAAGTATTCGTCGCACCCGCGGACGGGCAGCTTTGACGATGCTTGGAATCGTGATTGGAATTGCTTCTGTTATTTTGATGCTGTCGATTGGACAGGCGGCTGAAGGATATCTGCTGTCACAGATTGCTTCGTTTGGCTCAGATATGATTTTTGTGGCCAATGGGGCAGGCGATGATGAAGAAAATGGCCCTCCATCCAATTCGGTCAAAGAAAGTCTCACAGTCGATGACTATCGAGAACTGCGCCGTACTTCTTGGGTCAAAGGTGTGGCCGCTTCAGTCGTTGTACAAGATCTGGCGACAGTAGATTCAGTGAATGCGTTAGTTCAAATCAGCGGTAGTTCACCAGAAGAAGTCTCCGTCTATTCGCTGCGTCCAGAACGAGGTCGCTTCATCGACGATGACGATGTTAACTCACGTCGAACCGTGACGGTCTTAGGCCCCGATATCGCTAAACGTTTGTTTGGTCCGACCGATCCAATTGGTCAGCAGGTTCGTCTTGGTCGTCGTTCCTATCGTGTTATCGGCATCATGGAGCCCGGAGGAACACGTTTCTTCGATAACTTAGATGACCAAGTCTATATCCCATTTACTACTGCACTCGAACAATACAACCGCGTGCATTTGAATTTCTTGTCTTTGAAGCCTGTATCTGGGGTGAATGTTCGAGAAGCGATGGATCGTACTCGTATTTTGCTGCGTGATACCCATCGGATCGACAACCCGGAAGGTGTTTTGGCGAAAGATGACTTTCAAGTTGCTTCACAAGAGGATGCGATTCGCAGCGCTGGTGTGATTGGTCAAGTCCTGCAGATTCTGCTCGCTTCGGTTGCTGCCATTTCTTTGGTGGTAGGTGGCATTGGGATCATGAACATCATGCTTGTGACCGTCACAGAACGCACGCGCGAGATCGGCCTGCGTAAATCGATCGGCGCGAAGCGAAGCGATATTCTCGGTCAATTTATCCTAGAAGCTGTTTGTCTCACGGTAGCTGGTGGTGTCATCGGCATTGTCTTAGGGCTTGGTATTTCCTATGGAGCTATCGCCGTAATCTCTCAGTTCCAAGACGGGTGGACCTTTGTCTTCCCTGGAAACGGCATCCTGCTTGCAACGGCTGTGTCTACCGCGATCGGTCTCGTCTTCGGCTATTATCCTGCGCGCAAAGCGGCTACACTCTCTCCGATTGAAGCCCTGCGCTATGAGTAGCCCTCGTGAAATTCTCGTCTCAGTCTTGTCTTTAGCGATTACTCTGGGTGGTACCTACGCGATCGCTCGTTCCTTCGGCGGCCTGTTTGCCGGTGCTCCGTATGTTCCTGTTCGCAAGCGCGATATTGCGGATGCCATGAGCCTCGCCAAAATCAAGCCAGGGGAATGGATGACTGATCTTGGTTGTGGCGATGGTCGAGTTCTGCTCGGAGCTCTGGCCCAAGGTGCAAACGTGGTTGGCTATGAAATCAGCCCGGTCTTGGCTTGGATCTCTCGATTCCGTACTCGTCGCTACCCAGGCCGTGCCACGGTTCTTCGCAAGAACTTTTTTCACGCGGATCTTTCGAAGTTCGATGTCCTCTGTGTCTTCCAGCTGATCCGTTTGATGCCCCGTTTGGAAGAGCAGCTGAACCGTCAGGCGAAGCCGGGTGCTCGTGTTGTCAGCTTTGCCTTCAGCATGCCAGGCTGGCGTTTGGTCGAGCAAAAGGGGATCGCTAAGCTCTACGTAAAATCATAACAAAACCCCGCCAATTTGGCGGGGTTTTGCGTGGTGCGCGTATCTGGATTCGAACCAGAGACCTCCACAATGTCAATGTGGCGCTCTAACCAACTGAGCTATACGCGCAAGGTTCGAAGCGTCGAGAGCATAGCGAAAACCCCCTGGTACGTCAACGGCGGATGGGGATTTTGATCCTTCCAAAAGACCTATGCTATACTCTCCTCAAGACTCATTCTTTCCCCTAGTTCTTTCCTATGGACGACAAGCTTTCCAAGCGCCGAACCGTGCGCCGCCGTGCCCCAGCTGCCATGGATACCAGTATTTCCTCAACCCCAGATGAAATGTCCTCTGTTTGTGGTCATTCGGCCTGTGGCACGAGCTGCAACGTCCATTATGTTGGTCCAACCTCTCAAGTAACCGACCACCACGTTTATCGTGCTGCTCATTCAGCTTCCCATGTTTGGGCTGCTGCGATTATCAGTGGTTTGGCTGTCGTTTTGACCGGTGCTGTTGCCTATAGCTCAGTTGAAGCCAGTTCAGCCTCAAGTACCAACGACACTCCAGCCATCGTTCAGTCCGAGGTTGACCGTTTGGTCGAGCGTTTGAATACAGTTGAACTTCAGTTGCGCGATGTCCAGACGGCTTGTGCCGCCGGTGGACAGAATGAATTGCCAACCGCTCCTCCTTCTATCAACACCCGACGTTAGTTTTTTAGTGTTTGTATCATCGAAAAACATCCTGCCCGATAGGCAGGATGTTTTTGCTTTAGCTCACTGGTTTTGTGAGAGCGGTTTTTCCTGCTTTTAGTTGTTTCAAGTTGGCGACCAAGATAAAACTGATGATCACGAGTAAATACCACGAGGAAATGATTTTGAAAGACACAATGTTCCAGCCATCGAGCTGTTCAGGATATTTCCAGGCAGCGAAATAGGTCGAAATATTCTCGGCGATCCAAATGAAGAAGGCGATCAAGAAGAATGACAGGCTAATCGGCATGCGATAGGCACGTTTTGTGATGGTGAATTCAACTGATACGCCCCAAAAGACGGCAAAGACCAGGGGAATCAACATCCAGCGGGCATCTGGCAGGAATTCATTGGTGAAAAAATTTAGATAAATAGCGCAGGCTAAAATGGTACTTGGAAAAGTGCGAACGGTCCCGACAAGTTTTAGTTGCATTAAACGCCAAGCTTGACTGATATAGCTTCCGACGGCGGCATACATGAATCCACTATAAAGAGGTACTGTCGCAATTTTGAAAAACCCGGCTTCAGGATACGACCAGCCACCTATTTGAGGACTGGTTTTGAAGAGTTCTAAGGCTAGCCCAAGTAAGTGAAAGAGAGCGATCGTCTTGATTTCATCTTTCGTTTCGATTTTGGTGAGATAGAGCACGATCTGAATCACCAAGGCAGACACGAACAGAAAGTCATAGCGATGAATCGGGCCAAGGGGCAATTTGTGGGAAAGAAACAACAGTAAAAAGAACGCACCTGCAAAAATACAGGCCCGAGCTTGTTTCAAGCCAAAGACCCAGAGTTCATGCCAAGCCTTAGAACGCATAGGATTCACAATCGATAACGTACTGCAAGGCTCAGACATGACGCTCTTCGCCTAGTGACGATTACCCTAACGTCTCTGGATGAATGAAGCAACGCATTTCTAAGGCAAGAAACTAAAAAGACGCAATGCGCGTCTTTTTAGTGAGATATACAATAGATTTATTTCCCTGCGTATGCCTGCTCCAACTTAGCCAGGTCAAACTTCTTCATCTGCAGGAAGGCTTGTGTAACACGATCGATTTGTTCCGGTGTCCCGTTCTTCATCATCTCGTTCATTCTCTTGGGAGAGATCTGCCAAGAGACCCCATACGCATCCTTCAGCCAGCCACATTGTTCCGCTGCAGGTATAGCTGAGAGCTTCTCCCAATAGTAATCGATTTCTTGTTGATCCTCACATTCGACGATTAGCGAAAGAGCTTCATTGAAGGCGAACTCATGCTTTTGTCCGCTGTCCATGGCGACAAACCACTGATCTTCGAGTTTGAAATCAGTGAACGAAACATTTCCTGCTTTTTCCGGCGCTTGATCGGCTCCGTAGCGAGCCAGGGTGCCGCGTTTGCTGTTTTTGAAGACTGAAAGGTAAAAGTTGGTTGCTTCTTCTGTCTTGCCGCAAACATCGCCCACGAATAGCATGGAAGGCGTGATAAAAGGTCGTTCTTCGCCCTCTGGTTTTGTCAGAATCAGCTGCCAGGATAGGCCATATTTATCTTGAATCCAGCCATAACGCTCACTGAAGGGATAGGCAGCAAGTGGCATGAGCACTTTGCCACCAACCTGAAGCTTTTCCCAAACTGTCTCGATGCGTGTTTGAGCGTCTTTGTCTTTCGATGGATCGAAATTCACCATGAAAGAAATAGACGGATTAAATTTGAAGACTGGTCCAGCGCTAATTGCCATGAACGACTGGTTCCAAAGATCAAACGAGACAATATCACAATCACCCGATGGGGTGTCGTGAATGGTGGAGATGTTGGTAATTTTCGAATCTGGAAACAATGAGGTGTAGAACTCAGCTGCTTCTTTGGCCTCCTTATCAAACCAGAGATGGGGGATGATTTTTTGCATAGATTTCTAGCTTAGCAGGATGCATGGAAGCTTTCGAGTAACTATAAAGGTGGTCATTCAATAGTAGTCGACTGACTTTTTCGATATTTTTCCAACAGTTCCGGTGCTAAAAACGCCTCTCTTCCTGATGCTAGAATTTTCTCCATCGTTTTTTCATTGACAAAGGCTTTAAATTCTTTGAGAAATGCATCGAATTGATAGCGTTCATCTCGGTAATAGGCGGCTATATTAAAATCTTGCTCAACCCATTTATCCATGTCCATCGTCCAATATTGTAAGCAGGCTTCAAGGTAATCTATCGCTTTAGCAAATTTCCCTTCCAAAGTAGTTCTCTCTTCACACTCTTGCCAGAGTTCGAGAAACTCCTGTTTTGTTGATTCAGGTAAGGGTTCCAAAATATGATCCATCGCCTTTCGTTCGTTAAGAGACTTCTCTTCATGATTAAACGATCCCTGTTGATCGATGAGTGGAATATCCCCCGTCACCGCCTCGGCAAGGTCGTGAAGAATGATCATTTTGAGTACTCGCTCACGATCCAGCGGAACCGAAATCTTCTCAAAGAGCGTCATGGCGAGCAGGCACGACATCCAAGAATGATCAGCAACGCTCTCTGATCGACTCGAATCGCTCGTCCAAGAGGCGCGCAGAGTGGCTTTTAGTTTTTCAGCTCGTACGAAGAAATCGAGGATTTGTTGCATAGTCGGAATATTGTGGAAGACAGGTAGACGATTTATTTTGATAAGGTGAGTGCTTGAATTTGCTTGGCGAGTGCTACGGCTAGCGTTGCATGCGCTTGTTCATCGAGGTGAAGTCCATCGTCACCTGTGGTAACAAGTTTGCCCGCATCAAGAAATGAACTGTCATTGTCTCGAGCCACTTTCTCTATGTGAAAGGCAAGTTTCTTAGATTTTTCACTAGATTCAATGTCGAAATAGTCTTTGCAGAGAGTCTCGAAATCTTTTGCGGACGGATTTATATGAACGGGGCTCATGAGGATGGTTTTTAGCATCTCTCCAGATTGATTCTTGGTCCGTTCTTTCGCGAGTTGGACTAGCTCTCCAATGCCATCGGCAATTGCTTGTGGAGACCGTTGAAACTGTATTTTTAAGTCGTTCGTGCCAAGCATTAGGACAAGCACATCAAACGGACTATGACTATCAACGCACGGCAGAAAATAGGTCCGTCCGTTACGATGCGACCTTTCCCTGTGATCCAAATTGACGGTCCTTCCACCCAATCCCTCCTCGATAATCTCGTATTTGCCTCCTAATGATTCCTGTAATTTTCCAGTCCAGCGGATATTTGCTGGGTAGCGATCTAGCTTATCTGGTCGCTGACCCCAGGTATTCGAATCACCGAAACAAAGGACGCGTATTGCTGTGGGGTTCAGAGTCATAGCTGGGAGGATAGGGTAAAAACCAGTTTTACTAAAGGTTGATGTCAAAAAAATAGACAAAAACCCACTTTTCTGGCTAGGATTCTATCTACACGCATACCAAGGAGGTCCATCATGTGCGTCGTCACTGGTCTGTTCGCGCATTACATCAAGTCCTGTCGGGCAACGTCACTCGAGGAGGCGGAGGTCGATGAGTTCGGCATCTGCCACGATCGTCGTCTCATGATCATCGATCGAGCCTCGGGCCGGTTTGTCACGCAGCGTGATCATCCTGAGCTTGCTCAGGTCATCTGCAACCTGACGCCCAGGGCCCTCGTCGTCACGGTTGAGGGCGGGGAGCATGGCCGGCTCAGCATCACTCGTTCTACCTGGGAAAGCGGGGAACGTGTCCCCGGTACTATCTGGGGCGATACGAGCATGACGGTCGATCAGGGTCGGGAAGCGCGCGACTTCTTCTCTGATCTTCTGCGCCAGAATGTTCTACTCGTGGGGACGCCTCCGGATCACGCTCGTGTTCCGAGCCGTCGGCCGAAGGATGTCACGACGGGCACCCGCTTCCCCGATGGCTGCCCGTTCACTCTGACGAGCGAGGCATCCCTCGCTGCTCTCAACGCGGAGCTGCCTGCTGGGGAGGGTCCGTATCCGATGGCGAACTTCCGTTCGAATATCGTCGTCACGGGGATGGGAGGACCCTGGGGCGAGGATGGATGCAGCGAGTTCTACATCAATGATGGCCATTTCCACCACGTGAAGCGGCGTACGCGCTGCCCCATCATTACGACTGACCAGCGTACAGGTGAGCGTAGAAGCCAGGAGCCTCTCGCTACGCTCGAACGCATTCATGGTGTTAGCAAGGGTGGCGGCAAGCTGGTCGCCCTCTTCGGTGCCAGTCTGATCCATGCCGGCCCCTGCACGCTCCGCGTCGGTGACAAGGTGCGGAATATCGTCCGCGGTCCGCTCCCTGAAGCCTGAACTACCACCCCACGAACCAACGCGACACACGTCGCCCCTCAGGTTCGTGGGGTGACGTGTTTTTATTACATATGGCGGCGCCACGTGAATCACATCGAAAAAACCACACTTTAAAAGCGTGGTTTTTACGTGGCTCCGAGACTTGGATTCGAACCAAGATACACTGCTCCAGAGGCAGTAGTCCTACCATTAGACGATCTCGGAATGGGGATAAATTGTGGCCAGATAGTATCGAACGCGGTGGCTCAGGTCAAGGTAGGCTGGGCGCGAAATCTTGCTCAAACTAGCACGAAATACCTATACTACAGCGACTTCTATGTATTGTGTTTTCTGTGAATTGCCTCTGATGAAAGATCGAATTATCCTGGAGACTGACCTAGCTTGGGTTTTTCCTTCGTATTACCCAATTGCTCCAGCTCACCTCTTGGTTTGTCCAAAACGCTGTGTGCCAACCTACGAAGATCTGCAAGTGGAAGAGCGTGAAGCGTTATTTGAACTGATGACTCGTGTGAAGCCTGCTCTTCGTGAAGCGTACGGTGCTGAAGGGTTCAACTATGCTTGGAATGAAGGTCGTATCGCCGACCAGACGGTTCCACACGTACATATTCATTTACTCGCACGTACCACTGGCGACAAAGAGAAGCTAGGCTTTGATCCAAGATCAAATTTTTATCTCAACGAACCAGGCACACTGACGGAGGAACAGATCCATGTTATTCGTGATCGAATCAAGGCTTGTTTGTGACATAAGAACGAAACTCGTTGAGACAATCGTCTGCACCACGTTCTTCCATGAGTTGGAGCGCCCGCTGATAGGTCGGTAGTGGACTTTGTTGGCAACGGTTCCAGCTTTCTTCACCGAGCATGTCTGGTACGATCTTTTTCAGGAGAGCGTAGATCAAGATATGTTTTTGTGTGGCTAACGGTTCGGCGGAATAGCGCGCTTTCACCGCTTCCCAATACTCTACTGTTCCTGGAGCGTTCTCTCTTGGCGCAGTGAACCGATGACAGAGTTCGTGTACAAGGATCTGAAGAAAGTCAGGATCTGTGATGCGCACACCTCCGCGTCTCGTGAGCGGAATGATGAGCGGGATCGACATGGCGTCGAAAATACCACCGATAATACAGACTTCCACCGGATAGGGGAGTGTACGACCAGTGAGCTCAATGAGGCGTTTTATGATCCGTTCGTCTTTATTCGCTTCCTGCCAGAGAGCTGCCCAAGCTTGTGTTGCTGTATCGACGTCTGTCCATTCGGGATATGGAATATTTCGCGACTTGGCCAATTCACGGCGATCTTCATCCAAGGGAAATGCATAGTTGAAGTAAACGGATGGTTGCATAAATCTACCTTATATTATTCTCCTACAATGTACAATCGTTTTTTGGCACGTGTTACGGCGGTGTACAGCCAACGTTTCCAGTCATCATCGCTCATTTTTTGAAAGCGTTCTTCGAACAGGAGAACGGTATCGGCCTGGCTGCCTTGGGCCTTGTGAACCGTCAGCGCATAGCCGAAGTCGAAGCGTTCGCCGATTTGTTTGGGATTTAAGCCCTCAAACTTATCTAGGACAGTATCTTTTCCGAATTGATGACGTGAGATCAGTCCGTTGAATTCACGTTCTTCGCCAGGAAAAGAGATGGTCGCGTCATACCAGTGTTCACCTTCGTTTTGGATCTGCTCGATCGTGCCGATCATCCCGTTATACAGCGGTTGATCTCGGATGGCATATGAGTTTTTGAGACAGACCACCTTGTCGCCACCTTCCGGATCAGCTGATTCGAATCCCTGCGTCGCTCGTGCTGCGACGTTTAATTTTTGTCGCGTAGTATTTCGTCCGCACAGGATCAAGACATCTTTCTTGGACACGAGGAGTTCTTCTGTGAGTTCGCGAATCCGATCGCCGTCATCGTTGGCATAACTTAGTTTTTCGATACCTTTCCCATATTTTCCTGGAGCGATCAGTCCACTTGTTCGAGCTTCTTGAGCAAGTTGTAAAATCGGATTTCCTGCCGCCTGGCGATGAATTTCTTCCAAGCGAATCTTTGGATCTTGTACCAGGTTAAATGAGCTACCAACCGGTGGCAGCTGGCCATGATCACCAATCGCGATGATTGGGACGCCTAGCATGACAATATCTCGCCACAGATCTTCCGTGACCATACTTGCTTCATCGATGACAATCAGATCTGTCTTTACTTCTTTCGCTCGATGCCAGCCGATGATCGAACCGTCTTTGGCGACATGGGGAACGTACAAAAGAGCGTGGATGGTTGAGCAGCTATCCTGCGGCAAGAGCAAATCCGCTTCTTCAAGCCGTTGCCTCAGAACATGAGTCGCCTTGCCTGTGAACGCACAAAAAGCAACCGATAGGTCAGGATGACGCTCGTTCAAAACCCAACGTAAAACAGACGCGAGCGTTGTTTTACCGGTTCCGGCATAGCCTCCAAGGGTGATCGTTTGTTCCTTTTTTTCTTTGAACCAGCGATACAGGGCTTGCACGGCTTTCGCTTGATCAGGCGAGAGCGTCATAGACTAGTGACCAGACCGAATCTGCCACAAACGGAAACGATACAAGAGTTTCCGGAACGGATGGATCCAAGGGCCTTGCAAGACGAACGATCCCAGACGGAAAAAACCGGTTTGCAACACTGTCACGAGTGCGGCGTTGTATTTGCGGTTTGGCGCGACCAGAGGCTGGCCTTTTACGTTCCGTAGAATATTCTGCAAGACATCATGTGCCATCTGTAACGCAAATTGTGCATTTTTATGAAATTTTACTCCATTTTGTTCAAATGTGATCGCATCTCCTGCGCCATAGAGATGATCATCAAGGCGTAAAAAGGCATCCGTTTTGAGTGGGCCGGGAGCGAAGGCGGGTTCGATGGTTGGCCAAACAGGTTTTACACCGGCAGCCCAGATAAGCGTGTGATAGTTCAGGGATGAATTATCAGATAACGTAGCCACACCCTTCTCAACACCTGTGACACGTACTCCGCAGCGAATATCCACACCCCCTTGTTTCAAGACTTGTTCGCTTTGTTGAGACAGGTGCTCGGGGAATCCGTAGAATAACAAATTATTTGACTCAACCAACGTGATGCTAATGAGTGGTAGGAGATCTTCGAGACCGCGATTCTCTGCGATTCTGCGCAAACGTTCACGCATCGCTCCAAGGAGCTCCACTCCGGTTGGCCCCCCTCCAACGATCAAAAACGACAGGAGTTTCCGCTTATCTTCATCTGTCCAGGTCTTGGAGGCTGTGACGAGAACGGTTTCTAAGTGATTAATCAAGCGATCGATATCGCTTAGACGTTTCAAGGCAAAAGATGCTTCTTTCAGGCCAGGAATATCGAAGAAATTGGCTTCTGAGCCAGTCGCTAAGACGGCCTGATCGTACGCTATTTCGCTCCGTTTCCCGTCGGTTTGTTCTACTTCGACGATTTGCTTCTCCCGATTGACGAGTGAGATTTTCCCTTGAACAAAACGAAACCCGCGTTCAGTCGCGAGTTTCGCTAAATCAATCGTGAAATCTTGTGGATCCAAGTCGCCTGCCAAACCATTAATGAGAAGAGGGCTGAAGGTGAAGTGCGATTCTTCTGAAATCAATGTGACTTCCAATTGATCGTTGTGCGCAGGGCAAGCGTGGGTTGCGATCCAGGTTCCGGCAAAGCCACCACCTAAGAGGACGAGTTTTTGTTTTGACATGCGGACAGTCTACATCCCGCCGTCACGACTTGAGAAGAAGTCGGTTGCGCGCTTCAGACTGTCGAACGTGCCAGCATCTGACCAAAAACCTTGAATTGGGGCGGCTTTGAGCTTGCCAGTAGCCAAGAATGCGTTGTTCACATCCGTGATCTCAAGTTCGCCACGGGTTGATGGTTTTAGAGTTCGGACGACATCGAAGACGCTGGAATCGTAGACGTACAAACCGACCTGGGCGAAGTTCGATTTTGGCTGTTTCGGCTTTTCCTCGATTGATAGGACACGTCCGCTTGGGTCGATTTCCATGACACCAAAGCGTTGAGCGTCGCTCACTGGTTTATAGAAGGCAAGCGCCCCTTCGGTGAACTGGCTTAGTTCTTGCGGGAACGTGTCTTCAAAGATGTTGTCGCCTAAAATCACAGCCACATTGTCATCGCCAACGAAATCTTCAGCCATGCCAACCACTTGAGCGATGCCACCGGCTTCATCCTGAATGCGGTAGCTAATGCGGCAGCCATAGTTCGCTCCCGATCCCAGTAATTTTACGAAGTGATGCGGATATTCGGGACCCGTAACGATCAGAATATCTCTCACCCCTGAACTCAAAAGAGTCTGCAGGGGATAGAGGACCATTGGTTTGTTGTGGATCGGCAAGAGCTGTTTGCTCGTGATGTTGGTGAGGGGGGCAAGGCGTGTGCCACGACCTCCGGCCACAATCAGACCTTTCATGCGACGTGTTGGTTTTGCGCTAGACAACGAAATCGTACCAGGTGACGAGACACGTATCTGAGTCGGTGTTGAAGCAGGGCTCGCAGGAGCTTTTGGCTCGGCCTGTCGTTTGTGTGCAGCGTACTGCTCCATCGTTTCGCGTAGCGCGATCTCAATCGGACGCATCTGAATGCCGAGTTCTGCGAGACGTGTCGATTGGAGCAGGCAGGTCGAACGCGTTTTGGCAGCCAAACCACGTTTGGCCAAGGTATCTTCGTCGATCCATTCACAGCGATGCTCTGGATTGACGAGCTCGCGGTACAAATTTAACAGATCGCGATAACGGAGTGCGCCTGGATTGGTGGCGTGGAAAATCCCTGTTCCCTGTTTTTGAATCAGCTGTTCGATCACTTGCGCCAAGTCTTTCACGACTGTGACGCTGTTTTGGACGTCGAGAACTTGCTGATAGCTCGCAAGCTTGTCGATCAAGTTTTTTGGAGAGGGTTCAGAGTCAATTGGTAAGCGCAAACGCACAACCGCTACCTTCGGCAAACGCGACAAGATCAAGTCAGCCGCGTATTTGGTTCGAGAATAGAAGGCTTGTGGATTGGTAGCATCTTCTTCTTTCCAGCCATTCATGTCTGGTGAAGGTCCATAGAAAATACAACCGGAGGCCAAGTGCACAAGGTAGACGCCTTGTTCCTGACAGACGTCAGCCAGCATGAGCGCGCCGACCGTGTTGACCTGGTAGGTTTCGACCTGATGCGTTTCACACCAGTCAACATTTGGTTGGCCTGTTTTGCCCGTTGCATTAATGACAGCGCGTGGCGAATAGCGCGTGATCTCAGCGGCGATGGCCGCTTTATCATCCAAACGAACTCGACTCACAATGCTATTTGGAATGAGCTTGGCCAAACGCTGACCCAAGAAACCGCCACCGATGATCAACACGCCACTAGTAAGAGGCGCGGAAACAGATGGAGTGGTATTCGCTATGGCTGCCATGAGCGAAGACGCGCTGCTTTGATCGACATTTGTTTTGATTGCCCCCGGTACTGATACATTCGCAGGCGTCTGACCGCCATTCAGCGTCTGTTGAAATTGGTTCATCTCATTGCGCTTTTTTGCCCAGAGCTGTTCTACCCAACCGGTATGTGTGCGATACCAGTCGATCGTTTCTTGCATGCCACGGCGGAACTCATCGCGCGTATAGATAGGTTTCCAGCCAAGCGCTTCAATCTTTTTTGCATCGATAGCATAGCGTCGGTCGTGACCTGGACGATCTGTAATGAACTCCATGCGTTCTGGCCCAAAACCCATGATCTCAAGAATCATCTGCGTGAGTTCAAGGTTATTGCGCTCATTGTCGACACCGATGTTGTAGACTTCGCCTGGCTGACCTTTTTGCAGAAGAAGATCGAGGGCGCGCGCATGATCACGGACATGAATCCAATCACGTACGTTTCTTCCATCTCCATAAACAGGCACCTTCTCGCCTTTCAACAATTTGAAAATGAAGAACGGAATTAACTTTTCAGGAAATTGGTATGGACCGTAGTTATTCGAGCAGTGGGTGACGACAACTGGTAGACCATGAGTCTTATGATAAGCCCGGCACATCAGATCACCCCCCGCTTTCGCCGCGGCATACGGCATGTTGGGCGTGATCGGTGTGTCTTCCGTGAAGTAGGTGCTTTCATCCAGGTTCAATGAACCATAAACTTCATCCGTTGAAACGTTCACAAACTTTTCTAATTTGTTGACCCGCACGGCATCGAGCAGCATCTGCACGCCCAACACGTTGGTCAAAACGAAGTCTTTGCAGCCGCCATGAATCGAACGGTCAACGTGTGTCTCTGCCGCAAAGTTGATCACGTGCGTCAGGTTGTGTTCCTGGATTGTGCGGTTCAGCGCTTCCAAATCAGTGATATCGCCTTGGACAAAACGATAGCGAGCGTCGTGCGCCAAATCGCTCAAATTTTCCAAATTTCCGGCATAGGTCAATTTATCAAAGTTCACGATAAAAATACTCGGATGGGTTTCGAGCATGTGCCGGATAAAGTTTGAACCGATGAAGCCGGCGCCACCACAGACGAGCAAGCGCATAAAAGAGGGGATATTCAGGTATAGGGAATGGGGTGTGTCGAGACGGAGAAAAGCGCCTGGTTGACGTACTTTCCGCTGGCTTGTAGCGTTCTGACATCACTAGGCTCGACCCTACCAGTCTCTGACCGCCTTGCCAACCCCATTCATGCCTCCTCGCCCGATCTTCGTTTCTCCGCCAAATGAGGCAGATCTTGCCGTTATTTTGGTGGGCTACAACGTGCGTGACCTGACTCTGCGTAATCTAGAAAGTCTATTCGCGAGCGAAAATTCGCTTAAAATACAGCTTATTTTGGTCGATAACGACTCAAAAGATGGCACAGCTGAGGCGGTTCAAACTCAATTTCCGGACGTCTATGTTATCCGCAATACCTCAAATACGGGTTTTTCACATGCCGTAAACCAGGGGATTGCGGTCGCCCGAGCCCGCCATGTATTGCTCTTGAACCCGGATATGCGCGTTTCAAGTGATGCGCTAGCCAAATTCGTTGATTATGCCGACGGCCATGAGGAAGTCGGGGTCATTGGGGGAAAACTGTTAACCGAAGACGGGCGACTTGTCACAACCGTTCGTCGTTTCCCGGATGTCTGGTCTCAGTTAGCGCTGATTCTGAAACTTCCACACCTTTTTCCGAAAGTCCTGGCTCGTTACCTCCAGCAAGACCTGGATCCTGAGCGCGAACAAGCTGTTGATTCCTTGCGCGGATCCTTCTTTTTGATCACAGCAGAGGCGTTGAAATGCTGTCCAGGTCTTGATCCGCGTTATTTTATTTTCTTCGAAGAAGTCGATTTCTGTCGTCAGATGAAAGTGCAAGGACTCAGTGTACGATATGTTCCCTCGATCACAGCGGTTGATTACGTTGGACGGAGCTTCAAGCAGCAGGCAGGATATTGGAATCAGAAGCAATTCACGAAATCAATGGTGCAGTATTTTCAGAAATGGGAACCCGCTTGGCAGAGTTGGTTGCTACGTCTGGCTCGTCCGTTTGGATTATGTAGTCTTTGGTCGATGGATCGTTTGAGAGCTATAGCTAGTACGTTCCGTGCAAAACTGAAGGCTTAACTCTATGTCTAAGATCGCGATTCAAACCCCTTTGTACCGCAGCTCCGCTTGTTTACCGGTTCTTGTGAAGAGCTTGCTGGCACAAACCCACCAAGATTGGATCTTTTATTGTTGTGAAAATTCTGGTGACGCGGATGAACGGGCGAAGGTTGCGGATATTCTGAAGACGAGCGGTATTCCCTACGTCTTTACAGAGAGTAAGGAGAATCTTGGTTTCGCGGGTGGACACAATACACTCATGCAACAGCATGACGCTGAATACATTTTATTATTAAACGAAGACGCCTATCTCGCGCCGGATCATTTAGAGAAGTGCCTGCAACGTTTCGCGCTTGATCCAGAAGCGGCAGCCGTTGCTGGGATTGTCTATCGTTGGACGGTGTCTGCTGATCAAGAAGAGCGGCAAATCACCGACCAGACCATGATTGATACGATTGCCCTTGAGTACCGTTGCTTAGCTAATGTGGTTGATGCCTGCGCGGGGCAGACTCGTAAAGAAGCAGGGGGGAAGCTTGAAGCTGCTCGTCAGGTAATGGGCGTTTCAGGAGCCATCTGTATGATTCGTCGGTCGTTAACCGACCGCGTTTCACCGGAAAAGCTTCTGTTTGATCCGACCTTCTTCATGTACAAGGAGGATGTTGATCTGGCGTTGCGCTTGAAGCGGAAAGGCTTTCACGCTTGGTTTGATCCAGCGATCGTGAGTTTTCATCGTCGTGGAGTGAAAGCGCCGAAAGGCATCTGGGCGCGCATTCAAGATGAACGTCGCCGGCCGGCTCATTTGCGAGAAACGATGTTGTGCAATCAGTTCAAAATCTACGCCTACCATCTTTCGTTTCGCTTGGGTGTCTATGACCTCCTGCGTTCCATGCTGCATGAAACGGCTCATCTAATATTTGTATTCATTTCATCACCGTTGGTTTTCGTGAGAGGAATGGTAGCCTCCCTACGAGCTTGGCCAAAAGCTTGGAAGCGTCGCAGGATCTTAGAAAGCATGGGTTTGACGCACACTCGTTTTATCTGATTTATGAAGCAGTTACCTAAAGTTGGGATCATCTATCTGACATTCCCTGTTGCCAAATGGGAACGTGATATCAACGGTTGTTTGTCTTCGCTTGAACGCCTGAACTATCCCAAAGATCGGGTCGAATTGATTTGCGTAGAATCGAAGTGGAAAATTGGTCCGTTGAAAGACTGGTTCGACAAAACTTGGTTGCCAAAATCAGGCAAAGAATTGCCACGTATTACTTACATCTTGAAAGATGAAATGTTGGGATTTGCCGAGAATAATAATATAGGTTTAGAAAAAGCCAAGGAGCTTGGTTGTGAATACGTGCATCTCACCAATGAAGACACCTACGTTGATCCGGACTATTTGTTGAAAGCGGTTGAGCGAGCGGAGCAGGATCCGACGATCGCTTGTGTGCAGTCACTCATTTTGTTGGGGAGTGAACCGGATAAAGTGAATACCATAGGGAATGCTTTTCATTATCTAGGCTTTGGCTATTCCAATGGCTACCGTTGGTCGAAGAATCAGGCATTGGCACATCTTGCGAACGAAAGAAAAACGAATCCCAATCTTGAGATCGGTTATGCCGCAGGCGCAGCCGTCTTGGTGCGTATTGCCGCGCTTGAAGGGCGACCTCTCTTTGAGAACAAGTTCTATCTGTATCACGAAGACACGGATCTCACGCTTTTCTTGCGTTTACGTGGTTTTAAAACGGTGATTGAGCCTGCCTCTATTGTCTGGCATCACTACGAATTCGGGAAAAACAAATTCAATTATTACTACATGGAGCGCAATCGTTACGTGCTGCTCTGGATGTATTATCGCTGGCCGACGTTATTGCTGCTCATGCCGATGATCTGTCTCATGGATCTAGGTATCCTATTATTTTCGATAAAGAATGGCTGGTTCGATATGAAGTGGCGCGCCTATCGTGATTGGTTCTCGAAAGATTTTCGCGCCTGGGTTTGGGGGCGTCGACGATTGATTCAGCGTGTGCGTAAGCTGTCGGATAAGGAGTTCTTGCGTCCGGCAATCTCAGAGATCGCTTTTCAAGAAGAATCGGTTAAAAATCCGCTCCTTGAGCATATTGGAAACCCTATTTTAAAGGTCTATTGGGGCTTGGTTTATCGCCTGATTCGTTGGTAAAGCCAAAAACTTGCTTTTGATGCCTCTTTCTGATAGTCTTGTGCCCAGTATGAAGGCCGCCATCCACCCAACCTACCACTCAAACGCCACCATCGTGTGCGCTTGTGGCAACCAATTTCAGACCGGTTCAACCGTTCAAGAAATTCACATTGAATTGTGTTCCGCTTGCCATCCGTTCTACACGGGTAAGCAGAAATTGATCGATACTTCACGTCGTATCGAGAAATTCCAAGAAAAGGCCAGCAAGGCTTCGGTTCAAGCAACCGGCAAAAAGGCTAAAACCGCCAAGCGCACGGCTCTGAAAGATGCCAAGCAGGCTGCCAAGTCGGAAGTCAAAGCTTAGCGAAGATCGATAAAACACCGACGGTTCGACTTGTGTTCAAGCTTTGCTTGAATCCAGGAACGATGCCATCGGTGTTTTTAAATACCAATTTATCGATTCTGTTCTTTTTGCCCATCTGTTTCATCGTCTGACATATGCCCAAATTTACTGAACAAGCCAAGAAGGCGCTGAGCGCCAAAAGCGAAGCCGAGGCCCGCATGGCGGATCCGGTTTTGATTGCTGATCAAAAAGCCTACAAAGAAGCGTCGATCGCCTATCGTCACATCGAAGAGCTGGCTGAGGTGGCTCAGGTGTATCTTTCCTTGGAGGCCGCCTTGCGCGACGCGGATGAAGCGGCCAAATCAGATGATGCAGAGATGAAGCAGATGGGGGAGATGGAGCGTGAGCAGTTGTTGCCTAAGTTTGCTATAGCTGAAGAAGATTTAGAGTTATTACTGATTCCACCGGATCCGATGGACGCCAAAGATGTGATCGTGGAAATTCGAGCAGGTGCGGGTGGAGATGAAGCCGGTCTGTTCGCCTTTGATGTTTTGCGCATGTACACGCGTTTTGCGGAACGTCAGGGTTGGAAGGTGTCCTTATTGTCTGAATCTCGCAACGAACAAGGTGGCTACAAAGAAGTCGTCTTTGGCATGTCAGGCGTGAGCGTTTATGGTTGGATGAAATTTGAATCGGGCGTGCATCGTGTGCAGCGTGTTCCAGCGACGGAAAAACAAGGTCGTATTCACACCTCAACAATCACAGTGGCCGTCTTGCCTGAGATCGAAGAAGCGGAAGTCCAGATCGATCTACAGGATGTACGTATTGATACCTTCTGTGCGGGTGGTAAAGGTGGGCAGTCTGTAAACACGACTTATTCAGCTGTTCGTTTGACGCACAATCCTACGGGCATCGTCGTGAACTGTCAGGATGAACGTTCGCAAACGCAGAACCGCGAACGTGCGTTTACGATTTTGCGCGCTCGCATTTGGGAAAAAGAACAAGAAAAGAAGCGGATGGCGTTGGAAGCGGAGCGCCGTTCACAGATCGGTAGCGGCGATCGCTCGGAAAAGATTCGAACCTATAACTACCCGCAGGATCGGATTACGGATCATCGCATCAAGAAAACCTGGCATAACATTCCCATTATTTTGGACGGAGATGTCATGGAGATCTTCAAGGCTTTGAAAGCTGGTAAGCGGGGGACGGATGAAGAAGGGGAAGAATAGGGTTTAAACAAGGCTGGTTTAACGCGAAAAGTTGATATCCAAACCAAAAATGCACGAGCGATTGACAAAATCGCTCTTTTTTGGCTATAATAGCGTGTTATCTTCGTGCCTGGTTGTAAAAAACCTTGTCCAAGATGACGTTTCCAAGATGACGTTTCACAATTCGTTCACTGAGTTCAATGAACGGTTGGGATGAAAACCTGACTGTTCTTCGTAGTCCATGGGTTCCGACTGGTGTCGGTGTCCATTCCGTTTTCCACAGTTCAGCTTCGTTACGATGGAGCTGAGGAAGGTTCACGCTGATGAAGAATGTATGGTTGACGTTGGGTTCGTTCGTGCTCGGCGCCCTGATTGGGTGCGCCGAGCCGGATCCGACCAACACCGAGGCGATCACGCCTGGTGCTTCTGCCCCTGACGGGGCGTTCGAGACGGGAACCGATGTCCCGTCTGACAACCTCGCGCCGCAAGACGGCGCGGACGTCCCGGTCGACAGCGACCCGGACGTGACCATGATCGAGGACGGCGACGTCGTCCTCCCGCTCGACGGGGACGCGGACGACGCGGCCCTCGACGGCGACGACGCCACGGCCGACCGCCCCGACGCCCCCACGCCCGACGTCCCGACCGACGGCGACGCCGCGACCTCTCCGGACGCGGACGTCACCCCGGCGCCCGACGCCGATGCGAGCGGTGACCGATCCGACGGTAGCGACGCCGAGGACGAGTCCGTCCTGGCCGACCGCCCGGATGTGCCCACGCCCGACGTCCCGACCGACGGCGACGCCGCAACCACCCCGGACGCGGACGTCCCCACGGCCCCCGACGCCGACGCGAGTGCGGACGTCCCGGTCGACATGCCCTGCCCCACGGGTCTCACCCGCTGCGGCACGAGCTGCGTCGACCTCCAGGGCGATAGCCTCAACTGCGGGCGCTGCGGTACGGTCTGCACGACCAATCCCAACGCCGCGCCGACCTGCGGTGCGGGTGCCTGCGCCAACGCCTGCCGTCCCGGCTTCGGTGACTGCGACGGCAATGTGGCGAACGGCTGCGAAGCGAACCTCAACACGGCGGCCGCCCACTGCGGTCGTTGCGGCCTCCTCTGCCGGTCCGGCATCTGCAATGGGAGCGGTGTGTGCGAGCCCGAGGTGAACCCGGTCTTCGAGCTGGTGTATATGCGGGGCGAGATCGTCGGGATCAGGCTGCGGATCGTGAGCGGTCGCTTTCCGAACTACCGCGGTGCCTTCGTCGACAACCCGTGCCTCCCCCCGATCACCTCTGGGCGGCGTTCCTGCCGGATCGACCTGCGTCGCCTGCAGATCCCCGACGTAGAGGTGCCCACGCGCCTCTTCACAAGCACGACTGACTGGCGTGGCGGTTACGGATTCGAGGGCATCCCCCTCGGAGCCGATGGCAACAGTGTCTGCAGCGGGGCCGACTGCCGCTTGCCCAGCGGCTTCTCATGCGGTGCGGGGACGAGCTTCTCCTGCATCACGGTGCTCTGCAACGCCGGTACGGCCCCCATGAACACCGGACTGCTCCGTTACGAGGAGATGTACGGTGGCGCTGGCAGGGGTTTTCGTGGTGCCGCGAGCGACAGCGGTGCCCTCGTCTGCTCCGCGATGTGATCCAGTGAACTGATCCCCCCTCGTCCTTTCCCGAAGTCTCTGCCCGGTTGGTGCATGCGCGACGTCCTGTCGCGTGGGTGCTGGAAACGATTCCAGCCCCTTCTCAATGCACCAAGCCGGGCCTTCGTGTTTTTAGGCGAGTTCTTGCCAAAAAAACCATCTTTCGATACACTTGCGCCACTTAATTCAGCTTCTCGCGTTTCGCTTACAACCACCGACCCTCCTTGTTTGGCCTTTTAGCCGAGCGTGGCTGGTGGGAAACGTCGAGAGTAAAGGAGATTTTATGCCTACTGTCCCATCCGTTGTTGATCTTCTTCAAGCCGGCGCTCACTTTGGACACCAGTCCTCCAAGTGGCACCCTAAAATGAAGAAACACTTGTTCGGTGCTAAGAATGGAATTCACATTATCGATCTTGAGCAGACTCGTACCGCTCTTGAGAGTGTTTTATCCTACGCCAAGAAAACGGCTTTGCGCGGCGGAACGATCCTCTTTGTCGGAACCAAAAAGCAAGCCATCGCTTCCATCGAAGCAGCGGCTAAAGCTTGTAACATGCCGTACGTCACCAACCGTTGGTTGGGTGGTACGTTGACCAACTTCACGAGCGTCTCGCAGCAGATCCGCAAGTACAAGGATTTGAAGCGTCGCCAGGAGAAGGGGGAATTGTCCAAGTACACCAAGTTTGAACAGCTCAAGTTGAACCAGGAAATCAAATTGCTCGAAACCAAATTCGGTGGCGTGCAAGACGTGACCCGCATCCCAGACGCGATTTTCATCTTCGACATTCGCAAGGATAAGACGGCTTTGGATGAAGCGGTGCGTCGTGGTGTAAAGGTCATCGCTCTCTGCGACAGCAATGTGAACCCAACGGATGTTGATTACGCGATTCCTTGTAATGATGACGCTGCCAAAGCGATCAAGCTCATGGCTGATCTCATGGCTGCTGCCATCAACGAAGGTCGTCAGGAATGGGAGAGTGCTCGCGCCCGTCTCGGTGGTGCGCTCGTCAAACCAATGGCGAAATAGTCGTCTGACTTCGGTCACGACCTGGTTCGTACTTTAACTCTCAGTAATACAATATTATATGGCTGTTGATGCCAAGATGGTGATGGAATTGCGCAACCGCACCGGAGCCGGAATGGTTGATTGCAAAAATGCTTTGGAAGAAGCCGGTGGTGATGCAGAGAAGGCGATTGAGGTCTTGAAAAAGAAGGGTGCTATCAAGGCGGCGAAGAAGAGCGCTGAACGTCAGGCGACCGAAGGGTTGATCGTGTCCTATGTTCATCACAACGGAAAGTTGGCTGCGTTGCTCGAACTTTCGTGTGAAACGGACTTCGTGGCTCGCACAGATGAATTCAAGGAGTTGGCGACGGACTTGGCGCTTCAAGTAGCGGCCATGGATCCAACCTACGTCAGTCCAGACATGATTCCAGCCGAAGAAGTCGAAAAGAAGCGTCAGGAATTCTTGACGGAACTGGCAGAAGACAAGAAGCCAGAAGATATCAAACAGAAGATTGTCGAAGGCAAACTCAACAAATGGTACTCGGACGTCTGTTTGACCAAGCAGTCGTTCATCAAGGATGAAGACCGCACCATCGAGCAGATTTTGAACGAGAAGATCTCCAAAATCGGAGAAAAAATCGCCCCTGTGCGCTTCACACGCTTGCAGATGGCGGCTCCGACGGGACAAACTTGCTAAACCAAGCAAGAGAAGAAAAAGATTCCGGTTATACCGGAATCTTTTTGCTATTTGGGCTATACTGTGTGCATGAAGCGTTCATATTTGGCTTTAGGTGCCCTGATCGTGGTGCTATTTGTGGTCATGTATCTAGCTCTTTGGAAGGCGAACAGGGCTTCGGATGTTCGAGTGGTAGCAATGCCTTCTGGGGTAATAGATATGGCAACGACGTCATCATCTGAGCTGGCAATAGCCGCTTCAACGACGACTTCTGGTGCTTATTTGGAGAAAGAAGAGGACTTTTCTCGTAATCCATTGATCTATTTTTCAAACCGTTGGCGTTTGGGTGTGCGTTTGCCGGATGGGGCGACAACGACTCATCGCTGGCGTTTGGGAGATATCGATCAGGTGGAGCGCACGGTTTTTGCTGTCGAAGTCGTTCGATCCGCTCAACCTGTGATGCCGGAATGTCGTGTACGCTTGTGGCTACGAGAAGGTCCAATGAATGGGGCCTATGGTGATCAGGATGTGAATAAAGGGCTCATTTATACAGTGACCGGGAATGAACAGGCTCATGTTATGGCTGATTCACTAGATCTGTGCGGTACAGTCATTGAGCATGAAATTGGTGATGAGATCAAGGCGACGCATCTAACGATTATGACCGGCACGGATGTTTCGGCGAGCTGCCATGATTATCGATTGGATTGGAAAACGACAACGGGAAAAAATGTCGTGATAGACAGCGTTGTCGGGACGATCTTCGGTGGAAAACAAGTGGTAAGTGAAGGTGGCTGTATGCCTTATTCTTTAACGGCAATGGCGATTCCTAAGAGTGAAAACTTCCTGATTTCTCAGTGGTTACTTGGTTTTCCAGAAGGTGGATTAGGGGATGATCCGGTCGCTATCGTGCAAAAATCATCTGGTAGGCTCGTGCTCTCTAATGCTGCCTTAGGGAAGCTATCATATAAAACACGCTCGCCAGATAGCCGATATCTTTTTGGTGTAGATATGAGTATACGCATGCCTGTAGAAGCAGCAGTTCAGACGCAAGCGATAGTCATCTACGATTTGGTTACGGGAAAAATGATCCCATTGCGCACGGGAGAGATTCCTTCCGGGCGCTGGGTAGGCGCGCCTTTTTCAGATCAAGATCCTGCGACCACTCCACCGGTCGTGCAATGGACGGGTCCTCGGTCTTTGGAGGTTATGACGATTAATCCAGTTCTCTCTTCGATTGAAGCTCAGAAAAGAAGCGTGCTTCTTGTGCCAATCTCCTTCTAGCAACCTTATCTTTACTTATGAAAACTCTACGTCTCGCCATTAATGGATTCGGTCGGATTGGTCGTCATGCGCTCAAAGCGGCGCGAGCATATTCCAATATCTCCATTGTAGCTATCAATGATCTTACGGATACGAAGACATTGGCCCATCTTTTGAAGCACGATACGGTTTATGGTCCGTTTGAGGGTACGGTCGAGGCCAAAGAGGGAAAACTGATTGTCGATGGAAAGACGATCGTTGTAACGGCAGAAAAAGAGCCTAAAAACTTGCCCTGGAACGTCTTGGATGTTGACGTTGTGCTCGAATGTACCGGTCGTTTTACGAATTATGATGGGGCTTCTGGACACATTGCAGCTGGTGCTAAGCATGTGATTATTTCTGCTCCGGCTAAGGGCGAAGGTGTGCCAACGCATGTTATGGGAATCAATCAAAAGACGGCTTCGAAATCGGTGATTATCAATAACGCCAGCTGTACCACGAACTGCATCACGCCCGTCATGGCGGTCTTGGAAGAAGCGTTTGGCATCAAGCGAGCCATGATGACGACCATTCATTCGTATACGGCTTCACAGGTACTTCAGGACGCTCCAGCTAAAGATTTGCGTGAAGCGCGGGCAGCAGCGCAGAACATCGTGCCGACCTCTACGGGAGCGGCGATTGCGACGACGCAAGTTATTCCTGAATTGGAAGGCTTATTCGATGGATTATCGGTTCGTGTTCCAACGCCAGTCGTGTCGTTATCGGATATGACCGTCTTGCTCAAAAAGAAAACGACGGTCGAAGAGTTGAATGCAGTCTTTGTGAAAGCGGCAAAACAGGCGCGTTGGAAGGGGATTTTGGAAACGACGGATGAGCCATTGGTCTCCTCTGATTTTATCGGCAACCCAGCTTCAGCGATCGTTGACCTGGGTCTGACCAGAGTCATTCAAGGCGATTTCGTGAAAGTCGTGGCCTGGTATGATAACGAATGGGGATATGCTAATCGTTTGGTCCAGATGGCGGTTGAAATTGGGAAAAGTTTGTAGCCGATAACTCGTGGTAAGTAGTTTTAGTCCGCATCTCTCATGTCACGATCAGTCAATTTACACGCGCCCAGCTGGAAGCAGGCATTCTTAGAGGTTCTGTATTGGGTCATGGTAGTGACTTGTATTTTGTTAGTATTGTTGAGTTGGCGTTTTGATTTGATTCTGCTGGGGATCGTTGGCGTGATCGGTGCTGGGATATTGTTATACGGAGGTTTAATTGAGCCGCGTTTAGTACAGATAAAAAAATATTCGGTTGGAGCAGGTCGAGAAGGGGTAGCTGACCAGAAGATATCTGAAACGAAGCCAGTTCGCTTGGTTTTTCTCTCAGATTTACACGCTGGTCTGAAAAAATCTCAGCGCTTTTACGATCACATTGCTAGACGTGTGGAGATGCTCGAACCGGATCTTCTCGTCTTTGGCGGCGACCTGGTTGACGAATCAACGGATGCAGCCGAGGCGTTAACGTCCCTCCTTGGGCTTAAGCCCCGCCTGGGTACTTGGTTTGTACTAGGCAACCATGATTTTTTTGATGATCCTAAGCGACTCCAAACCTGGCTTCTAAGGCACGGCTTGAAAGATCTAACGAATCGCAGTGTGAAGCTTCCTTTGAATGGAGAGGCTGAATTCGAGCTAGTGGGCTTGGATGATTCTTGGTATGGCCAACCCGATGTGGCGTTAGTAGAGAAGTCTAAGACGGGGCTGAGAGTATTGATCGCTCATGAACCGGACATCTTGCTTGATTTGCCTGAAGGTTGTGCTGATGTCGTTTTGCTGGGACATACGCATGGTGGCCAGATTCGTTTGCCCGTCTATGGTCCAATCACGGGTTTACCACAATCTGCTCCTCAATGGCTCGATGCCGGTGAAAAAGCTTGGAAAAATTTAAGGATCATCATCTCTCGAGGCATTGGCGAAGCCTTGGTGCGAGCCAGGCTCGGAGCTCGACCGGAAATCGTGGTGCTCGATATTGAATCTCGACAAGGAAATGAGAATTCGCTAGCCTAAGTCCACTATGCAAGGCATCAACCTTTACCATCAAGTCCCGTGCGGAACGCCAGAGACGTTTAATGTTGTTGTGGAAGTTGTGAAGGGTACCTCGAACAAGATTGAGTACGATGAGGAAGGTGGCTACTTCAAACTCGACCGCGTGTTGCATCAGTCGACTTTCTACCCATTTGACTACGGTTTCGTCCCACAGACCCACTCTGGTGATGGCGATGCGCTCGATGTCTGTTTGCTTTTGACGCACAACACCTTCCCGGGCTGTGTTGTTAAGGCTCGTGCCATCGGCTTGCTTCGCACCTCTGACCAAGATGGATCGGATGACAAAATCATCGCGGTGCCTGTCACAAAGGTTGATCCACGCTTTGAGGAAATCCAAACGATCGAAGACTTGCCAGCTCATGTTCGTGAAGAGTTTTTGATCTACTTCAAGGAATACAAAAAGCTCGAAAAAGCCAAGTATGACAAGATCGTGATCGAAGGCTTCAAGGACGTGGAAGAAGCGAAGGCAGTGATCCAGAAGTCGATGGATGCGTACAAGAACGAAGAACATACAGCCTAAACGGTACGTCTAAAATCGCTCAAATAAGCCCAGAATCAATTTCTGGGCTTATTTGTAATAAAAGAGTGAGGTTATTGACAAAATCCTAAAATAAGCTATTATCTACGGTTGTTTTGTTCCCTGGTATGGGCCGAGATCGGGTTGAGAATCGGTGAGATTTCACTGATTGTCAGTCTCTGTGTCGTTCCATCGCGGTTGTCATCAGCCGCACCATCAATCAATGCATCTAGTGGGAGGGCCTAATCATGGCCAAGCCTCTTCTCGTGTTCTCGTTCGGCATCGTGGATCGCGGTCTTCGAGAGGGTGACATCAGCGTGCCGAGCCTTCACGCTTCCTTCTTCGCCTTCTATCTCCAGAAGTCGGCAGTGTTTCTATTGCTTAGTCCTGAGCTCATCAGCATCGTCGAGAGGGCTGAGCGCGAGGGTCGGGTGCACTGGCGAGACCGGCAGTACGAAGTGAAGGATCACGACTGGATCAGAGGGGTCGTCAGGATGATCGAGGCGAACGGCGTCGAGGTCGAGTATCCTGCGAGCTCCGACTTCGAGTGGACCTGCCGCCTCCTCGAGAAGGCCGTGGTCAAGGCCGGTGTCGAGATGATCTGGTAGGCGGATCCAGGAACTGGCAGATCGGGGCCGACTGCCCGATCATAGGGAGCCCACCTCAGGGCTCCCTATTAAAATTCCTTGAATGGACTTTGTCGCAGATCAGTTGAGCTGATACACTCTTTCCATTCCTATGAGCGTCCCAACTGTTTTGCAGGTCAATCGCTATGTCGTCGAAGAATTGGTGTGGGAGAGCGTGAACGTCTTTACGCTTAAACTCAAGCCTGAACAGGGGACGCCTTTGGCGTTTTTGGCTGGTCAGTGGGTCTATCTTCATCTGTTGAATCAGGACGGCTCTTCCTGGGGTCGAGCGGCTTTTTCAATTGCATCCGCCCCGGTTGAATCCAAAGAAACGCTTCAGCTGGCGGTAAAAATGGAGAAAGATTTCACAAAAAAAGCTGGGCAATTGCAGCCGGGGGATGTGGTTGGCATTCAAGGGCCGTTCGGTGTGTTTGTTTTGCCTGAAAAGGCGACTAAGGTTGTGATGTTTGCGGGTGGAATCGGAATTGCGCCGTTCCGCAGCATCATTCGGGAGATCTTGGGGCGTCAGCTGCCGATCGAGATGGTTTTGTTCTACTCTAATCGGTTCATTGAAGAGTCGGTCTTCTTTGAGGAGTTGGACGATTTTGCCTTGCAAGCACCAACCTTCAAGTCTGTCTGTACACTGACAGGCGGCGATGTTTCCAGTGAGTGGAACGGAGAGACGGGGCGTTTTGACCAATTGATGTTTGACAAGCATTGCCAAGATGAGGAGGGAACGGTCTACATGATGTGTGGCCCAGAAGCCTTTATGGAACAAGTTTCAGCCGTTTTGGCGGCGAAGGGGATTGAGGTCAAAACGCGCCTGAAAAAGGAGTTGTTTGGCTAAAATCGGGCCTAGAAGGCTCGTATTGATGAATCTGTCTTGCCAAGGTTCTGGGGATCCGGTATTTTAGTTCCGCCAAAGACAATTCATTGCGGGCGTGTAGCTCAGTTGGTTAGAGCGTTACACTGATAATGTAAAGGTCGATGGTTCGACTCCATCCACGCCCACCACGTAAAAACACCAGCCTTCAAGCTGGTGTTTTTAGTTGATGGTGTTCACGTGGTGCGACCGTAGGGTTTATCTCTGCGTGGCAGAGAGTCTTCTGTTGGTCTAGTGATCTGACAGGGATTAAGGGCGATGACGTGCGTGTCTGCCGGTTCGGGATCGGTGGTGATGTCTTGTTTCTTCGTGTTGATCGTCTTGTCCTACATGCGGCATCAATTGATCAAGAAGATGAGAGACGCGTAAATATTCTGCCATGTCATGCGCTCTTTCTTGTCTCAATGTATTTACCTCGTCGTCTGAGAGGGTATCAGCATTATTTTGTAGCGTAAGTGCTCTTCTCATGGCTTCTGTCATTAGGCTATTCCGTTGTTCGATCAGGCCAGCTACGAGCCCTCGATGGATGCTCTGATGGTGGGTGATTTCTTCGATTAACTCTCTCGATAAATCTCTTTGACCAAGAAAGCGCCAGGCGAGTATTTGTTGCGTTGTCCTCGTTTCTCCTAGGGCGGGGTCAAAGGCGCGATAGAGGAGCTGCGTGACACGATCTGTGCCTTCATGCTTGGCCGCTAGAAAGGCATAGGAAACCTCGGGTGCGCTTTCTTCCTCTTGAATTGCGTCCAATAGCTCAGTTCGTCGTTCTAGGGGCTGCGTTACGTCTCCCATGACTGTTTGTGCGGCGCGTTCACGCAGTGAGTCAATCAGCTTTTCTCGGTTGATAGCTGTTGGTACTTGTCCGGCGGCGTAAAGTTGTTGAGCTGTATCTCGGATGACTGTATCGATAGCGGATCCGGGAAGGATTTTCCCACTGCGCCAAGAACGGGCTAGGCCTTCACCAGCAGCATCGATCACGGGTTCGACTAGTTCGGGCGGTGTCACTGGCGGTGACATGTCTTCTTTAGCGTCAACAATTTTATTTCTCAATCTTTCGAGACCCTGGCTTGAAGTGACTGAGCTCGCCCGTTCTTCAGGGTTTGTCTTTTGAGATAACCAAGCACCACCCAGTGCCGTGGCGAGACTCAAGACGGCTGAAGCGATCACGATCTGTGCTCGGCTCAAGCCTTCAGCCAGAGCCTTTCGTCTAGCTGGTGAAGCGACTGCGATTGCCTCAGGTAAGCGTTTTTCGACGCCATCAAGACTCTGCGCGACGGACGCTGCGAGCGCTTCATCGATCTCTTCTTGTCCGTGTTCCTGAGTCGCTCGCAAAACATCCCTCCGATCCACGGGAGGAAACGTATTTACGTTCGTTGGTCGCTCACTCGCTCGTTGCGCATCAGATAATGTATCTAGCGTTTTGTGAGGCGGAGGCGCTTGGGGGACGAAGCTCTCAAATGGCATAAGAAAGATCGGTGCTACGGGTTTAGACCTCCTCCTCTGGAGTGTCTATGAGTGTATCCAACTCCTCCAAGGCAGCCTGTGCTGCTTGGAGTGATTCGTTTGGGTCTTGTTCGTCTGATTGTTCGTCGAGAGAAGGAGCGATGGTAGACATAGGGCGCTGTTAGAAACGCACGGGAATATTCAAAAGATGAATCGGTAAGCCATCTTTGGCCGACGATTCATAGAAACGCAGCGTACCGGTCGCAAGACTGTTTGGAATGGTGAAGGTTTGTGACAGGTTGAAAGGCCCTGGTTGTCCGATATCTGGAGCCGCGGCCATCAAGACGCCTTCCGCAATCAACTGATTGGTTGGACTGAGTAGCTTCCATTGAAAGGTGCTTTCAAAGGCAATGGCTGTACCCGAGGCTGTGATGGGCGAAGCGATACGGCTGTTTACGAGTGACCGTGGAACACAGATGAAGTTTTGTGCATCACAGACTGTATCAGTAGGACGTGGCCGAACGGTAGGTGCGACCTCCGGGTATTCTGGGAAAGTAGACGTGCTGGTTGGAGTCACGACCGGTTGCGTTGAGATTGGTGTTGGGCTGACTGTTGGTTCTGTGTCGGGATTAGGTGAAGTTTGCGCACAACCAGCGCCAAGCAATGTCACACAAATCAAAGCGAGAGCGTAGTTCTGAAGAGTAGGTGTGTAGCGCATATGTCCTGCAGTATACTATACTCTTCTCTAGTTCTTCTATGCGATCGTTCCGTTCTCTGTCTAGCCTGAAACTCGCGCCCGGTGAGCGTGTGTTAGTGCGGGTGGACTGGAATGTTCCGCTAGATGGTGGCTTGAAGCCTGAACAGTCCCTTAAAATCGAACGCTCGCTCGAAACCATTGAATGGTTACAAAAGAAAAAAGCGGTTGTCATTCTGCTGACGCACTTGGGTCGGCCAAAAGGCGTTGATCCGGCTTTCTCGACCTCGGTTCTTGTTCCGCTCTTGAAGCGTGTCTATCAGTTGAAACTTACGCATCACGCAGAGCGCGTATCATCTGCAAAAGAGCGTGCACATTTGCAAACAGAGCTAGCAGAAGCCGAGCCTGGATCGATTCATCTTTTGGAAAATGTTCGCTTTGAAGCGGGGGAAGACAAGAATACCCTCCCGCTCGCGAAAGCTTATGCGACTTTAGCTTCAGCTTTTGTGAATGATGCCTTCGCTTCGTGCCATCGTGCTCATGCATCTGTTGTTGGAATCGCGAAGCAGTTGCCAGCCTACGCGGGCAAATCTTTATTAGAAGAAGACAGGGCTTTGTCTAAACTTCTTGCCGATAAACCTCGTCCGCGTCTAGCTGTCATTGGTGGGCTCAAACTGTCTAGCAAATTACCTCTTCTGCGAACTTTGTTGCAACGCTTTGACCAGGTTCTGGTCGGCGGAGCGATGGCAACGACGATCAAGGCGGCTCATGGTCAAGCGGTCGGTGCTTCGTTCGTGGAGCCTGAGTGTTTCCGTGAGGCGAAGCGCCTCGTCTCGTACGGTCAGCTTGTCTTGCCGGAAGATGTTGTGGTCGCTCGCGTGCACAGTCTCAAAAAATACCGTGTGACAACCTGGGATGAGATCGAAAATGATGAACGGGTTGTCGATGTGGGGCCGAAGACTCTGCGAACTTGGGGTAAGCTCATCGCAGAAGCGAAGGTTCTTGTCTGGAATGGGCCCGTCGGTTTCTTCGAGGTCTCAGCCTTTGGTGCGGGTACCCGTTTCGTAGCTCGTGCCGTCGGTGCCCGTTCCAAAGGTTCCGCCTACGGCGTTGCTGGTGGTGGTGAAACGCTTGCGGCGATTGCTGGTACTAAAACCAGTGCTTGGTTCGATCATCTCTCGACCGGTGGGGGAGCCTTGCTCGAATACTTATCGAAGGAGGGTGATCTGCCGGGGCTTGCCCCACTTCTCGAAGAGACGAAGCCTCGTGCGTCACCGAAGGCTCGTGCCAAGCGTTCCACATAACTTATTATTTTCACTGAAATTATGCCTACTCCTTCTAACCCCTCAGGTTCTGCCTCTATGCAAACGAACAGACCAATTATGATCGTTGGTGTCATTGTCCTCCTCGCTTTATTTGGCTTTTTGATCGCCAAGACACGTAACGAACTCGCGACACATCGTACGATCGGTCGCCCAGCGGATGTGCGTGATACCTTTACCATCGAAGGCGAAGGCAAAGTTTCCGGCACGCCTACTTTGGCAGAAATCTCCTTCGGTCTTTTGAGCGAAGGCACGGATGTTGCCAAGATTCAGCAAGAGAATACGCGCAAAGTAAACGCCATGATCGATGCCGTGAAAGCCTTGAACGTTCAAGAGAAAGATATTCAGACGAGCCAGTACTCGATCAATCCAAAATATGACTACAAAGATGGCACGTCCAAAGTCTCTGGCTACCAGGTCTCACAAAATATCTCGGTGAAAGTACGTGACTTATCGAAAATTGGCGATCTGTTGACGCGAGTTGGCCAACTTGGTGGCAATCAAGTCAACGGACCAACCTTCACCATCGATGATCCAAGTTCGTTGAATCAAGAAGCGCGTTTGGAGGCGTTGCAAGATGCTCGCAAGAAAGCTAAAGCCTTGTCTGGTGTGCTTGGTGTGAAAATCGGACGGGTCGTAACCTTTAGTGAAACGTCGAATAATCCATCGCCTATGCCAGTCATGTACCGCACGCTTGAAGTGGCGAGTGATACTGCCCAGTCGATGCCATCCATTCAGACGGGATCTTTGGACGTTATGTCGCACGTGTCTGTGACGTTCGAAGTGCTGTAAAGAAAAACGCATAAAACAGATAAGCGCCCGGCGAGAGCTCCACGAATGTGTGGCTCGGCCGGGCGCTGTCTGTAGTGAGAGGGGGATGGTGAAGGGTCGAAGGGGCGGGGCGCTCTGCTCAGTTGGGGCTACGACAGAGCACGGTGTCGCGGGTAGCGTCTTGAGGGCGAGTCAGCCCCCTTGCGTAGAGGTACGGTGCCGGGTTGGCCGCTCGTCCCTCGTCGATCAGCTGGCCCCAGGTCTTGCACTGGGGCAGGGCCGTCGGGATGGGTGCCGGCACGGGGGTCGGCGGCGGGGCCGTGACCGGGGTCGGCGCGGAGCGCGGGGTGGGAGCGGCTCGCTGGGGGCGACCCGTCGCCACCCGTCGCTGCGCCTCGTTTGCTCGTTGGCGCATGGCTCGCGCCTGCGCCTCGGCCGCGCGGCTGGCCTCATCGGCGCGTCGTTCGGCGTCGGTGTGGGTCGTGCCCGGGCGTTCCGGCACCCGTCGCGCGTCGATCTGGTCGGCGATCCAGCGGCCGGGGTTGCCGACCTTTCGGTCGTACCAGGCAGCCCGGGTATGGAGAGTGAGCACCAGCGCTGCGATCACGAGCATGAACATGCCGATCGCGACGGAGAGTCGCCACCCCTCGTCGGGGGGCGGGGGCGGTTGCGTGCTCTCACGCGAGGCATCGCTCGTCGCCGGGGGAGCGGCGGGTGCCGCAGGCGGCGGCGCCTCCTGCGGGGGCGGCGGCGCCCAGAGCGTTGCCGCTGTTGCGGGAGGTCCGACCGTGGCCGGAAGGGTCTGCGACGGCGGTGTCGGCTGGAGCTGGGGCGCCCGCCAGGGCTGCTGAGTCTGCCCGAACGGACCGCTCTGTGCGGACACCGCTCCTCCCCATCCCTGGTTCTGAGGCGGGCCGTGGGAGGCTTCGACGTGAGGGACTCGGGGCGTTTCGTTCAGCATGACCGTCGCGCCGGCACCAGGGGTGTGACCCGGGGTACCGACCAGGGTGGGGACCGTTGACGGAGGTTGGGCTGCGGCCGTCGGCGGGGCGGGGTCGCGCCGCTCCCCGCCGGGTTCCGTCGGTCGTTCTGACCTCACTGGAACCGGTGGAAGGGGCTTTCCTGTCCTTTCATCCCGACGCTCCCTCCGTCGTCTGACTGCTTCCGAGTACTGGAACTCCGGCGGGATGGCATCGATGTGAATGTTGTCGTACTCGTGTCCCGTGGGCAGCGGTGTTCCCGCGTCCGCATCGGGCTCGAAGTAGGGCGGTTGCTGCGGTTGTTTCGGAGCGGGTGCTCCGTCTTGCGCGGTTTGATGTCCCGCGCCTCTCTGTGGTGTTCCGTCGTTCGGTTGTGTCATTACCCTGCCCTCCTTATTAGCTGGGGTCTGGTGTGGTGGAGCCTTGGGCTGGTTTGCCCTTAGCCTGTGTTGAAAACGTTGTGAAGTAGCTTCCTCTGCCGCAGAAGTCACTAAAGACGTAGCTCAGAGGAACCGGACATCTTAGAGGTATTTTTCAAAAAAAGTCAATAGGAAGGCGTCGTTTTCTTGACAAAAATGGCTGGTTATGCAAATCTAACCGGTCCCTTAGCTCCCTTCCCAACCGAAGTTCAGCCTGTGGCTGGACGGATGCGGAGCGTGTGTTCAACCCCAAAAGACCTGGTTTTAGGAATAGCTAGGTCGAGGAGTCCCCATGAAGCGTTTCACCAAGCGTCTTGTTCCCGCGCTGTCTCTCGCCCTCGGTACGTTGCTGGTCGCCGGCTCCGCCGCCGCCCAGTCGTGGCCCGTCGATGTCCCGCCGCTGCCCACCACGGTCACCGTCCAGGCCCCCATGGTCATGTGCCCGGGGTACACCCAGGATCGGGTGTGTCAGGCGCTCAACGCGGCCCTCAACCCGCCCGTGGTCGCCGCCCCGCCGCCCCGCGATGAGCGCGCCGAGCGCGAGGAGCGCCGGCGCCTCTGCGTCACCCGCTGCGGGGACGACGACGGGTGCAAGTGCCGCTGCCGCGGCACCATCTGGAACCAGGAGCGGGGCATCTGCGTCTCCCCGTTCAGCGAGGTCGAGGCCCGTGTCACGCGGCTCACCACTCGGGTCGACCAGCACGACGCCGACTTCGAGGATGTTCGGCGCAACCTGGCCGACATCCGCCGCACCCAGCACTTGCCGGAGTGGGTCTCCCCGCCGGCCGCCGCCGAGGCGCCCGCCCCGGCCGCGACGCCGCCCACGCCCCGCACGTCCGCCTCCAACGAGCGTCGCTCCCGCCGCCGCGCGCGCAGCAGCTGAACTTCCACACCTTCAACCCAACCCCTCGCCAACTGCGACGTCTATCGAGTCCAATCCTCTGGATCTCTCGATGGGCGTCGTGTTGCATTTTAGAGAGGTTTGACAACTCGTTTTATTCATGGAACGGAGTAGATAGTAGACCTGGTTCATCTTTGCTATCCTCGCCCTATGAAGACCTCTTCACGTGCTCATTCAATTCAGGATCTCTTTTCTGCTTTTCAGGAAATGAAACAGGATGTGTTAGGTGCGTTCCAGGTTTTTGCCACTGATACGGAAGTTCGATTATCGAGACTTGAAACGAAATTTCGAGACGTTGAAACTGCGATAGTAAAGCTTGAATCAAAAGTAGATGGGCTTGAGTCACGCATGGTTACCAAGGACTATCTTGATGACAAGATTGCTGATTTGCGAGGCGACTTAGTCGTATTGTCCCGCAAGTCTAATAAGAAGTTGGAAACCGTGATTGAAGAATTGGTAGCGAATCATTCGCTGAAGCGTTCCGTGGCTGATCGGATTCTTGCCATGGAACCGTTTGCGCAGCATTCATGAATGAGTCGGTGAGTATCGGTCCACGACGAATGAAGGTGCATTTGCTATACTCAAGCCTGTCTTACTCTCGTTCTTTCTTTCTATGTTCGGCGGACACAAGATCCATCACATCTTTGCGCGTGAAGTGCTCGATTCTCGAGGGAATCCGACGGTTGCTTGTCGTGTCACTTTGCGTTCTGGTGCTTCGGCTGAAGCAAGAGTTCCGTCCGGTGCTTCGACCGGCAGCCATGAAGCGCTTGAATTACGTGATGGAGGCAAGCGCTATGCTGGCCAAGGGGTCTTAAAAGCGGTGAAAAATATCAACGAAATTATCGCACCGGTCTTGCGTGGTATTGATGCCAGCCGTCAGCAAGATATCGATCATGTCATGATCGAATTGGATGGAACGACCAGTAAAAAACGCTTGGGAGCGAACGCTCTTTTAGCGGTGTCTCTCGCTTGCGCGCAGGCTGCGGCTCTTCATCGTCGCTTGCCTCTTTGGACGTCTTTGCGTAAGACTTTTGATTTTGTGCATCCAGCTGCGTTACCGGTTGCAACGATGAACGTCTTGAATGGCGGTGCTCATGCGGATTGGGCGATTGATGTGCAAGAGTGCATGATCGTGCCAAAGCATAAGCGTTTTTCGGAGCGTGTGCGTATCGGGGCGGAAGTCTTTCATGTCTTGAAAAAACTTTTGAAGCAGGATGGCTATGTGACGACGGTGGGGGATGAAGGGGGATTTGCGCCTCGTGTTGCCAATGTGAATGAAGGTTTAGAGTATTTAGTAGAGGCGATTAAGAAAGCTGGCTATAAACCAGGAAAAGATGTTGGTTTGGCGATGGATGTCGCAAGTTCTGAGATGTACGATGCCAAGAAAAAGAAATACTCATTCAAAACAGAAGGAAAAGAATATACAGCCAGCGAGCTCACCGATCGCTACCGCAAGCTCATGGAGGATGTTCCGTATTTCGAATCCATCGAAGATCCCTTTGCAGAAGATGATTGGAGCGCTTGGTCATCGGCTCTTCCTTTATTCGCAAAACACAAAGTGAAAGTTGTGGGTGATGATTTTTTTGTCACGAACGTGGAGCGTCTAAAGCGCGGTATCGAAGAAAAAGCGGCGAGTGCCATTTTGATCAAGCCTAATCAGATCGGAACGTTGACCGAGACGATCGATGCGATTCTTCTCGCTCATAAACATGGGTTTGCAACATCTATCTCACATCGATCTGGCGAAACTTCAGATACCACAATCGCTGATCTCGCTGTGGCCTGTGGCTCGGAATATATCAAGACTGGATCTCTCTCGCGTTCAGAGCGAGTGGAGAAATATAACCGACTGATGGAGATTGAAATGGAATTGGGCTCCTGATACTGTCTGGCCGTATGTCTCAGACTGCGGTTTCTGCTATTGGTTTACCCAAAATTGTTTCCATCGTCGGTCCCACTTCATCCGGCAAGACCGCGCTGTCTTTAGAATTAGCCAAACGTTTTAAGGGTGAAATCATCAACGCTGACGCGCGCCAGATTTATAAAGGCTTCATCATTGGAACGGGACAGCCCACAAAAGAAGAGCAGGCAGATATTCCTCATCATCTCTTTGGATTTCTTGCCCCCGATCAGATCTATAGCGTCACGGAATGGAAAGCGGCGGCACTGGCTGCTGTAAGGGATGTTGTCGCACGTGGCAAGCTCCCCATCCTGGTTGGGGGTACTGGTTTGTACATCCAGTCTCTCGTTGATAACTATGAGCCTCCCCAGGTTCCACCTCAGCCCGAATTGCGAGCTGAAATGGCCAGTCGCTCACTCGAACAACTCATACGACGTTTGGAAAAAGCTGATCCAGAAGCGGCGACCTGGGTTGATCTGAAGAATCGCCGTCGAGTAGAGCGAGCTTTGGAAGTCGTGACAACCACCGGAACATCTTTCAAAGAACAACGCTTGCAAGGCGAGTCTTTGGTTGATGCTTTTTTGCTTGGACTGCAACGCTCGCCTGAAGAATTACGCACACGAATCAACGCTGCTATTGAACGAATGTTTGCTGACGGTTGGAAGGAGGAAGTACAGAAGTTGCACGCATCCGGCATTCCCTGGGATGCCCCAGCCATGACTTCTATTGGCTATCGAGATGTCGGTGAGTTTATTCGTGGAGATGTTTCCTATGAAGAAGCGCTGGACCACATCCGTGCAGCCACCTGGCAGTATGCCAAGCGACAGTTGACTTGGTTCAAGAAAGATCAACGCATTCAATGGCATCAATCGAAGGAGAATGCAGTGCGGGCTGTGGAGAAGTTTTTGGAGGCCTAGGTTAGTGTGTTGCGAAAATGAAAATTCCCTCAGGCCAAGAGTCTGAACTCATGAGCTGAGGGAATCCCGCGAGGCGTGGTCTCGCGGTGGGGTGGAGGGATCAGGGGAGGGGAAGGGCCGGGTAGGCGGCCCGTGCTTCACCACCACGCGTGATGAGGATCTTGGAGTCGACGACATCGAGCATCACGACCGAGTATCGTCCACGACGCACGCTGATCGGCAGCTCGTGAAGCGACTGGTGGTAGATGACTTCATCGCCGGCTGCCAGGGTGGAGAGGGGTGTCTGCTTCAGCGTGCGAGCCGTGCAGGTCGGCTGGTTCTCGGCCAGGATGAGGAGTCGATCCGGTCGGCGGTTCGTACGGTCTTCAGCCACAGCCACCAGACTCAGGCTGTCGTTCTCGCCCGGCCAGAGCTCGGTCTTGGCGAAGTGCCAGCCATGCTGTTCGAGGACGGCGCGCAGCTCCTCGTCGAGCCAGCTGCTGCGAACGGTCAGGCTGGGGTCGAGCAGGGGGACGCTCAGGATCGCGCAGTAGAGAGTAGGCAGCATGCTCGGCGTTCCGGCGAGCATGTCTTCGATGAGCGGCTTCGCGATCTTGTCGCGTTTGTGACTGGCTTCGCGCATCTCGGCGATGTCGCTTCGCCGCTGGAACACCTTCTTGCACTCTGCCTCACTCGTCCCGTGACGGAGCGCGAGGATGGCGGCGAGCTTGCTCGTCTCCTTGGTGTGGGTGAGGCGCGCGTTGCGCTTGCCGAAGAACAGCATCAGCTGCTGCGGCGTCGAGAAGACACGCAGCATGAGGTCCGCCCGGATGAGCTGGATGTGGCGGATGAGCGCGTCCCGGATCCTCTCGCGTGCCGCGAAGTCGAGCCAGGGGATGAGACCGGAGAACTGCTCGCGATCCCACTCGCGCGGGTGCCAGACGTGCGTACCATCATCCGGGCGGGCTCGGTAGAGGAGCACGCGTTCGATGTTGGCGAGCACACCTTCGGCATCCTGCTCGATCAGGGTCGAGATCAGGCCGAGGTAGCTCAGCGTCGACGACGGGCCATCTTCGACCAGGTAGTCGAGGATCTCGCCGTTCTCGACCTTGAGGAAGTCCCTGGTCCAGCCGCCCAGTCCACCACTCGCCTCACGGCAGTGCTGGAGGACGAGCGTGACCAGGCGCTCACGGGGGTAGCCGTGAGCCGCGAGGAGTCCGAGATGGTAGCTGGTCTCGTACTCCGTGATCTCGGCGATCTCGTCGTGGTTCTCGGCCGCGATGAGCGCCTTGATCGCATCGATGTCTTCCGCCGGTGCCTCTCGCCAGCTGCGAGGGGGCGGGTTGTAGAAGGCGTAGTCGTCCTGGGTGGCGTTGGTGTTCTGGTCGCTGTTGTTCGTCGTCATGATGGAGCCTCTTCGAAGGGTTGGTGTGGGTACCTGCGGTACGTCACACGCTCTTCTGGGAGGGATCACGAGCGACGAACGCTCTTCTTCTCACGTGTGACTTGGATTGATCCGGTCACGTTTCATTGTCGAAACATCGTTCACCTCCTGTGAAAGAACGTGCAATAATAACATAAAAATGGCACATTTGTCAACATTTTAGCTGTGTTGAGAGAAAAGAAAACCATTCAATAACAAAAAAGAGACTGGTCATACAGTATGTGACTAGTCTCTTTAATATGCAGACAATAAAGCCTCTACTGTCTCGTTCTACGTCCTCTCGAGCTTGGTCTAGGCTGTCTGTGATGTCTCTCGCCCTGTGTTCCTGCACGTGGCGCATCTGTAGGTGTTGTTTCTGCCGGATCGTCAGGCGTTTCTTCTTGAGCTGGTGGTTGAGGCGTATTTTCTTGAATATAGTTTTGTGTCGGTTCGAAGTGGCGAATCGTTTCAATTCCATCTGTGTCTCGAAAAGTCATGGAAGTGATTGGGCGCATTTTACCACTGACCCAAGCTCTATAAGAGGTGCCTTCGCGCTGTGTCACAAGATGCAAATCTGTGAGATACAGCGCTCCGACTAACTGACTAAAGCGATATTCTTGATGCACACCGCTATGCTCTGTATTGCTTGACCTAAGACGAACGATGCTCATTGTTTGGGCTTGTTCTGGAAGCATGTTTTGGCTTAGTTGTTCGTCAGCCAGGTGAAGCATCGCTTGTTCAATAGCCTCTTCCTGCGTAGCCCCAGTTCCTTCATATGCGATATCTTGATTTGGTGCACTGTATCCGACGTTAACATAGTCGAACTGTTCTCTGCTGAGAACGTCGGCTTCATCGAGTGGTGGAAAGCTACCACCATGCTCTTCGTAGGCTTGTCGTCTTGAGCCTGTTAAAGGACCCCTTGAAGCAAAGACGGTTGTTCTGTCAACGATGTTGCGGCTACTGACGGGGTGAAACTGGAGACGTTCGACGGTATATTGATCATGTTGCTCGTTGGGTTCATGGAATGCTCCTCGGAGTGTGCTGCGTGTTCTGCCGAGGGCGACGTAGACCCCATTTTGAGCCTGTCCCTCTAAAAAACTTACCAGATCTACTCCGGGTTGAGCGACCGTTCTTTCCATCTGACGAATTTGGATGTCACGGTCGCGCATACCATGAGGTATCGATTGGAAGTGCGTGAACGTAAAACGAGCTGGCCCCACGTATTCCGGAGGTTGCAACCCATCAATTGGCGAACGCACGCGCTGTTCACTGCGGCTACTCTTCACGACTTGGTTGAACGCTGCTACCGATGTTGTTCGGCGTTCTGTTAAAGCTTGCGCTTCTGTCGTTCCTGGTGCGAGTTCAAGCAACGCCATCAGAGCGCCTGTAAGCCAAGGCTCATGCTTTCGCAAGCTCGGCTGTTCTTTTGATGGTTGAGCAGATTGTTCCTCAATTGGCTTAGCAGATGCAGCACCAAGTCCTCCCATCTCAGGCGATTTCATTCTCATAGAATAAAGAACAGTAGGAAAAAGATGAGAAAAGAATACTAGAAATGGAGGCGCACTACAATATAAAATCCGAAACCCCACCGCGCGAGCCAGTGAGGTTCGGGGTGGGGTGTGAGAAGTTGAGTCGACTAGGTCGGTCGCGCCGAGCGCTGGAAGACCTCGATCTTGCCCGTGCGCGGGTCGAGCCTCAGGAAGAAGTTGCCGACCGAGGCGAAGACGTCGTTTCGGGTGTGGCGCGGCGGATGCTCTCCGCCGTAGATGCCGAAGTGGTTGCGGTAGACCGTCAGAACTTCGCCCTCGAGGGCCTTGATCTGCGGGTAACCGTTCTGCTGCACGCGTACTCGTTCACCGAGGCTGATGCGAGCATCCGTGGACAGGGTCCGCTCGCCGTCACCCTGGGGAAGCTCGAGCCTCCACTCCGAGGGCGTCGTGATCAGCTTGGCACCCTCGTACGCGAATGCGCGCTCCAGGGGGCTATCGAGCATCCGCAGGGACGCCTGCAGACGTTCGTAGATGCCCTCTTGGGTATCGTCCCAGGTGAGCGTGATCCCGACCCGTCGACCGCCCAGGCTCTCCGCCTTGAAGCGGATGCCTTCGATCAGCGAGTCGAGCGTTGCGCACTGGCGGGGGAAGTCGCTGATCGCCACGATTTCTCCGGCGCGCATCTCGATCAGATCCGGCTCCTGAGGGGTTGCCCGGAGGCAGCGGATGAGCTCCTCGGCGGCGCGCTGCCCGTCGATGTGACTCACGAGAAACTCGAGCCGCAGCCCGAGTACCCAGAGCTGGCGCGTGATCAAGGCCGAATTCGTCTGCATGATAGTCCATCCTTTGATTGCTCGAGTTGTTGAGAAATGCGCGAAAGAAAAGGAACGCCTTATCTCCCGCAACGAACTGCGAAGTATCTCATAAAACAGCCATTTTGTCAATATTTCGGCCTCATTGAGCCAAAAAAAGACAAAGTGTGTCTGAACTGGGCTTCGTCTCAAAAAATATGCTACCGTCCCTCTACTATGGCCTATTGGCTCTTAAAAAGTGATCCAGATACTTATTCTTGGGATGATCTGGTTCGTGATAAGGAAACGGATTGGACGGGGATCCGGAATTTTCAGGCACGAAATAACCTAAAACTCATGAAAAAAGGCGATCGAGCCTTTGTCTATCACAGCCAGGAAGACAAGGAGATCGTGGGGGTCGCGGAAATCGTCGAAACAGCTAAGCTGGATCCAACGGCTGAAGAAGGGGACTGGGTGTCGGTACGGATTCGGGCACTTGGACCCTGCGGTCGTACAATCGGTCTAGAGGAAGTTCGTAACACGCCTGGTTTAGGAACGATGGCTCTCGTGACCCACTCACGCTTGTCAGTACAGCCCGTGACCGAAGCACAATGGAACGCGCTGCTCAAGTATACGAAGACCACATTCTCCTGATACAGTAACCATACGACTTATGGATCTTCCTCCCTCACAAACCTCCTTGCCAGTTTCCGAGCCGCCACAGAATAAGCGTCGAGCGGTGGTGAAGTTCGCCTTGGAATTGCTTCAGATTCTGGCGATTTCGCTCGTCATCATTCTTCCAGTTCGCTATTTCCTGATCCAGCCGTTCTACGTCAAAGGGGCCAGCATGGAGCCGAACTTTTTCGACCATGAATATCTGATTATCGATGAGCTGAGTTATCGCTTACATGATCCTGTCCGTGGCGATATCGTGGTTTTCAAATATCCAAAAGATCCTAAACAGTATTTCATCAAGCGTGTCATCGGCTTGCCAGGCGAAACAGTCGAGATCATCGATGGCAAGATCCGTATCTATAACAAAGAGTATCCGAATGGCTTTTTCCTAGATGAAACAGGCTACATCGATGGTGTTTTTACCAGCAGTCGCCAGATCGTTCCACTCAAGGCGGGCGAATATTATTTGATGGGTGATAATCGTCCAGCCAGTCTTGATTCTCGTATTTTTGGTCCGGTCGAACGCTCGCATATTGTCGGTCGGGTACTCCTTCGTGGCTATCCGGTGGATCGTTGGAAGCTTTTCCAGTCCTTCGAGTATCCAAGCCCAGCCACTGGTGCCAGTACAACGACCGCCTCGACAACCAGCCCCTAGTCAGACTATTCTCAGACATCTTTAAAACGCTGTTTCCCCTCTATGCCAACTCCCTCCAAACCCAAAGCCGACTCTTTGAAAAAGCCGGCCGAGATGACGAACAAGCCTGCCCCTGAAGCGGCGCCAAGCAAAAAAGCACTCCAGCCAGTTTCGCTCGTGCGCGGCATGCGCGATCTTTTGCCTGCCGATCAGCCTTACTGGAAGAAAATCTACGATGCCTATGATCGTGTAGCCACGGCCTATGGTTTTGATCGTATTGATACCCCTTTGATCGAAGAACAGTCGCTCTTCGTCCGTGGTGTGGGTAAAGTGACGGATATTGTTGAGAAAGAGATGTTCAGCTGGGAAACCCAGGGCGGTGAACATGTCGCTTTGCGTCCTGAAGGCACCGCCTCAGCTGTGCGTGCTTACATTCAGCACGGCATGTTGAACCAGCCTCAACCAGTGAAGTTGTGGTACACCGGACCGATGTTCCGCTACGAGCGCCCTCAGGCCGGTCGTTTCCGTCAGCACTTCCAGGGTGGCTTCGAATGTTTGGGCGAAGGAGATGCGATCATTGATGCTCAATTGATTGTAATTTCCCACGCGATTTTGAAAGAACTGGGATTGGATCCAGTGGTGAAAATCAACTCCTTAGGCTCGCCTGAATCACGCACGAATTACAAAAACGCTTTGGTTGCTTATTTCCGTTCCAAGCGTAACGTCCTCACAGAAGAAGACAAAAAGCGTTTGTTGAAGAATCCTTTGCGCCTCCTTGATTCAAAAGAGGACCACATGAAGGAGCTTAAGGCTGAGGCTCCTCAGATCGTTGACTGGTTGGACGAAGAGTCGAAAGCGCACTTCATGCGTGTCTTGGAATACCTAGATGAGGTTGGTGTCCCGTACGAGCTTGATCCTTACCTGGTTCGTGGTCTCGACTACTACACCAAGACCGTTTTCGAATGGTATGCCTCAAGCGATGACCAAGAGCTGGCTCAGTCTGCCTTGGGTGGCGGTGGCCGCTACGATGACTTGGTTGAACAGCTCGGTGGTCGTCCAACCCCAGCCGCTGGTTTCGGTCTCGGTCTCGATCGTATTGTGTCGCGCTTGAAGGAAAAGGATCCAACCCTCGCGAGCCAGGTTCGCAAGGCGGATGTCTTCATCGCGCAATTAGGGGAGATGGGAAAGAAGCGCGCTTTGGCCTTGTTTGAGGAGTTCCGTCAGGCCGGTATCGCGGTCGGGGAGTCGTTTGCGAAAACATCTCTCAAGTCTCAGATGGAAGTTGCTAACCGTCGTGGTGCTCGCTACGCACTTCTTATCGGACAAAAAGAGGTCTTGGATGGAACGTTGCTCGTCCGCGACATGGACTCAGGTACCCAGGAAGTCATTGACGCCAAAAAAGCTGTGTCTGAGATGCGTAAGAAATTCCAGGCCAATTTGGACAAGTTGAACGAAAAATCCCTTTCATAAAGGGATTTTTTGTGGATAGCCGCGCGTTGACGATCTAGCGTTTCTCGCGTAGGATGCTTCATGACATCAGGTGGCGTTTTAGCCACGATGATCCTCATATTAGAAAGGAGCGTGTCTTATGTCCGAAGTAAAACGTAAGAAAGGTGAAGCGTTTGACGCCCTGTTGCGTCGTTTTCAACGTCGTCATCAGGAAAGTGGAAAGAATATCGAAGTCAAACGTCGTCGCTTCCACGCTAAGGCTGTCAATGAGAACCGCCGTCGCGAAAGTGCCTTGTATCGTGTTACGAAGCGCAGCAAACTTGAGTATCTTTTGAAGACCGGTCAGGTCCAAGAAGACGCTCGTCGCCCTTCACACCGTAAAACGTAAACGATGACTACTCTTGAGCAGATTGAAGCTGATTTCAAAGAGGCGATGAAGGCTAAAGACGAACTGGCTCTGTCCGTTCTTCGCTTGGTCCGAACCTCTTTGAAAAACAAGCAGATTGATCTTGGTCACGGCCTTGATCAAGCGGAAACCGAACAGGTGCTCCGCGTCATGATCAAACAGTACCAAGATGCGTTGTCTGATTTTTCCTCGGCTGGTCGACAAGATTTGGTGGAACGTCAGCAGAAAGAGATCGACTTAATTGCCCGTTACCTGCCCCCACCCATGTCCTCTGAAGAACTCCGCAAGATCGTCTATCAGGCGCTTGAGGCTTCAGAGATCAAGGAAGTGGGTCGTGCGATGGGAGTGGCCATGAAAGCGGTCAATGGAAGAGCTGATGCCAAAGATGTGCGTCCTTTCGTCGAAAGTTATTTTCACCCCTAGTGTCCCTTTGAATCCCTACATCTTTCTTTCCCATGCTTGAGAAAGGTCGCAGGAGCGCCACAGCCGCCATGATACCTACACGTTTTTTCGTGCGGGCGTTCTTGGCGGCTGTGTTCGTCTGCGCGCTATTTTGGACGGTTCCCGCGGCTGTCCTCGCGCAATCTGCCCCCGACGCGGCTGCTCCTTTGACCGAAGTCGCAACTGCGGCTGGCGTCGATGGATCGGTAGATTTGTTTGTCTTGATTGGCCGAATTATCAACGTGATTTTCGGCTTATTGGGCATTGTTTTGCTTGGCTATATTTTGTACGCAGGTTATTTGTGGATGACGGCTGGTGGGGACGCGAAGCAGACGCAAACAGCTAAAGACACGATTCGCAACGCTGTCATCGGATTGATTATTTTTGTATCCTCCTTTGCAATTGTCGCATTTATCATGCGTCAATTAGGCGGGATCGCAACGGAAGATGGGTTTTTGGGTGGAAATGGTGGCGACTCAATCGGTTTGAGTGGCTTCCCTGATCGGTCGGGTGCGTTGGGCGAAATCATTCGCGATGTCTATCCAATGCCAGCTTCACGTGATGTGCCACGCAACACGGCGATTATCGTGACCTTTGCTCAACCGGTGAAGATCAACTCGTTCATTCGAGACTATGATGATCACGAGACGCCAGAAGATTTGAGTGATGATGTAGCGACTAGTACGCGTATTGGCTTGAATACCGATAACATTCGCATTTATCGCACGTCAGAAGGGCGCACGCGGGCGCTTACGACTGACCAGGTGCGTGTGCGTTTCACGCCGGATCGACTGACGTTCGTCATGCGACCCGTTGATTATCTTGGCAGTTCGGCTGAGCCGCAGGACTATACCGTCGAATTGACGGGTGGTGCTACGGGGTTGCGCCTGGAAGATGGTCAGCCCGTATTCCAAGGTCGTCGTTCGTCTGGCTATCGCTGGGCTTTTCAAGTGTCGACGAGCATTGATCTGACTCCTCCCAGAGTCTTGAGCGCCATTCCGGTGGCAGGTGGGCGTTATGCGCCGAATGTGATTGTGCAATTGAACTTCAATGAACCGATGGATCCAACCAGTGCGGCTGGCTTGGTACGAGATGGTGGAGCTGGGTTCAATAATATTGAGATAACGGCTCGACCGCTGGCGGGCGGAGCGGTTGGACGACCGGCGGGTGAATTCCGCATGTCGAACGCCTATAGCACGGTTGAATTTACGACCAATTTAGCGTGTGGAGTGAATAGTTGTGGACGTCAGATCTTCTGTCTGCCTTCGGATGCGGCTATCAACGTAACGGCACGAGCGGCTACACTTGAATCTTCGAGCAGCTCGCAGGCAGCGATTATTCGTGGCTTGTATGACGGCTTGGTTGATGCGGCTAGCAACTCTTTGGATGGAAACGGCAATAGTCGTGCCCAGGGTCCGACGGCTGATAACTACGCTTACCCATTCACGACCCTGACTGATCCTGATCGGAGTGCGCCGTTTGTGCGTGGCTTCAGTCCAGCGCCGGAAACAGGCTTGATCCCAGTCAATGAATCGCCAAGTGCTGATTTCAACAGTTTGTTGCAGGCTTCGACAGTCAACTCTGGAAATATCAAACTATCAACCAACGAACCGCCGTCGGATACCTTTTGGTTCCGTCCGCGTATGTTGAACTTAGTAGGAAACGAGCCAGCCATGCCTGGCCAAGCGCCGTCTTCTAGCCGAATCTTGATCGATCATCGTATTTACGCCGCCGCTACAGCTCGTTTCAACCCGGAATACTATCCAACAATCGGTTCGGGAGTGCAGAACATCTATCAAAACTGCTTCAGTCCGACGGCTTCAGATAACACGACGCGTGAGTGTCGTGGAACCGCCGATCGACCGAATTGCTGTTTCGTTGAAGGTGTTGCTACACCTCGTGCCACTGCCTGTCCTTACCCAACTACCCCACGGTCATGAACCTTCGTCGCCTTCTCTGTCTCTCCGGAATGATCCTCGCCCTCGGCGGGGGATTGTTCTTCCTGCAAAGCCATACAGCTCTGGCGCAGGTCGATAACGCTGCCTTCGCGGAGGTAGGCGAGGCGGCTCAGCTGGGGAATGCCGATCCGCGGATCATCGCGGCTCGCGTCATCAATATTTTTCTAGGGACACTTGGGACGATTCTCTTGTGTTTGGTCTTATACGCGGGTTTCTTGTGGATGACGGCTGGTGGGGATGCGGAAAAAGTAGAAAAGGCCCAGAAAACCATCCGAAATGCCATTATTGGTTTGATTATCATCGTTTGTTCCTGGGGATTTGTGACGTTTATTCTGAATAAGCTCATGGATGCGACCGGAGGAGGCGGTCAGATCGCGAGCACGAGCGATGGCGGCTCTCTAGGGGGTGAATTGGGCGCTGCTGGTGGCTCTCTCGGCTTCCAGGTTCGTTCGATCATGCCGAGTGGCCCGGTCCGTATTCGTAACGTAGAAGTCCGCTTCTTGTTTACGCGCGACATCATGCCTTCAACGGCGACGAGTTCGATCACGGTTGTACGAGCTTCGGATAACCAAGTCGTGGAAGGTGCTTTGAGTATTTCTGAGGGATTGGTGACGTTCGTTCCATCGGCAGCCTGTCCAGCGCCAAATGCGGGTCGCAAGTGTTTTGCTCAAGATACAGAATACATCGCTAAAGTTGCTCGCAGCTTGCGTTCCCGTTCTGGTTTGACAATTGCCTGTGGTCAGAATGTGCCAGCTTGCGAAGTTCGTTTCAAGACGGGAAATCTGGTTGACGTAAATCCGCCAGTTTCGTCGATTACGACGCCGCTGGATGGTCAGGGAATTCCTCTGGGCGATTCGGTTCGCGTGACGGTTCGTTCGTCTGATGACGGCGGGATTTCGTTGACGGATGTCTTTGTTGATGGGCGTCGGATCGGACGTGATGCCACAACGGCGAGTACAACGCCGACGTTGCATGACGCGACGGTGGTCTGGGATACGCGTGGAGCGACAACGGGCACGCATCGTATCGAGGCTCATGTCTGGGATATCGATTCGAATAGTGTGACGACCACGGCTGTAACGGTGGCTGTCCGTCCAAGAAGCTATTTCAATGGAGTGCAGGATACGGGTGTGCCAGAGGTTGGCTGCGGAGGCGCTGGCCAGCGTGCTTGTGTCGGTGGAGCTTGTACCAGTGGAGCTGGCTGTTTGAGTGGATTGTGTGAAGGAGGTTTGTGTCGTGCCGCGCCTGTTGGAGCAGAAGTTGGTTGTGGACGACCTGGGCAGCCAGCCTGTATCGGAGGAGCTTGTACGAGCGGAGGCGGATGTCTAAGCGGATTGTGCGAAGGCGGAGTTTGTCGAGCTCGTGGTGAAACAGGGGTTGATTGTGGAGGATTGGGCGGAGGCGGCTGTGTCGGAGCGGTTTGTAGTCGTGGCGTTGATTGTGCAGGTGGTATTTGTCTGTCTGGTCGCTGTGTTGAGCAGCCGATCATTGGTTCGTTTAGTCCGACGGATGGTCGACCAGGGACGTACGTGACGATCACGGGGGCGAACTTTGGAACAACCACAGGTCGTGTCTTGTTTGCTGGCCGACCGGCGACGGCGCCAGCGGCGTGTGCGGCGGGAAGTTCCTTTTGGTCGCCAACCCAAATCATCGTAGCTGTTCCAGAAGGTGCGACGACCAGCTCTCTCCAGGTATTTCATGGAACGAACGGCATGTCTGATGTGAGTAACGATGAACGTGGTCCACGCTTGACCGATTTCCGTGTGAACGGAATCGCACGCCCTGGTTTGTGTGCGATTCGTCCAGGTTCGGGAACAGTCGGAGATCGAGCTCGTTTGTCGCTGGCAGGTGTGAACTTGGGGAATACAACAGGTCGTTTATATTTCAATGATCAAGATGTATCGGTGACGGCTTGGCGTCCAACGGCTGTGGATTTGACCGCTCCTTTGGTTCCGCCGGGTGGATATGCGGTTCGAGCGAGAGTTGGTGATCTCGAATCCAATCCAGTTTCCTTTAGCTTTGCGGACCGTGTCATTACGAGTCCGCCAGCAATCGATCAACTACGTCCAACGACGGGTACGGTTGGTTCTTATGTGACGTTACTTGGCCGCAACTTTGGTTCGGCAGGTAAAGTCTTTTTCCGCAATCCAGTGACTAACGCCTTAGGTGAGGCGGATGTTCGTTTTCCTGCACAATGTGGTAGCAATTTCTGGTCGGACGCAGCAGTCATGATCAAGGTTCCAGCTATCTTGCGTGGAGGGTTGGGTGAAGAGCAGCCGGTGCGAGCTGGTCGTTACGAGATTTACGTGCAGCGTGATGGAATTACCCAGAGTAATCGTGTAGCGTTTACGGTTATCGACGGTGCGCCAGGTCCGGGGATTTGCGCCATTCAACCGATTGCAGGTCCGATTGGAACGGGTGTCACGATTTTGGGTGAGCGTTTCGGTTCAAGTGTTGGAGCCGTGACGTTTGCGGGAGCAACCTCAACCAGTCCACGTCCAGCCGGTATTTTGGGGAGTGAGAGTTGGCGCGAAGGGGAGATCCGAACCCGTGTTCCAGCGGGAGCTGGGTCGGGAGCGGTGCGGGTTGCGGTCGGCGGACAGGTTTCGAACGATGCCTTTTTCTCGGTCGCAAGCTGTCTTACGAGTCCAGGCATCTGTGGTCCGTCCTTGGCTTGTTGTCCGGATGGAAGTTGTGCCGTCGGTGGAGTGTGTGCGGCACTTGGAGCTACGACGAGCACCTTTGCTTGGAGAACGTCGACCGGTCGTTTGTATCAAACGCCGCGAGTTGTCGAAGAATGTACCAACGAAGATCCGCCGTCACCTAGCCCACGTAGCCTCTCGACCTGTGTGAACGCGCAGGCGGTTGTACGCTTCAACATGCATATCGAGCGTGCAACGGTGAATACGACGAATGTCTTGGTTCGTCGTTGTACGGGTGTAACGGGCGACCCATGTTCTTCCGGAACCCCAGAACGTGTTGAAGGAGCGATCAACTTCTTCACTGGTTCAGTTCAAGACCACTTCGTCTTCACACCAACGGGTGGTGTGTGGGCACCGAATGCGACGTACCAGATTATTTTGACGACAGGGATTCGTTCGACGAGTGCGGATGGTAGTCGTGCCATGCTTGAAAATGCCGAACAGTACGGTCGTGGCAATGCCTATGCCTATCGTTTCCGAACCAGAGAAGGCTCTGATTTGTGTGCCGCTCGTTCTGTCTCGGTTTCTCCATCAACCTACGTCATGGATCAGTTGGGCTTGAGTAAGGATGACTATACCGTTAGTCCAAGAGCCGAAGATATGTGTGTCCAGCTTAATCCGGACACGATGGGTTGGAACTGGAGCGTGTCTGATGCTGGTCGTGCCTCGGTTGTTCCAAACAACTCTTCGCAAAGTTCGAGTAGTACTGTTACGGGTCTGGGCGCAACCGATCGTGACCCAGTTTTGATCGTGGCAGAACTAGCCCGTCCAACGCCGCCAGTTCCAGTTCGTGGATCTGGTCAATTGACGGTTCGTCTGACGCCGCCACGGGTGATCTCGTACGCGCCAAACTGTAATGACGCCTGTGTCAACGCCGCTGTCTGGGCGCGCTTCAATGTCAGCATGGATCGTGTAAGTTTGACGCGAACGATCGCTGGTCGTCGTCAACCAAATATCCAGATCAAGCGTTGTACCAATGAGGCGTGTCGTGAATTTGATCGTACGCTCGATCTTTCGGAAGCGATCATCGATATCCTGACACCGCCGGGAACTTTCGCGACGGATACGATGATGAAGCTTGAAGCAACGACTCCTGCACGTGACCCAGCGACGGGTGAAACGATTCGTGTGAGCCAGCTTGAGCCTGGAAAATTCTACATCGCGACGATTCTTGGTGGATTAGACGGTCTGCGTTCAACCTACGGTCGATTGCCGCTGACGGGTTTGAATAGCTCTGATCCTGTCGGTTTCTCTTGGAAATTTCGTATCAAGACTGGCAATGACGCCTATTGTTCCGCCGCTCGTGTCGATGTGGCTCCAAGTGAAAAATATGAGGCCATGTTTGGCATGCGTCAGCTCTTTATCGCAAATCCGATCAGCGCGCCTGATACCTGTAGTCGTGATGGTCAGATGTTGGTTTCAGAACGCAGTACCAGCTGGACGACTTCTGATGCTCGTGTTGCTGATTTCGTGCGTTTGGGCGCTCTTCGTGAAAGTGTTTCGTTGGCGGATCGTTTACCTGAATTTTGTACCAGTCAGTGTTTGAACGCCGGATCGAATGGAGTCTTTGGACGAACGGCGGTCTGTGGAAATCGCACGGTTGAAACAACTGACGTGAACTACTGTCATCGTCGTTCAGATCCGACACGAGCTTGTGCCGTTGGTGATCTGGATTGTGTGACGCGCTTCGCTGAGAACTGTTCATTGCTTCCAGCGGGAGCACAAGAAGCAGAGGAGTGTGATAACGGAGAGAGCAACGGCGTAGCGGGTGAATGTTCATCTAGCTGTCTCTGGAATCCGGTTCGTCGACTGACGGACTCGCCAGCGGGAACCTGTGGTAATGGTTCGATTCAGCGCGGTGAGCAGTGTGATACGGGTCGTGTCTGTGTCGGTGGAGCAACGCCGGGACAGGAATGTACGAGTGCTCCAGGCAGCTGTGGCGTAGGTGGTTCCTGTCAGGTGGTTGAGCGTCGTGGCTGTAGCGATCGTTGTCAGGCTCTAGGTTCGCAAGCGGGTGGTGCGACTTGTGGCAACGGTGATCTGTCGGATGGAGAAACTTGTGACTACACATCAAGTGGTCGAGCTCCGGGTTGTACGGCACAGTGTTTGCACGCTGGTTCCTCAAGTGCCGAACGTCGCTTGTGTGGAAACGGACGCATCGAACCGGGTGAATCATGTGAAATGCAGACACCAGGCCGTGCGGATTCACAATACTGTCGCATGGTCGGTGGCGCCTTACGCTGTTACGCAGGTACGCGTTTTTCGGCCTTGTGCGATGTGAATACCTGTCTGAACCAAGGAACGAATCGTTGTCAGCGCGTTAGTGATGCTGAATGCTGTGGTAATAGCCGCATGGAAGCGGGTGAAGAATGTGATGGTCAGCCTGGCTGTACGGCACGCTGTCTCTTGTCGGGTTCGAGCCCAGCTCATCCAGATCCATCATTGTGTGGAGATCGTGTAGTTGGTACGGGTGAACAATGTGAAGCACCAGCTGTAGCCCGCGAAACGGGTGCAGAAGGTCTGCGTTCAGAGATTACCAACCGTCAGCTCTTTGAAATCGTGGGCTTACGTGAACCGACGCCAGCAGAATTGACCGGGAATAATGGACGTATGTCGTCGAATATCGGAGCGACGTATCAGGGTCGTAATGGAACGGCGATCTATGGTGTTCAATGTAATTACCAGCGAGAGGCCGAATGTCGTGCGCCAGGAACGGGTCTCACGAGCGGTGGTTGTTGTGCGGTTCGACCACGTGCCACGCCGTATCCACGAGCGGGCGCGACCGATGTTTGTCGCAACGTCTTGATTTCTGCTGAATTCAATCAATTGATGAATGAGGGAAGCGTGCGCGGAAATTTCTTGATCTCTTCCCAGTCAACGACCGAAGCTTGTCCAACAGGAACAACTCGTTTGGATGCAGCTCGCCCAACAGCCTTTAACTGGAGTACACCACTTCGTTCGATCGTGGCTCGTATCAAAGCCCTCTTCTTGCCAGCTTCCGCTGCGGATGGTCCATGGTGTGTCGGAACTGCCAAGGGAACGGTTGTCTTTGAAACGAACGAAGAAGCGGGTCGAACAACGGCAGCTTTCTTGCTGGATGAGGCCTTGCAAGGAAATACCGAATATCAAGTGATCCTATTGGGTGATCCTGCCATCCGTGACGCAACCGTTTCGTCCACTCGTCGCGGTTTACGTGGAGCGAATGGCATCTACGCGGATGGAAATATCACGTGGCGTTTCACGACCGGTGAGCGTGTGTGTACGATCGACGAATTACGCTTGAATGATACGAATGTCGAGCATCCAACCGTGTTCTATAAATCCCGTGAAGCACACCGCTATGTAGGTCGAGCCGTGTCTTTCCATCGTGAAGAGGTTGTTCCACTGTCTCCGATCCCAGGTTTGTACAGCTGGATCTGGCGCGATTGGGTGTCGTCTCGCCCGAATATTTTGACGGTCGCTGGTTCACCATCGACGCCTCAGATTGCGATTGCAACAACCACGGCACAGAATCTGCGTGGCACATCGCTGATTGCGACTGGCGTCACGATTACGGCAGATCGTGTAAAGACGCCTTCGACGGTTGGTACGACGCAGAGCACATCTTTGCTCTCGACGGTTATCTTGTGTGATAACCCATGGGTCCCACCGGGTAACTTGCCAGGCCGACCACCACGCTTCGAGGATAGCGATTATCACTTCGCGACGATGTACTGTTTGGATGCGAAAACACCTGGTCCGAGCGATGACTTGCCGGAACTGCTTGTGAATCGTCTGGACGACAACCCATCTGATGTCGCCCGTGGCGTGAAGCGTCAGTATATCTTCTCGTTTAGCCGTCCAGCCTTCCGCTCGGATGCCATCGGTTTGCGTGTCATGGCGAATCCGCTCCACTTGTCGCCTAAGGATTGGTATCAGTCACAAGGCTTTGCTGGAACTCCTCAGTCAGCGACCGTTGATGGCTACGAAGCGATTCGCGATGGTTCGACGCTCTACATCGCTTCAACCAACGTGAACTTGCTGGAAGGAAATCTCTCGACAGACATTTACGTCTTATCGCATAACCCGGATGCGCAGGTTGAAACACGTCAGATTTTTGAGCAATTGGTAGATAACTTCACCTTCAACACTAACTTGCTGCGTGACGCAGATAACGTGTGTAGAACGCAGACAGGCGATGTCTTCCGTCGTTCGGGTACCAACCAGATCGTGAATTGTACGGCTGATTGGGAATGTGTCCGTTACGATTCTCGCGGCTATTGTGCTAGCGCCAAAGATAAGCTCCAGCGTGACTTGAAACGTATTGCGGACTTGCAATACATGGCAGCTGAATTAGAGGGCGCGAAACGGCGTGATGGTCAGTACCCGCAGTTAAGCGGTGGAACGTTCCTGCAGACCTTTGTGACCAGTCGTTGGCCAAGTTGGCAATCCGTTTTGGCAACAGCCGTCGGCAAGCCGCTTCCGGAAGATCCATTGAACGTCCACGTGTCTTGTGGTCAGTGTTTGAGCTCGCGTCAGGCTTGTATGGAGGACTCGGATTGTGGAGGAAATAATGACCGCTGTGTGGCTGTTGAAGGCTTTGATCCAAGTACTTGTTGGAACGCAGTAAACAGCACCTATCGCTGTCCAGTCCTTGAGCCAAGTAATCCACGCAGCGTATCTCGTCTCTATCAGTACCGTTCGGTCGATCGAGGCAGCCGTTATGAGCTTGGAACAGAGCTTGAATATTTACCGATCGAACAATATACACCGTCGATTCTGCCGGAAACACGCCGTTGTGTGTCCGAAGGCGCGAGTGATGGTCGTGTCTGTCGTCAGGATTCCGATTGTGTAAACCTTGGCCCTGATCGTCGAACAGTTCTTTCGACCGGAACCTGTACCCCACAAGGTGGCCAATTGCGCTTCGGCAATGTGTGTACGGGGAGAGCTATGGGATTAGGCGGCATCTGTGGTGACGGAATTGTTGGAACAGGTGAACGTTGTGAGCCTGGTCAAACGCAGCGTACTGTTTGTGCCGTTGGTGGCATCGAAAACACGGGTCGTCGTCAGCAGATCTGTCGCTCTGATTGTAGCGGGTACGTTGATCAACCAGGCGCAGCTTGTCAGCCGAATGTAGTCTGTGGCAACGGTCGCATTGAAACAGGTGAAACCTGTGACGATGGTGCTTTGAATGGAACCTATGGTCATTGTAACCGTACCTGTAATGGATTTGCCTCAGTCTGTGGCGATGAACAGCTAAGCGCGGGTGAAACCTGTGATTTGGGGACGAATAACGGGAACTACTGCGATACGCGTGATGCGGGCGGAGCTCGTTGCGTGCTCGGGAATACTTGTGGAACGGACTGTCGTTCACTGGCTCCACATTGTGGAGATGGCGTCGTGCAGACACAATCCATCGGTGATGGCGGTCCAGTCGAGCAATGCGATAGCAACAATCCAGAAACAACGACCTCAGCAGTTTGTTCAGCGGGAAGAATCGGTGAAGCTTGTGATCCGACGAACCAAGGACGTGACTGTGCGCTTGGCCCAATTAGCGGAAGTGATTTATGTGCTCGTAATGCAGCAGACCGGAGCTGTACAGGAATTAAAGTTGGTCAATGTGCTGGTGGTCTGCGCGATCGAGCGGATTGTACCTGTCCTCAGGGCCAAGACAGTTGTACCTCAGGTGTGTGTGGCACGACCTACCGCTGTATCATGTATCCAACTCGTCGCACGCGTACCTGTACCATGCCAGCCGGTGAACCGGTTGCGAACCAATGTAAATGGACGGCCTGGTCAGCTTGTCGCCCAGCGAATTTCTGTGGGGATGGTGTACTTGATACGGGTGAAGTCTGTGATGACGCCAATCGCAACGATAACGACGCTTGTACTAACCGCTGTCAGGCCAACGTCTGTGGCGATGCCATTATCCAGACTGGCGCTGAAGAGTGTGACTTCGGTACAAATAATGGCCGCGGATGTGATACGGCGGAATACGGGGCGACTTGTGCAGCTTGTACCAACCAGTGTCGCATGACGGCTTCTTCTGGTGGTTTCTGTGGCAACAATGAATTGGATGGAGCGGAGCAGTGTGACGGAGCCGACTTCGGTCGAGCGGGTGGCGTCCAAGACGCGAGTGCGCTTACCTGTAGCGGTTTGGGTTTCGACTTCGCTGAACGTGTGCGTTGTACGGACGTCGCCGATCCGGCTCGTACGGAACAGATTGAAGTCGCTGCGGCTGAAGCGGTCGCGCGTTGTGACCAATCTCGACCAATCCGTGACATCATCACGTGTGGTCGCATGTGTGGTTTTGCTGGCTGTCAGACTTGTGCTGCAACGGGCGGAACGGGCAGTATCACAGCCGTGGTACGCGATGCGGTCTATCCAGATCGTGTGGTGGCTGGCGCAACAGTAACGTTGCTTCAGAACGGCCGGCGCATCACGACGCAAACTACGAACGAACAAGGTCAATTCACCTTCACGGGCTTGAATAGTAATGCAGCTTGTGGCGGCTATCGCATCTACGTTGAATTCACACGCGATAATCCAGCTACCACTGATAATGAAGCTTTGAACGGAGGTTACTGGATGTACGAATCGAACCTCTTCAGCCCACCAACCTTCGAACGTCAGGGAATTCAGAGTTCAGATCGTCCAGGAAAAGTCTTCTTACTGCCAAAAGTGAGTCGTGACGAAACATTGGTGGTGCATGCCTGGTATGGCAACCTACAAAATAACGATCAACGTTATTTGCTCTCCCATTTGATCCTTCCTCCATCGCGTGCTTACCGTTTCAATCGTGGAGCACGAACTTGGAACCAAGATGATCGTTGTAGTGCCTTACGAGTTCCAGGTTGGGTTGATGGTCAGCCGTGTTATCGCGATATTCGTGAAAATGGAGGAGATTTGGCTGGTTCAGAAGCTCAAGGTAACCCAAACTTGGCAGAGTATCCTCACGCCCGCCTGTTCTGTTCGAGCGGTGCTGCCGGAGTCTGTTATCAGGTCGCCAATTCACCTCAGGCCACGCGCTATCGTTGGTCGATCGGAGCGATTCGTCCACCGGGCAACTTCAGCTACTTCTTAGTGGATCAACGTTCGGCGGTCGGTCGTGGGATGAGCCCATCGCATGAGTACTATCGTCAGACGAGCAGCACGGTCTGGATTGTGACCCAGTCTCGCGTCTACAAGGTCCAGCCTCCAACTCAAAGCAGTCCACGTTGTCAGGGAAAGTTCTGGCTCGTCTTCCAGCAGCAAGCGAGTGATGGAGTGATCGATGTGAAGAATGATCCAGCACAGGCCTTGTTGTGTGGAAACGATCCAATTCCAGGAGAAACCTCAGAACGACGAAACTTGCCTGGTCCGGCTTGGCCAGGGGATGAATCAACGAGTTGGATGGCCTTCGGACGTTGGGATACGGGTCCGACCGCGGATAGCATCAACTGGGATGTGGCACCAATCGGGCCAGCTGCACGTTAACCTCGTCGATTGTTTGCTCGGCACTGCTCTCTATGTCCTTTCTCTCTTCGCCTCGTGCGCGCATCTTGTTCGGAGCTATTCTGAGCTCCTTGCTCCTGATTGGTCTGGTCGTATTTTTGCGCGTTCGAGCGACGGCAGATGTGGATTCTGATGACTTCTCAAATGTATTACCCCTTCCCGTTGCTTCCTCAAATGGATCTGTAGTGAATAATCAGGGGAGGGTGAATACGCTGGATTCAACTTCGGGTACGAATGAAGGAGATTTCCTTGGCGTAAACGGTTCAGAGGATCGTGATGGGGATGGACTATCGGATGCCAATGAAGCTTCACTCGGTACGGACCCGCTCTTGCGTGATACCGACGGGGATGGAGCTTCGGATGAAGATGAAGTTCGAGCGGGGACTGACCCTTTGGCCTTCCCCGCTCGTTCTGAGCCAGAGCAATCCGCGCCGGAACCTGTTCCCGAAGCTCCGCCGACGCCTCCCGCTCCACTCGATCAGGACGCAGATGGCATCATCGATTCTGACGAATCGGCCTACGGTACGGATCCGCAGAAGGCGGACACGGATGGGGATGGATTCAGTGATGCAGAAGAAACGAAAAACGGGTACAATCCTCTAGGATCCGGACGCTGCGCTCGTGCTGACTGTCGACGTTAATACGTTTTCCCTCTATGGACCTTCAAACCCCCGCCAATCTCCCCCTCCAAGATGTTCCTGCCTCGGGTTCCGTGCCTCCCGTTCAACCTCCACCAATCCAGGCGATGCCGCCTATCTCGTCGGCTCCTTCGAGTCTGCCTTCGGCGGCAGATGATATGTTTTCTGGAGTGGATCGAAATCCACCAGTCCCAGCTCCTATTCCCGCGCCTATCTCTCAGGCTGCAGCTGCCCCTCAAGTGGTCTCTCGACCGATGGCGAGCGTTCCATCGCCCGTTGCTCCTATGTCGTCATCGCCCTCTCCACTTGAGCCGCATCATCCACCCGTTTTACATTATGTCTTGATCGCTTTAGCGGTCATCGTTGGTTTGGGTTTGATCGCGAGCGGTGTTTGGTTTTTTGCCATTCGTCGTCCCGCGCAGGAAGTTATGGAAACCTTGCCAACGGTTTCTACTTCGACAACCTCTGATTTTGATACCATCAGCCCATCTGACGAATCTCTGGATGAACCCATCCCAGGAACCCAGCCCCTGGAAGAGCCTGAGATGATTCCATCGAAACCAGTCGTAACGCCACCCGAAGGAACAAATATTCCACCTCCAACGACGATTGATCCAAATGCTGCTCCTACGCCTACTCCGACGGACACCGGTACGGTTCAACCGAGTACTGACACCGGCATGGTCGCTGAGCCAACCACCCCACCAACCGTCGATGAAGATAGTGATGCGCTGTCTGATGCAAGAGAAGGGGAGTTGGGAACAAATTTCATGGTGGCTGACACAGATGGCGACGGCTTGAACGATGGAGATGAAGTCTTAAAATACCGTACCAATCCGCTCGTGCCAGATACTGATGGCGATGGCTTTCCGGATAGCGTAGAAATTCAGAAAGGGTATAATCCACTTGGTCCGGGACGCTGCGCCAATCCAGCTTGTACCGTGTAGGTAGCTCTTGCTCTGTATGTCGTTTGCACCTTCCGCCTCATCCGCCGCCGCCCCTGCCGTTCCTGGCAAAAAAATGCCTGAAATCATTACGATTCCAGAGCAGTTTTATGGCGTTGCCTTGAAGTTGAAGGCGCTGACTTCTGCTGAACGTGACGCGGCAGCGCAAGCTCCGCCGCCAGCACCTGTACCCGTTCCTGCTAAGTCCGCTCTGATCCGACCTCCAGAAGCTAAGCGCCCACCTTGGGCCATGATCGGTGTGGTAGTGGGAGTGATCCTCTTGAGTATTGGTGGCTTTGTCTATTTCAATCGTGCGACTTTGTTCCGCAAGCCTGCTCCTGCGGTGGTTTTGCCGGTTGCCGTTGAACCGATTCCGCTTGCTCCCGGTGAGCTTACGGTATTAGGTGGTCAGGGTGCAGCGTCTTTAGCTTGGACGGATGCGGCTGCGAACGAACAGGGCTACCACATTGAACGGCGGGATGCGAAAGATGAGACAGCGGTTTTTAATCGCATTACGACCCTGCCTGCCAACAGCACCGCCTTCATTGATGTCACAGTGCAGCCGAATTTGACCTACGCCTATCGTGTGATCGCAGTTGGCGCTGGTGGTGAGTCCGCCCCTTCGAACGAAGCGATGGCTACTATTCCAGCTTTGCCAACGCCAGAAGCTCCAAAACCAACCTTCCCTCCAGGCGGCCTTGATACCGACTCCGATGGCTTAACGGATGTTGAAGAGACGGTGTATGGGACTAACGCTCAACGCCCTGATAGCGACGGTGATCGTTTCTTGGACGGGAACGAAGTCTTTCATCTGTATAACCCAGCTACGGCTGCTCCAGGGAAGTTGCTCGAATCTGGTTTGGTGAAGTCATTCACTTCGCCAAATGGTTGGGTGATGTATCTGCCCGCCCCTTGGACGTCCTCTGTTGATGCAACGGATGCCAGCAAGTTTAATCTTGAGACGGGCCGTGGTGAGCGTTTTGTGATCTCGGTTGAAGCCAATCCTTCTAAGCAAGATCTCGCAACGTGGGTCGCTGCACGCATCAACCAACCAGTCGATACCTTGGGAGAGTTCACGACGAAAGGTGGTTTGCGCGGTGTCTATGGTCCCGATCGTATGCAAGCATGGCTCTCCTGGGGTGACGCCGTCTTCCATATCGTCTACGATCTGCGCGATCAGCCCTTCCTGAATTTCCGCACGACCCTCGAAATGATGCTAAACTCCCTCAGTCTGAATGGAGCCGCTGTTATTCCAACCACGCTGACACCAGCTAATTCCGGCCCAGGCTCGCTTCTGAATCTTCCGACCAGTTCCACAGAAGTTTTGGCACCTGTCGCTGAATCGACGATTCAAGAAGCGGCGGCTACGACAACAACTTCAGCGACTGATCTTCCTCCGAATCCGTTTGCTTCAGAAACGACCCCTTCTTCCAGCACCGTACTAGCTACCAGCACTCCATCCCAACCATGATCCGCTTTCTCGTCACACAACTTCCTCGTGAGCTCACACAGACGGATCTGACGCATCTGGCTGAATTGCTGTCGCGCGCCTTGCGTATCAAACGATCATGCAATGTTTCCTTGTCTTTCGTCACACCCGCCAAAATCCAAAACTTGAATAAACGCTATCGTGGCAAAGATCGTCCAACGGACGTTTTGTCTTTTTCAGTCCGTGAAGGTGCCTTGCCGGAAGAGGTACAAAAGGCGAGTACCGCTTGGGGAGATGTCATCATCTGTCCGACCTACGCCAAGACAGAGGCTAAACGCCGTAGCTTGCCACTCCAAGAAGAACTGGCCCGTCTCGTCATCCACGGAGTCTTGCATTTGGCTGGCTACGATCATGCGACCGAAGAAGAAGAGCTGCGCATGTTCGGTTTACAGGAACGAATGATTGAAGGTTTGATGAGCTATGTTTAGCCTTTTCCGCTTTTTCCGAAGCGTGCGGCACGCAGTCCGTGGTATCTTTTCCGTCTATCGTACGGAGCAAAATTTTCGCATTCAGTGTCTCTGCGCGCTCTTTATTAACACCTTGGCGATTGTCATGGGTCTCACATGGGAGCGTCGCTTGATTATTCTTATTGTGTCTGCATCCGTCCTAGTGCTAGAATTGCTCAACAGTGCGGTCGAACGCTTGCTTGACCTGTTAAAACCGCGCCTGAACGAGTACGCTGGAGATGTGAAGGATGTGATGGCTGGAGCGGTATTGATTGCCTCGGTGGTAGCAGTAGTCGTGGGTGTGTGTATCTTTTGGCCTTACATGACCACTTTTCTCGCGCGCGTATGAAAGATCACCTCATTGTTGGTGTTGATCTTGGAAGTTCAGCCATCCGTTTAGCGGTTGGTCAGGTCTCCATGGGTCAGGACAAGCGCGAGGTTTTGAGTATTATTGGAGCGGTCGAAGTGCCTTCCCAAGGAATCTCAAAAGGAGCCGTCAACTCACTCGAAGATGTTGTCAGTTCTATTTCAGCTTCTTTGGAGCAGATTGAACGTCAGATTGGTCTACCGGTGTCGGAAGTCTATCTCTCGATTGGTGGGGTGCACCTAACGATCCAATCCGCCAAAGGCGTGATTGGTGTTTCCCGTCCAGAAGGCGAGATTCGCGAAGAAGACGTCCATCGAGCGCTCGAAGCGGCTCGTTCGATCGTGAATCCGGCGAACCAGGAAATTATTCACATTTTGCCGAAAACGTTCAGCGTTGATGGTCAAACAGGGATCAAAGACCCAGTCGGCATGCAGGGCATCAGACTTGAGGCGGAAGCGCATATTATTCAAGGCTTCTCGTCGCATGTTCGAAACATTACAAAGGCAGCCTTTCGAACAGGTTTAGAGGTTCGTGAATTGGTCTTTGCGCCACTCGCATCAGCGGAAGCTGTAACAACATCGCGTCAACGTGATGTTGGGACGGTCGTAATTAACGTTGGTGCTGGCACGACGAGCGTCGCTGTCTTCGAAGAGGGGGATTTGTTGCATGCGGCCATTTTCCCGATTGGCGCTGATCACATCACGTCTGATTTGGCGATTGGTTTGCGTACCTCACTTGAATTGGCAGAGCACATCAAGCGACACTTCGCGAGCGCCCACGCTGAATCGGCGAACCGCTTCGAAGAAATTGATTTGCGTGAATTGGGTGGCGACCATGCCGAGATTGTATCTCGTCGGTTTGTTTCAGACATTGCGGAAGCTCGCGCCGAAGAAATCTTTGAGAAAGTCGAAAAAGAACTCAAGAAAATTGATCGCAGCGGTATGCTTCCAGCCGGAGCTATCTTGACCGGTGGAGGTGTGAAGTTAGGCGGAATGACGGAAATCGCTCGTCAGGTGCTGCGTTTGCCGGTTTCAATTGGCACGCCAGTCGGTATCATCACTCCCTTGACTGAGATCGTTCAGGATCCAGCCTTTTCAACCGCTGTCGGCTTGATTCTCTGGGGATATAACGCCGAACGGGAAGATGCCGGTGTCGCAACCAAGGGTGGTTCAAGTTACGCTGCCAAGGGCGGGGAAGCCTTCAAGCGCTTGAGTGAGCCATTGAAGCGCATCTTCAAATCCTTCTTGCCCTAGTTTTATCTTCCGTTTATCTCTTGACCCTAACTGGTTGGATGAGTATGGTGGCAGAGACACTTGAAACTTCTCTTTATTGAGCCATTTTTGAACACTCCTTGTAGACATTGCGTATGGCCGAGATCAAACCCGAAATTGAAGCGCTGGCAAGTATCAAGGTGATTGGCGTTGGGGGATCCGGTGGATCCTCGGTCAATCGCATGATTGCTTCGAAAATTCGAGGAGTTGAGTTCATCGCGATGAATACGGATATACAGGCCTTGCAGTACTCACAGGCTGCGAACAAGTTGCACATTGGTAAGACTATGACGCGTGGCTTGGGTGCCGGTGCTGATCCTGAGGTCGGTTTGCATGCTGCTGAGGAGAGCGCCAACGAAATTCGTGAAATGTTGAAGGGAGCCGACATGGTTTTCATTACTTGTGGGCTGGGTGGTGGAACGGGATCCGGTGCTTCGCCTTTTATCGCGAGCATCGCCAAAGAATTGGGAGTCCTCACGGTCGCGGTCGTCACACGTCCTTTTGGATTTGAAGGTGCACAGCGTCGCATGATTGCTGATGCCGCCTACGAAAAATTAGCCAATCAAGTCGACACGATCGTTGCTATCCCAAACGATCGTATTTTGCAGATCATTGATCGCAAAACGTCCTTGGTTGAGGCTTTTGAGATCGTGGATGATGTTTTGCGCCAAGGTGTTCAAGGTATTTCAGAATTGATCACTGTCCCTGGATTGATCAACGTCGACTTCGCCGATGTCCGGTCGGTCATGTTGAATCGTGGTTCGGCTCTGATGGGTATTGGTCGCGGACATGGTGATAACCGTGCGGCTGATGCAGCTAAGGCAGCTGTTGCTTCGCCTTTGCTTGAGGTCTCGATCGACGGTGCCAAAGGTATCCTTTTCACGATTACAGGTGGTTCCAACTTGGGAATGTACGAAGTGTCTGAAGCGGCTAAGGTCATCACGCAGTCGGCTGATCCTCAAGCGAAGGTCATCTTCGGTGCCATCATCGATGAGAGCATGAAGGATGAGATCAAGGTGACGGTTGTTGCGACGGGTTTTGACACGCGTCCGGGAGCTCCTAAACCAAAGACAATTTTGAATTCAGGCACGATCCAGCCTCGTACCGGCACGATTGCGAATACGCCTCCGCCTGAACCACTGGAAAAATACGCTTTTCAGAATACACCTCGTTCAACGGGTACTGTGCCAACTCCGGTTCAGCCTGCTCAGCCAAGCTATCAGCAGTCTGCTTCTCAGCCGCAACAAAACTCTGGCTATCAATCGACGTACCCTGGCGTGAATTATCAGCAAAATCCCGCTCCTCAGCCCGTCGTCCAACCGCAGCCGGTTGCTCAGCCTGACTATCAAGAAGAGCCAGCTCCAGAGGCTTATCGTAAACCGGTCGCTCCTGCCCCAGCCGCTCGTCAGCCGCACGTGTCACCTCCAGCATATACCGCTCAAAATCAACGCCCGGTTCCTTCCCAGACGTTGAAGCCAACGGCTCCAGCTCAGTCACCAACGGCTCCGCCTGACGAAGAAGATTTGGATATCCCAGCCTTTATTCGCAAGAAGTTGATGTAGCCGATCGGTGCTTTTTCATTCGCGTTCTTTGTTGTATGCACTGTCCGGTCTGTGGCCACATCGATACGAAAGTGGTCGATTCTCGTTTGTCGCCTGACGGAACCTCGATTCGTCGCCGTCGATCCTGCGATACCTGCGAGTATCGTTTTTCGACGTTGGAGGAAATTGAGCTTTTGGATATTACGGTTGTGAAACGTGACGGGCATCGTGAGGGCTATTCACGTGAAAAGATGGAGCGTGGTCTACGACGAGCGCTGGAAAAGCGTCAGCATATCGATGCCGAATTTCGCACACTCATCCAATCGATTGAGCGTGATATCCAGCGTCGTAAATCGAGTGAAATCACGAGTGCTGACATCGGAGAGATCGTCATGGATCGTTTAAAGACGTTTGATAAGGTTGCGTATATTCGTTTTGCCTCGGTCTATCGTTCGTTCGAAGATGTAAAAACCTTTCGTGATGAATTGTCAGATCTGATTCGTTCCGAAAGTGAGCGTCTCAAAACCGAAAAGAAGAACAAGACCAAATCGTGATACACTAAAGCCATTATGCCTGTACCTCGTTGGCTCGCAGCCTATCTTTTGGCTTCGATTGCGGCCGGTGCTTTAGGAGGCGCAGCCGTACTCCGTTATGGCGCACAGCGTCCCTACGCGATCATAGATCCAGCTCCGTCTGCTTTGGATCGTTTATTGGGAAATTCGACCACGACGCTGTCACTCTTGCGTCAGGATGAATTGCAAACAATCGATGTGGTTCGTCGTGCTTCACCGGCAGTTGTCTCCATTGTGATTACAAAGGAGCTGACGGAACGCACGCCTGATGATTTTTTTAGCGATCTGTTCAACGACCGATTCTTTAGTCTGCCTCGTGCCACTTCGACGCGAGTTCCAACTACCACGAGCGATACACCTCCTCAGCGTTTACGTGTTGGAGGTGGTTCGGGGTTTCTCGTGACGGATGATGGTTACATCATCACCAATCGTCATGTGGTGGATGATAAGAAGGCGGAATACAGCGTGCTGCTTCAGGATGGTCGTGAATTCGCAGGCCGTGTTTTGGCGCTCGATCCGTCGCTTGATTTGGCGGTTCTAAAAATTGAAGGACGAGATTTTCCATTTGTCACATTAGGCGACAGTGATCAGATCCAGATCGGACAAACGGTGATCGCGATTGGAAATGCTTTGGCCGAATTTCAGAATACGGTGACAAAAGGCATTATTTCTGGCGTAAATCGTCGTTTGGTGGCCGGTAGCGGATTGCGAACCGAAATCATCGAAGGTGCGCTCCAGACGGACGCGGCGATTAATCCAGGAAATTCTGGTGGGCCGTTGCTCGATCTCGAAGGCAATGTCATTGGGATGAATACGGCCATTTCCGAGGACGCTCAGTCGCTCGGGTTCGCCTTACCGATCAATGTTGCTAAGCAGGCGGTTGAAAGCGTAAAGCGAACCGGAAAGATCGTGCGGCCTTGGATCGGGGTGCGCTATGTGCGGGTCGATAAAGACTTGGCAAAAGAGAAAGGTCTGGCCCAGAGCTATGGGGTCTTTATCGAGCGTGGTCGAACCGCAAATGAACCCGCGATCATTCCTGGTTCTCCCGCTGAAAAAGCGGGTCTTAAGGAGCGAGATGTCATTTTGGCCATCAACGGCCAAAAGCTCGATGAAATGCATTCTTTGTCCGCACAAGTGACACGTTTTGCTCCAGGCGATGAAGTCGAACTTACTCTTCTACGAAATGGTAAAGAGCAGAAGTTGCGGTTGAAATTAGAAGAGCGTCAGTAAATCTTCCATTTATATTCTATGATCCACAAACACACCAAGATTGTCTGTACGATTGGTCCTTCGAGTCATACTTTTGAGCGATTGGTTGAATTGGTGGAAGCGGGCATGAACGTCTGCCGTCTGAATTTTTCCCACGGCACCCACGATGATCATGCTGAGTTGATCCGTTTGATCCGTAAGGCTTCCAAAGCTACTGGTCAGCCACTCGCGATTTTACAAGATCTTCAAGGTCCAAAGATTCGCGTCGGTGACTTGCCTAAGGAAGGTGTTATGCTCAAAACGGGTAAGGATATCATTTTTACAACCGGTAAAGCCAAGTTGCCAGAAAAAATTCCTGTCACCTATCCTTTGTTGCACAAAGATGTACGACCAGGTCAGCAGATCTTGTTGGATGACGGGTTATTGTCTGTGGAGGTGCTAAAAGTCCGTGGACAGGATGTTTTATGCAAAGTCACACAAGGTGGGCCGCTTACGTCACACAAGGGTTTGAATTTGCCTGAAACGAAGACCAGTATTTCGGCCATCAGCGATAAGGATCGTGATGATCTGCGTTTTGGAGTGGAGCAAGGAGTTGATTGGGTGGCCTTGTCCTTTGTTCGTTCGGCCGAAGATTTGCGTGAATTGCGTCGTTTGATCCAACGTTTTGAGCGCGAGACAGGTGTGACGCCGGATGCGCCACTCAAGATCATCGCTAAAGTTGAAAAGCCAGAAGCGGTGGAAGCGATGGAGGAAATCGTAGCCGAAACAGATGCCATCATGGTCGCACGCGGAGATTTGGGAATCGAAATTGCCGCGTCAAAAGTTCCTTTGGTTCAAAAACGCTTGATTCAAGCCTGTTTGGAGGCGGCAAAGCCGGTGATCGTGGCAACCCAGATGTTGGATTCGATGATCCGTAATCCACGGGCAACACGCGCGGAAGTGTCCGATGTAGCCAATGCCGTGATTGATGAGACGGATGCGACGATGTTATCTGGTGAAACAGCGACCGGCGCCTTTCCGGTCGAGGCGGTGACAACCATGTCGTCAACGATCTGCGAGGTTGAGCAAGCGTTGCTTGATTCGGGCGAGGCCCATCTCCATGTGACGGCTTCAACTCAGGAAGCAATGACGAATATTTCTGTTCTGCTCTCTCGTGCGAGAAACGCCAAAGCGATTTTAGTAGCGACTCTCTCTGGCCAAGCCGCCCGTTTGGTATCACGTGAACGGCCAAACGTACCAATCTACGCTGCCTCTCCAAGCGATCGTGTCGTTCGACAATTGGCTTTGTCACGAGGTGTTATTCCCGTGCATATTCCTGCTTGTCGCAAGATGGGGGATTTAATTGAAAAGTCATGCGCGGCGGTTCTGAAGGATGGTTTGGTAAAACCAGGTGATGAAATCATTCTGGTGGCTGGAGAACCGTTGGGAGAATCGGGGAATGTAAATTTGGTGGAGGTGCGTAAACTCTAGAAGAAGGGATAAATCAAAAACAGACCGTCAGGTCTGTTTTTGATTTCCATTAAAATGTTCCTCGTACGGTTTTTATCTTTCCGTCAGCAGTGACGTAAGTTGCTTCGAAGACCTGGTCGGTGACCCAACGTAATCGTTTCCAGGTTGGTAGAAATTTTTCTGATAGATCGAAGGTTGGACTTGTAAGGGCTTGTGACCAGTCGCCTTCGAAGGCGGCTTTCATCTTTGTGAGCGTTGTTGCTTGTTTGGAGGTCAATGTTAAGCCTTTGATAGCAGAGGTGGCGTCACAACCAGCTCCACCACAGCTCAGGTCGACAAAGAGCGCACGTGTTCCCGCCTTGTTCCAGATGAGCTTCCGACCGGAGGGATTCACAAGCTGTGAGAATTTCTGCGCTGTAAAATCGTAGATCAAAGTCGTAGCCGACGGAGCGCCACCGACTCCGCCATAGAGATTTTCCCAAGTGTTGTTCTGGATAACCAGGAATTTCTTTTGTGTTCCATTGATTACGCGTGGTGAGTACCAGATCACTCCAGCGTCTTGTGGCCGTGAGTAGCTAACGACGTTCGTTCCGCTCGGTAAGCGTGTGTCGAGCGTGTAGTGTGTAGTTTCGTTGTTCCAGCTGACTTCAAGCGATGATTGACCGTCACAGACGGGCGTGATCTGGTCACTTTCTCCGCCAGTGTCTGTTGGTACCAACGTACCTGAGCAGTAAACGGCGAATGTTCCATCCTTCCCTAGGTGTGTGAAATTGAAACTGGTCTGAAACTGTGAGGCATCACTTGCGGCGAAGATTTGGCTAAAAGGGGTAAGTACGAATGTGACTGCAATCAGGAACGAAGAAAGTTTGTACATACTGAAGCAAGTATAGAGCGAATGCCTTTAATGCGCGAGCATCTGAATCACACGGAAAAAACCACCGGCAGCGAAGGCGATAATAACTGAGCCAGCGATTATGTTCACGATGCGCAGAGTGCGTGGAGTGATATGGGCTTGAAGACGTTCTACGATCGTGCAAAGTGTCAGCCACCAAACCATTGATCCCAGGAAGATGCCTATAACCATCAAGACGCCGCTCTGCTCGTTCAGGCGAAGATTATCTAAACCAAATTCTGTAAAAATCGCACCAAAGACAAGAATGGCGATCGGATTGGCCAGCATCAAGACAAAGCTTGAAGCGACATCTCCGACTAAATCTTCGAGCCGAGAAGGAAGTTTTTGGAGTGAAATAGTGCTGCGGAAGGTGCGGATGCCGAGATAGACGAGAAACAGACTTCCGATTAAACGGAACCAAAAACGATGTTCTGTGAGAAAAAAGGAAACGGTTGTGACACCGAATGCGGCGATACAGCCGTACAAACTGTCAGCCAAGGCCGCGCCTAGGCCTGTCATCAGTCCTGATTTCTTGCCCCGTTGCAACGTTCGACGAATACACAGCGCGCCAATCGGTCCGACCGGAGCCGCCACGATAAATCCAATGACTAGCCCCTTGAGGAAGATAGGCAGATACATGTGATCTATCATAGCTGATACGTGGGGTGGGAAGGAATATCAGAAGTTCACATCGATAACGGTCTAGCACTTAGCCTGTTGCCAGAGCAGGTTAAAGAGTGTTTTGGCAGATGCGATCATGGCCGGTAATTTTATAACGACTGCACTTAACGGCTGAAATGATATAAAGGCGAGTGTATTTTTTGTGAGACAAACGTCCATGTTGAAATGAGATCGAGAAGGAAGGAAGCGAAATTCCTGGGATGGTAGAGATGCGCATGACTGAGCATACGCCCGTCCCGCCTCATCATCAGCCAATAGGCGTTTGGTAGGGGCGGGTTTCTTGATGCGTGCCGAACGTCGGTTCCAGCGGTATAACTCCTCAGGAAAGACGCGTTCCATATCAGAAAATGATGAAATGAAACAGCGCGCTTCTTGTGTATCCAGTGTTTGAAAGAAGGTTGAAATGGCAGTCTTTCCTTCCAGGATCTGTATGGCTGCACCTGCCTCATGCGAAGAATGAAGATTGCGTAATAGAGGGAGTAGGAAGCGGAAATTCTCAAAGTTTGCTCTGGCTGATTCAAATAGATGTTGCGGATCTAGAGCGATGAAGCGTCGCACGCTAGTTTTTTCATGTTCCTTTACATGGCCCATAGCGATCAGTTCATTGAGAATCTGGTACGTAACGGAACGATTGATGCACGTTTTTTCAGCGATACGACTGGCCGGTGCTTGTCCAAGTTCCAAAAGAGCTACGTAGGTAGCGGCCTGCTTCTGATCGAGCCCAACCTGTGAGAGCGCGCTGATGAGTGAGAGGTCAATATTGTTGTTTTTCACAACAAAAATATACATTTTATCTCTAAATAGAGCAAATACGTTCAGATCTATGTTTTTAAAATGAAACAAAGTCAACTATACATGAGACCATGAAAAACTATAAATATCTCGGATTGATCACGGCTTTGTATATCATGTTTCAACTGGTGTCTGACGTGACAGCCGGGAAGATCGTACAATTCGGGATGTTCACCTTTTCTGTAACTATTCTGTATTTTCCCTTCACGTATCTGTTTTCCGATATTGTGACCGAGGTTTACGGTTTTGCTCAATCGCGGCGCATCGTCTGGACTGTGCTCCTGGTCTCAGTGTTAGCGGGGCTGCTCTATCAGCTCGCGGCCTACGCTCCCGCAGCGATAGGTTTTCCCGACGGAGCTGCCTATGAACGAGTTCTTAGTTCAGTTCCACGAGTCCTTGTCGGTGGATGGCTAGCGGTCTGGATGGGCGGAATGGTAAACGACTATATCATGGCCAAGATGAAAATTTTGACGCACGGCAAACATCTCTGGATGCGTACGATCGGTTCAACGATTGCGGGAGAGGGGATAAACACCATCTTGTTTTATTTAATAGCGTTAGCGGGAGTCCTGCCCAGCTCTTTACTTCTCTCATCCATCTTGTCCAGCTGGTGCCTCAAGGTAATAATTGAAACTATCTGCACTCCTGTCACGTACTACGTGATCAAGCGTTTAAAACAGGTCGAGCAAGAAGACTATTTTGACCACACGACCAATTTTAATCCATTTGTTCTTTAACGTGTGTTGGAGCGGATGCTTCTCAACGAGTGTGATCTGTCTTTCCCGTCTTCTTCTCGCTATATTAAAATGAATCTGTATGCGTTTTCTTCCCTTAACCTCGCTTGATCGTCGTATTGGGTTATCTCTGGTGATCGCGTCGCTCTTTGCGATCGGGCTTTTGTGTACACGCATTCTCTATACGGATCGTTCTACCTATCTCTTTTTGGTTTGGAACCTGTTTCTTGCTTGGATTCCAGTCGTCTGCGCTTGGCTTGTGACGCATACAGAGAAGCCACCATCCGCCTGGAAATTGATTTGGTTACCAGCCCTCCTGTGGCTTTTGTTCTTCCCTAATTCCCCCTACATTTTGACCGATTTGGGACATCTGGCTCGTTTGAGCGAATGGGTGATTGCACCACTTGGGTATGACGTGGTGATGTTGTTGACCTTCACGTTGAATGGTTTGTTATTGGGGTTTGTTTCATTATTTCTCATGGAGAAGGTCTGGCGTCAGCACATGAAGCCGATGTATGCGACTGCGCTTTCTCTTATTTCATTACTGCTCGCAGGATTCGGGATGTATCTCGGTCGTTTCTTGCGTTGGAATTCTTGGGATATTTTTCATCGTCCAGGCGTCTTATTGAACGATTTAGTCGTACGCCTTACGGATCCGCTGAGTCATCCTAGAACTTGGGGATTTACCGCTCTTTACGCTGGATTTTTGATCGCTATCTACCTCATCGTCAGATTGTGGAAAGGGGAAAAAGCACGTTCCTAAACGAGCTACTTATGAACGAATCAGCGGAGCGACTTCTGTTTTTCTTCCATATCCCTCTGCCAAAGTTCTCGCTGTGTGTGATATACGACGACGCATAACCCGATGAAACAAAAGGCGAGTACGAACGGGAGTGCTGGAGCGATATAGGTTTTGCCAAAGATGATGATGAGTGTGTTGATCACGATGAAGAGAATCCGGAGTTCTGTTGGACTGATGCCTAAGTGTACGAGTTTAAACTGTTGCGTTGCACCAAAGGCTAGGAAGGAGTTGACCATGAAGCCGCCACACAAAGCCAGAACAAAAAACTGGAGAATGGGGTATTCGTTATTCGTTTGCAGCGAATACCCGATCAAGACAGAACACAGGAAGAAATAATCTAATAGGTGATCCATGTAATAGCCCCACTTGATGAGACCTTCTTTACGATAGCGACCAAGCGCTCCATCGAGAGAATCCGTTAGCCATTGTCCAAAAATTAAGAAACTTACCACCCACAACCAGTTCGTCTCGAAACGTCCCAAGTAGCTAAAGAAAATAATGCCAAGACTGATGGGGAGTGAGGCGAGCGTTAAATGGGTTGAACGAAGCCAGGCGGGGAGCTTGGGGACGGCGAAATGAATGAAGCGTTTTTCGAGCTTCGCCAAAAGTGAGCTGCCTACTTTGGCTTGGTCGTCGATCGAGGAGACGCTGGGCATAGGGGAAATATGGGTTCACTCAGCGTACCACAGGTCTACTATTCGTCGAGTTATGACGGTTCTTCTCTGGAAAGGAAGGCAAGTACTGCCTCTGTGATCGCTTGAGCCGAACGTTCCTGATTATGGATGATGAGACGTTGATCGGAAGGATTGGTGAGGAAGCCAGTTTCTAGAATCACGGCGCTCGTCATGGGGTGGAGAGAGTGCTGATAGCGGCGCCAGTTGAAAGCGTAGTAGCCACGCATGTTAGGCGTGACATTTGGATCGATACGTAAATTGGTGGAGGATGCGTAACTGCTTTCGATCAGACCAGCGAGTCGTGCTCCGTTTCCGCTTCGGTCGCGCCAAGGAGCAGCTACCTTGAAGCCGGATACGCGAGAATCGGTGCTGCCGTCAGCGTGAATCGCGATGAAAGCGTCAGCCCAATAGTCGGGCGGAATCGTGGCGGGTAGAATGTCGACCTGAATGCCTTGCTTCTTAAGCAAGGCGGCTGTTTTCTCCGCGATTTCCAAATTGACTTCCCATTCATACTTCCCACCGCCCCGTGTTCCGCCCCCTCGTTCCCGTAAATTCTGTAATTCATCAGGTAACTCTCCATTTTTCCAGTGCCCGGCTTGGAGGCCAACGCGTAACGGTCCAGGCGGTCGAATCCAGGTTTGGACGGGTGGTTCATAGATGGCTGGAAGTAAGTCATTGACCTGCAAGCCTTCCCCCAGGAGTGCGAACTCCTCTTCGCTGATTGTTGGTTCGGTGACTAGCTGATAAGCGATGATGGTAGAGGTAATAGCAAAAATCCCTAAAAAAACAGGCCACAGTCGGAAGAAGGCAGAACGCATGTGATCAGACTACGACTCAGGCTGCGGCTTTGGTTCATTTCTTGTAGAATGGAGGCCATGTCCGTTCTTTCAAAGATGTCTACTGTTCCAGCGTCTAAAAAACCCTCAACACGGCCGTTTGTGATCAAGCCGGTCTTGCGGATCTTTTTTCGTCATCTAAAGAAGTATCGTTGGTCAGTCGTGTTTATTTTGCTTGGTACGATCCTGACCGAAACGGTATTTACGGTTGGAGTTCCCTATATTGCGAAGCTTCTGTTTGATGGATTGGCGAACGGTCTGCCAAGTCCCGCAGCGCTGCAAACTCTCAAGCCGATTCTGTTCTTGTTTGTCGGTGCCAACTTGCTGGTGTTTCTAAACAATCGGGTACTCATGTACATCTTCGTCACGCTTCAGCCACGTGTCATGGCTGATTTAGAACAATCAAGTTTTGCTTACCTTCTGGGGCATTCTTATCAGTTTTTCCAGAACAATTTCAGCGGTGCATTGGTGCGAAGAGTCACACGTATCGCAAAAGCCTTCGAAGAAATCATGGATGTAACACACCAAAAATTGTTGCCCATCCTCATCGCTTTTGTGGGAATCCTGATCGTGCTGTTTCGACGTCATTGGTTGATCGGTACGATCGTCTTGATCTGGATCTTTGCCATGGCTGCCTATAACTACCTCTATTCAAAGTGGAAGGTACGGAATGATGTAGAGCGAGCCGAACAGGATTCAAAGTGTGTTGGCTTTTTATCGGATGCGTTGTCGAATGTTCTCACCATCAAATTATTTTCAGCTGGCAAACGTGAAGCGGCTACCTTTGAGCGTGAGTCAGGCCATTTGCGAGATCTGCGCTTGCGTTCATGGACAGCGCATACCAGGAATTACGGCATCCAGGCCTTCATCCTGATCGCGATGCAAGGTGGAGTGCTGTGGCTCGCTTTGACCTATTGGAGCGAAGGCAAGTTAAGCGCTGGTGACGTTGTCCTGTTCCAAAGTTACTTTACGATTTTGTATACCAAAGTGCTCGATTTTGCGCGCATGATCCGTCAGTATTATTCGGCATTTGCTGATGCAACGGAAATGGTCGATATTTTAGATCAGTCGTATGAAGTCAAAGATGCGCGTGGGGCGAAGGCGCTACGCGTTAGCAAAGGGACAGTAACATTCAATCAAGTTGATTTTTCTTATGGGGCGGCATCTGTTTTGAACGGATTTGATCTTAGTATTCAACCTGGTGAAAAGATCGCGTTGGTTGGTTCATCCGGTGCGGGGAAATCTACAGTTGTTAAGCTGCTCTTTCGCTTCTACGATGTGACGAAAGGATCGATTCAAATCGATGGCCAGGATCTGACAAGTGTGACACAAGATTCGCTTCGTTCAGAGATCGCCCTTGTTCCGCAGGAGCCGATTCTCTTCCATCGCTCATTGCTCGATAATATCCGCTACGGCTGTCCTGGCGCGACCGAGAAAGACGTGATCAAAGCGGCTAAGTTAGCCCATTGTCATGAATTCATTCAAAAGCTCCCGCAGTGCTACGATACCTTTGTTGGTGAACGCGGAGTGAAATTATCTGGTGGCGAGCGTCAACGTGTGGCGATTGCCCGCGCCATTTTGAAAGATGCCCCAATTCTCGTTTTAGATGAAGCCACGTCGAGTCTTGATTCGGAATCAGAAGGCTTGATTCAGGACGCCTTGCGGACACTCATGAAAAATAAAACAACGATTGTGATTGCCCATCGTCTGTCGACCATCATGTCCATGGATCGGATCGTGATTATGGATAAGGGGCGGGTAGTTGATGTTGGAACGCACACTGAGCTTTTGCGGCAAGAGGGATTGTACAAAAAACTCTGGAATCTGCAGATTGGCGGCTTTTTCCAAGAGCCAACCAAGATCAAATCACCCGTCGTTTGAGGATGTGCTAGGATGGAATCATGCTACTAGAACAGCTTGTTACCTGGTCACCTGTACTTTCAGGAATCCTCTTGTTGGCCGCCTTGGGAAAAGCCTTGGTTGCTTGGCGTTTACAGAAATCAGGTCGCCGGACAGAGGGGGTGGTGGTCGCGATGGATGCGAGTAATGAGGGAGTTACGCCCATCGTTGAATTTCGGGCTGAAGATGGAAAAAACTATCGTTTTCCGGTCAAAATGATCCGTGGAAAAGAGGGTTGGGCAGTAGGGGTCAAATGCCCTGTTTTATATGATCCAGCTAAGCCAAAGCAGGCGCTGGTGGATGCGCCGATTCAACGCTGGGGAATAGCGGGTTTTTTTGCAGTCGCAGCCATTGTGGTCTTTGTTTTATTCCGAATTATTTCTGTTGTAGTTCTAGCCACAAAAAGCTAACCAACAGCTTTAGATGATTGACTTTTTCGTTCAGTTGAGCGATAGTTTATAGTTCTGCTCTATGCCTTTCGGGGTTGTGAGTGGAGCGTGTTGCGGCCAAAAGCCGCGTATTCACAAGGAGGATTCCCATGGAGGAACCCGCAGAAGCGCCTCGAGTCGAAGATGATCTCCTGAAAAGCGCGCGGTGGTACTGGGAGGAGGCTCACTACGCCGAGTATCGCATGAAGGGCGGAGCTCCTCATCCGGGCAAGCTGCAGGCGTGCCTTACGGATCTGTGGAAGGTCGCGCGAGGACTCTACGTCCCGAAACTCTCCGATGATCCGGTGGCGCTCGCGCAGCGACTTCCGAACAATGTTCCGGCTTACGTCACGATCGAGGTGTTTCTCGCTGTCGTGGCCGAACAAGCCTCATCGATGCCTCTGATCGAAGACGGCCAGAAGCCGGTCACGGGTGAAGAGCTGCTCACGGCGTTCCGCGCCGGTCAGCTCTACTTCGCTCGCGGGTTCTACCAGCAAGCCTTGGCGGTTCTCCCCGGTCGGCTGCGGCGAATCCATCTCGAGGCGTGTCTGGGCTGCCTCCGGCTTGCGCCCTGCGCTCGCCTCGAAGAGCTTCCGTCCTTCCAGGACACGCACAAGCCCGTGGCAACGGCCGCGTTCATCGACCTCTGCTGCGGAGCTCAGATCAAGCCGCCCGACTGGCTCCTCAGCCCGACGCCCGCCCCTTCCACTCCCGCCCCCTAGCGCTCCCCGCGCCGAAAGAGTCGACGTGTCTTGCCTTCGGCAAACACGGTTCCACCGGAACGTCCGGTCGAACAAGCTCACGGCCCCTTGGTGAGCGCTCTTTTGTTTTAGAGGCTTTTGCATGTCTTGGTAAGACCTGGCATGATAGAGAGTGCTATGACTCTTTCTTCACGATCTTTCTGGCTCGCGCTGCTGAGTGTAGCGGTTTTTGCCCCTTTGACCGCTGATGCGGCCAAGCTCGATTTATATAATCCGAAGAAGACCTATAAAGATGAGAAGATAACGATTCAGGACCCTGTCTCGCGTTGTATTACTGCTGATTTCAAAAAGATGTACACCGATGGTTTGGTGCTAGCCGAAAAAGATGTGCTGAAGTGGAAAGATGCGACCGGAGCAGTTGATGCTCGAGTGAAAACGGCCTACGACACTTACGTTCAAGATATTGAATTCGGTTGGCAGGCTATGCAAGAGCCTTATTGTGGTTTTGGAGCGTTTGGTGTGAGCGCGGCCAAGAAGTCTTTTCAGAAAACGTTGACCCGTGCTCGAACAGCTTTTCTGACGGCGACAAAAACGCTCAAACCTCTAGCTCAAACCCCCTCTAACGAAAAGACGCTTACGTTAAGTGCAGCGGCTTTAACGGTTCATGTACCATCCACGACGGCCGTGATCGTTGAACCAACGCCACCTCCGACGCCTGATTCGCTACCGGCGCCAAAGCTTGCCACTACGTCACCAAAACTACCTTCGCTTGGACTTACACGGACCTTGAAACGTGGCATGAAGAACGATCAGGTCAAGACCCTTCAGGCCTGGTTGGTGAGTAGAGGCTATTTGCAGCAAGACAATGCAACCGGCTATTTCGGTCAGCTTACCGAGCAAGCTGTTATCAAAGTTCAGTTAGAGCGTAAACTTATCTCGACCAAAACGAGTCCGGGAGCTGGACTGATCGGTCCAAAGACGCGTACTGCGTTGAACGGCACGTAAACGTCTAGAGAATGGTTGGTTCGGAGAGCGCTTCATTGTCGTTGTTCATCATAACGCTTTTCTCATGAACCATTTTTTCAAGATCCTGATCATTACGGCCTTCTTTTGGCAACTCACTTCTACTTCAGTGCAAGCAGAAGGGTTAAATGACGTTACAACTAAAACATTCGAATACGAAGCGATTACGTCTGGTTTGGAACGTGGTTGGATCAAAACACTGACGCCGAATACCTTCGGATATGGCACGCGCATCAGTCCAGAGGATTGGTTCTTTCTTTTGATGTTTTTGCGTACGAGTGATGCCTGTCCAGAGCTCGGTTCAACGCCTAATGAATATTGGACGAAGGATAATATTCAAACCTGTTTAGCAGGAGCTGGTGTGCCGACAGCGACCATTTCACCTGATCGTGTACGACGTGATGAAGCGATGCAACAGCTCTTCGCTCTTCGTCGTCGCTCTTTTGCCTTTCAACAATTGCAGACCAAGCCGGTCGACTATGTTGATCCGCTGGATCTGGCTGAAGTCACAAGTAATCGCCAAGGGGCTATGATCGCGGCCGATCGCTTGAAGCTGCTTTTCCGAAGTTCTCAAAAACTCTTGCCGGCTGCGCCTTTGTTGCGCGAAGACGCTGTTTTTTCCGTCTGGCGTTTCTTGGACTGGGAGAAGCAGGGCGGAACAGATCAAGAAACCAAGGATGAACGAACCATCAGCAAGGAAGCTAAACTGACACATTGGCGCGATTTGGATACGGATATCTATGTTGTCCAAGTAAAGACAGGTGGTGATACAGCTATTCGTCCGATCTTGCCACGTCGCTCGTTCAATCCCGCGAAAGATCCAAAAACGGATAAGGTACGTAATGAATTCGTCTACCAGCCTGTATCAGCGCTTGCGAAAGAATCTGGAGCGCTAGCGGCGATCAACGGTTCCTATTTTAACGTCGAATGGCCTTGGGGAGCGTTAGAAGATGTGGCGATTGTCAACGGTAAGAGCTATTTGGAGCGTAAGGATCGAAGTACGTTTGTTGTGTGTAAAGATGGGAGTTTGTATATTGGAAAGTTGGTGGCGAACGTTCTACAAAGTTTAAGGTGTATACCGCAACAAGCGCTTGGTGCGGGACCGATGTTTCTTGCGAATGGGGAGATTCTGACGGAGGCAAGCAAAGAAAGTTTCGATGAATACACACAATGGGAACGGCGGGTAGGGAAAAACGCT
>JAGOTP010000022.1 GCA_018061755.1 Patescibacteria group bacterium | reverse complement strand
AACCTACCTTAGCATCTAGCTATTCTCCGTAGAAGGCACGTAGAGCGTAGCGGGTCATGTGGAAAATACTGTTCGTATGTCCGTAGTGAGTTTCGAACGACACGATTTGGCGGCCATTATCGCGTGTGCTGTAGCAGGCGTTACAGCGCTGTGAGGGGCTAGATGGAGTTTCTAACGGACATTGGTTTTCAACATAGGCTGGGCAGGCACGACGGGTCAGGTTCCACTGGTTCCGAACCAGTTCGTAGCGGCGAACCGCTTGATCACCAGCTCCGTTGTCTTCATTACGGTTCACACCCATGCCGCTTAAGTCAGGGTTCATGAGAAGCGCAGCTGGGGGAGCGGGAGTTCCTCGGCTACGGTTAAACGATTGGCCGAGACAGCCGTCATAGGCCACGATGCCAAGCAGGGGAATGGGAAAGCGTGTTGTGATGCCCTGTAAAATCTTAGAGTTCTCGCCTTCACAGGTCGCCATGCTATGGCCGCTCACAACAACATCTGCGATATCGCTGCGACGGAATCCGTTAATAGTGCGTTCCAAGGCTTCTGCAGTTGCATTATAGAAGTTCTGAATATCGAAACGGTGCATGTAGGGATTTCTACCGCTTCCATTGAGGTTTGTGAGATAGTGTGGCGCAGCAATGATAACGTTTTTGGTACCTGCTACTTCGCTCAGGGCACGAGATAAGATGGCTGGATATCCATCCCCACTCGCAAAGCCTTCGTCTGCTGTTCGATGATGGCTATTTTGTCCATGAATATAGATGTACAAATGGACGCGAGGTCGTTGACCGGTAGTCGCCTGAAAAGCGCTGGTTAAGCGTTGCGGAAAGAGAAGCTGGGAAGGGGAGCTCCAGCCATCATCACCACTAGGTGGAGTATAGGCAAACCCTACGCGCGTGACGCCCCCAGATGTTACGCCCGCTCCAGCTGCTGCGTTCGAACCACTCGTAGGGGATCCACCGGTACCTGCTTCAGGATCGGCGGTGTTTGTACAGGCGCGAACCGTCGTCGAGCCATTCGGAATGATGGCAGTTAAGCTTACGGAATGTTTTTCAATGTCTCCAGGCTGTCGTCCGTCGCGGATTTCATCAGCAGAAATGAATTTACCACCAGCGCGACCACCACCCCCCACATCATGAATCAAGAACCAGCGCCCATCTTGGGAAACGCCATGAATGACCATGAAGTGTGCTCCGCCGGTGTGATCAGGGTCTGATAAAGAGCGCAGTTTGAGTTTGCAATGATGACAATACAAGACCAGTGGATGACCAGAGCGGATATACTGAGCCGCTAGTTGTGGGTCGCGGAAGGTGGTTTTTTCAAACCCCTCAATGTTCATGAAGCTCGTGCCTTTGGTTACGGCTTGTCCGTTGCTGCCTGCGTCGCCTCGTGCAATGGCACGACGGGCAGCGTCAATTGGATCGTACAAATGCTGACCGATACGGGCATTTAATTGAGCTTGGATCGCCTGTCCACGTGGATGTTCACGTAGAGATACGAGCTGATTATCGTTCCACATTTTTACATTTTGTGCCAATGTGGCGTCGCCTGGATCTTGGTTTTGAATGCCGTAAAAGGCCATGATTTCAGCAAATGAAGTGACGCCACAGCCACCGTTTCCGAAGGTCTGACTACAGCCGTTTACACGAGTTTGTCTGGAAGTTCCACGTTCGCTTTTACAAGGATTATTCGATTCGTTTTGAGCCAAATTTTGGCTGTAACCGATTTTTCCCCAAGGCGCGCTGCCTTGAACATAGCGTCCACGCAACGGGAGAACCTGGAATGCCGTGCCATCAATCGTTCGATTTTGACCAGACCCACCGCTAGCTGCTCCACAGATACCGCCTTCGCCACGTACGACATCAAATCCAGTGATACTAGCGTTTCCAGTAAACGGATCGGTAGAAATTGGCACCTCTTCTCGTACGCGTTGTACGCGAATGGGACTCATTTCGACGAGCTTAGGGTTGATCGTCTTCAAAATCAGGTAGCTAGATAAGAGTACGACCAATCCAATCACAGCATCCGTAATGATGGTTTTTCCATCTTTGATATCCGGCAAAGAAGCTGATAGCAGATAACGAAAGCCACCGTAGACGATCATTATGGCGGCTAAAATTGCCCCTAAACCAACCGAGACGCGATAAATACCCGTGATGTACTGCGCCAAATAGGGGATGACAATTTTACCATCCTCCTCAGTAGCTGGTGTGAAACGTACGCCTGGAATCGGTACGGCTGGATTGGGGGGAATCGGCTGAAAAGGTCGTTGTTGTGTTTCGGCATCATCGCCCCCGCTTACAGCTTCAGTGGCTGGTTGAGCCGGCTGAGCAGCTTCCGTCGAAGGTGGTGTGCTTTGGGCAAATGTAAGAACTGGCGCAAAGGCTGCGAAAAGACACCCAAGAACGGTTAAGCCACGTAAAAAAGGCGAAAGACAAGGTCGTGACATAGTTTACGGTGTAGCAGATTTCCTAGCGATCAATTGACCCATCAAGTCTGCCAATTCTTGCGCCTTGATGAAGCCGCTGACCACTTGAGTACCAACGAAGAGAGTTGGGCTACCGGTAATGCCTGAAGTACGAGCCAGGTTGATTTCGGCTCGCAACGCGTCGGCATGCTTGTTGCTTGCAAGACAGGTGTCGAATTGTGCTAATTCAAGTTTGGCATTTTCTGCAGCCGTTCGAATACCTTTTCGATCAAGTTTAGCAGTAGCAAAGAGCGCATCGTGCATTTCCCAGAACTTGCCCTGGTCTTGAGCGCAGCGGGCGGCGATCGAGGGCAATAAGCCGTCAGCTTGTTCGGCGTTCAAGGGCAGATCTCGCCAGACAAGACGGGCTTCGGTTGGGAAGGCTTGCATCGCTCGACGAATTTCAGGCTCAACCAAACGACAGTAGAGACAATTGAAATCAGCGAATTCGACGACTAACAATGCGTTCGTGCTGGTGCTGCCACGCGAAGGGTCAGAAGAACGAATAGGCGGCAGTGTGACACTCGTCGGCACACCGGCTTCTTGCCGAGCAATTTCCTGCTCTGCTTCCATCGGATCAAGATAGTTGCTGTGTTCCAAGTACCGGCTCCAGGTAAAGAGGCCAAGCAAAATAGAAAAAAACCCAACCAAAGCTAGGATCGAGAGAAAGGACGAACGATTCATAGGGCTAGTGTAGTCGCTTCGCGCTTAGTTCGCTAGTTGTAAGATCAAATCAGCTACAGCTGGTCCAAGTTCTTGCTGCAAAACGGCTGCACCTAAGACGGCGATCATGAATGGGAAAAGGATAGGGAGAGCTTGTATGAATCCCAGAAAAAGCATCACAATTCCCATGACATGGAGAATCATGTTGATGCCCAATTCTTTGTAGTCATCATTGCGTAGACTTGGATCCGCTTCGTAAGCACCTTCCGGTCGTGATCCGGGCAGAATTCGAACAGTCCCGTTTTTGAACAAACGGTTATACAGAATCAGGTCACTTTCTGCGATTGCAAAGAAGACGCCTACACCAGTTGAGGCGGTCACAAAGCGTCGTCCGCGTCCGCGTGCCAACTCCCAGAGTCCCGTAAATACGTTCGAAAAGCTACCCGAGGCGATTTTCTGGTTCGCCTCTTCTTCCGCACGTGCTTGATTGAGCGCTTGCTGATTTTGGGCACGAAAGGCCCGGTCGGCTCTTTGTGTCTGCTGTCTTCGTTTATCCTGTTCTAGCGGACTGCCAGATCTTCCCCCAGTTTGGTCAAGACTATCTTCAGATGATTCAGAGAGATTCGATGGATCTCCTGTTTGATTCTCCCCAGGCCTACCACCTTGGCTGAACTGCTCCTGACGCTTCCCCATGTCTTTCATTTCCTGCTGGAAGTTTTCGTTCTTACTTTTTTGATCGTCTGAGCCACCATCAGTACTTTTTTCGTAGGGTCGTTTGCCATAGTTGCTGGCATCTAATACAGATGCGTTTTGATCTGCATTGGGAGAGGGACCTCTTGGGTTGTTGCCTTGTTCATTTGCGTCAGGAAGGCTTTTGAGGGCCCCTCCTTTCATGAAGCGGGCTAATTTATTGGCATATCCGTCTTGTGGTGGGGTTTGATTGCCAAGAGCTGCACGTTCATCCTCATACTTCTTGAATTTTTCCTTTCCTTCATCTGGGGTCCATTTGCTTCCTCGTTCACGCTGTTCTTTGACGGCGCGATCCATGTCATCTCGCCAAATCCTCATGTCTTGACCATACTTTGCTTGTGAGGCGCTAATTTTCCCACTCTCTTTGTGGTCATTTTCTTGGGTTTGGCCGTTGTCTGCCTGCTGATCACTCAGTAGACGTTCCAGACGTCGCGCTGCACTTCCTCCCGATCGTTTCCCTTTCGATGGCATACTGCCTCCGCTGCCTGCTTGGTTCAAGTAGGAGGGCGCTTGAGAAGAAGAAGTAGGCATACAATACAAAAAGAACAAGCGTTGCTTGTCCTTAGTGTACCCGAAAGCACTCTGCCTGACGAGTTATTTGTTTGAGATGTGGGGTCGACCTTCTTTGACGCGAATATGCCAGCCTTTTTTGGAACCAGGTTTGAGCAGCGCTGAGGCGATCAAAGGCAGAATATCTTTTTCAACGACTCGGCGCGCAGCTCGTCCGCCTTCTTCCTTGATGTTGGCCTTTCCTGTCAACCACTTGAAGACTTCCTGAGATACCCGATAGCTCATATTATGCGACTCTTCCGCGCGCTCTAGAATGGTCTGTGTTTCACGACGAATCAATGCCTCAACTGAGTCTTTTGAGAGGGGATTGAAGACGACAACGCGATCGAAACGATTCAATAATTCTGGTCGGAAACGTTCTTTGAGCTGATCTTGGACACGTGCTTCAAAATTGACTAGCGCTGAATCTGAGCCAAAGCCTAAGCTACCGCGCTGTAACTGATCAGCACCCACATTTCCCGTGACGACCACATAGGCATTTCTGAGCGAAATCGTGCGGCCCGTACCATCGGTCAGCTGACCTTCTTCCAGGATCTGCAATAAGAGGTGCTGAACATCGGGGTGAGCCTTCTCAAATTCATCGAGTAGGACCACGCTATTTGGCCGTTTGCGTAAGGTGTCGGTTAAGCGATTCTGTTCACGATAGCCTACATAGCCAGCTGGCGAGCCAAGTAGCTTTGAGACCGTATGCGCTTCTGAGAACTCAGACATATCAAGACGCAACAAAGCCTCCTCTTTCCCAAACAGCTCTTTGGCCAAGCTACGCGCTAATTCTGTTTTACCGACGCCAGACGGACCAACGAACAGGAAGCTCGCTTTCGGTCGGCGTGGGTCAGATAGACCCAAGCGTGCACGTTGAACGGTCTCAGCAACGGCTTGCACGGCTTGCTCTTGACCAAGAATAGCTATATTCAAGCGTTCAGCTAACCCGCGCAGGGCCTCTCGTTCTGCTAAGAGAATCGATGAAAGAGGCACACGAGAGAGACGTGCGACGACCGCTGCGATGTCACTCGCTTTGACGATGGTTAGAGGCTTAGCGGCCTTTCCAACTTTCTTGCTGCCTGTCTTTTTTCCTTCCTTCCGACGATTGTTCACATGAGCCGCTGCTTCGTCAAGCAGGTCGATGGCTTTATCCGGAAAGAAGCGATCGGTCAGATAGCGTTCAGCCAAGCGTACGGCCGCGTCCAAGGCTTCTGTCTGATATTCAATTTTGTGATGCTGTTCGTAGCGCGTTTTGAGGCCTTCCAAAATCATGCGGGTCATCTCTCTCGTCGGTTCTGGAACGTCGACCGGTTGATAGCGGCGTTCAAGCGCGGCATCTGGCTCGATGAATTTCTTGTATTCTGCCCAGGTGGTTGCTCCAATACAGCGAACTTCCCCGCGTGCTAAGGCTGGTTTCAGCATGTTGGCTGCATCTAGCGAGCCCGAAGTAGAGCCAGCGCCAACGATTGTATGAATCTCGTCGATGAAGAGAATAACGTTCGGATCTTCTTTGGCTTCGTCGATGAGCTGCTTGAGGCGAGCTTCAAATTCACCGCGATACATAGTTCCGGCTACCAAAAGAGCCAAATCTATGGCGAACAGACGCTTTCCCTTGAGGGAGTCTGGAACCTGTCCGGTGGCTAAACGTTTGGCCAAGCCTTCAGCGATAGCCGTTTTTCCAACGCCTGGCTCACCTAAGAGAATCGGATTGTTCTTGGTTCGTCGACAGAGAATTTCGGTTACGCGATCGATTTCAACGTCGCGTCCAATAACTGGATCAAGTGTCTCAGCTAGTTTGGTTTCTGACAGCTCACGAGCAAACACTTCTAGGGCCTTCGGTTTCTTTTCTTTTGAGCGATGCGTGCCACCTTCGCCTTCTTCGGTTGTTGTTTCCTCTTGGTCATGCTCCTGATCCATCCGTTTCGCCACGTCTGGGAAGCGTGATGTTGATTTCAAGATATTCACGACCTGGCCGCGCAGGAGAATGGGATTGACCTTGTTCGTTCGGAAAAAGCTGCTTAGACTTTCGATCGGCAGATCAAGTAAAGCGAAAAGCAAGTGCTCGGTTCCAATATACTTATGCTCATGGAAATGAGCGGTAAGAACACTCTTCTCGAGAACGTGTTTGACGTCTTGGGAGAGGTCGAGGGTTAGTGAGCTTGGCTGGTCGGGTGAAAGTTTGACGGTTGTTCCTTTGAAGTACTGCTCTGCTTGTTCACGAGTTACACCTGATTTCAGCAAAATCTCACCGCCGATGCAGCCGCGCTCCTGAAGCAATCCGACCAGTAGGTCACCCGACTCCAGAGTTCCTCGTCCTTGTTGTAACGCGAAAGACAGAGCCTTTTGCAAGACTTCCTTGAGATGGTTGGTAAAGCGAGTGATGAGTTCCGCTTGAAACATAGGTTACTGGGTCAGGCTGCGTAAACGTTTAATCCGTTCTTCGACCGGTGGATGGGTTGAGAAGAAGTGGTTGATTTTTTGGAAAAACGACGGTTGATTGCCCTCCGGGTTTGAGATCCAGAGATGGGCTGTGGCGGTCGAGGAGCGGGCGACAGGTGTACGAGACGCTCCAATCTTCTCGAGTGCTCGTGCCAAGCCTTCGGGGTAGCGCGTCAGGAGCGCACCGCTTGCATCGGCCAAGTATTCTCGCTGACGACTGATGGCGAGTTGAATGAGCTGACCAATCAGAGGAGAGATGATGATGAAGGCGATACCGACAACTAAGCCCACTGTTCCGAGACTGCCTCGTTCTTCACGATCATCGCGTCGGAAAAAGAGACTGCGTAAGAGTCCATCGCCAATTAAACTCAAGACACCGACTAGGACAGCTGCGAGTAGCATGACTTTGCTGTCCTCATTTTTTACATGGGACAGCTCATGGGCGATCACCCCCTCCAACTCTTCATTTTCCAGAGCCTGAACGATTCCGCTCGTAACGGCGATCGAGGCGTGCTTTGGATCGCGTCCGGTTGCAAAGGCATTCAGGGCAGGGTCTTGGATGACGTAGAGCTTGGGTTGGGGGATGCCGGCCGTGATCGACAGATTCTCAACCAGATTCCAGAGATAGGGGTTTTGATCGCGGTTTTTGATTTCCTGTGCGCCAGTCGTCCAAAGTACCATCTTGTCGCCGAAGAACCAGCTGAAGGCCGTGTAGACCAACGAAATGGTGAGAGCGTAGATCAGTCCACTTGTTCCCGTGCCCGTTGTCAGGCCATAAATATAACCAGCTCCAGCACATACGCCCACAAAGAGCGCGATGAGCAGGAGACTTTTTCGGCGGTTGGCAGCGATCTGGTTATACATGGATGATCTGCCTAAAGTTAGAACGTGACTTGAGGGGTTTCGCGTTCGGTTGGATTAGCGATCTCAAAGAAGCTGCGTGCCTGGAAGCCCAAGCGGCTACCGATCAGGTTGGTCGGGAAGACTTGAAGCTTGGTGTTGAAGTCGCGAACCATCCCGTTGTAGAAGCGGCGTGCTGCTTGGATCTTGTTTTCTGTATCGGACAATTCATCTTGTAGTTTCAAGAAATTCTCATTCGCTTTGAGATCAGGATAGGCTTCACTCACAGCGAAGAGCGTACGCAGTGTGCCTGTCAGAGCATTTTCGGCCTCCTGGCGTTCAGCAGGTCCTTTGGCGGACATGGCGGCGCTACGAGCGGTAGAAACTTTCTCAAAGATGCTCGACTCGTGAGTAGCGTAACCTTTCACGGTACTGATCAGGTTCGGAATGAGATCGTAACGGCGTTTAAGCTGGACGTCGATGTCTGACCAACCTTCGTCTACTTGGTTACGCAAAGCAATCAATCCGTTATAAGCGCTGATAGCCCACAGAGCGACAACCACCACGAGACCAATGAGAATCCAGAATGGAAGCATAGAAATTTAGGGGGAGAGAAGAATTGGCAGTCTTGAGAGTTGATCGCTAAACGATCTATCGTCATCATACCTATATATGTCCCAGCCGTCATCCCCATTCAAGTCATACGATATCCGTGGCCTGGTAGGGGAGGAAATAACCCCCGCTTTTGCCAGCCGACTAGCCTTAGCTTTGTGTGATGTTTGGGAGCCTACAATGGTCTTGATTGGCTTTGATATGCGAGAATCCTCCCCAGCCCTTGTTCACGGTCTAGAGGGGGTATTCCTGGCTAAGGGAATAGACTGCATCAATATTGGTCTTTGTACAACTCCTGTATTCAATTCAGCTGTAGCGCAAAATGAAGCGGTAGATCTGGGGATTATGGTCACAGCTTCACACAACCCGTCAAGCTACAATGGCTTTAAATTGTGCCGAAAAGGCGCTATTCCCATTGGTGCAGGCTCAGGAATGGAGGCGATTCGAGACTTGTTTTTGAATAAAGAACAAGAATATAGTTCATTAGTCAATAACGTAGCCACATCATCGACAGAAGTCGTAGGATCTAAACAACAGAAGGAAGATGCTGTCGCTACCTACCTGGACCGAGTGATCACTGCTTTGCCGGATCAAGGAGCTTCTCTAAAAGCGACCGAACCTGGATCTCTTAAGATTGTCGCGGACGCTGGAAATGGGATGGCGGGTCTGACCTTGCCGATCCTTGCCCGAAAACTTCCTGCGCTGTCTGTCACTCCCTTGTACTGGGAGCTAGACGGAACCTTCCCGAATCATGAGGCAAACCCACTCAAAGTCGAAACATTAAACGTGCTACGTCAACGGGTGGTGGCAGAGAAGGCTATGCTTGGTTTCGCCTTCGACGGTGATGGTGATCGTGTAGGTGTCGTTGATGAGCAAGGTTGGATTGTTCCGGGGGATGCCTTAACGGCCTTGCTCGCTCGGGAGCTTTTGCAACAAACGCCAAATGCCAAGATCCTCTACGACCTCCGCTGCTCCTGGTCGACGCCAGAAGCGATTCAGTTAGCTGGTGGTCGGCCTGAGCTGTGTCGAGTGGGACACGCCCATATCAAACAGCAGATGCGTTCATCCGGGGCGCTCTTCGCTGGCGAATTGTCGATGCATTTTTATTTCGCTTCGTTTGCGAACTGCGAGGCGAGCGAATACGCCATGCTGCTCCTCATCCAGCTACTCCAAAGAACCGGCCGACCTTTGTCTGAACTGTGGCAGCCCTTGATCTGTTATGCTCATTCTGGCGAGAAAAATTATCGTTTAAGCGAAACAAGTGATCAGGTCTTGACTCGATTGCAAGAGCGGTACGCCTCTCAGGCAACCAAAGCCACCCTGATCGATGGTCTCCGTTACGAGTTCTGTGATCCTGCCAAACCGGATCAGGATTGGTGGTTTAGTGTTCGTGCTTCGAATACCGAACCGGTCCTCCGTTTGAACGTTGAAGCTCGCGAGCGATCTCGCATGGAGGAGAAGCGAGTAGAGTTAGAATATGCTATTATAGGCGCAAATGGCTCAGCCCCTTCGACTCACTCGCCCGACCTTCCGTCCTCGTGAGGCAGTTCTGCCTTTCTCGGCACGTATTCGTGTTGTGCAGGTGGGTTGTGTGTTGTTGGTATTGTTCTTGGTGGTTCGTTTTTTTCAGTTACAAGTTCTCGAACACGACGTCTATCAGCTCCTTGCAGCGGATCAGCATGATCTGAAAGCCTCGCTTGATGCTCGTCGCGGAACGATTTACGTGCGTGACCAATGGGACAAGAAGCTCTATCCCATAGCCAAAGATCGTGATGCTTGGAACCTCTTTGCTGGCCCGCGTGACATGAAAGACCTAAGCGTTGTTGCTGCTCAAGCGGCGGAGATTCTGGGTCAGCCTAAGGAGGAATTGCTAGCCCGCTTCATGGCGGCTAGCACGTCGGCGTATTTGCCTTTGGCAAAAGACATCCCTTTTGAAAAAGTTGAGTCAATTCGTGAAAAGTCGATGCGTGGTTTATGGGTCGCCCGTGGGTCGGCGCGCTTGTACCCGGAGACAGGTATGGGGGGTCAGTTGATTGGGTTTACGGTCACGAACGACACGGCTGAGCGTGAAGGAAGATACGGCATTGAAGGTTTTGAAAATACTCTGCTCGCTGGCGCTCCCGGGATGATCGAAGGGGAGCGAGATGCCTTAGGTCGACGTCTGGCCTTTGGACAGGCGACGGTCAAGCCGCCTCAGGATGGAGCGGATGTCGTGCTCACGATTGATCGCAGCATCCAGCAATTTGTCTGCGCCAAAATGGAAGAGGCGACAAAACGCTTTGAAGCGGAAGCCTCAACGGCCATTGTTATCAATCCAGAGACCGGTGCGATTCTAGGGATGTGCTCTTACCCAAACTTTTTACCCAGCGAAGTCGGAAAAATCAAAGATATCGGTGTGCTGAATAATCCGGCGATCTTTCACTCCTATGAACCAGGCTCAATTTTCAAAGCCTTCACGATGGCCGCTGGAATCGAAGCAGGAAAAATCACCCCTCAAACAACCTATGTCGATAAAGGCTTAGAAGAAATCGATGGTCGTCCGATTCGTAACTCTGACAAGCTGGCTCATGGTACTCAGTCGATGTTAGACGTATTAGAGAAGTCTTTGAATACGGGTACAATTTTTGTTCAACGCTTAGTTGGCAAAGAAAACTTCAAAGATTACCTCGTGCGCTTTGGGTTCGGCGATAAGACGGGGATCGAGCTTCCATCGGAAGTGAAGGGAACGATCGCGAACCTCGATCGCAAGGGTCAGGTCTTTGCTGCGACTGCTTCCTATGGTCAAGGAATTACGACCACTCCGTTGCAATTGGTGGCGGCCTACGCTGCCCTCGCAAACAATGGAACTTTGATGAAGCCCTATATTGTTCAAGAGATTATTCAAAATGGAGTCAGTACGGTCACGAAGCCGCAGCCTGTGCGGGAAGTTGTAAGCTCTCGAACCGCTCGCCTTGTGACTGGGATGTTAGTCAACGTGGTTGAGAATGGTCATGGAAAACGTGCTGGTGTTCCTGGATATTACGTGGCTGGCAAAACAGGGACAGCACAGATCGCTGACCCCAAAAACGGGGGATACCTCCCTTCAGATGTGACGATCGGTTCTTTTGCTGGCTATGCACCGGCTGATCACCCGGTATTTGCAATGATCGTCCGTATCGATCGACCGAAAACCGTCCAATATGCCGAATCTTCGGCAGCTCCTATTTTCGGAGAAATCGCCCAGTTCCTGATGTCGTATTTTCACGTAGAACCAGAGCGACCGTTGCCGACTAGCTCCTGATTGCCTAGTATAGGAGTCTATGAGCCTTCGCGTCTCTTTGGAGCGGTGGTTGGGCCGTCAGGCAAAAGCTGTCTTGTTACGTGAACATCCGTTCGTGATCACGGTGAGTGGAGCGGTAGGTAAAACAACGACCAAGCGAGCGATTGGAGCAATGTTGGCTTGTCATGAGCACAGTGCGCCGTTTCGTGTTTCTCAGAAAAGCTATAACAACGAACTGGGAGTGCCGCTGACCGTTTTTGGTCACGATGCTCCTGGTCGCTCTCTTCGTTCCTGGGCCAAGCTGCTCTGGGATGGGTTTATCTATGGTTTCGGTCTGAAGCGTCTTGGGATCAAGACCTTTGTGTTTGAGATTGGAGCCGATAAACCGAACGACCTTACGTATTTGCTCAAGCTTCTGACGCCGGACATCGCGGTCATTACGGCAGTCATGCCAGATAACGAAGGGCTGACCCCGGTTCATACGTCCAACTTTCCTTCGATTGAAGCATTGATTGAAGAGGAGACGAAGCCTGTTGCTCATGTTCGTCCGCAAGGCATGGTCGTGTTGAATGCGGATGATCGTC
>JAGOTP010000009.1 GCA_018061755.1 Patescibacteria group bacterium | reverse complement strand
GCGCGGCACGCGTCAAACGAATTTCTGGACCACGGGTCGACATACTGACTTCACGCAACAATGCCTTGATACGCGTACCTGGGAAATAGCGTTCGGTTTCGATCTGATCTTCTGGCAACAACACACCTGTCGCACGACCAAGATCAATCAAGACCATACGGCCTTCACGGCGCTGAACGATCACGTTCATCAATTCACCTTCACGACCCTTGAAGTCATTGAAAATCACGCCGCGCTCGGCTTCGCGTAATTTCTGTAAGATGACTTGCTTGGCGGTTTGAGCAGCCATGCGGCCGAAAGCGGCTGGCACCGTCAACTCAACGCGCAATTCTTCGCCGACACGTGCATCGGATTTGATATCGCGAGCGTCCGACAACATGACCATGGTTTTTGGGTTGAACTTGAACTCATCGCTTGTACCGTCAGCCGCAACCGGCGTTGGCTCTGGTTCAGGCGCACGTTCGCGACCGCGTTCATCGCGTTCTTTCTTTTTTGGAGCATGGGCGGCTTCAAAGCGTTCAAAATACCCGTCCTCCAATTTCATGTCTTCCGTGACAAGCTTCACATCGAAGACACGGATCCCGCCCGTCATGCCGTCATATTTCTCCGGATCAAATTCGACCTGGATATTCTGATTTTTATTGCCAAAATCTTTGCGATAAGCGGCGGACAGAGCCGTTGCGACGGTCTCGAGAACCGACTCATACGGAATATTCTTTTCATCCGCGATCTGACGCATGGCTTGGGAAATAGGACTGGCCATAAGGTTTGGGTTGTAGACAAGTTAAATTGTAGGTAGTTAAGCCCTGAAAAAAAGTGACCCGCTCCCACCGGAACGAGTCAACTCAGGGCCTAGTATGCGGATTTGGAGAAAAAATGTCAAAGCAGTTCTACTTGGGTTCAGGCTCTAGATTTTTGACAAAAACGCCCCTATTTGCTTAGATAATCGGTCCCATGGTACCTTTCAGCATGACGACGGAGTGCTTCTCAGCGCCCTCGTATGCACCTTTAAGGACAATTCGACTCTACTATAACGCCTTTCTTGTCTAAACTGGTAAGCCTTTAACCGCTTAACCCAGCTCAGATCTCTCGTACGACCAAGGCATTCCGCCAACCGTCGTGCTCGTCTCCAACCCGTGCGCCCCAAGGGCGCCACACCAAGAGGAGGCTGCAACATGCAGCTGCTGCGAATGATTCTGATCGCCCTCGCCGTGGCCCTCATGGCCGCGTGCGGGATCGAGGGCTCCAACGTAGTTGGCCCTCGAGAAGACTCCAGCACGTCGGTGACGGACGACCGCCGCGACCCCGCGGACGGCTCCCAGCCCGACTCGACCCCCACGCCCGACGCGGCCATCGCGAAGGACGTGCCCCCCAGCACCGACACCCCGACCGACAACCCCGTCGTGATCGACGCGGGGACGGACGCGGCGGAGGACGCGAGCGTGGCTGACGATGCGTCCATCTGCAACCCGGACCCGGCCTTCATGTGCCAGGCGATGCTGGCTCAGGCGCAGACGGTCACGTTCATCGAGAACACGGAGCAGCAGCTCATGACCTTCACGGTCAGGCCGATCTGCGGTGAGCGCGGCACACGCGCCACGCTCACCGAGCTCGGCTTTCCGGGAGTGTGGACCGAGTGCCACAGCAACGAGTGTGCGTCGCAGCCTATGAGCGACGGGTCGAGGATGATCCTCCGCTACACCATGACCGGCAGCACGTGCAGCTCGTGCGCCGACATGCTGCAAATGCAGGGTGGTATGCCCATGAACAGGACGACCGGCGTCCTCCGCATCTGCACGCGGTGATCTTCGACACCAAGAACGGCGAGGGACCTCTGACGCGATTCACGCGGCGGAGGTCTTTTGCTATTTATATGCTTTTTAAAATCAAAAAGTGAGCCACCGTATAATGGCTCACTTTTTGATTATTTGAATTAGCGACTACTTCGAAGATTGATGCTGCCCGGATAAACAATCCAAGGTCTTAGCTCCTGATTACCAGCGCCCGATGTTGGAAGACTTGTTCTGCACTCATTTCGGAAAGGAACTCTATCATTGAAGTTTGCAGCGTTATCAATGATCGTCTTCTCAGCACCCACCGGCGTCGCGGCATAACACCCACCGTACGGATGCAGCGCAATCGGTCCTCCAGCGGAAGGGTTACGATCATCAGCTGCCGCTCCCCCACTGTCTCTCGTCGTTCGACATTCTCCCGTACACCAACCCCAGTTGTCTTGGACCATGACACGAGGAGTGAAGCGACAGACTTGGACTTGATCATCCCAGCAACCACCGGTTGGAGCCAAGTTTGGCAGACAGCGATCGCCTGGAGCACAGCTGTTTACATCAGCGAGGTTACAGATGCGGTTTGGATCGCGTTCACAGTGGTTGGCGTTCGTTCCAGTCTCAGGAATACGTGTCACACATGAGATTCCATTGGCAGTGGCAGCCTCCGTCGTTTCAGCCAGAGCAGCCGTGCCGGTCAAACCGAGACGCTGGTTGACTGAGCGGATACAGGCGACCAGCGGACTGACACCAGCCGAGGCATCGCAGGTGGCACGATCCGTCGTTTGTCGACCGTTCATCATGTCGGCTTCGTAGCGACCGTAGTGACAACCACCAGTCAATTCGACACTGGCTGGAACCACTTCTTGACCACCAGTCGTGCGACCCGTCAACGCTGGACGACGACAGAGTGGCAAGCTACCCGGACCGTTACAGGTATAGAGGTGAGTAAACTCGAAGTAGTTTTCTTCACAGGCTTCTGCACTATTTCCGAAGAAATTACGGATCTGACAGACGTCTTTACTGGAAGATGAACTGCGACACTGTGAATCGTTCGTACACAGAATGCCCGTATTGTCTCGGCAGGTACCGATCGCCTGACAGCTACCACCACCCGTCGGACAGTCGTTGTCTGTGTTACAAGTCAGCCCATTTGAATCGACCTTGTCACGAGATACACCAGCGCTACGACTGATCGTCACACACTCTTTGCGAACCGCACAGTAAGGTTTGTGGTTCTTGAGTTTTCCGTCGTTGATGGCCTGTACTTGTCCATCACCCCAATCAAGATTGATCGAACGAAGCGGCATCTGGTTGTGAGCGGCCCAGGCGTAGAAACGCAGGACGCTCTTAGCTTGGCTACTTGGAACACTCACGATTCCCTCAGACGAACCGTCAAGCGACATCTTATTCAGACCCTGAACCTGACACTTACCAGGAGAAGGACAGTTTCGAATGTCTGGAGCGGCGACCATCGGAGGACGTGGGAGGTAGGTAGCGCTATAGGTATCTGGTGCATCCACGTCGCCTTCACCGAGCAAGTAGGGCAGCTTATGAAGACCCAGTGTCACATCCGTCGGCAAGCGGGCTGGAGCCGCTGTAGCAACTGAATCAAGCGGACGACGGACGTTGTAAGCGATCAAGCCACAGTATTGATCATTCGGATTTGGACAAAGATCGATACGCGGCACATACCCCTGTTCATGCGTACAGATGTTGTTGTCATTGTTCAAGTTCACACCTGGCGAACCAGCGGGCTGCAAACTTGTGTCATTTATTCTACATTCAGAAACCGGCTCCCAAGGAGCGTTATCACTGGCACGAGTAGACACCGGACCACAGCGACTCAATGGTCGATCGGCTACCGAATCAACCGCTACACAGTCGGAATCAGTTCCACAGACGCGGCCGTCACGCGTACCACCCGTACACAGACCACGAGACGTACTGGCACCGCTGCGAGGATTATCCGCTTGGATACACGCACCGACTAGGATCATTCCCTGATAACCCGTCGCCTGAACAGCTCCCGGATAACGGAACGTATATTCAATCTGACGGAAATCTCTCCCAAGGTTTACGCCACGTCCTGCCGTTGTATAGGATGGCGCTTCGTAAACCGCACTCGCGTTCTCCAAACGAGGGTTTCCCGTATTCACAATCCACATTCCACCCGAAGCGAGTCCACGACAGATGCTCTGAGGCCAAGTACCACAGCCCCCCGCCGTGAAGCTCCCACGTCGCGTATCTGCTGTAGAAGACATCTGCAGCGAGCGACTACTGGCAAACATACGAGTGTCGAACATGGTTGGCGCATTCGACAAATAGTAGTTATCCATCGTGAAAGAGCAATCTTCAGTCGTCGTACATTCACCGTAGGCATACCCTTCAGAATCTGGGTTGGTTGAGAAACCAGCCATCTCAAAGGCAGGCTTACCAGGGACGTTGATACTATAAGGTGGAACCACGACACGACAACGACCAGGCGCCGTTCGCGTAATGGCGACTCCTGCCGTTCTAGGCACACATTGAACTTGCATTCTTCGATCACCCTGAGCTGTGATAGGGGCACCGGAAGCTGGCGCAATTTCTAATCCATTCACAATACGCTCTGGGCATTCCTCACTGCCTTCTACGATTTCTCCCTGATCCGTTGGAGCACTGCACAGATGACCACGAACACCAGCCGTCCAAGCGAGGCCACCCCAGGCGTTTCCTATAACATCTCGACGTAGGGAGGCAGGAGTGTTTGGACAGCGGAAGGCTCCCGCTGTAGCAGCTGCCGATTGGGCAACCCCCGGCGCACTTCCATTGATCCAAAGATCACCTTCTCTTCTCCAGCCTGGCTGCGTTAGACAAGGAAGAGTACGCAAATCTACACCGCTTCCAGTGAGCTGCATCGGGGCGATATGACAATCTTCGCGCCGCTCACCCGGCAAACAGGTGAGACCAGCATTGATACCAGATAAGGCATTACAACGTTCAGCCGTAAATTCAGTCACACCAGAAGCGGCCAGACGACTAGCATCACAACGACCATTAGAACTACAGTCGGGAGATGTACCATCACCCGATGGTGTACACTTCTGCCCCTTGTTTGGACCCGCAAGACAAGCTGTTTGACCGTTTGCTACCTGTGATTCGTGGTATTTATAGATGTTATAAACACGCGCGAAGATGTTCGTGAGATGAGCCCACTTATCCTTTGGCGCAGGGTCGTTGGAGTAGTAGGTGCGGTAGCCGCTTGCAAGGAACGTTGGAGGATTCAAGCGAGAGTAGCCGACTACTTCCTGACCCGTCTGGAAGAGCGGATCAACGCCAGGATTACGCGTATTCAAGGCGCTCGAGAACGGCGAGTAACGAGCATTGTAGCTGATACCCAAGACTGGAATTGTGAAGTTTCCATCTTTCCAGACTCGATCCGTAAAGGCAGCATCTTGCTTCGAGTCACGGCTCACAACTTCCGCCAATTCACGACAGACATCGCTGTATTCTACGCGAGGCCGCATGTAGATGTAATGCTCGTCCGTAGAAGCTCCGCCGCAGGCCGTGACCCAGAAACCAGCCATGGTCCACTGAGTAGCAATCGTCCCGAATTCACTGCGTGGTAATGGAGCGCGATCACCCGTATTTATCTTCGACTGGAACACGGCACGCACTGAGAAGTACGGCTTTGTCTGGTCACATTTGGCGTTGTAGGTAGAAATACGAAGTGTTTCGAAAGTTCGGCGTGAGCCCGTCAGACTAATCGAGCCATCTTCCCGATTCCCAGCCGACAAGCCAACGAATTTCGTCTTATCATCCCCTTCCACCGTGCGGTAGCCGGTTTCCCAGGTCTTGAAGTAGCAAGTCTGACCACGGTAGGCGGCGGTCGTCTCAATACAAGGATCACGCAAGACGTTTGAAGCACCAGACGCTGAGGCCGGATCGATAATGAGATCTTCAGACGAGCGGGTTAAGACGCCCTTGAAATCCGCATTGAACTTTTGCTGCCATTGCGAGTCCTGACCATGAACTGCATTGATGTCCGTATAATCAGGCGTACTGATACCGTCTACCCAATCTTGGTTATAAGCACAGGCCAAACGAGCCGTTGAGTTCGGCGAGCTAATGGGACTTAGACCAATATATCCAATACTTCGATCCGAAATGGAAAGCATGATGTCATTTTCCGTCGTTGCGTCACGGCCATGGTATGCCTTAGCAAAGGCAGCCGGACTAATACGGAAGAATGTTTCCCAGTACTGACGAGCTCCTCGGCCAGTATTGATCAAACGTAAGGCCGAAAAATCAGCAGAGAATCCTCCCACGTCCTGGTCATCATCCGTCAGCTCACATTCATATGACACATTTGAGCCAGCCGGTTCGCCGCCATCGATACGGGCACCAAGATCATTCCCTTCCGCCAGATCTCCATCGGACGTGAGGCCATCAAAGTAACCCAGCTTGGTGATTCTGCCAGAGTATGTCCCGCCTTCGCCCGGGGTCTTGAAGAAGAAATTGGAGTTCAAAGGAACAGTTTTTGGTTTACGAGCATTGGAGAGACAGTAGTACTGACCGGAGTTTTGTGGAGGCATGTAGCCAGCCGATTGCTCGTAGTGATATGGATCTTTGTCGCCGTTTAGAAGCAGGGTCGGATTCCAGGTCAGACAAGGTGTCAGATCTTTATTTTGGCCGATCGTACGACTCAAGTCACGCTCCAAACAGCTGCCGAACGTCCCACGAATGATAGTGACGGCCTTGAACGGCATACAGCGCCCACCAAGCTCCGGCGGACCACACAACTGCTCGGAACTAGCATCATTCACCGCGTTGGCACGAGCACCAGAATTACTGGTCGCCTCATCCGTCTGTCCACCATCTGGATCCGCTGGAGCCGTTGTAACATTCGTTCCTGCATTGAAGATCTTACTCGGCACACACGACTGACCATCGCGAGGACCACCAACACACACACCAGGCGGACTGGATTGTGAGTATTGATTGTAGAACTTCACCGCTGGCGAACTTTCGTATTCGACACGCTTATAGGTACAGCTGCAGTCTTCGCCAAATTCACAGGTGTTGGCGGATGCGAAGCCAGCCAAGCGGCGCAATGGTTTTGGTGGATTCTTCGTCATGTCCCAATCCGTTGTGAAGGAAGCTGGATATGGAGCATCCTGTTCTGGTTGAGCGCGACATTCAGCGGGAGGATAAGCACGTGTCAATAAGGCTGCGTTAGCCGCATCGACACTCGCTGAGAATGTCTGAGAAACTTTATCGAAGTTGAACAACTCAGAAGACGTGTTGACCGGTAAATAACAATTTGCCGATCGACGGTCATCAGCCGCCTGACTCGGAATATAGTAACCGATACGACCAGAGGAAACATGCTTACACAAGGCAAGCGTTGGATTCGAGATAGCCAAACCATCAGAAGAGGCATCCGACCATTGGTATTCGTTCAAAATCTTGGCCTGATTCAGCCCTGGACGAAGCGTGTGCTGATAACGAGTGACTCCGCCGACCGTGATACGACGCAATGGAGGCATCGGAATCGCCGCCGTCAAACGATATTCCTGCGACAAACGGAAGGCAGCATCTGGAATATTCTTAGCACCCTCGACTGCCACCCGCACGTTCTGTAAGTCCATGACTTGGAACGAGTCCGGAATAGCGTAACCAGAGTAATCACGCTGGCCTAATCCCAGACCACGACCGGCATACAAGGAAGCAGTCAGCACCTGGCCCTGAGCCAGAATAGGCTCTGTCGAAGTCGAACGACGATCAACATAACTGGCACAGAATTGATCGTTCGCAACACCTGATCCCTTGTCACACAGAGCTGGCACACTACAAATTTCCTTGTACTTGTTCGTCGAAGGATCGAGCACCGTTTCAGAACTGCGACAACCTAACCACTGCGAACATTCACGATCAACCGAAACCTTCAACAAAAGGTTGGCATCGTTGGCTTGATCTGGTGGCGGAGCCTGACAGTTAGCTTCCGTGACTACAACTGCAGTAGAAGTCGTACGACGCTCCAAGGCACCACCATTGTTTACGTTGTAGGTAATTACCGTAGGGTTCGTGACGTTCGGCACCACACGACAGTCGTCATCCGTGCGACAGATTCCATCCCCTGTCCAAGGTACTGCTGTACCACGAACTTGAAGAATAGCGTCTTGATCATTGTTATAGGCCGTGCCTGGATCACCGCTGATACGACGTGTCACCGTTGCACGCGTCCCACGACAACGCCCACCTTGAACACAGGCCGGATTTTCCGGATTATTTCGACAATCGACTGGTGTGACCGGTTTGTAGCCCTGTGTCTTGTACTGCTCATAACTGGCACGAGCGTTGTAGGTTAGCGCACCACTACTCATGTCGCGGAAGAGTACACAACCACGACCAAGGTCTACCTGACCATTACAGGTCGAGACATCCAGACGGTCATTCTTAATGTAGAAATAGGACTTGCCTGCGCGTTGAGCTGGATCACTCGTGTCGTTGATATCACGCAGCTCGATACATTCACCCGCCGCTTCTTCACAGGCACCGACGTACCCCTTATAGGTCTGATCACCAGAACGAGCGATACCATAGGTACGACCGTTTTCCAAAATACTTGGATAACAAGGTGTCGCGTCTGAACCCTTTACGTACCAACCTCCTAGCAAGGTCTCACTCGGTACTCCAGCTGAAGCTTCTGTTGTAACTGGTTGACGATATTCACAAACGCTGGTGGCTGGATCGCGGAAATATTCCTTGACCGTCCCGAACTTGAATTCCGCACAGAAGGCTTCCGATGGCTTACACAAAGCGCTGTCGTAACGCGTAATATCATCTTTGTAGTAAACCGTTTCATACGGACGTTCGACATCCAAACGCTGACGGTCTGGGGCCAATTTCGGTTTTCCAAAGGCGCGACAGCTCATGTTCTGACTGTTGCAACGCTTAGCTGGATCATCAATCAAGTAGATGTAGCGATCAGCTGGACGAACTACGACCGATGGTACATGACGAGTTGGGTCGATCGGGTTCCGCTGAACAAAGCGACGAGCATACGTTTCATCCGTGTTGCGTGTATCCACGAAGGCACTACAACCAATAGCCGTCTCACGACACAAACGAGTGAAGCGACGCGCGTTAACCGTCTGACCGACACGATTGGTGTAAGCCTTACAGTTTAACATGGCTTGTGGTTCATCCGCTCCATCTAATCCCTGATCACACTGAGCTGGGGTCGTCCACGTATTGTTTCGAACATAGACCACATCCTGCACACGAGTCACAGACACTTCGTCAAAGTAGAAGCCGAAGCCAGCGCTGCGCAAGAGCGGAGCGGTAAAGACAATATAGGTACTAGAAGCGTTTGGAGCGCCTTCGAACAGACCGACTGTATAACGCTGCCACTCTGGAGTAAGACGGACCGTACCGATCACGGCTTCGCCGCCTCCATCTTCACGCGTGGTGCGAACTGTGATGCTCGTACTTGTAGCTGGCGCTTTAGCCCAGAATGTCGCGCGATATAGAGCCGTTTCACTCGAATCGAAGAGAGCACGTGTTTGCGCATAACCCAGAGGTCGTTCTGGCTCACCAGACACACCCGGATCTCCCACTTTGACAGACACATCGCCCACCAACAGCGCTTCCGTCGAAGTGGTCAAACCACGACGACCGAACGGAGCAAAGTCTTCACGGAACGACTGACGGAAGGTGGCTTGCGTGTTTCCAGCACTCGCTCCCATATACATACGACAGCTGGTGGCTCTCGCGTTACACGAGCGACTTTCTGGCAGATAAGCACCGTAGGTACATTCACCACGTTCATTGTAACGACCACCGGTACGTTCACAATCATTGCGACTGCTGCGCGTCAAACGGACATTCGTACATTCATTCGCTGAAAGAATCGTCTGTGAGAAATAGCGATAGAAGATACGGCCACGAGCATCGTAGAATTGACGACAATCCGGATCAGCTGCCGTTCTCCAACTGCCTTCGTTACAGGTATCTGGTTCCTTGAAGCTGATTTGATCCGCTTGAATCTTCGTCAAAATACGTGGACCGAGGTCGAAAGGACCGGTATCACGCTTCAAGCTCCAGGTTCGCAGCTGATAACCAACCGTATCCGCCCCTTCCCACGTAAAGTAGGTTTCGGAGTCAGTTCCTGGTTTTTCACAGGCACGCAAATAGCTGTAGGCCGCCGTGGCGCCATCAGACGCACCGTTATCATCCAACAAGGTGAATTCCTCACAACCAACATCTTGCTGTGTACACTGACCAGCCGTCCCAGGGATGAAATAGGTGGAAGTTGCCTCCTCTGGATCGCTGAAGCGTGGATCAATATCCTTGACCAAGTCGAACGAAGACGGCGCTTTACGATATTCAGCGTATCCAACACACATGGCTGGACACAGGTCATTTTCAGACAGAATAGCTGGGATCTGCTGACCACCTTCTTGATCCTGGTAGCCCTGACAACCCGCCTCCAATTGACTACATGTCTGAGCAAAGTTCCCACACAAAGCAGAACGACTTCTGTCGGTCACCGGACGTGAACACTGCAATTCATCCGGTGCGACCTTCATAAAGACTGTCGGCAAACCAGAGCTAAAGGTCTCAACGAACGGCGTGGCGTACTCCCCTTCCTCTAGTTGAATGCCATCAACTAAGACGTTGACGCCACCTAAGGTGATATAGGCATAGCGAGACGAAGTTGGAGCCACAAACGAGAATTCATGACGTGCCCAATCGGTCGTAAGCTCAGACGTATAGGCTTTGTTATAAGCATTATACGTACGGTCGGCCATATTATAGGTCGACAACTCAAGCGAGGAATGATAACGCGTACGCAACTCGATTTCCGTCTCAGACCCAGAACCATCTGAATTACGATAAGGGATAACACCTACGTTCAATGAAGCAGATCCAGCCATCGAACGAGCGTACGTCGAGAAGCTATAGACACGTCCCGGTACGATCTCAACCGACTGCCAGACAGACTGCGGCACGATTCCTGCCGTTCCCTGTAACTTAATTGATTTTCCACCAACGAAAGCCGTTTCAGACGTCCAATCCGTCAAACGAGCATTACGCATCTCCTCAAAATAAGGCGCGGACAGGGCCGCAAGACCCGGCGTGCGCCAGGCTAACGCATCCGTCGAAGTCGTTGTATCTTCCGATTCAAATGAACCGTTGATCATCAAGTTCAAAGCCGCTTTACCCGGCGTGAAATTATACAAACGCGTACAACCCTCCTCAGAAGCTGGACAGGTCTCAAGACCTTTGGTGGCCACCCCTTGACCCGCCGTCGCAGCCTTGAAGTACATGCGCTCACCCGTCGAAGTGCTCGCCGTCCAATCATCTGTTTCAGACGTGCTTGTGGCACGACGCGTAGAGTACCAAAGACAACCTGCGTTTGAGGCATCACAAGCCGCGCGATCAATCGTATTGCGCAAGTAGCCAACTTTCGTTCCGGCGCTATTCGTATAGATACGACAACTGGCTGCGTAGGCCGGACAGACATCGGCCGAGAAGCGGTAGACTGAACGCTCCGCCATACAATAACCATAGCCTCCGACACACTCGCCACGATCGTTGCGAGATAAACAAGTCTTCACATCCTGACATTCCTCTTTGCGAATCGGCAGCTTGCTCGAGACCAACGTATCGCTGAAGCCCGTCAAACTACATTGCTGAGGGAAAGAGGTGACAACCCAGTTCGGATCAATCAAGTGACACCAAGGGTGGGCGTCATCGAGCTGTCCATTGTCATTACAAGCAGCAAAATTTTTCACTACTTCCGACAGCGTCACACAACCTTCTGGCGTATCACAACGTCGAACGTTATTTACACTATTCGCAGCCAGTTCAAAACCAACCGGCAAGATACGCATGAGACGCATCTTTTGCAGGTTGCCCGCACAGTAAGCGTAGGTATAACACTGGTCGTCTTGGTTTTCCCGTGTGCGGACGGTTGGAATCAAACGCCAATCGCCATGCAACATGTTGCGTTCCAAGGCTTCACGCACCGTAACGCCCCCCTCTTGTGTCTTCGAACGAACCGCCTGAACCAACGATTGATCCATGACACAATTCCAGGTTCCACGCTGAGCTGGCAAACAAGTCTGCATCTGAGACACAACATCGTAGTCTGCTACTTGTTGTGGTGGTGGATTTTTCAAATCGATATTGGCATTGCGCGCATCGGTTTTTCCATAGACAGCCACCGAATCTGGGCCAGACAAGTCGAGTGAAAGCGAAGGTGTAAACGAACCACCTAAACCCTTCTCAAAAATACGCTGCATGAACTTCGAGGCCAACGTATTCACGAAAATCGAACCGGTATAAATTGCGAGCTGAATGGGACCCGCCTCCCAAGCATTCGATAACATGCTTGAAACGATGGCCGTCTGATCCGCTCCTGGCTTGCGGACGATCTGTTCGTTTGTAGCTTCTGCAACAACAGAAGCTGGTGTACGGATGTTGCCCGAGATCAATCCTTCAACTGGGCGGAAACCATTCCCCTCCTCACGCTGAGAAGCAGCGTCGTTCACCTGACGCTGAACATCCGTCAGAAAGCGGTTATATACGCTCGTAATCGTTCCTAATTGACTGAGCGCTGGATCAAAGCTCCGTTCCAAGTTACGAATCACGTCCCCATCGCTCATGGTACGGAACAAGGTGTCGTAGTTATCCAAAACCGATTGGAATTCACAACGTGGTCGTGGACGATTGTATTGATTCGGTGTGAAGCCCAAACTCGAAGCCAAGCCACCCGCGCTCGGCAAGTTTAGATCAGATGAAGAAGGAAAGAGCTGACTCCCCAAATCACCCAAAGACACCTGCAAACGCAAGAGAGTGGCTGGATCTCTAGGCTGACACAGATTGAACCCAACGCCACGGAAGAAGCTTGAATCACTCAAACTTGCCATGAATTCTCCCGCTGCGTCACTTCCCACGTTCGTCAGATATTCCCCGAACTTGCCATCAAAAAAGAGCTTGCCCTGTCCTTTGCCACCCGTCGCAATATATTCTGCCGCATCGTAGGCCATCTGTCCCAAAAACAGCTGTGTGGCATTTGTGAGGGCGATCACACCCGCGCGTGTCAATTCTGTATAGATGTTTTTGTAGGTTTGATTAGCTGCCTCTGGCAAGTTGGCCGAAATGGTAACCGCCATGGGCGATGGCACATTGAAAGGAATTGGCATTTCCTTCGTTGCCTGAGCCAGAGCTGGCTCAATCGGCCCCAAACAAAGCGCTAACCCCGTCACAGCAGTGACGAGGATAAAGGCGATGCGACGGAAAGAACGCGTAGAGTCCATAGAGCGCTAGGGGGTTGGTTGAGGAGAGGGAGCGGGAGAAGAAGGAGCCGTTAGCGTCGAAGCAGAAGACGTGGCGGGCGGCGAACTACCAGCCACAGCGGCACGAGCCGCCTGAATACGCAAAGCCTCCTGATACGATAGCTGGTAAGCCTGAAGTACAGACGCATCCGGTAAAGTCGCGATCTCCTCTTCAGATACCATCCGATGCGAACGGAGATAGGCGCGTGTTTCAGCCGCATTCATACTTTCAGGCTTGGGTGGGTTAGCCAAAAAATCATCGACTCCGCTTTGTGGAGCTTGGGCTACCGGTCGTTCGGTTGGGATGCGCGTCACACCTTCGACCGCCAGAGTCGAGGTATTCGCTCGTGGAATAGACGTCTGAACATCAAGACAGTTCTTGCCTTGTGGACAATTTGGATCCTCACCTTTTGCCACCTCTTCTGCATCAGACAATCCGTCTGAATCACTGTCACCTAGATAAGCCGATGTGCGATAGACGTATTGCTCATCATAATCAGAGATCCCATCACGATCGGTATCCTTAAGCTTCAGCTCCTGCATGGCTTTTGTTTCATCTTGAAAGGTTTGTGTACGAATTTGAATGGAACGCGCTAAATTCTGACGCGAAACCAGAAACGGACGATGCACGTACGAACTCAGTTGCGAGATTCCACCGAATAACAAAAAGACACAGCATACACTGAGTGAAACAATCGCAATCTTCTGCTCCTTTTTTAATTGATTCCAACGGTCACGCAAAAGGTTCGCCATAGCAAGACAAGGTCGCAAGTAGTATAGCAGGTTCATCCGAGACAAGAAACGCCTAAGAATGTGGATGAGCGAGTCAGGCTCATGGTATGCTTCCGACGTATGGCGCTCGCCTCCTTTTTTTCTCCTCCCAAGGAACCAACCGTCGATCAATGGCGAGAGCTGAGCGAGCAAGAGGGTGAACTCGGCGTCGATATCTTCCGCCAAGGCGAACTGCTTTTGATCCGCTCGACTTTGGCTGGTGTTGAACCAGAAGACTTGGACGTCTCAATCGATGGAGACTTATTGACGATCCGTGGCACACGCCGCTCCCCCTTCACCATCCACGATGAAGACTGGTTTCATCAAGAATGTTATTGGGGGCCCTTCAGCCGCTCTATCGTCTTGCCACTTGATGTCTACCCTGAACGAGCCGAAGCCAGCCTGCACCAGGGAGTCCTAACCCTCCGTCTGCCCATTCGTATGCACCATAGACGCTTGGAAATCCGCCCCATGGATGAATTCAGCCCTTCGTAGTAGGCTCGTCTGCGTGTATGAAACAATTACTCGTCTGCACCGTTCTTGCCGTCGAAGATCAGCTGATCCGTCTACGCACTCCTGATGGACAGTCTCTCAGCCTGCCTTTGAGCTGTATCCACGGCACACCAAGTGTCGATGGTACCGTTCGGCTGATGGGAGCCGTTCCAGAAGGCGGACGCGTCGACGACAGCCTCCTCGCAAAAAGTATTTTGAATGAACTCCTTTCCCCAAATTCATGACATCTTCCCCCAATAACCGTTCAACATTCCTGATCGTCTCGCTTATCATCGCTTTGATTTGTGCCGTTTTGATCGGTTCCCTAGCCTGGAGCACCCACATCGCCAAAGTCTCCGAAGGCAAAATCCTTCCTCATGTTTCAGTCGCTGGCATCTCTCTAAGCGGCCTTTCAAAAGAGCAAGCTGCCGAGACACTCCGTCAAGCCTTGGGACAAGATCAAATCCGCAGCATCAAAGTCCAGATCAAAGATCAAACCTATACCTTAGAAGCCGACGGGCCAACCGGATCTTTCGTCGAACCATCTTCTACCTTGGTCGAGAAAGCCTTTTTGATAGGCCGTTCAAATAATCCCGTTCAAAATGCCTGGGATCGTTTGCGTTTGTCGCTCTGGTCCAAAGCCGAAGTCTCCCTCTCCGTTGACGTTGATCCTGAACGCTTACGCCAAGCCCTAGAACCCCAGCTAGTCAGTGTTTTACGTGCTCCCGCCGATGCCAGCCTCTCGATCCAAAACAACCCTTTGGCTCTCACCATTGTTCCCGAAGAAACAGGCGTATCACTCGACTGGAATGAATCAGCTACCCGGATTGAACGTGCTCTTAATCGCAGAACTACCGCCACGATTGAGCTTGCACTTGAAGAAAGTGAACCGAACCTCACCAAGCAAGATCTAGAACCAGCTCGTAGCCAAGCAGAGGCCTGGCTTCTTAGACCAACGCTGACGCTCGTCGCGACCTCAACCATCAATAAAAGCTGGCCTCTCACGACTAGCACAGTAGCGACTTGGATCACTGTGACTTCAACTGCCCCTCATCAAGCACAGATTCGTCTTGATCCAAGCTTAGCTGAACGAACCTTCCGCAACTGGCTAGGCGCAAGTGCTCGTGCTGCTCAAGATGGAGAATTGGAATTAGACGAACAGGGCAGGCTCAAAACCTTTGTCGCACCGAAAGAAGGCCTCGGCCCTAATACTGCTCAGACACTCCGAAATATCGAGACGGCTTGGCTAAACCAAGCCACCAGCACATCTCTCGTCGTGGAAACACAAGCGCCTGTCATTCGTGGCGAAGCTGCTGAACGCCTTGGAATTCGTGAGCTGATCGGACGCGGAACCTCTGATTTCAGCGGATCCCCTACTAATCGTCGCAAAAATATTAAACTAGGCGCTGAACGAGTACACGGCACCATTGTTCTGTCTGGAGAAGAATTTTCGATGATCAAAACGTTAGGCCCCATTGACGGTGAGCATGGCTGGCTCCCCGAACTCGTCATTAAAGGCAATCGAACGTTACCTGAATTCGGTGGAGGCTTGTGCCAAATCGGCACAACCGCCTTCCGTGCGGCCATGAATACCGGTCTCCTCATCACAGAGCGCCGCAACCATAGCTACCGTGTTCGCTACTATGAACCAGCCGGTACTGATGCCACCATCTACGATCCATCTCCTGATTTCAAATTCAAGAACGACACACCCTACGCGATCCTGATCACAACAGAACTCCAAGGCGATATTGTAGTCTTCTCCGTCTGGGGGACAGAAGACGGTCGAGAGGCCGTGATCGGCAAATCCGTGGTCACAAACATCACTGCCCCACCCCCAAAGAAACTGATTGAAACCACCGATCTCCCCGTCGGACAGACCAAGTGCACCGAAACCGCCCATGCCGGTGCGACAGCCAAAGTCGACTACACCGTGACCTATGGCAATGGAGAAACGAAGAAAGTGACCTTTACGAGCGTCTATCGCCCTTGGCAGGCCGTTTGTCTGGTTGGAGTTGCCGCCCTTACACCGACCGTCGACCCTGCTGCGGCAGCTATTGACCAGACAGGGATCAACAATCTGAACTAAATTGCTCAAAAAGGCCTTAAAAAGGCCGTAGCCTTGACAAAAAAGGGGTATTCGTGTAGTATTTGTTGTTACACGAGATCTTTAGCAATCCGCATCCACGACAAGCATGGAATCTTATTTTTAGGTGCGTGTGGGCTCCGGCTCGGACCATCCTATTGCAAGATTTCTTGGGTGCGGATTGCTTGAGTTCTGGTGTGAATCCCTCCCCATAGGAACCACTAGCTTCCACGCTACGTTCCTGTGGGGAATTTTGTAAGCTGAAACAAACGCCCCCTTTCAGAGGGCGTTTGTTTTTATTCTGACAGACAGATCTTCTAGTTCTTTTCTACTAAACGCTCGATGGCAAGCGCGAAAGCAGCCACACGATCAGGGCAAGCGAAACGCTTGGCACGCTCGCGTACTGCCAGCGCATTTTCTTCCATCTTCTTATTCATCTTGGCGTAGACATCGGCCTCCGACCAGGTTTCATTGTGCATATTTTGATACCACTCAAAATAGGAAACCGTAACACCACCGGCATTAGCAAGAATATCCGGCGCGACCGTGACACCATTCTTCTGCAACGCTTCATCCCCTTCTGGAGTTGTCGGACCATTGGCTAATTCAAGGATCAGCTTAGCACGAACACGTTGACCAATCTCACCCGTAATTTGATTCTCCAAGGCAGAAGGAGCCAGGACATCACACTTGGTCGTCAGCAAGTCTTCTTGAGACATGGTGGTCGATCCTGGGAAACCGACAACACTGCCCGATGTTTTCTTGAAGGTCTCAAGCGCCAAAATATCCAACCCCTGCTCATTCAAGATCGCGCCCTGGGAGTCAGAGACAGCAATAACCTTGTGACCAGCCTCATGGAACAAACGAGCAATATGCTGACCAGCGTTGCCGAAACCTTGCACCACGACGCACCAGACATGATCTGCAGGTAAGAGGTCCTGATAGGCCTTCCAGGTCGCAAAGGCTCCTCTCGCTGTCGCCTCTGCACGCCCAGCTGAGCCACCGTGCTCAAGACTCTTACCTGTTACGACCGCTGGCGAAACCTTTCCAACGATCTTGCCATATTCTTCAGCAAAGACATCCATCAAACGCGAATTAGTATTTACATCCGGTGCCGGAACATCCTGCTCAGGCCCCACCACCTCTGCCATACGGCGAACGAAGCCACGCATGACTTCTTCTCGTTCTTCTTGTGTCAAAGCCTTCGGATCAACTGATACGCCTCCTTTGCCGCCGCCATACGGCAAATCAAGCACCGCACATTTCATTGTCATCCAAAAAGACAACGCTTGGACTTCATCCAAATCCACCTGCGGATGAAAACGAATTCCTCCCTTATATGGCCCTCGCTGATTATTCCACTGTACACGATAGCCCGAGAAGTATTTCGTCGTATCGCCCTGTTTAAGCGGAATCGTCACCTGAACAATGCGGTCAGGATGACGCAAGCGCTCAACTGTAGCTACGTACTGAGGCAAGAGAGCTGCCGCCCGATCCAGCTGTTTCATGGCATTCTGAAGAACAGACATATTTCCTTATCCATTAAGTTTTTAAAGAATTTAAAAAACGAAGATAGCATCAGCCCTGAACGCCGCGAGACGTGTTTGAGCTGTAATGAGCGGAACACGAATAGACAAAGGAGGAGCGACAATCCTCAACGCGAGTTGTCTCGCAAGCGAAGGGCTGGTGCTATCGAAGTTATTCCAAATCCTGCAAATATTTCTCTGCATCAAGTGCCGCCATACACCCCGACCCAGCCGCCGTAATCGCTTGCCTGTATCGCGAATCCTGCACATCCCCTGCCACAAACAATCCAGGAACATTCGTGAGCGACGTTCCAATCACCGTTCTGATATAGCCTTTTTCATCTGCATCGATCAGACCCTTAATCAAAGAGCTATTTGGTTCATGTCCAATCGCCGCAAACACCCCATCGATCGCTTGTTCACGCGTTTCTCCTGTTACCGTATCGCGTAACACGACAGCCGTCACCTTACCCAGAGCGACATCTTTGATTTCAATGACCTCGCTATTCCAAAGTACCGAAATCTTCGGATTCTTCAGCGCACGATCCTGCATGATCTTCGAGGCACGGAAACTGTCGCGACGATGAACGATCGTGACAGATGTGGCAAAACGAGTGAGGAAGTTCGCCTCTTCCATCGCGCTATCACCACCTCCTACCACCATTACTTGCTTACCTTTGAAGAAGAAGCCATCGCACGTGGCGCAGGCAGATACACCCTTGCCGTATAAGGCGCGCTCCGATTCCAAACCAATGCGTCTTGCCGTCGCACCCGTCGAGAGAATAACGGTACGAGCTTTGTAGGTTTTTCCACCAGCTTCTAGTTCGAAACCGCCTTCGATTGAAGTCAGTTTCTCAACAAATTGAGACACGACTTCCGTCGCAAAGCGTACCGCCTGCTCTTTCATGGCCGCCATTAAATCAGGGCCCATAATGCCTTTTGGAAAACCGGGAAAATTCTCGACTTCCGTGGTCGTCATGAGCTGACCGCCTGGTTCGATCCCTTCAAACAAAATCGGCGACAAGTTAGCACGAGCCGCATAAATTGCCGCCGTCCAACCAGCCGGACCAGAGCCGATAATGGCTACGTTATACCAATCCATAGACACTTAACTCGCCAAATACTTGGAAAGACGCTCAAGCAAGGCTGCTTTTGGCATCACACCCAAGAACTGTTCTGCCACTTGACCATCCTTAAAAAGGATGAAGGTCGGGATCGAAGCAATGCCATATTTTTCAGGCGTCTGTGGGTGTTGATCAACGTTCACCTTCCCGATTTTCAAGGTCGTTTCTGAAATTTCCCCGGCCGCCTCTTCAATCACAGGAGCCATGGCACGACATGGACCACACCATTCTGCCCAAAAATCTACCAAAACAGGAACGCTCGATTTCAAGACTTCCTCCTCAAAATTCGCGTCAGTAAAAGTATGTGCCATAGTCCAATCATCATAGGCTGGGGTCATAAGAGAAACAAGAGCTTATTTTTTTTAACTAGACACTAAATGACACGTCTGAAATACTACCAGCTAATATGCGCATTCCAGACCATATCCCTCTAGACCAAGCGAGAAAGATCAGTGATGAAATTATGCGGAGAGAAGACGAGCGATACGGCCAAGCCTATTCAGATAGTCTAAATAGGGCTGCAAACGAAATCCTTACAGGCGTAGAAGTCACACCGGAAGAACATGGGGAACTGGAACGATTAAAAACCGCCTACAGGGAACATGCCCTTGCTGACGGGCATAATCTCCCTTCGCTCGAAGCAACAAATGCCGCCAAACAAGTTATGGAATATGCAGAAAAGTTGAGAGCGGAAAAAACAGGCAAATAGCCTGTTTTTTTCTATCCTTCCCCACACAATTAGCGCGTGAACTCGACTTTACGCGCCTTGGATTCTTCAAGATATGCTTCGAAACGGTCTCCCATTTCGAGCTTCGTTTTTCCCTTGAAAGCCAGACCACATTCCTGACCAGCCCCCACTTCTTTGACCGGCGATTTGCCGGATTGCAACGATTCGAGAACGCCTTCTCCGATTGGATCCTGGCCACGCCAGACACGAACCTTGCAGCCGGACTGGAGCTTGCCTTCTTTGACCTTAGCACCAAGCACCATACGTCCAGGCTCTGTGCGGAAAATCCCTGCAACCTCTGCCTGACCCAATGGAATTACAATCGTTTCCTGAGGCAACAGCGCGTTCAAACGAACCAAGATATCATCGAACAATTCGTAGATGATCTTATAGCTCTTCACATCAACGCCTTTTTCACGAGCCGTGACATCGATACCGGTTGGTGTCAGAACGTTGAATCCGTAGACAACCGAGGGTTTTGAGTTAGCCGCACGCTCAACGTCAACGTCTGTGACATTTCCCAATCCCTTCTGAATCACTTCAACACCGACCAAATCGTGCGAGATCTTTTCGATCATGCCGAGCAAGGCTTCCAACGATCCAAGTACGTCTGTTTTCAAAATCACATTCAACATGATTTTCTTTTGGCCTTCTTCACCCTGTTTTGGCATGGCTTTCGTCGCTGTGAAAGCGTCCGCTACCTGACGTGTTGGTCGAGTCTTTTTCTGCTCCAAATCACGAGGATTTTCTGGAACTTCGATCACATCACCAACTACTGGTGGAACTTTGAAGCCCAAAATTTTGACCGGCATGCCTGGCAAAGCCTCTTTAACCTGCACACCATTCCAGTCGCGCATAGCACGAACACGACCGTAGGCCGCACCCCCGATACCAAGACAGTCGTTGATACGTAACGTGCCATCTTGAATGATGATGGTCGCAACGGGGCCTTCGCCTTTGTTAACGTGCGCTTCGATGACACTGCCAGCCGCATGTGCAGTTGGACGAGCCATGATTCGTTCTGGCGCAATATCTGCTACAAGCAAAATGGTGTCGAGTAGCGCATCGATTCCCTCCCCCGTTTTAGCCGATATCTTGGCCATCGGAATATTCCCACCCCATTCTTCAACCGTGACTCCAATCTCGGCCAATTGACCCAAGACACGGTTTGGATCAGCATCTGGCTTATCGATTTTGTTCAACGCAACCAAGAACGGCAACTTGGCGGCCCGCATGATGTCAGCCGCTTCTTTCGTTTGTGGCTGAACTCCGTCATCAGCAGCAACAACCAAAACAGCAATGTCAGCTACTTTCGCACCACGTGAACGCATGACCGTGAAAGCCTCGTGACCAGGCGTATCGATAAACGTGATCTTGCGGCCGTTTTTTTCCACCTGGTAGGCACCGATATGCTGCGTGATACCACCCGACTCGCTTTCCATAACGTTGGTTTTGCGGATGGCGTCGAGCGTACGGGTTTTTCCATGGTCAACGTGACCCATGATGACAACGACCGGCGGACGAGCGACCAAACCTTCCGTCGCGCTCTGCAAACGTTCCTTAATAATGTCTTTTTCTTCGAGCGCTTCTTTCCACTCTTCTTGTTTTTCACTCGCCTGAACTGCTCTAAATCCCAGCTCTTCAGCGATGATGGCCGCTGTCGTATAGTCGATTCGTTCATTCTGCGAGGCCAAAATACCGGCCTTCATGAGCTGCTGGATAACCTTCGTAACCGGCAAACGCAACAAACCGGCAAAATCACGCACAGCCAGCACAGACGGCAACAAGACCTCTGTTTTCTGGCGATTATCAGCCACCGGAGTCGCCTGTTGGGCCAAAATCTGGTTGCGTAGACGCTCGCGACGAACGCTTTCCATCCATTTCTGGATAATTTGTTCAGCCACACGGTCATCTACCTTAATCGCGCGCGTTCCGATATCGAAGCCCAGCTCAGGTAATTTAGTGAGCAATTCGTGAGGCGTAACACGGAGGCGACGAGCAAGTTCAGAGACGTTCATGGGCTTATTTTAGGCAAAAATTAATAGGCGTAGGGTAGGCTGTTTGAGCCGAAACGTCAAGCCAAGCTGGGGCTAAAAATGGCCTGATTCAGCCGAGCTTTGCCTGCTAGATTAGCTTGAAGTTCCCCCACGAAAGCGCTATCCTCTGATGGCTCCTATGCTGGCTGAAACGATCATACGTCCTCGAAAAACCTTTACCTTGGATATTTTTCGCGAACTCTGGACGTATCGTGAATTGCTGTTTTTCTTCAGCTGGCGTGACCTTAAAGTACGTTATAAACAAACGGTTATCGGCATTGGTTGGGCCATTTTTCAGCCCTTTATCACAATGGTGGTTTTTAGTCTCTTTTTTGGAAAATTTGCGGGAATCCCTTCCGACAATATTCCCTACCCCGTCTTCGTCTATGTCGGCTTGCTGATTTGGCAGTTTTTCTCGAATGCCCTTAGCGAAACCAGCAACTCCCTGATCTCGAACCAGTCGATTCTGACAAAAGTCTACTTTCCGCGCCTGATCCTACCTCTTTCGGCCGTGATTACGCGTTTTGTAGACTTCTTCTGCGCGTCACTCATTCTGATCGGTCTCATGGCCTATTATCAGTTTGTACCAAGACTGGAGGGGTTATTCATGCTGCCACTCCTCCTCCTGCTAACCTTCATGATCTCGGCTGGTGGCGGTTTGTTTTTGGCTGCTTTCAACGTGAAATATCGCGATGTTCGCTACGCATTACCATTCTTTATTCAAATGCTCTTGTTCGTCACGCCCGTCATTTATCCTGCCAGTATCGCAGGAAAATACTCTTGGTTATTGGCGCTCAATCCCATGACGGGCATCATCAAAGCAGCCCATGCCAGTCTCCTCGGCAATGCCCCCATCAACTGGATGTTACTTGGACTCTCTGGCATGAGCGCCTTCTTGTTTCTCATCATCGGTTTCTTGTACTTCAAAAAAACCGAACGGTATTTCGCGGATCTGATTTAACATATGCCTCCGATCATCCAGGTAAAACAGATCTCCAAAAAGTTTCAGCTGGCGCAATTCCGCGGAAATTATATTGCTTTGCGTGATATTTTAGGCACAATCGTACGCCATCCATTTCGCTTTTTGAAAGAGAAGGCTAAAAACGCGGCTGGAGGCAAGAAAAAGGAGGATTTCTGGGCTTTGCAGGACGTCTCATTTGAAGTTCACAAAGGTGATGTCGTAGGGATCATCGGCCACAATGGAGCTGGCAAATCCACCCTGCTTAAAATCCTGTCGCAAATCACTCCACCCACCACCGGCGAAATTCGCATCCGTGGACGTGTCGGCAGTTTGCTTGAAGTTGGAACAGGTTTTCATCCAGAACTCACAGGGCGCGAAAATATCTATTTGAACGGAGCGATTCTAGGCATGACGCGCAAGGAAATCGAACGGAAGTTTGCCGAGATCGTCGAGTTTGCTGGGATAGAACGCTTCTTGGACACGCCTGTAAAATATTATTCGAGCGGCATGTATGTGCGTCTTGCCTTCTCGGTCGCAGCTCACGTCGAACCAGAAGTCTTGATCATCGACGAAGTCTTGGCTGTAGGAGACGCTGAATTCCAAAAGAAATGTCTCGGCAAAATGGAAGAGGTGACACAAAAAGAAGGCCGCACGATTCTCTTCGTCAGTCACAACATGGGTGCGATTCAGAGCATCTGCAATCGTTGTATTTTGTTATCGCAAGGCAAGGTCGAGTATGATGGAACACCCGAGGAAGCGATCAAGCGCTACTTGAATAGCTATATTCAGACAGATGCCGCCATGACGTTACCGCACGAAAAAATCCACGATTCAGCGCATATCAACAAGTTTGAAATAACAGACAAACGCGGCAATCCTTCAACAACACTGTCCATTGAAGAACCTTTCCAAATCAAAGTTGATTATACGATCAACGCCCCTAAAGATGGCGTACAGTGCGCCGTAGGCATCGCTCTCTACGACGGAACAAGTGGGCAGCTACTCTTGAATGTCTTTGATACCGACGAACCGGGTATCGATGGATTCCATGCAAACGGTCACTATTCCACAACCTTTTCCTTTCCTGAACGAGTTTTCAATTGCACGGAATTGCGACTCTGGATCTATTTGCTCGATAAACGACTAGACAAGGGCCACTATCACGGACTCGATAAACTACGGCTGTCCTTTTCGACAAATGGTGGAACAGACGCCCTTGTGACTCGTCCACGTGGCGGACCATTCTATATTCCGGTTTCTTGCACCGTGAAACCGCTAGAGACTTGATACCTGACTGACTATGGACTTACGTGACAAACGCTTCCTCTTTGCTTCAGAAGCGCTCCACACAGCCGGTGGGCGCGTTTGCATGCAAGGTTTACCGAACGCCCTAAAAAAGAAGGGTTACGACGTGACCATCAATGATTGGTCGGACTACACGAAGTACGACTTCGTTTTTTTCATGGGTCCAGACTCGCAAGTACTAAAAGCCAAACAACAAAACCCACGCGCCAAGGTGGGCATCATGGATCCCAAGATCGGGAATGCTTCCGGTCTAGGATCTGTCAGAGCGGCTGATTTTTTACTCGTCAGTTCAATCGAGCAACGAGAATTTTTCTTGCAATACAATCCAAATATCGTGATTTATTACATGTTCCCCGAGACACCAGAGCTTCATAGAACACATACCAAGAAAGAAAAAATCGTGCTGGGCTATCATGGAAACAAACTTCATCTGCACAATTTCGAACCCTCCATTACACAAGCGTTGATCAATCTCTCAAAGCGACATGAGATTGAACTGATCGCGGTCTACAATGTTGAGAAGTTGAAACGTTGGAAAACAGAGCTAGAACGACATATCACAGTGCGACACGTGCAATGGTCTGAAGAGGGGGTCGTCGAAGCCCTGAAAGAATGTGACATCGGACTCGTGCCAAACCTGGTTCATCAAACACGCTCGACCAGCAGCTGGCTATCACGCTTACGTCACGCACTAAGACCATGCGTCTACGCCTGTCGCACACATGATTATGTCCATCGCTACAAGTACTCCACCAATCCGGGCCGCCTCTACGTCTTTAGCCAGCTGGGCATACCGATTCTAAGCGACTTCACCCCATCTAGTGCTCACTTTTTGCAGGACGGCTTGAACGGAGGCGTCGTGAACGGTACAAAGGGCTGGGAACGCGGCATTGAAACACTGATTCAGTCGCCGGAGCTCAGACAAACCTACGCCGACAACTTACGCAATTACATCTCATCCCACTACTCGATCGAAGCCAACGCTGATACACTCCTAACCTTCCTCACACGACTTTCCTCCACCCTATGAAACAAACCGCTCTTGAACAGTTTAAACAAGGTTATCAAAAATATGGGGCTGTCGGCGCACTTAGCAAAAGCGCTCGCCACGCTGCTCGTCGCTTGAAGAAGCTCCCCTACATTCTCAAGAAAGGGGCTGAGAGCATTTATATCAAACGAGTTAAACAGCGATTACCCAACGGACAGGCCATCCGCATGGTACAAGGCAGTCCAATGCTTTTGAACTTAAATGATCAAGGCATTTCGACTGAGCTCTATTTGACCGGCGTTCACGAAGCCAACAGCACCAATTTCATTCGCCAAGAATTGAAGCCTGGAATGACGATCGTTGAGATCGGCGCCAATATTGGCTATTACACCTTGCTCGAATCAAAAATCATTGGAGAAACAGGAAAAATTATTGCCTACGAACCAAACCCAGAGAATTTCCATGCGCTCAAGATCAACTTAATGTTGAATCATTTGGAAGAACGCAGTGAATGCTACCCTTATGCCGTAGGCGCTGAATCCGGTACCAACTTGTTCTATACGGCCTCGAAAGGTAACCTGAGTAGCTTCGCTAAGCGCGATGATCGTTTATGTGATTACAAAGCGATTGAAGTGAAAACGGTGGCGCTTGATGATGTCCTGCACGAGAAATTCGACTACTTCCGGATGGATGTAGAAGGTTACGAATGGGCAATTCTAGCGGGTATGAAGCGTATTTTGTCTGCCCCAGATGCACCCTATGGCATGTACATCGAGTTGCATTCAGAACTCTTGAAGAGCTTTGATCAATCAGCTGAATCCTTGGTGCGCCTGGTTGGAACCTACGGCTATCGCGTCAAAAAAGCTTTCTTCCGTGGTGCCGCCAGTCCATCGGTTGACTCCACCGAAGCCTTTTTGGCCCATCCTTGGCGTGAGATTGGCTACTGGGAGACCTTCTTCGCCAAAGATAAACCATCCGCCTAACGTTAGACCTGCTTATGAAAATTCTTGCGATTGGCGCCCACGCAGATGACCTAGAACTTGCCTGCGGAGGAACTCTCGCCAAAGCGGTTGAGCTAGGCCATGAAGTAAAGATCCTGGTACTGACTGATTCTGCCTACACAAACTATGACGGAAGCACGATGCGTAGCAAAGGCGAAGCGGATGTAGAAGCCCTGGCCGGCGCACACGCTCTCGGCGTGACGGATGTCGAGATCTTGGACTTCCCTATCAAGTTCGTACCCTACAATGGTGATACCGTTCAAGCGATCAATCGTGTGATCGATGCGTTTCAGCCGGACGTAACGATGACCCACTGGGCCTTTGATACACATCAGGATCACAAAAATACCTCACAATCGACGATTTCTGCGGCACGCTATCAGAATAACTTGCTCATGTACGAACCATTTCCACCATCTGGCCGCTCGTATATGCCGTTTCATCCGCAAATGTATTTCGATATCAGCTCGGTTATCGACAAAAAAATCAACGCCCTCAGAGAACATAAGAGCCAACTCGCGAAATACGGCGAAAACTGGGTAGAAGCTGTAGTCGGACGTGCGCGTCTACGTGGCTACGAATCAGGTCATAAATACGCGGAGTCTTTTGAAGTCGTGCGCTTCAATTGGGACTTTAGTCGATTCTAACAACATATGATCGTCACCATTCACCAACCCGAACATCTTGTTTGGCTTGGCTTGTTGCATAAGATTGCGGCGGCGGATGTTTTTGTTATTTTGGATACAGTTCAATTTGAAAAGAACTACTTCCAGAATCGGAATAAAATCCGTACGGCCCAAGGCGCACAATGGTTGACGGTTCCAGTGAAAAAACAACCCCTCCAAACGGAGATCAAGGATATTGAAATCGCCACTACTCCTTGGAAAGAAAAGCACCTCCGATCGCTTGAGCAAGCCTACAGCAAAGCGCCCTTCTTCAAGGCCTATTACCCAACGATCAAAGAGATCATCGAAAAGCCGTATACACTTATCGCTGATCTTAATTGTGATATTCTTCTTTTTCTGCTGCAAGCCTACAATATTCAACCAAAACGGATTGTACGCTCGTCAGAGCTGAATTATGAACAACCAGCTGATGAGCAGGTCGTTTATAGCGTCTGTAAAATGCTCAAGCCCGACCTCTATCTCTCTGGCCCTTCTGGACGAGATTATTTGCGACTCGAGCCGTTTGAAGCAAGTAACATGCAAGTACGTTTTCACGAATTCGTTCATCCGACCTATCGTCAGTTACATGAACCATTCATGCCCTACATCACTTCGCTTGAATTGCTCTTTCTGAAAGGACCTGAGGCGCGGGCTATTCTCTTCGGTACATAAATTCCCTATGTTGCGATACCTTAAGAAGCTCTTCCGACCTCGTAAACAGGTCATCGTCTACAATTACACCAAAGGTTGCCGCACAACTCCCAAGAAAAAAGCCTTGCTGTATTACAAGACAGACGTTTTTTATGATCGCACATTAGCTAATCGCTACGTACACACCAACAATTGGGAAATTATTTGCATTGCACAATGCTTGAATCAACTAGGTTTCGCTGTAGATATCATTGATCGTACCGTTACACCGCAACAACTCGAAACGCTTCCTTACCCTAGCTACGATCTCTTCTTTGGAATCGGCGCGGGAGATTCTGGACGTTACTTTGCGCGCATCGCCGAGAAAGTGCCACAAGCGCTAAAAATCTTTTACGCAGCCGGACCGGATCCTGATATCAGTAACGAATGGACGCTTAATCGCTACAAAGAGTTCTTCAAGCGTCACCCAGAGGTCTCTCATATTTCGCCACGCCGTACGATTGAACAGGTCAAAATCCAGGAATCGATGAAAGTTACAGACGTCATCTTCTCGATTGGCAATGACTATACCAGCGCAACCTACGATCAATATAAAAAACCGATTCATCGTATTCGCCCGTCCTCGTCACCCGCTCTTTCGATGTCGATCGAGGATATCGCTTCGCGTAACCCTAAACATTTCTTGTATTTCGGTGGCAACGGCAATATCGTCAAAGGTCTCGATTTGGTAGTTGAAGCCTTCGCCAAACTCCCAGACTGCAAGCTCTTCATTTGTGGACCAGACGAAGATGAATTTGAACAAGTCTATCAATTACGTACCGGTAAACACCCAAATATCGAACGTTTCGGCTTTGTGCAGGTAGGTGGAGAAGCCTTTCAGAAACTCACAGCTGATTGCGCCTTCATTCTGCTCCCCTCTTGCTCAGAGGGCATCGCAACGTCTGTCACCACTTGTTTGCGCCGTGGCCTTATTCCGATCGTTACACGGGAAACGGGTATCGACACAGAAACATTCGGATTCCTAATTGACGACCCTTACGATCAAGAGGCGCTCATCAAACAAATTCGTGAGGCTGCGAGCTTGTCCAAAGCAGAACTTGCCACCCGTATGGCTCACGCCTACATCAACTCCTTGCAGTACACCCAAGGTCAATTTGAGCAAGACATGACACGGGCACTCGTTTCCTCACTCGAAGCTGCCAAACGATTGTAGAACAAACTTGCTATGCCGATCTTTACCAAACAATCTTCATCAGGCCATACGCTTGATCCCTATCGGGGCTTGTCACATCCCGCCAAGCTCTTGTACTTAGGGTTGAATACGCTGAACAATCACTGCCCTAAACCCTGGATCAAACAACCATTCCACGTTCAACCTTTCACATTATCCTCACCGAATCACCTTTTCCCCGCTTTGAAGCCTCATGATTCGCCCTCACGCAAACTGTGCAATCTCTTTTGGATGGACTTGCCTTGGCAAGAAATTCACGAACACTTGAACGGTCAGATTCACAGCTTTGATATCGGTTGTGGAAATGGAAATTACGGCCCGTTTCTTGATCAACACTCCGGTCAACGCCTAGCCTCCTACACTGGAATTGACGTCGAAGAACTCGCCAATTGGAAGACCCTGCAAACGGAACGTCCAGGCTTTTATCGTTTCCATCGCTTTCAAGGAAAAGATATTCGCCCCTTCTTTTCGGAAGAAACCAACTTCATTATCAGTCAATCAGCTCTGGAACATATCCCAGAAGATGTGACGTTTTTCGAGCAATTAAACGAATTCATTGAGGCGCGTAAACAGCCAACGATTCAAGTCCATCTCTTTCCGGCCGCAAAAACCATGCACTTATATCCGTTTCATGGGATTCGTCAGTACACACCCAAGACGATCGCGACGCTCCTGCGGCCATTCGACCAAGCACACACCACGTTCGATGTTTATAGCTTAGGCGGACAGGCCAGCATAGAAATGCATAAAAAGTTCCTGTTTTCAGGGATTTTCCTCAAAACTCCTGACCGACGAAAGAGCGAATTAGCAGCCTATGAAGAGGCAGGAAAACGAGCTTTACTTAAAGATCTACAAGACAAAGATACGGGCAATGCTTCTTTTTACGCATTGATTATTCAGTCCTACCTAAAACACCCCTTATCCCCTGTTTCAAAGTAAGGTCTAGGAAACCAACTTCAAGAAAGCTTGATAGGCTTTTTCTGGTGAATGCCTTTCTTTCACTAGTTCTGTGCTTCGCTCACCCATCACGCGCAACTGGTTTCGATCACGCAACAAAACATTGAGAATCATTGAAAGTGATTGGAGGTCACCGGATCGAAAGACTGATCCATTTTTCCCTTCCTCAACATAGCATTTGGTACCATTTTGATCAGAACAGATGACTGGCAGCCCAAAACTCATCGCTTCCAGGATCGATATGGCAGCTGGTTCCTTGGCACTTGGGAGAATATATAGATCCGCCCAATGATACTCTTCTCTCATCGCTTCCCAAGGCAGATCAAGTAAGCAAGAAACACGCTTTTCCAAAGTATTTTTCTGAATGAAGCGTTTTACTTCCTCAAGGTAAGTCGGATCCCCTTGTTGGCCAACCAAATGCAGTTCATATTCGATATCTGGAGAGATACTTTGTAACGCTCGCAACAACAACAGCTGATTTTTGCGTTTTTGAAATTTTGCAACACAGAGAATTCGGATCGTGCCTTCACGCCCGTCCCTTTTTACAGGCTGAGCATCAGGCTCATGTGTAAATGGAATATAATACAAGTTGTCATTATCATTCGGATAACGCGGATCACCCAATAGAGGCGTCACCACTTTGGCGCCAAACAGCGTTTTCACCATCGCAACCGAACCACTCTTGCGTTGTGGACGGTATTTATCGATCTGTAGATCAACGATGATTTTCTTTCCGAGAAGACGTGAAAAGCACAGAGCAAACAACGAAAAGGCGCTATCGATATTTTTTATCACGACGACGTCTGCCTGACTGGTCCGCAACAATTTCCAAAGCGCGATAAGTGGCGGAAAGCCATAACGTAATTCGAAGCGATCTTTTAAGAGCGAGGTTGAGCGAGGCTGAAACCAACTCTTCATCCAGCGAAAGACACGGGAATATCCCAAGACCATCGGCTGAACCAATTCATAACGTTCTGTTGGTAGAGCATACAGAACCCCAACCTGAACCCGTTCATCATGCGCGAGGAGCGTCTTGATGAACTCGTAATAGTTATTGTGTAGACGTGGCGTTAGGAAGAGGAACTTCATACGAGTCGCTAGATTGCGACCATTTCGCCCCAGATTTCGCCCCAATTGATTTGATAATAATCCAATTTCCAACCAGCCTCAGCTAATTCAGCCAACAATGTTTCCAGGGTATATTCGATAAAATGTGTATCATCCAAGCGATACTCAAAGCCATGGAGCTTCTTATACATTGCCGTCCAATCACGATTGATCATGGGCACACGGAAGATGATCTTGGAGCTGATTCCTTTGAGTTTTTTCAGGAATTCTACCCGCTTTTCAATATGTTCTAGGACATTCGATAAGACAATGGCATCGAAACGCTCAGGAAAAGATTCTATCGTTGCGTCGCCAACAACAAAAGACAGGTTAGGTCTTTGAAAACGCGCTTTGGCTTTCTCGATGTTTTTTGGGCGAATATCAATACCCACGACTTGTTTAGCCTTCTCAGCAACATCGTAAGCGAGGTACCCATTACCGCAACCCAAGTCCAAGACACGATCAGACGAAGTCACGCGCTCAACAAAAAAACGATGATAATCCATGATGGCGTGCTTGGGATGCAGATCTTTCTCCAAGGCCGAAGCATACTCAGAAATCTTGTGGTAACTATAGTTGTGCAGCTGAATAGATTTCTTCAGCAAGAATTGAGTAATGCGACGATTGCGTTTCAAGAGAGAATTGAGGGTCATAAAGAGGAGGACAGGGTATGAGCGAAGAGATGAGTAAGACGTGTCATATGTTGCTCCATGGAGAACTGGTCTTCGATACGCTTACGAGCAGCCAGACCTAATCGTGTACGCAAGGCTCCATCCGTAAGCAATCGTTCAAGTTGATCTGCAAAAGCCTGAGCCTGGCCCGCTTCAACTAACAGTCCATCTATATCATGCCTAACGATATCTGGTACGCCTCCTACATTGGTCGAAAGACTGGCCAAGCCATGGCTCAGGGCCTCCAAAAGAACATTCGGGCAGCCCTCCCAGCGTGAGCTGAGCAGGAAAATATCACTTGCCTCGTAATAGGCTAACATTTGCTCGGCTGGGACGTGACCATGGAATATCACTCGATCAGCCAAGTCGAGTGCATGAGTCATTGCCTCCAACTCAGTGCGTAGCGGGCCGTCACCGATGAAATGGAACACATAATCCAGCTCTCCGCGACGCTCGTTTAAAATACGTAGCGCCTGTAAAATCAATTGCTGGTCCTTCTGCGGCGTACAACGACCAACGGTAAGCAGCACCAACTTAGAATGTGTTGAATGGGCAGACGGACGCCCCAACTCAACTCCATTGGGTAAGACAGTAATTTTTGGATCAACCGTTGGTGCATATTTTAGAATCGACTGCCGAACTTCTTCTGAAACCGTAACGATCTGCTTCAAGCAATGATTCGTCAGACGATCCCACAGCTTGAATTTGTTGGTTTTATGCTCCGCTGTATTCGCCTCACGAACGATACAAGAGACACTTGGCAGAAGCAGCGCTAACGCTCGATTGACTGTATTAGCCTCATCCAACGTAGAGTAAATCAGATCAATTCCCTCCGTTTGCACAAAGCACTTCAACGCTTTCACTGCTCGTAGATCCAATAATCCTCGAAACTCAAAACATCTCTGCTTGTCCGCTGGTAATTCCAGCAGCTGTCTGTGTGTTCGACCCTTAGATACGGGATAGAGCGTCGCCAGACGAACATCCACACCTTCCGCCTGTAGCGCATTCAATTCGCGAATAAACACCCGTTCCGCTCCCCCGCCACCCAGCGAATTGATAAGAAACAGGATGCGCTTTCCAGCCAGTTTCTGATCACGATTCATGGCTGAAAGTGTAGTAAAACTTGGCTAAAAATACAAGAAAGATCAGACTTTCTTCTCAAGCAATATAACAAGCTTTCGTACTTGACCCTCAAGCGAATGCTGTTCGATCGCCAAGGCCCGCAATTCATTGCCTAACACAAAACGTTCTTGGGGCGTAAGCGCCAATGCCCGACGAACTGCTCTCACTAGATCATCTAGTTGCGGAGCGTACAACCAATGCAATCGCTCCGGCAACCAACCCAAGATACCGTCGGTCGAAGCAATGACGATCTGACCCGACATCATCGCTTCTATGATGACTTTATCGAGACTTCCTGGACAAGCGTTGATCGTCAGGTCGTAGTCAGCCAACAGAGCTGGAACTTGATCATAGGCTACCGCCTCGCCCCACTGGATGGATGGGTGTCCTTGCGCCAACGCTTTAAGTGTCTCTTCATAAGTCTTGTCGGTGCGAGGACCGACAATAGCAAGCGTTGACCCCAGGTTCTCACCATCAGCCTCTAAGAACGCCTTGATCGCCAGATCAATACGCTTAATTGGTCGGACACTCCCAAAAGCCAAACAACGAACTGGAGAAGCAGTTGGAGCCGTACGGAGCACAAATCGCCGATGATCGACGTTCTGTCCAATGGGAATTGCTTTGACGCTTGGATGGTCAAAAGCGGTCTTGACGGAAGTCACCGTGATATTTGCTAAGCGAGAAGCCCAGACAGCTGAAGCCCGCACCTTCCAGTGCGCATACCAAAACACGATACGTTTACCCAAGAGACGCCACAACCAAGTTGCAAGAATAATATATTGTGGATCACCACGTACAAAAACCGCGTCGTAATCGTGTCGTCGGATCCAAGCTTGTTTGATCAACGTCTGAATGACAGCAAAACGCGAATGGGAACTAGCTGGACGCAATGGAATGATCCGAACGTTAGCCGGAAGATCGTAACGTCCCACCCGTAACGCCAAAACGGTAATCAGAGGGAATTGCTTGGCTGCCTCTTCCAACCAACGATGAAAAAAGCCCATCAATGGGTCGTCTAAATCAACCGCCTGAATACAGATGAGCAAGCGCATAACTTAGGTATGGAGACGTTTCCAAGCGATAATCTGCTCGCGCTGAACGTCCGACATATGCGGAATGGAATCAGACGAAGGTAAATTTCCCCATGGCTCTTTCAGTTGAGCGGCGATCTTTGAAGGGCTCAGATCCTTGATTTGACGAGCCAATCCCTTTTCCTCGAGCCAAGGGGCACAACCAGTACTTGTCATCAGAACCGGAACCCCAACAGCCGCCGCCTCAACCGCTGCCACTCCCCAACCTTCATGCGAAGACAGGAGCACAAAACGCTCAGCCGACTCCAAATGAGGCAGTGGATTCGTAGTCTGCACAAACTCGACTTTGCGATCAATCCGGAGATCTCGTGCCAATTGGCGTAATTTTGTTTCGAGTGGTCCGGATCCAACCAACGTTAGCTTCGCGTTCGGATTGGTTTGAGCGAGGACAGCGAAGGCCTGTAACAAGAGTATATGACGCTTTACTGGAACAAACCGTGCGACGCAAACAATCTTGCCTGCAGTCGGTTTAGGCTGAGCAGTAAAAAATCGCTCAGCGCAAGCAATTGGCAAAAAATACACCCGCTTGCCAAATCGCTCCCTCAATCGTTCAAAACTCTGGGGATTCACCGTACGAATAGATTGTACCCGTGTCAAAAGCCAGTCTGCACAAGCCTTGCGCAAAGGCCACAATGGCTCCTCAATCCAACGTGAGCCATCAAACCAACCACCATGATCCTGCATCTCCACTAGCACCTTCGATTGCTTTCCTAAAAAATAGCCCAACAGCGCAAGCTCCGCCGGATCTTGTGCGCTAATGAGATCGATCCCCGTGAGATCTCGTCCTTGGCGATACGCGTTCAACCAACGCCCAAGAAACGTCGATCCGCCACTTCCGATCACGCGGATCCCCGGCTCCTCCCAACTCGTCGCCTGCTCGCATAATAAAAGAATGGTTAAACGAACACCTGAAGCCACCAATCCACGCCAACGCGCCGCCAAATCGGATGCTGGATTCAAGCCCTGTCGGTCTCTGCCAATAAATAAAATATGCATACCTAGATTTAGGTCATCAGTGACTCGATCTCATCCAGATATTCATCGACCATCGACTTCCCTGGAAGCTGAGAGAGTGCCTCTAGACGCGGAAATTCTCCTTGTAAACGCTTGATCCAGGCTGTTTGATCTTCATACGGCAGAATCGTGATCCGATCAGGGAAATTTTCCCCCGCTTCTTTGTTTCCTCCTCGATCACTCAAAAAACAGGGCAATCCGGCCAGTGCCATTTCGATGGCGGCAAACGGATAATTCTCTGTATGCGATGCCAGCACAAAGGCATCCGCCGCCTTGGCATAATGATAGGCCTGGAGTCGATCAACACGACCGGGGGTGATGAATCGGTCGGAGACACCTAATCGAATCGCTTCTTCACGCCACGCAGCATACCGTTCGCCCTCGCCCAAACAAACAAGGTACGTATCGGTTAACGCGGGTAATAACCCGATCAAAAAATCGACTCGCTTGGTTTGAATCCCGCGAGCCAAGGTCAACAAAATGCGTTTACCCTGAGCAATATTAAGCTCTTGCCGCGCCTGTTCTGAGGAAAGTAAAACCGGCAGCGACACTGGCAGATTATAAATGACCTTCAAACGCGTCGACTCAACCTTCCAGGCAGCAAGCAGCGAACAAATGTAACGACTTGGCACAAACACACGCTTCGCCGAACGAACAACCCACCCCTCCAAAGCGTTCATGAGAGAAATTTTCCACGGTCGCGTTTTGGTGGACGCTAGATACTCCTCCAAAGAGATGAGCGCTCCACTCGCCAATTGCCAATGCTCCCAAGCATAGCCACCAGGCAGGCGGAGAACCGCCGGACACCCAGCCAGCTTGGCCCCGATCATCCCAGGCAAGCCTTCTGCAAATGATCCTTGAAGAAACACTAGGTCTGCTCGTCGTGCCTGTCGCCACGCCTGAACGAACATCCGAGCATAACGAACGGGCAGGGATGCACGACGCGAAACAACGGTCACCTTCCAAGGACCACTGCGATCAGTGGTTTCATCTCCATAAGTAATGACCTCCGTCTCCCATCCACGCGCATAGCTCGCAGCCGCCAAGAGAGGAGTCACCGTGGCAGGCCCCCCGATGTCTGGAGGATAGATGCCCGTCACGAGCAAAAGACGCATAATTTAAGCCGACTGCTTGGTCGTCCAAAAACATACAGCGGGAAACAGCTTCTCCCGGAGCTTCAGATCGGGCACCTGACCGTACATCGTCTCTTCAAACGCCAACACCTGGTCCAAAACCTTCGGATCATGCTGCGTTGCATCCGATAGTTTCACTAAAGAACGCATATTATGAAATGTCACTTCATTCACGTGACACTGCAAAGATTCAAGCAAGCGCTGGACGTCTTCCGTGGCCAGATAACAAGCGATTTTGGATTCCGGTATAAAACGACGGAGGGGCGAATTACACAGCGCTACCTGAATACGCTCTTTCAGATTCGATGGATAGAGCGCATGCCCCAAATCATACAGATGAGCAACATCCGCTCCCGGTCGAGCAGCTTTAGCTGCATAGGCTAAAAAGGCTGGTAAATCTTTGACGTGTTCAAGAACGCTCAACGAAAACACGACATCGAAAGGCTTGCTGAGACCTTCATGAGCAACCGCTCCATAACCCAAGCCATTCAAGACCGTGGCGTTCCGGAACTTCTCCAAATGCTTTTTGGCAGAAGCATACGAAACAGGGTTTGGCTCGATCCCGATATATTCAATTCCCGGACAAGAGGCTAAGATTTGAGCAGCGACTTTCGCCCCTCCACAGCCAAGCTCAAGCAAACGAACGGTTTGCCCTTGGCGGAGCCGCTCTTGGACCTTTTCGGTCATTTTTCGCTCAAAATAGACTTTTGACGGTTTCATACCGGCCTACTATAAACCAAAGGATACCAGCTTGGCGAGTCAGTCCCATCCCCTATGTCAAACACCCACTCTTCTCCTCATATCGTACTCGCCATCACACAAGCTGTCCCAGGCGGTGCGACCAGCTTTGTGTACGAGTATGCTGTTTGGCTAAAAAAGAAGGGTTTCAAGGTCACCATCATTGCCGGGAACGGAAGTCTACTCTTCGAGAAAGCAGCGGAGGCTGGTATCCCCTGTCTTCAAGCTCCTTTCATGCAGCGCGAGATTAAGCCTTGGCTTGATCTTCCAGCTATCTTCGCACTCGCTAAGTTATTTCATGATCTCAAACCGACGGTTGTTCATCTCAATAGCAGCAAAATGGGCGTGATTGGAAGTTTGGCGGCCCGCTTGGCCCGCGTCCCTCGAGTCGTGTATTGCATCGGTGGTTGGGCATTTCTTGAATCGATTGCTCCTTGGAAGAAGCAATTTTATGCCGTCGCTGAGCGTCTCACCGCCCCATTGAAAGACGCTATCATCTGCCTCTCGCCACGAGACAAACAGGCCGCTGAAGAACAACAAATTCGACCACGTGAAAACATCACCGTTGTTCCCAATGGAATCGATCTGCCACACCTAGATCGAGCACGTCTGAGTCGCGCTGAAGCCCGCGAAATGCTTGGCCTGTCTCAAGAGCGTTTTGTGTTTGGGACCGTCGCTAATTTTCACAGTCCGAAACATCTGCCGACCTACGTTCGTCAGGCTGCTAGCTTCCTGCAGGCAACCCCCTCTGCGAGCCTGGTTCTCATTGGCGAGGGACCAGAACGATCTGATATTGAGCGCGCGATTCGAGAGCGTGGTCTTGAGACTCAGGTGCACCTTCTTGGCAGTCGCGAGGAAGCTCATCGTTTTCTTTCTGCCTTCGATGTCTTTGTCCTCCCTTCGACCAAAGAAGGCATGCCCTTCTCGCTCCTCGAAGCTATGGCAGCCCGCCTGCCCTGCATTGTGACCGATGTCGGAGCGCACGCCTGGATGCTTGAAGGCAGCGGATCCTGGATCATTCCTGCAGATACTGCAAAGGCCCTACAAAAGGCTATGAGCGAAGCTATCCAGCATAAAGGACCTCTGGTTGATATTGGTCAGGCCAATCGCTTAATCGTTGAACAACGCTTCCCCTTAGAAAAAACGCTGGCCGCACAACAAGCCATCACTTTAAATAGTCAATCTAGCTCCTGAGCTTTTTTTGCTTAGACGGCTTTTGCCTTTCGAAACACGTACAACAAATACGGAAAAACAAACTGAGCCAACTTCAAACGACGAGCCGCCTTTCGTTCAAACCAATTACGCGCATCGGCCGTAAAACCAATATACTTTACCCCAGCCGCTCGCTCCGCTTGGCGTATCACAAACGACGGTTTCCCCTTAAAAATCACTCCTCCACCAACTACGTTTTCCTCTTCGATGATGAAGTCTTTTTTGAGCAGCGGAAAGCGCTTTTTGGGCGCCTTATAGGACAAATATCCCTGCGTGTTGTGCGAAGTAAAAGCCAAAATCCCATCCGGTTTCAGTTTCTTCGAGATTTCTTTCAGCACCGCTTCACGCGTTTCGATGGGAACATTATAATCCAATCCATTCATCGGAAAAAATACCACGTCAAAGCTCGCGTCTTCGAGGAACTCTAGATGCTCCGCGTTGCCATGAAAAAACTGCAGACCGTGCAAACGTTCCCCAAATTGCTTCAGGGCATACGTATGCAATTTCTCAGAGTATTCAACCGCTGTAATATCATTGTTCAACAAGAACAGGTTGGCCGGCACACGTCCCGCACCACTCCCCAAAACCAAGACACGCTTCGATGTGACTTGATAGCGGCTGACAAAATCATGTTCGGCGTTATTCAAGAAACGCACGCGGGCGCTGACTGTCGCATATTTGTTTACGACATCGTCCGTTTCGTACAGTGCATGGTTTCCAGACTTAGCCACTTGTTCCATAAAGAGAGTGAGATGAAGCTAGCATCTACGATTAACGAGCTGCAGTCGCGACACTCCCCGTCGCCTCAACCGGAATCGTCTCAGCCTCAATTCCATCCGCTCCCACGACCGGACTGGCTACATACTGACGAACCTGACTTACAATTTCGACCGGCAGAGAACGATAGAGAAGTTGTTCCAGATCTGTGTACCCATTCGCAACCAAACGCTTAGCAAAATCTCCATACAATCGAGTTTCCGTGTTGGTCGTTCCAAGAGCAGAATAGCGCTCGATCAAGAGCTGCAAAGCTGACTTATCCTTCACAAGAAAGGCCGCCTCAGCCACCGCTGGAAACTCACGAACGCCAATGTTATAGGGGAAAGCCGTCGTCTGAGACAAAAGGATTTCTTTCGGTCCGTTCACTTCATCACGCTTGCGGAAGAGCAAAGAGATACCATAGGCCAAATGTCCCTGACCAAGCTCTGGATCTTGCTCCATGGCCATACGCTCATATTTCAAGGCCTCATCTGGTTTGTTCTGACGATAGTTGAAGTCTGCTAGAGCAAAGAAGAGTTGTTGACGACGAGGACTTGTCTTGACCGCACGATCATACAGATCAGCCGCGACCTGCACATCCGCTGGATTCAGAACAGAAATTTCCTGATAAAAGCGGGCCGTCAAAAACAGCATGTTGGTTGAACGAGGATGACGCGCCAATTCCTGTTGGATAATGCTCTTAGCGAGCCCAATCAACTCATCACGCTTCGGTGAAGTACGCAGACCTGAATCCTGCGCTAACTCGGTCAAATTCTTCGAGATCAAATAGGCCTGCTCATCAAGATAAGGCGTTGGGATCGCATGCGCCTGCTTAAGCAATTCCAAAGCCACCTCATAACGAATTGGTCGGAACTGGAATATCCCGTTCGCCTGAATCATAAGCTGTGAAGCCTGGAACGGCAGCACCGAGTAGCGCCAAACCACGGCCAACGCAAGTAACTGCAAGACAACGAACGAAATCGTAGGAAAGGTTTTTGGCTGGCCATGGACCACTGGCGCGGTCTCTTTTGGCTCCATACCGGGCACATGGAATCCATGTGAAGAAACGCCGATCACCAAGGCAAACAAGAGGTAACTCATGGTGAAGGCTGCCGGATGATCGAACACGAAGATATTTTGGACGAAATAGGCCACTGGCAACCCGGTCAAAAAGGCAAACGAAATCGAATCCAAACGCTGCTCTCGGTACGCACGATGGAGCGACCAGAAGAGCGCCACATAGACCAGTGTGAATCCAACCAAGCCGACTAAGCCCGTCATCGCCAGCACATCCATAATGGTGTTGTGCGAACGATCAAACCAGGTTTCGTACTGACTATAGCGCAACGAAGCTGGATTATACTTCAAGTTAAACAGGATGTGGAAACTATCGAATCCCCATCCGACGAGTGGACGCTCTTTGAACCCTTCCCAAGCGATGCGCCAAGCGATCAAACGTGGTTCAGAAATCACCGTCAAACCAGATGTTACGCGGGCAAACGGAGAGTTCTTGATAGTTTCCGTATTACGGAAGGCAAACAGAATTCCATAGGCCACAAAGACCGTCGCTACGCTTGCAACCACTTTTCGTTTGATACCCCGATCTTTGACGGTCAATCCAACCACGATTCCAACCGTTATAAGACCCGCCGCCAATCCGACCAAAGCACCACGTGACTGCGTCAAGAAGAAAGCAATCAGCTGAAACAGCATGACACAGGCGTAGATACCTTTTGTAGTTTTGGAAGGTGATTTCGTCAGCAACCAGAGCGCAAAGAACAGGTTGAACATCTGATAAGCCGCCATGTAAATAGGATTGTCAAGCAATCCTCCAATACGTGGCCCAACCGGGAAGAGAAGAAGCTGCGGGAATGGGATCTGCAGCATGCTGACGCAGGCCATGATGACCGAAAGGGCCAATTCAAAGTTCAACAAGCGGCGCCACTGAGACCAAGTCTTGACCAAACCCGTCGCCATGAGTAACCACGCAAAAAAGTGCAGCAAGGTAAACAGCCCGTTCATACGTTCCTGGTTCCCCCACCAAGAACGAGCTGGATCAACACCAAACAGCGAAGAAAAACCGATAGCGAGTAAGTAAAACCCTATCGCACCCAACAAGGCGTGTTTATGAGGTCGAACACTTGGCTCCATCCAAGCCAAAATAACGTAAGCCGGAAAGGTCAGACCAATCAAAATCTGCAAGAAAATCAGTTTCGAGAAGACGAAAGGAAAGATCACGACCGGAATAAAGACGAGCGGCATGAGCAATCCTCCGTAAACACCGAGCAAGGCGACGGCTCGCAGCCAAAAAACGATCGTTTTTCTGTTCATAGTTAGGGCAAACGGTAACACAGGAGACGGGCGTCCGACAACCCAGCCCCGATCGGAAAAACACAAACTCCCCCGAAGGGGAGTTTGTGTTTTCCTTGCGGAAAGAGACGAACTAGCTGTTGCGGCTCACTGACTGAGAGTCGGTGAGGTCCTGCAAGAACAAGTCGTCCGTCCAGTCACCGGAAGTAGCCGTACCACCAGCTGAGTCGGAAACATCCGACCAGACGAAGGTACCAGCAGCAATACCAGTGCCATCAACACTCTCGGCCAAGTTTGGACCCGTGAGGTTGACACCCGTACCAGCCAACGTGGTCGTGGCAACCGTGAGGTAGCCCGTGTAGACCGCGCTGTCGGATTGAGTAGCGAAGGCCGTGCTCACGATGTCACCAGACACCGAGTTGTTCACGTCAGCCTTCAAAGCGAACTGCTGGCTCGTGTTAGCGTCGATTACCTGTGGATCCGTGAAGGAGACCACAACGTAAGTCGTCGTAGGAGCCTGCAATGTTGCATTCTTCAACGAGACACCAGTGTATGCGTTCACGACGTTGTAGTCGTTCGTATTCATCTGGAGCGTTCCCTTCAAAACCTTGAAGTTCGTGAGAGAGAACGTGCTGACCTGGCTCGTGGAAGTGTTGGCAGCGACGCGGAACGTCACTTTCTTCACAGCCACAGGACCCATGGAATCAGCCTGTACATTGAAGCGATACAACTCAGCGGAGCTACCTGGAACCAAGTTGGTCGAGGTCAAGGCCACACGGCTAACCGTTGGCTTGGTGGCACGAACAACGAAGGAGTTTCCGAAGAGACCCTGGTTCAAGATCGTAGCCGTCGTGGTCGCGATGTAGACACGTTCACCAGAAGCCTGACCCGTTACGCGAACGTTGAATTTCGTTGCGTAGCTGGAGTCATACTCTAGATCAGTGACGTTGTTCGAAGCGATACCGAGACGAACGATCTGACCGGAACGAGCAGCATTTGCACCCGTCAACACGGAGGAGCTGGCCACAATTGGGTTCAACTTCGCCATGAGTTGGATAACAACGCTACCATCCTTAGGCACAACGATTGGGCTGGTCAGGAAGATATCCTTGGACGTGCTTGCGCCGCCCGAGAAGCTTGCCGTTCCACGCACCGCACCGTTCACCGCCACACCGACTTCGCGATACATGAGACCAAGACCAGAGGATGTTGCCATCACGCGGTCGATCGACATGTCTTCGTACTGCGCCGTAACACGGTACTGAGCGAGACGATGCCAGGTATCGTTAGGGATACCAGCCTTACCAGCGACCAAGATGGTCGACTGTGGCATGTTGTCAGCGTTCAACGAAACCGTACCAGCACTCTGAACCGTCATGATGACAGTGGAAGGCGTGTTGGAACCGCTTACGTTGTTGCTAGCAGGAGTAGCCGTCACGGTAACCGTGTTGGAGTCCTGATCTTGAGCCGACACGGAAGAAATACCAACCGCGAAGCGGTCGCTGCTATCCGTAATGACTGAGTCAGCCGTACACTTAACCGAGAGCATACCTGTCGTACCACGAGCAACCGTCCAGTTAAGGTTGGTGAAGCTCATGACACCGTTCGAATCTGGAACACGGGACTGACCAAGTTGGGTCGTACCGTTGTAGAGCGAACAAGCCGAGATAACGTTGACGAAGTTCGTCACGCCCCACGTGCCTGAGATATCACCCGTACCAAGCAAGGTAAGAGCAGTAACCAAGGCGTCACTCTGACCACCAGCTGTGAAGTTCACACCAAGAGATGGGATATCTGCCTGGCGCTTCACAACGCTGCTGGAAGCTGGGCTACCCGAGAGAGCAACCGTGAGACTTCCGGCCTGCACCGTCATTTCATTACCTGGAATGACTGCGTTTGGCACGATGTCCGTCAAAGCAACCTGTTCGTTCGTGTCAATGACGCGAACGTCACCTGACTGGAACGCGTTCAAACTAGCGCGGTACTTCTTACCGATGAAATCGGTGTTGTCCGTGTTGTACAAGTCAACAAGAACTTCGAAGTTACGCGTCTGACCAGCGTTCAAGTAGATGGAGTTGTTGAAGAGGAACGTGGACGTCGTTGGGGAGCTCGCCTGATCCAATGTACCACCGGAGGCGGACGTTGGGCCCTGGAGAACCTGACCGTTCGACATGTCACGCACGCGGACGTTGCGGATGTAATCCGTGTAGCTGGACGTACCCGTAGCTACGAGACCACCGTTCGTCGAACCAACAGCCAAACGAAGGTTACGAACTTCGAGGTTCGAGCTCTGGGAGCTCAAAGCGAAGCGCATGAACACAACGTTGTTCTGACCCTTGGCAACGTTCGATGTACCAGGACCGTTGTAGGCAACCGTCAACTGACCACCTTGGGTGGTAAGCGTGATGTGGTTGGAACCGGATCCGTCGAATGAACCATTGCTTGAGGTACAACCACTCGTCGAAGTACCGTTACAGACGAGCACACCGGATCCGTAGACACGGTCGATGGCCATGATGTCTGATGAGTATTCGAGGTAGGTCTTGATCGTGTTAGTGGAACGTCCGCTAACATCAGCCTTCAAGGAGAAAACGCGCGTCACTCCGTTTGGAATGTCGTAGCCTTCACCCGTGAAGTTAAGAACAATTTGGTTGTTGGAGCTCACACCAGCGGCTTCGGCGACAAGCGTCGAGCCTTGGTACAACTTGAAGTTGCGGAGATCCGTATTTGGCGTGTTTCCACCTTGGTACAAGGTTACACGGCGGATGCGGACATCGTTCGTGTTAGCCGTGAGCTTGAAGTTGGAAATTTCGGCCTGGAGCGCACCAACGTTTGGGTTGGATGGCTGAGTACCCTTCTGAACGTCCAAGCGAGCAGCGCTCGTGGTACCGATCACAAAGGAGTTTCCACGAACTGGGAACGAGCCACCGATCGTAGCCGTCGTAGAGGCGGCGACAATGACGGAAGCGGCGTCCATAAGTTCGAAGGTGTGTTCACCACCAGAAGTGATGGAACCCTTGACGTCACCAACAACGACGAGCGACCAAGTCTGACCCGCTGGAACTGTCCAGTTAAGACCGTTGAAATCAACCGTCTGGGTAACAGAGTTAATCGTGCGGCCGGTCGTGAGACGCGTGCCGTTCGTGTCGTACAAGTAGACGTTCAAGAAATCAGACGTAGCACCAACGCCTACGCGGTGAACGCGGAGACCCGTGACGCGAACGTTAGCGGAACCGGCCGTGAAGTTGAACTTCGCGAGCTGGCTGCCGGAGCTGCCCTGAGGCAACGTGGCACGAGCTGGTGTGTCAGAAGCCAAAGCAACCATGAGGTTACCAGCAACTGGGGTTACGACGCCGGTGCGATAAATCGCGTCAGCCATCATAGCCTCGCGGCCAGTCACGTCACTGCCGTTTGGATACATGATCGTTGTTTGGATCACGTTCGCAGCGTTGTACCAGTTCGCAGCAAAAGCTGAGTCTGGGTTGAACTTGCGCTTCATGCCACCCATGACAACGTAACGAGCTGAGTCACCAGCGTACGAGATGAGCGTACCGTCTGGGTGAACAGCCGTGGAGAGAGAAGGACCAGTAGCGTAGTTCGTGAAGTAGGAATCTGCAACGTCAACAACGCGGCGGGCCCAAGCTGAGCCGTAAAGCGAAGTAGCAATTGATTCAGATTCAACCCAGCGAAGCAAACCGCCTGGAGCGACCGCGTAGACCTTAGGGTCTGTCGTGATCTTAACCAACTTGGTACCTGGACGGATTGTCAGGTTTCCACCGAGTGAAATAGCAGCCAATTCTGCATCCGTAATGGTCTTAACGGACGAGAAGTCTGGGAACCACGAAAAGAACGTGGTTTCATTTGGGAACACATAGCGACGTGCATCCGAGGCGTAGTAATACACCGTTGGACCGGATGCTTTGATGAGGTCACCCGAGGCGAGCGTGGCAGCAGACGCGCCGTTTGGCAACGCAAGCATACCAGTACCAACCGTCGAGAGAACCGTCGTCAACGAGACGAAGCTCGAGAGGATTCTTTTTGCAAGACTCATATGACCTGTAGGTCTTCGAGAGACCGGATTTTCTTTGGATAAAGAAAGAACCGGTAAAAGAAATATCTGAGTAAGGGGCGTGGAGCCTCTGACGGACGTCAGAGATCGACCTTTATGAACCACGCGTATGGATGAAAGGTGACAGGCCGGGTTGAGGGTTGAGCCCTGCACCCGCTTCGATCTGCCTCTTTCGAGACTCGAGCGAAGCGGATGGGGATCTGGCTTCAGATCCCATGCGCGAGAATCGGTGTTTTATTTTTTCTGGGTTGGAGAAGTGGAAGTGTTGATGGGGGGTGTGCCGGTTGAAGTGGTAGGTAGTGGAGTTGAGCTGGTCGGACTGGCAGCCGGAGTAGAGGTGGAAGTATTGGTTACCGGAACAAGCGGAGCGGTCGTCGATGTGTTTTGAGTGGATGACTGAACCAAGGTATCAGCTGTTCGTTCGGCACTAGAAGCTGACTTCGATGCCTCAATCAGCTTGTCCCCCACTTCGCTCAGGCGATCTTGAGACAAAAGTTCACGAGCTTCCGCCAAAGAAGCATGCGCGCTGATAAGGTCTGCCACTGAAGAAGTGGAAGCACTTATCGTGGCTGCCGTAAGATCCTTTTGCTTATTCGCAGACAACGAAACAGAGGAAGTTGCAGACGAGGCAAGCGCCGTTGTGGTACTAGCAGACAATAAACCAGCATCAGCTAGCTGCTGTGTAGCTGTCGTGATGTGCTCAGACACACCTTCCACCTTCTGACTAATCGATTGGATCAACTCTTCTTTTGTCACCAATTTTTTGGATTCTTCATCGGTCTGAGCACTGAGAATCGCATTTACTGCTTTGACCGATGTGTTCACGGCTGCGGCCTCAACTTCTGCTACCTGAGGGCGAATTTCAGAAGGAAGAGATGCTTTTGCAATCTTCAAACCAGCCACCACTTCACTACTTGTTTTATCAACGATCTTGGCAACTTCGACACGTTCAGACGGGTTGTCACCCGAGACATCCGTAAGTTGATTTTTCACTGTGTCCAAATCACGACGCAGAATTTCGGTGGCCTCTTTCAAACGCTCTGGTTTCTTTTCAACATCGGTACTGGCGATCTTCTTGATCTCTTCAACGCGACGATTGACGAATTCACCTTTCAAACGGAATTTTTCTTTTTTATCGGTCGTCAATGCCAAACGCGTTTGTTCAGAGACAATCTTGATCGGAAACAACAAGT
>JAGOTP010000037.1 GCA_018061755.1 Patescibacteria group bacterium | reverse complement strand
CGGCAGACAAGGATTGATAGTCGGTAATGGGACGGGGAAGCGTGGCGACCGTTTTCACCTGCAGCCTTTCGGTTGATTGAAAAAACTATACCACGAGGGAACTTACACTGTCTGATTCTACGACACCACCTCGCGGCTACGCAATGAATTGAGTCGGAGCAAACGGCCTATGAGGAACAGGGGTTGGGTCGAAGGAGGCAGGAAGAGCTCGGTACCGGCAGTAATTGGTCCGCCCCGAACGCATGAGCACCACGACAGACTTGGCCGACTGAAAGCACATCAACTTGCGCTTCTGGTTCAAATAGGACAGGCCTCGCCCCAAAATATCGGCCTCCGAACTGACAACTTGTGTGCCGGTTTTTGGAGACAAGGGCAAACCAACTTATGGTTAGAATTTTGTCGGCAAGCGAGTGAGACTAATGCGTATTGGCTGAATATAGACCAAAACCACACTAAGAAAGTAGAATGCTGCCCTTCCCTCGCGCGGAGGCACTTTGATGAATATCTCCCCTGATAGGCCAATCGAACTTATTAAGAATGATGCACTTGGACGAAAGCCATTCGTCCAGTCCGTTGCAGCGGCTATTAGCGGTTGGCGGGGGAATGAAAGCCTAACCATCGCCATTTCTGGACCGTGGGGTAGTGGCAAGTCATCTGTAAAAAACATGATTAGGGATTCGTTGAGTCTCTCTCAATCAGCTGTTCAAGTTGCAGAATTCAACCCATGGCAATGGGCTGGGCAGGCTCAGCTGGCGGAAGCATTCTTCCGGGAAATCGAAATAGCCTTAGGAAGAAGCCCCTCCGCAGATAGCAGAAAGAGTGCTGCAAAATGGCGCCTGTATTCTGCAAAGTTGCGCATCGGAAGGCTTGTTACCCAAACTGCCTCAAACATGATAACAAGGGTCCTATCACTCATCGTTGGATCCGGCCTTGCATGGGCAGTAATTAGTAAACATTTGATTTGGACGATAGTATTTTTGCTTTTCACGGGGATCATTGTCGCCGGCGGTAAGGTTTTTGATGCGCTAGGTGAGTTTGCTTCCAGCTGGGCCCAATTAAAAGAGGCGCAAGCGGCTGTACACGAAACGTCTACGGAGGACATCAAAGGGGAACTGCGGCAGTTATTGAAAAAACTTTCCGCTCCAATCCTTGTCATCATTGATGACATTGACCGCCTCACCGCACCACAAATTGGCCTTCTATTTCAGTTGATAAAGGCAAATGCCGACTTTCCTAATCTGATTTACTTGTTACTGATGGAACGTGCGGTCGTAGAAGAAGCTCTCAATAGCCAAGCCTCCGGGAACGGGAAGTACTACCTCGGAAAAATAGTCCAAGTCGATTTAGATCTACCGACAATTCCTAGAGGGAAGTTGATTGAAATGCTCGAGCGCGAAATACTTGCGATGCTCGACTACTCTCCTACGATCGATAGCGATGAAGAGGATCATCGCCTCTCGTCCGCACTTACGGCCATCTCGCCTCATGTGAAGACTATTCGCTCAGTCCATCGCTTTACGAATACGTTGGCCTTCGACTTGTCATCGCTTCGCGGAGACGCATCGCTGGGAGTGAATAAGATCGACCTTTTGTGCTTAGCTGCAGTGAAGGTTTTTCACCCCCAGGTATATCGCCAATTACCGAAAGAAAAGACTTTGCTCACGGAATCACACTTTCCAGACTATCAAAGGAAGAGCGTGAACCGTCTGAATGCTTTCGTACTAAGTCAAACATCTCCAGACGAACAGAGTTATCTGCTAGCTCTCCTGGCAGAACTCTTCCCCAATTTTCCATGGAAGATGGAAGAGGAAGAAGATCTATTCACTCATCATTTGTCATCTCGCACTGTCACTGAGAATGAAGCCCTAACGACTCTCTCGATTTGCCATCATAAAAACTTTGATCGTTATTTTGAGCAAACTATCCAAGACGGTGATATTTCAGCTGAAGAATTTGATGAGCTAATTGAATTCCTCCCCAATCAAGCGAAAACCTATTCGCGGCTATGCGACTTTCACCAGCGAGGAATTCTGCTAAGCGTTCTGGAAAGACTTTTGGCGTGCGTCGATAATTTCGATAGCGGAGTTCTCACTCCTCTACTGACTGCGCTATTCGATATTTCGGATGAATGCTTGCCAGAGTGGGAATCTGCACAAAGACCACCGACGGACAGACTTCTGCTTTTTTTGAGCTCAAGTATCCTTCAGAGTATCCAGGATCGTACCGAAAGGTTAGAAACTTTTTCCAAGGCAGTAGAGACGTCGACCGGTTTATATTTACCGGTTTCCAAAGTCGCGCTGGAAGAGCCGGGGAGTAAAAGGCAGGCTGTGGGTGGCTTGAGCGAGACCGAGCTAGCACCTTTGCAAAGAAATTGTCTGAATAGAATAAAAAGTTGGGCTGAGGCCGGCAAACTGATTAACCACCCTGCACTTGGCTATATCATCTTGCGCTGGCAGGAATGGTCGCAGGATGAAACCTGCCGTTCTTGGGTTGCCTCTCAAATAAACTCGAAAGAAGGGTTGATACGCATATGCACATCCCTCGAAAACCGTCACTATGATCAAAACGGAATGACGTACAGTATTCGTCTCGACTTACTCGAACAGATTGCTGACCTCGGCCACATTGTCCATAAGCTCAAAGCGTTGAACTATGACGCACTGACAAATAAAGAAAAGCAGGGTGTGGATCGCTTTCATCTCGCCATGCAACAGAGGCTGAAGAATGAGCATGCCTCTTAAGAACGAAACACTAAGCTGGGTACTGGAGCCCGGCTTGGGGTCGGATCTTGAATTGTGTATGGCCCTGAAATTTGGATGCGGTTCTTCGATCCTTAGAGTGAGGGGCACGTCTCGCAATCACGCACTCCACGACATTTCACGTCGGCTCTCAAGATCGCGGCGAGGAATCTACAACTGGTGTCAGGTCTTGCAATCACACATACGAAGGTGATCTTGTTGGGTGGCAGCACCCAACAGCGCCAGCAACAGGCGATCGAGACGGCTAGAGACCGGTGGGCAGACTACCGTCGCCGCAAGGGCACCAGGACGTAACAGTGAGCGGGGGAACCTATGGCACTCACACGACAGTTCAAAGACACGGTAACGGCGCGCGCGGAGCGTGATCCGCGTTTTCGTGAGGCGCTGTTTGCGGAGGCGCTGAATGCTTATTTCTCCGGCGATACGACTGTGGGCAAGGCCATCCTCCGCGATCTGGTTAATGCCACCATCGGGTTTGAGGAGCTCGCCCTGACGCTCAAGAAGCCGAGCAAAAGCTTGCATCGGATGTTGGGTCCAGGGGGGAATCCAAGCACCGACAACTTCTTCAGTATCCTGAACGCGCTCCAGAAGAAGGCTC
>JAGOTP010000008.1 GCA_018061755.1 Patescibacteria group bacterium | reverse complement strand
ACTTGACCGAAAGGCAAGTAGGTATTACCTTTTAAGCAAGGTTAGAACGTCATTTTCATACCGAGAAGCCGCCAGAAAGCGGCTGAAGAAAAGAGTCGCCGCGCGAACCTTAGTGGAGCAAGCGCTAGTCTTCTCAGGAAGATCAAAACAAAGAACCCCCGGCATATGCCAGGGGTTCTTTGTTTTTTGACGAAAAAGGATCCTTCACACCCGTGCCCTTTTAAGGCTTATCCCTTTTGTGCGGGTTCGGTTTATGCTACCCTCGCTTGTATGGCTATTAGACGAGTTCTTTCGCTCATTTCTGAGAGGGTATTTTCACCTTTGTCAAAAGGTTTTTTTATCTTGTTTCTGTCGGCATTTTGGTTGATGAATGGTTCTTCAGTTCAAGCTGCCGTTTGTACGATTGCTTCTGATACCGTTGTTGATCAGGCCTACGTTGATGCTGGTTCGTGTAGTGCAATCGAAATCGATGCATTAGGGAGTGTGAGTACGACTTGGATTGGAACAGTCGATTTGCAAGGCGCTGGAACGGTTACGGTCAAGAGCGGCTCGATTATGGCCATGGGCTCTTCGAGCGAAATGATTTTGGGCAGTACGGATGATTTTGTGATTGAAACGAATGCGACAACGACGCATACGTTTGAAGATCCAGGAGGTATTAGAATTACCGCGAGAAATATTACGATTTCAGGTGATTTGTCTGCTTCAGAGAAGGGCTGTCGAGCGGCTGCATTGAATGGCGCTGATGGCTATGGCGTGGATGTTGGCACGGGTTTGTGTGGCTTTCAGACGGGTGGTTATGGTCGTGGTGGTGATGGTTCAGGTAATGGTGGCGGCGGTGGCTCTCATGCCGGCGTTGGCGGCGGTGGCGGACCTTCGAGAGCTGGGGGGAGTGTGATCTATGGAAATTCACTAGCACCTAATTTTCTTGGCTCAGGTGGTGGTACGGGCTATTACACGACCGCTTTTGGTGGAGCGGGCGGTGGGTTGATTCATGTGACTTCAACGGGAACATTAACGGTGAATGGTCGTATCCTCGCACGCGGTGGAAATGGGGGGTATGATGGCGTTTTTAACGGTGGCGGTGGAGGCGCTGGTGGATCGATTTTGATTCATGCTGGAATCTTCGCCGGAAGCGGGAGTGTATCGGTGAATGGTGGTACCGGTGGAGCTGGTGGTGGGGGTGGTTCGGCTGGAAGAGTAGCCGTGTTTTACGGAGCGGCTTCAACTTTTTCTTTGTCGCATATCACTGCGGCGGCTGGAGCTGGTGGTGCGGGTGGTGCTGATGGAGACGGTGTTAATGGTTCAGTTGGAACTGCTTATTTTTTAAACAGATATGCGGATGATGGAGCTGGAACGCTGAGCTTGGCTTACGGCTTTGATTTTCCAGTAGGAGGTGATTACACCAGAGACGCTCTTTCAGTGACGACAGGAACGGCACTTGGGTGTACGACTTCGAGTGCGTTGACAGTTTCTTCAGTGGCTTGGTTGGTGCTCGATAATGTCACCTGGGCTTGTACGGCTTCAGTTGCTGATATTTTAATTGCTTCAACCGCTGGTTTGTCGACGACGAATACATCGATGACTTTTTCAGCGGCTACCACGGTCAATATTACCGCACCAGCGTGGACAAACGTGACGACTAGTCTTGTGTTGGGGCAGTCGGGTGCTCGTTCTACTTGGAATATCTCGTCACCGCTTACTTTGCGTGATCTGACCTTCTCTACGAATGATGCAGGTATTTTGGATATCAATGGGGGTTTTCTGTTTTTACCGCAGAGTATTCCTTTGACGATGGTGAGTTCAACCATTTCATCGAGCGTCTCGTCTACCGCTCTAACCTCTCTTTCGATTGATGCTCGTTCGAGTATTAACGCTTCATCGCGTGGCTGTCCTCGCTCAATGGGGGCTGATGATGGTTTTGGTCCGGACGTCACGACAGGGATTTGTGGCCGCTCGGTTGGTGGATATGGACGCGGTAGTGGTGGAAGTGGAGATAGTGGGAGTGGCGCGGCACACGCCGGAGTTGGGGGAAATGGATCAATTGGTCTTGGGGCGGGCGTGGCTGGTAGTACGGCAACCTATGGATCTTCAACCTATCCGATCTTGTTTGGATCGAGCGGTGGTGGTGGTTATTTTACCAATACGGGTTGGGGCGGTGGTGCCGGTGGAGTTGTTCATTTGACGGTGACGGGTGCTTTGACAGTCGATGGTTCGATTCGAGCTGATGGAGGTCAGGGGCGTTACAGCGGCGCATGGTCCGGTGGTGGCGGTGGATCAGGTGGTAGCGTGAATCTTGTCTTGGGTAGTTTGGCAGGGTTCGGCGCGATTACGGCTGATGGTGGTGCTGGTGCTGATGGAGGGAGCGGCGCGGGTGGTGGAGGCGGTGGTCGAATTGCGATGAGTTACGGTGGAGTATCTTTTAGCGGAACATCTTCGACCAGTGCTGGGCGAGTTGGTACGGGAGGTGGTGGTGCTGCGGGTACAGCCGGAACGATCTATACTTTCCAGTCAAATACCAGCCCGTTTGTTCCGGCTTCGCTTGCTCCAACGGGACTTGTAAACGGATCGACAACAGGCACTGGTACGCCAACCTTTTTCTTTTCGTTATCTGACTCAAATGGAGCAGATACAGTCCAATATCGCATTCAAATCGATAACTCTTCAGATTTTAGTTCCCCAGTGGTTGATTATACCAGTGCCTTGGCGGCACAAGGAGCGTTTTCATTTCTCGTTGGTCAAGCAGCTGGATCCGGCTCATATACCGTTGGAAGCAATGATCAAACATTATCGAGCGCTTCCTACTACTGGCGTGTGAAAACGATTGACCAGTACGCAGCTGAATCAGCATATACAGTAGCTAATAGCGGAGCGATTGCCTTCGTGGTTGATACGGCTACACCGAGTGTCGAATTTTTGTCAGCTAGCTTGTCTGGGGCTGAATCTGTTACGGCAACGTCGGTAAAGATCATTTTGAGCGCAGCGCACTTTGAGGATATTACCGTTGATTATGCTGTCTATGAAGCCTCGTCGACAGCTATTGGATCCGGAGTTGATTATACTTTTTCCCCAGGAACAGCGACAATTACGGCGGGTCAAACGAGCACAACCATCTCTCTCGTAATCATCGATGATTCGATTGCTGAGACGAGCGAGACGATCGGGATTGCGTTGTCTTCTCCCGTAAATGCGACGATCAGTAGCAACGCAACAACGACCTATACCATCCTCGATAATGACACTGCAGGAGTGACGCCAAGCATTACGACGATGAGCTTGTCGGAAGGTGGTGCTTCGTCGACCTATACTCTGGTTTTGACTTCGCAACCCACTTCGACCATCCGCGTTATTTTGGTCGCAGAGTCTGAGTTGACGGTCAGTACGACGACCTTGGACTTTACCTCTAGTAACTGGTCAACCCCACAAACGATCACCCTGAACGCGGCCCAAGATACTGATTTGGAGGGGACACATACGGGAACCATTACGCATGTGGCGACGGTTCCGTCTGGTTATGCTTACGGCTATAGTTTCGGTGGGCCAAGTATCTCGAATATAGTGGCTACCATCGCTGACGATGAAACGGCCTCGATCGCTGTTTCCACAAGTTCGGTTTCGCTGATAGAAGGTCGCGCGGAATCGTTTACGATCGTGCTAGGGATTGCGCCTACTACGACGGTTGAGGTTCTGGTGGTAGCTGGATCTGGCTTATCGGTATCGACTTCAAGCATCGCCTTTACGCCTGGTAATTACGCCACACCGGCGACTGTCTACGTCACTTCGGTTGATGACGGTGTCTATAGCGGCAATCGCTCCGCCAACGTGACGCTGACCGTTTCTTCGACGGTAGTTGGTTATTCCTCGTTATCCTTGTCTCCGGTCGTCATCTCAATCATCGAAGATGAGAGTGCTGCTTCTAGTGGCGGCGGCGGGGGTGGTGGAGGAGGTGGCGGCGGCGGTGCAGTTGGTGGCGGGGGTGGTGGAGGATCACCGATGAACGTATTTCAGTTGAATCCTGTTCTGACCTCAACCAATCCACTTCCTGGAACAACTGTCCCAACAAACCCTCTTCCGGTATTCGATCCGATTGATGAAGTTGTTCCGACCCCAACTATCTTGCCTTACATTTCAACGAAAGATGAAGCATCTTTGCTGGCGTTTCTTGGCTTGGCTGAAGATCCAGCTGCTGAATCGCGTGCGGAACGAGGCGTGGGGGCGGATGCGAGAGAATTCCGTGTGACATTGTCTCCAGAGCAAGAGAATGTCTATGCGGACTTTATTGCCTATGGCGTATCGGCTGAGACGCGTCGTCTAGGTGAACGTGAGCGTCGGGCGGTGGTGCGAGATCTGTTGCAAGTGATTGGTCCAAACGCTACTGAGGCAGATTTGCATCGAGTCACGACAGGTGAATTACCAGCTACTAGAAGCCTTGTGCGTGAACGTGCCCAGCTGCCTCTCGTTCGTTCAGCCTTTCGTACGATCTACCGACGAGATCCGAATTTCCAAAATGCCCAAGAGAACATGGCTTGGAATGCGCTCATGTATCGTATTCGCTTCCCACGCAATTTGACACAAGAAGCTCGTGGAATTCAGGTCTATCGCAGTCTCTTCCGCAGAGCGCCGAGCACTCCTCTTGAATGGGCAGCGGTCAGAGTCCTGGGCTACGTGCGCTAAAAGCCGGTTATCCCGAACTTGTCCCATTGACCAACGGAAGATCGTTCGCGACCATACTAGACGTCGATAGACGGTTGAGGTCCTTCTCCCGTCCGTCGATCACACCGCCTTTTGGGCGGTTGTGAACCCTCAGTAGCAGGCGTTGCTTGCGCGTTCGTGCCTGGAGCTGGTTTCAGGTATGCTCGTTGCAAGATCGACAACGACTTGCGTAGATACCGTTCTCATCTTGGTCTTTGGGCATCCCTCACGTCCCGGCCAAGCTCTGAAACGGTGCTCGCGAAAGCGGGCGGGGCCATGGTGATCTGCTCACAAAATTACCATGTTTGAAAGGGGGATTGGCCGGCCGTTGCCCCCGCAAGAAGGACCTCTTACGAGGCTCGTCTCCGCCTCACTTCCTTGAACGGCCGTTTCATACCGTGTATACTGATGCTCCCGTATGAGCATTCAGGATGCGCCACGTTGGTTAGCCCTTGGGATCTTTTTTCTTGCTTCGATTTGGTTTTTTGTGAACGCCAGCCGACTCTGATACCGTAGGGCCATGTCCTCTACGGTTGCTCGCAATACCGCTTGGCTGATGGTAGCCACGCTGGGTCAAAAGGTCGTCTCTTTCCTGGCGTTTTATATCATTGCTCGCCTAGTTGGTCCGACGGTTACTGGCAAGTATTTTTACGCTGTTTCCATCACATCGGTTTTTGTGGTTTTGGCTGATTTTGGTCTGACTCCGGTCGTTATTCGCGAGCTGGCAGCTAATCAGGAGCGCGGTCGAGCTTACTTAGCCCGTGCTTTGCAGTTCAAGGTAGTTTTGCTTCCGTTGGCCGTACTCGCTTCCTTAGCTTATGCCTGGATTGTGCGAGTCGAGCCTGATGTCTTTGCAGCGGTTGTTGTGGCATGTTTTGTTCTATTAGCCGACTCACTCTCTCTCATTTTTTACGGAGCTTTGCGTGGTCAGCGAGACCTGCGCTTTGAGGCTATCGGAATGTTGGTCTGTCAGTTGGCGACAGCGATCGCTTCAGTCTTGATTTTACGAGCGGGTGGCGGGGTGATTGGTTTAGTCTGCGCTTTGCTGCTTGGTAGTCTCTGGAATCTCGGATGGAGCCTTGTTCAAGCGTGGCGACGGAAAGCGACCCCGATTGGGGCAAGCCTTATCTCTTTCAAAAGCCTTTTTCTTGCTGCTCTGCCCTTCGGTTTAGCGGGGCTCTTCGTGAAAATCTATTCCTACACGGATTCGCTCTTGTTGCGTCAATATTTTGGCCACGCCTCAGTGGGGCAATATGCCGTGGCCTACAAGTTGACCTACGCCCTGCAATTTTTGCCGTTAACATTTGTTGCGGCCCTCTATCCGGCCATGAGTTCGGAATTCGCGTCGGGTGATCATCAGGGGTTACGCCGATCTTTGAAGAATGGCTTACGCCTCATGATGTTGGCGGGTGTGCCTTTGTCAGCTTTGCTGTCTGCCTTGGCGAAGCCGATCATTCTCACTTTCTACGGCCAACCATATGCCGGAGCGATTGCTCCCATGATGGTTTTGCCTTGGGTTCTGATCCCTATCTTCTTAGATTTCCCTGTCGGTTCCTTGTTAAATGCAACTCGACGTTCGAGCCTGAAGACTACTTCGATGGGTGTTACGATGGTAATCAATGTCCTGCTAAACCTGGTGCTTGTTCCTAAGTACGGTCCGTTAGGTGCGGCTTATGCGGGCGTTGTTTCCTTTTGGTTATTATTGTTGCTAGGTTTGTGGTTCGCACGGGCCGATCTGCCAGAGAAAGGTTGGTTCGCGTCCTTTTTTCTACGAGGACTGGCTAGTGCCGCGCTTATCTGGGGCCTTATGCATTTTGTAGCTGCCAGTTTTCCTTTCATTGCGCAGTTACTCTTTGGAGGAGCGTCATCATTGCTCGTCTTATTCGTAATGCGCCTGTGTTTAGTCGAGGACGTGTTGATGGTCTGGGGATTCTTGCGTCGACGAGCTGTTCCGCCGCCTGACGCCAACGAAGAAGCGAATTCGTGAGACGTAGAACTTTCGCTGGAATATGCCTAAGCCTTGGATCTTGGTCACGATCGATTACCCGCCTATGACGGGCGGTGTTGCTCGTTATCTGTCGGATCTGGCGGCGGCGGCGAAGGGTGACATGCGAGTCATCGTGCCTCTCGAACATCCGCCTACGAAGGAAGCGGTTGAAAGAAGACCGTTCTTTCACAAAGGTGTGATTCGTTGGTGGCCGTTGGTGCGACTCATGCGTGATCTTGGTCGACAAACAGATCAAAATATTTTGATTAGTCATGTCCTCCCGATCGGAACGGCAGCTTGGATTGCTTCTTTCTTTTGTCGATTGCGCTACACGATCTTATTCCATGGGCTCGATCTCCAGCTTGCCAAACGTTCAGCTTGGAAGCGTTGGCTTATGAGGCGCATCGTTGGTCGTGCACAGACGGTGTGTGCAAATTCAGTTTTTGTCGCGGAAGACTGTCGGCGCACTTTTGCTAGAATTGAACCGGTTTTGCTGACGCCTGGGTACGTTCCGCATCTGTTGTCGCAAAGAGCTGAAGCGCGTAACAGTCTGAACATTGCACAGAATGAAATTATTTTATTATGTGTCTGTCGCCTGATCCCACGTAAAGGATTAGATCGTGTCATCGAAGTCTTGAAAGAACTTCCACCAACCATTCATTTCGTCGTAATTGGGGAAGGGCTCGATCGCGATCGGCTCGAAGCGCTGGCCAAGCCTTTGGCTGATCGTATTCAGTTTCTAGGTGAAGTTGCGGATGACGTGAGAGACACGTGGTACGCTGCCGCTGATCTATTCGTCTTTCCTGTTCGAAAAGACGGCGACGACCTTGAAGGCTACGGTATCGTCTGTTTAGAGGCCGCTGCGGCCGGTCTGCCAATCATCGTTGGGCAAAACGGTGGAGCTCCAGAAACAGTTGTCCCAGAAGAGACGGGCTTGGTAGTGAATGCGGACGATCGAGCGGCGCTGACACGAGCGATTCAGCGCTTGGTTCAGGATGAGGCCTTGAGAAAAGCCATGGGAGAGCGTGGTCGTGCACGTGTCATGCGAGAAGCACGTTGGGAGGATCGTTGGAAAACGTTATCAGAGCTCTCAAAATAAACTATGCCATCACGCTTGTCCTTGGTTATCCCGGTCTATCAACATGCTGAAGCGTGTATTCGTTTGCTATCTTCGTTTGAAGTGCAAACCCGTCAACCAGATGAAATTGTGGTTGTTGATGATGGATCGAGCGATGGGTTAGAAGAAAAGATCCAACCCTTCCTAAAGAAATTTCCTATCCCGTTGCGCTATATCCGTTTCGAGGAAAATCGGGGAGCGCCGGCGGCGCGCAATGAAGGAGCTCGTCAAACAACCGGCGAATATCTGCTATTTCTTGATGCCGATATTGAGCTTGAACCTGTGATGCTGGAACGTTTCGTAGAAACACTCGAAACTCATCCGGACGTTGATATCGTCTACAGCGCCTATGATTTTGGTTGGAATTTCCCGCTTGTTCCTTTCAGTCCTGAGCGTTTACAGCAGTCGAATTTTATCCACACAAGTTCATTATTACGTCGTTCCGCCTTTCCTGGATTCGATGAATCGCTTACCAAATTTCAAGATTGGGATTTGTGGCTCTCGATGGTTGAACGAGGTTCGAAAGCCATTGGCTTGCCGGAAGTGTTGTTTCGCGTCGAACCTCGTAAGACAGGCTACAGCCAATGGCTTCCTTCGTTCGCGTATCATTTGCCTTGGAAAAAACTAGGCTGGATGCCGCAACGAGTAAAAAAATATCAGCAAGCGGAAGAGCAAATTCGAGAAAAACATCATCTCTCAGCGGTATCGAGTCTGTCCGCTTCGCATGCCTTGCTGACATTCCGTACGATTGCATTGCCACTCGCGCTTATTATCGCTCTTGAGGCGTTATCATTTCTCACAGTCTTTCATGGAACGTTGAATACGGTGCTGTGCGTCTTGTTCGGCTTAGCCGTGTTTTTGTTGGCATTGATTCGTCCCGCTCAAGCCTTGCCTATCCTGGCGGTTGAATATCTGATCGGTTCCAAAGGAGCGTTATTCAATCTTGGCGGAGATGAGCGTAACAACGGTGGTATATCGCTACGTATTATTTTATTTTGTGCCTTTTTTGCGGGCTGGTTTATTAATTTCTTGCGTCAGCGAAAATGGACGAGCTTGAAAGAAGCTTTCAGGGGTCGAGTTGAATATCTCGTCTTCGGTTTGCTTCTTGGCTTTGCCTTTCTCCAAGGAATCTTACGCCACCAGTCCTTTCTTCTAGCTGACGCCAATGCCTGGGGGTTTTGGCTGCTGCTCTTGCCGGTGCTTGATCTCATGCGACGAGCGAGTAAAGAAGACATCACTCGTTTGGGCGTCTGGATTGCGGCTGGTTTGCTTTGGAGTGGGATTAAAACGAGTCTGCTTTTTTATCTTTTCAGTCACTCATTTCCGGCTTGGTTCTTGGAGCCGATTTATCTCTGGGTTCGTCGCACCGGGGTGGGGGAGATTACGCGGGCTGGCGGCAACGTCTTCCGCATATTTTTCCAATCACATATCTACGCGCTGTTGTTGTTGCCCGGCCTCTTGCTTGTACAGCGCTTCAAACGAAGTCGAGTCGCGTTGATTCTGTTTGGATTCTCCACACTTTTCCTGGCTCAAACCTTGATTTCTCTCTCACGAAGTTTCTTCCTAGGTCTGTTCGTTACGGGTCTAGTCGCCTGTGTATTGGCTTGGGTATCGGGTCGCTTCAAGGCCGTTCTGGGATTAGCTGGCCGGTTCCTCGTGGCGCTAACCGCAGCCAGCGCCTTCATCGTCACGCTCTGTTTTTTTCCTCTTCCATTCTCATCCTCCTCTCTTCTGGACGCCTGGCAATCGCGCGTAAGTGCTCAGGATGACGCTTCGGCGAGTCGTTGGAAGCTCTTGCCGGCCATGTGGAATAAAATCAAGGAGCGACCGGTACTAGGCTCGGGTTTTGGAGCGACCGTAACCTATACCAGTCGTGATCCACGCGTTGTCCAGGCTACAGGTGGGGTCTATACCACTTACGCTTTCGAGTGGGGCTGGCTTGAACATTGGATCAAGTTCGGCATCTTGGGAATTCCGCTTCTGCTGTTTATTCTGATACGCATCGGTCGTCGAATTCAGCTGAGTAGCCTGCCAGCAGATCATAAGCGTGTCTTGATCCTGTCTTTGGTTGCTCTGGCCGCCGTACACGTTTCAACACCCTATCTGAACCATCCACTGGGCTTCGCCTGGCTAATCGCCCTTGAGGGCATGGCCGAGCGCTGGAAAAGCAGCTAGGCTGATCGTATGAATACGCGTCTGTCGTTTCCGGTTATCGCCCGTCTAGCTTCTTTGCAAGCGGCCTTCCTTGGTTTGTTTGCCTCAAGCTATCTGCTCTACGCCTACGTCTCTCACACACCGATTGTCTGTGGAAGCTCAAGCGGTTGTGAGATTGTACGTTTGTCTCAGTGGGCCTATGTTTTTGGCACGATTCCACGGCCACTTTTGGGCGTTGCATTTTATGCAGCTGTGTTAGTTTTGTTGCTTGTACGAGTTGCTCTGCGCACTTACCCACGCGCTCTTTGGCGTCTTTTGCAAGTGTTAATCGTTATCGGCGTAGTTGAATCGGCAATCTTGTTTTTCGTTCAGTGGCGCGAGATCGGAGCTTTTTGCTTGTGGTGCTTGATCTCGGCAGTCGCTTCACTCGAACTTGCGTTTTGTGCTTTCTTTGATAGGTCTCTGGAGGCTGCGACACCGGATGAACGTTCCAAGGAGCTGCGTCTCATGGTTTATGCGATGGGTGGGTTGACGGTAGTCCTTCTGGCCGGTCTCTGGCTGTTGCTGAACTAGATGTCTACACCGGTTCCTCGTCTTGCCTTTATCGACCTCGATGGCACGCTCTATCGTTGGTCTTTGTATATCGATCTGATCGAGCAGCTCATGCGTTTTCAGCGCACTTTGCCCGCCAGTTTTTTTGAATCGCAGACGCATCGTCGTACTTGGGAAGAACGCTTGTCGAATGAAGATACCTATCTCTCGCAAGTCATCCATGAATGGGAAGCCAAGGTCGTGAGAGGCTTGTCCGAGAGCGAATTACGTTTAGCAGTGCATGAGGTGCTGCGACAGCCCAAGACCCGTGCCTATGTGTTCGCTCGTGAGTTGGTCGGTGTCTTGAAAGAATGTGGCTATCAATTGATTGCGCTTGGTGGATCACCCTTGCCCATGGTTCAGGAACTCGCCAAGGAATGGAAATTCGATCAAACCTTTGGTACAGAATACATTCTCGATACCTTAAGAGTGTATACGCGTGACCAAACGAAGGCGAAGACCATGGAGGCTCAGAAAAGCACGATTGTGCAGCAAGCGCTCAAACAGGGATCTCTACACGATGGTTCGGTGGCGCTAGGTGATACCTTGAGCGATTGGTCTGTCTTGAAACAGGTGGAATACCCAATCGCCTTCAATCCAGAACAGATGTTGCATACCAAAGCTCGACAAACAGGGACTCCAGTCATTTGGGAGCGAAAGAATGTGGTCATGGCCTATCGGACTGATCCTGAAGCCTTTGAGACGCGAGGAGACGCCTTCCTATTTCGCGAAGTCCCCTTGAAAGATTTGTTACCGGCTGATGTAGCGGAGCTGCTTACCAAACGTTTACGGGCTTTAGAACAAGTGCCGCCAGCGGGCTAAGAGGGGAATCTTGTTACGATGTCACAGGAGATATCTACAACCCCCAGGCGATGGTCCTAGATCTGTGCTATACTCAGGACGAGTTACAACGCTTGTCCTTTCTTATGACGATTCGCCTCTATACCACTCCTACTTGCCCTTATTGCCGTTTGGTGAAAGAGTTTTTGACAGAGAAACACCTGTCTTTCGACGAAATCGACGTGACGTCTGATCAGCAGGCGGTGAAAGATATGGTCAAATTGTCCGGCCAGATGGGCGTCCCAGTCGTTGATATCGACGGCAAAATTATCGTAGGTTGGAACAAAGCCGCGCTGGAAGAGACGATTAATACCAAGTTGAAGAAAAAGGCAGGGCAGCACAACCAGCCGCTCGCGATGGCGGCTTAAGCAATAAGTTGGGAAGCAAAAAAGACCTAAAATAGGTCTTTTTTGTTACATTTTAGCGAATGGAGGCATTGACAAAAAGAATAAAATATGCTATTCTACTATGTTAAAAAAGTGGTGTTTTATTCGATCGAGAGCGCTGATTCTTTCTCTTGAGAAGGAGTTATTGTCCTCGGTCGAACTGACCTGAGTGTAGCCTCCAAGTCGGATGGCTAAAGGAGCATTGTACCATGTCACGTAGCAACCGCATCGATCTGCCCAAGGCCCTCTTCCTGGGAGGCATCGTCCTCTTCTTCGCCTGGGGCATGTTCTCCAACGCCTTCAAGGGCTGCACCGGTAGCGATCCGGTCTCCTACGCCTTCTCCGGCACCATCCAGGAGCGGGTCACCGAGGACGCCACCCACTACGCCCGCCAGATGCACCACGACTGGCAGGAGATCGTGGTCGAGTGCCAGCCGGACGACTCCAACCGTGATGGCTACGTCTCCTGCACGGTTGGCAACGGCCACGGCGCCACCGAGGCCATCCAGTGCCGCCTCACCATCGTGCGGGGCGGTAGCACTGCTGGCACCGGCTACCGGCGCTGCAGTCTCGCCCCGAACCGGGCCCAGACGCGCTGACTTCTACATCTAGAGAACGAGACCGCACACGCGCCGTCTGTCACTTCGGTGGCCACGGGCTTGCGCAGCGACTCTCGCCTCGACTGACGATTTGATCAAACTGGATCGAATCTCTGAGAGACAAAAATAGCGAGCCAAGCTCGCTATTTTTGTTTGTCTTTGAGATAGGCTTACGCTTTTCCCAATGTCTTCTCTCCCGGCGTCCACTCAATTGGACACAGATCCCCACTCTGAAGAGCCTGTACAACGCGCAAGACCTCTTTTACGGAACGACCAACTGATCCTGAACTGATCAAGGAGTACTTGATGATACCATCTGGATCGATGATGAAGAGACCGCGTTCAGCGAGACCCTCGGTTTCGTTGAAGACTTGGTAGTCGCGGGACACGCTGTGTGTGGTGTCGGCCAAAATGGGGTACTTCACGTCTGGTAAATCGCGTTCGAACCAAGCTTTGTGGCTCCATTCGGAATCCGTCGAAGCGGCAAGGACTTCACAGCTCAGCTTTTGAAATTCAGCTTCGTGTTGAGAGAAGCCTTTCAATTCCGTAGGGCAGATAAAGGTGAAGTCGCGTGGGTAGAAGAAGAAGACCAACCATTTGCCTTTGTAGTCAGACAAGCTGACGGTGGTGAAATCGCTTTTGCCTGTTTGGTAGGCTTTGATCTTTGAGAAGTCTGGAGCTTTCATGCCGACTTGAATCATACAAGTGATAGGTGAGATGAAATAAAGAGGGGATTAGCTGACTTGGGACATCTTTATAGCTTTATTGTAGAGCTCATTTGCTTTGTCCCAGTTCAGGTTCTTCCACCAGCTCGCGATGTAAGCCTTGCGGTCGGAGCCGTAGTCGATGAAGTAGGCGTGTTCGTAGACGTCGAGTACGAGAATTGGCAAGCAGCCCCAAACACCGCCTTGGTTGTGAGCATCAGCGTTGTAGATGCGAAGTGCTTGTTCATGCAGATCCCAGCACAGAACGACCCAACCACGCGCAGCCATCCCGTTTGCGGAGAAATAAGCAGTGAAATTCTCAAGTGAACCGTATTGCTCCGCGATCTTTTCGACGAGGGGTCCTGTAGCTTGGCCGTTTCCGCCCAAGGTGTCGAAATACCATTCGTGCAAGTAGATACCGTTCACGGCGAATGTCTCCCCGTCTTTCAAGGCGCGTAATTCAGAATAGCTCTGGTTTGCACTGGAAACATCGCCGCCATGAGACAGAACTGAGAGTTTCTCGCCGATTTCTTTGGCTTTTGCGACGTAACCCGCGTAGAGCTTGTCGTGGTGAATGGTTAAGGTTTTTTCGGAGATGCCATCGAGTGTTTGATAAGCGAGCGGTTTGACTTCGTTAGCCATAAAATGTGAGAGAAGAATAAATTCCGGTTTCAAATAAACAGATGATAGGTCAAGAAGATCCCCATTTAGCAGCTTCCTTTAAGAGCTCTGCTGGTTTGGGCATCCCTTCTTTGATATAGCGAACCGTGCCTGTCTTGTCGACCCCGACGACGGTGCGTTTCACGAACTCGATGCCGAGCGTTTTGCTGAGGGCGCCATAGGCGCGACAAATGGCTTTGTCTTCGTCGATCAAGAGTGGGAAGGGGAGGTGGTACAACGAGGCGAAAAGTTTGTGACCCTTCTGACCGCCAGGATTGATGCCGAACACGCCCAAGCCTTTCTTTTGAAACGAACTCCAATCATCACGTAAGGTGCAGAGTTGCACCGTACAACCTGGGGTCAGATCGCCCGGGTAGAAGACGAGGAAAGCACCGCCCGCTTGCAAGATCTCTTCTAAAGACCAAGTTTTTCCTTGCTGATCGTTCGCGCTGAAGGTTGGTGCTTGAGTGCCGACGGTGAGTTCTTTGGTCATAGACTTGATCTACTGATTCGCGGCCCAGCGTTTTACGACCTCGAACCAGTGAGGGTAAAGGAGTTGATAGTAGACTTGATCACGAACCTGACGAAGTTTGGTCTTTTCCTCTTCATTCCGCGCCCGAGCGAACAACGCATCAACGGCTTCAGCTCCTGGCAGGGCTTCTTTACCTTCGCGTTGTTGCTCCAAGGCATCTTGGATGGTGGTCAGCAAGGTCTGATCGGCTGGTTCGGGATGAGTCGGTTTCAGGTGGTTGATTTGAGTAAGTAATTCTTTCGTGTCTTGTCTCGGATGGCGATACCAGCTCACGGCTCGCAAGAGTCCGCGGATTTGCTCTTCTTCATCTGGTTGGCCTTTGGCAGCCTCCAATTCTTTGAGAAGAATCGGCTCGACGGCTGGCAGCTGACAATGCAACACGTCCTCACACACCATTTTCCAAGAATCTGCGCCTGAATCGGCGGGGAGTTTTGTGCGAATATGAGCAACGACGTCTTCGATTAATTCGAAGTGTTCAAGTGGGGCGTCCTGTGTTTGGGAAGAAGGTTCTGGCATAGTCCTTCTAGAATACCCAACCCGCCAGGATCAAGCGAGTGGTTCTATTCTGTGCTTCGACCAGCGAAACGCACTTGCCATTTTGGATCGACTTTAACGGTGAGTGCGAGGAAGACCTTTTGATCAGAGGCGAGTTCAAGTTCTGCTCGGACATCGCTACCGATTTTCTTCAACATGCTACCTTTGGCGCCGATGATCATGCCTTTGTAGCGCTCTTCACTAGACAGAATCGTAGCGTCAATGTGACGTACCCCGTTGTCCTGTCGTTCATCATTTTCGACGTGGACAGCGATGGCGTAAGGCAATTCTTCCTCAAGATGATGGAAGATTTTCTCGCGAATCAGTTCGGCAACCCAGGTTTTTTGATCGAGGTCGGTTAGCTGGAATTCAGGGTAGTAGGCTTCGCCTTCAGGTAGAATCGCGAACAAGGCATCGACGAGCGGTTTGAGACCAGTATCCTTAATCGCCGAACATTCGACTGTCGAAGTTTGTCCGACATCGATCGCTCGCATCAAATCAAGCGCTGGACGTCGCAAGGTTGGGAGATCCGATTTATTGATCGCAAGAATGATCGGGATATGTGCCGCTCGCAATAACTCCTGGATGAAGGTTTCTTCTGGGCCAAGCGCGCGGGTTGGATCGGTGACGTAGACAATCGCTTCGATGCCTTCCAACTGCTCTTTCACGAATTCATTCAGACGTTTGGAGACAGCATCTTTTTTGCCTAAAAATACGCCCGGTGTATCGACGAAGACGATTTGGCCGCGTGGATCGTTCAAGATGCCACGCACTGGATGGCGGGTGGTTTGGGGTTTTGGACTCATGATGGCGACTTTGCTGCCAACCAGAGCATTCAAAAGGGTAGATTTACCGACGTTTGAGCGACCAGCGAGCACGACGAATCCGGACTTTTTGAGGGGAGAGGACATGAAGGGATAATAGTCTAAAATAGGCTCAAACGCGAATCAGTGACCATTTTGGATTAACTTGAACGGAGACGCAGGCGTACAACCGTTTCGACGTGAGGGGTGTGTGGGAAGAGGTCCAAGGCTTTGAGTTGTTCGATTTGATAGTGCGTTTTCAAGGTTTTCAGCTCTTGCGCCAGGCGATGATAGTTACACGAAACGTAAATGATATTTTTTGGACGCATTTCCATCACTGCTTCGAGCGCCTTTGGATGAAGCCCTGCGCGTGGTGGGTCCAGGATGAGCGTATCGCAAGCAATGTCTTTCCAAGATTGATCTTCGGCGGGGCCAGCGGTAAAGGTACAGCGCTCCGCAACACCATTTTGAGCGGCATTCTCTTTGGCGAGTTCGATCGCTTGAGCGTCTAGTTCATGTCCGAAGACGGTTGCTCCTCGTTTTGCGCAGGCGATACCAAAAAACCCAAGACCGCAGTATAGATCGAGTACCGTCATGCCTGGTTTTGGTTGAATCCAATCTAAAACAGTTGTCTGCAGCTTGGCGGCCATACGAGTATTCGTCTGGAAGAACGAATTCGGATGAATGGCGTAGCGAATCCCGTTGACTTCTTCAGTCAGGGTTGGGTTGCCAAGCAGCGTCTCAAAGGTCTGAGCGTAGGAAAGATCGCTGAGCAAGGCATTCTCACCAATCAAAAGTGTCGTAGCTTGTTCCTGCAGACCTTGCTTCAAAAAGTCCTTCATCGGTTGTGTGATCTGTGAGGCATCTTTGACGACCAAAATGATCAAACGTTCACCGGTTTCTTTGCCGAGACGAATCACGACGTAGCGCAGTAACCCTTCATGCGTTTTTGCATCCCAAGGACTAAGCTTGAACATTTCGCGGAAGGTTTGGAAAAACGCGAGAATCTTCGGCGTTTCTTCATCCAACAAAAGACAGGTTTTCAAATCGAGATAGCGATTCCAGGCGCCGTGTTCTTTGAGGCCGAGTTCACCTTTCCAGCCGAAGGCATAATCCATTCGGTTGCGATAATAAAATATGTCTGACGATGGTTCGATGGTCTCGACTCGTTCTTCTTGGTCGGCTGCCTCAAAGGCTCGATTGATCATGCTTTGTTTCAGTTTCAATTGAGCAGGGTACGCCATATGCTGCCACAAACAGCCCCCACATTTTCCCGCGTGTGGACAAGGGGCATCAACACGATCTGCTGAAGCGGCCAAGATCTTTTCCAATTTGGCATACCAGACCCCTGCTTCACGCTTGGCAAAACGAGCCTCAACCACATCGCCAATCGCTGTGAAGGGGACGGCAACGGGCCGGATTCCGCCGTCTTGGAGGGTGAAATCAAACATGCCCCGTCCTTTGTCATCGATACGGGTTATGGTTCCTTGCAGGAGTTCGCCAAATTTCATACCTGCAACCCTACTGGTTGTTGACATGTCCGTCTAGGGTTGTACTTCTCCTTTTTACCCTACAATTTCAGGAAAATATACCTCTTTCAGGTGGCCATTCCTCTCTAAGTTTACCTAAGATCTCGGCTTCTTTATAACCTGATTGAGCAAGTTCTAGAGCTCGATCAAACACAGCGACTGCTTGCTCTCGGTGATTGCCAACATCGATAAAATTGTCGTTTGTCCCTGAATTGGGGAACATGATGATGTATCCGTATCCGCCTGAACCACCAATGCGACAAGTAATTTTAACCCCGTTCACTTCCTCTGCTCTCTCGTATTTGCTTTCTCGGATGCCGACTGAGTGGATGACCCCAGCATCATCCTTTGTGACAGTGATCTTCATGATCCCTACAGTCTTCGTCTTGCTCCATCCTCGTTCTATTTGACTGACCCACTGAACGATATCTCTCGCTGTTTCCTGATCCACACTGTCTAGATAGCTTGCTAAGACGGTTTTTTCTTCTTCATTGATAAAGGTGAGCCCGGAAACCATTTCTTGCCAGGATACTTTAGGAGCACCCTCATTGTTAAAATATTTCATATAACCTTAAGATAACAGTCAGTTTGCTTCCTCGCTAGATTGTGGACTATTCGTTTTTTGTTTGTCATGCTCAGACTGATCTTATGTCCGTCCGTCTTCATCTCTTGGCACACAATATCCGCTCTCGTGAAAATGTAGGATCGCTGTTTCGGACGGCTGATTCGTTAGGAGTGACCAAAATTTGGTTATCGGGTTATACGCCCGTTCCACCGGATCCAAAAATCTCTAAAGTAGCACTAGGAGCGGAGAAGTCCGTTTCGTTTGAAGTCCATCCAGATATCGAAACCGTACTTTTACGATTAAAGGAAGCCAAAATTCCTGTGTATGCGCTGGAATTGACGCCGGAAGCAATGAATCTTGCCGATTTTCAACCCCCACAAGAAATGGCTTTGTTGCTTGGAACAGAGACGACAGGGATCCCCCCATCATTACTTGAAGCCTGTGTGTCTTGCATTTACATCCCACAGCAGGGTATCAAAGAATCAATGAATGTCACGATTGCTACCGCGATTGCTGCTTGGAAGATATTACAATAGAATAACGCTTATTTAAGCCAAAAATGAGCTGTTAGGAGTGATCGTTATATAGCGAAAAGTGCTTGCTTCTGTTAGGCTTCTGGGCATGCGCGTTAGTATCGTCATTCCTACCAAAAACGAGGAATTGTATTTGCCGTTACTCTTGGCCTCTTTGCGTGGTCAGACTTATCAAGATTTTGAAATAGTTGTGGCGGATGCACACTCGTCCGACAAAACGCGTGAGATTGCAGAGGGTGCTGGAGCCAAAGTCATTGAAGGAGGAATGCCTGGTCCAGGAAGAAATCGAGGTGCCGCTGTTGCGAAGGGTGACATCCTCTGCTTTTTTGATGCGGATGTCATTTTGCCTCATCCCTGCTTTTTACAAGATTCGTTGGTCGAATTTGCAGCACGCGAACTTGATGTAGCCGCTTGTCCGTTGACCGTTCAGAATGGAACGTTGCTCGATCATGTTCTGCATGGCGCCTACAATCACTACAGTTACGCTGTCCAACCGGTGCTGCCGCATGCCGTAGGTTGTGCCATTATTGCGCGTCGCTCCGTGCATGAAGCGATCGGTGGTTTTGATGAAACGGTGGTATTTGCGGAAGACCATGATTACGCCCGTCGAGCCAATAAAGCAGGCTATCAAGCGGGTATTTTGCGTAGTCACAAGATTGCTATCTCGCCGCGTCGCTATCGCAAAGAGGGGATGGTGCGCACGGCGGTTAAATTCGTGTGGAGCGAGGCATCCATGTTGGTACGTGGTCCGTTTCGTCACATGCCATTTACTTACGAGTTTGGAAATTTTCGCGAACAAGCGAAAACGCGGGTCAAGGCAGACTTGAAAGATGGTGATAAATGTTAAGTTTCTGGTGCCCACTTTTGTATGGAACGCAAGGTTTTGGTGGCCAAGTCTGGAGAGATACCAGTCGGACGAACAAAAGTTTTTCGTCTAGGCCCACACGCCGCGATTGCCTACAACGATAACGGGAAACTTAAAGCCTACATGAATCGTTGTACGCATATGGGCGGTCCGGTGGAGCTGAGGCCCGCCAAAGGGGGATCAGAAGTCTTTCGTTGTCGTTGGCATCAGGCAGAATTTTCTCCCTGCACTGGCGAAGCGATCGAAGGAGAAGCGCCACAAGGCAGCCGCTTGACTCCCATCGAGCTATTCGAAGAGCAAGACGCTTACTACGCCGTTTTCAAAACAGGAAACGATGAATTCGATTTCTAACATGCAGATCACCCGGTTCATCCGAAGAATTTGGAACGGCGAAACCGAAGGCGTTGCGGCCGCTGCTGCGATTGTGAGTCTGGCGTCGTTCGCCTCTCGTCTTTTGGGTGTGCTTCGTGATCGATTGCTCGCCACCAATTTTGGAGCAGGTTTGGAACTTGATGCCTATTATGCCGCTTTTCGCTTGCCTGATTTCATTTATAATCTATTAATTGTAGGAGCACTGAGCGCGGGATTCATTCCGTTGTTTACGGAACTTAAGGAGCGTCAGAACTTGGCGGCCGCTTTGCGTTTTGCCGGCCAAGCACTGACTTTGGTCGGAACGGCGCTCGTTATTGCTTGTACATTAGGCATCTTCGCAGCACCTTTGATTGTTCCACTGCTTGCGCCTGGTTTTGATCCAGAAAAACAGCAAATTACGACGGAGCTAACACGGATCATGTTCCTGTCCCCTTTATTTTTGGGGATTTCCGCCATCATGGGGGGAGTGCTTCAATCGACCAAGCGCTTTTTCGCCTTCGCCTTCGCCCCAATTTTTTATAACCTAGGCATTATTTTTGGGATTGTCGTACTGACTCCTATGCTTGGCCTGACTGGTCTGGCTTGGGGCGTTGTTTTGGGAGCGCTGGTTCATGGTCTTGTGCAGTATGCCGCAGTAAGACCACTTGGCATATTACCTTTGTCACGACCTTCACTCGCACCTCTGCCGATTCGGCGGATGCTCAAGCTGATGATTCCGCGTACGGCTGGTTTGGCAGTCGCTCAGGTCAACTTGGTCATTATTTTATTTTTTGCTTCTTCGCTCGGCGAAGGATCGGTCTCGATCTTCAATTTGGCAGGGAATTTGCAGAGTTTTCCCTTGGGATTGATCGGTGTATCTTTTGCAATCGCTGCCTTTCCCGCCCTCGCACAAGCCATCGGTTCGGATCGGCCCGAACTGTTTCGTGAGACGCTGTTGAGTGCTGCTCGCCGCATTCTGTATTTTATCCTCCCACTCTGTGTCATCTTTTTGCTCCTACGTGCCCAGATCGTACGTGTCGTGTTGGGGGATGGTCGCTTCGATTGGAATGATACGCGTCGTACGCTTGAAGTCTTTGCCCTTTTGACGATCGCGTTGCCCGCGCAGGCTCTGACGCAATTGTTCGTCAGAGGTCTCTATGCCCTGCAACAAGTTTGGACACCATTTGTCATTGGTTGTGTCTCAGAACTGGCCACGATTCTCGTTGCTTGGCTTTCCTATGGCGCTTGGGGTATCGACGGTCTCGCTTGGGCGATTGTAATTGGTTCTGCTTTGCAGGTTTTGTGTCTGGCGTTTGTCTTGTATCGCAAGAAATACCTCAACGTTTGTACATTCGCCAATTTGCGCTTTGTATTGGGAATGGCCCTGGCTCTGTCAATGCAAATAGGTGTGACATATCTCGTCAGACAGCAAATCGGCCACTGGTTGTTCCCTTTGTCGCGTGCCTGGATGGTGTTTGTGCAAGGGGCTGTGGCGGGTGTGGCTGGAGGAGTATTCTTTCTTGCGATTACAAAGGCTATGGGCTTGCCTGAAGCCAATATGTGGATCGCATTAAAGAAGAAGCTGATACGAAATCAAGGACAAAAATAAGTTCTTAGTGTTGTTCTGTAACAAAAGACGAAACGACCGGTATCATACGTGCAGAGGAGATGAAGATCTCATCTTTTCTTCCAGATAGCGGCATTCAATGACTTTATTCTTTAAAATACCCTATGCTTAAGAAATTTGTCTCGTCCTTTGCGCTGGTTTCCATTTTGACAGGTGCTCCACTAGCCACGTTTGCCGCGCAGCCAACTTCTACCCCTGCAGCGATTGATCTGGTGCGTTGCAATTATCGCAACGAAGAAAAGAAATTGGGCTTGGAACATCGCTATGCTGAGTACTTGTTGCGCGTCTCAAATAATCGTGAAGAGCAAAATCTGCGTATTGAAAAGAATTACGCTGAAAAAAATAGTAAATTGAGTAATCAGCGAGCGGAACAAGAAGCTCGTCGTACCAAAAACCGTGCGGAACAAGATGTGAAATTCTCAACTCGGAATCTGACAGAAGCTCAGAAGCAGGCTTTTGTGACGTATCGTGCAACAGTCGATACTGCTCTGAAAACCCGTCAGACTGCCATTGATGCGGCACTACAGACTTTCCGCACCACGCAGGCCCCAGCTCTTGCTACACGTCGTGCCGCTGTCGATGCCGCTAGCGCTACTCGCAAAGCCGCTATTGAAAACGCCTTCAACGTCTGGAAGCAACGTTGCACGGGGACGAAAGAGCAACGTGCCCAATCAAACAAGGATTTCCAGGCAGCTGTGAAGTCGGCCAACGATACCTATAAGTCTGCAGTGAAGGCAGCTGAAACTCAGTTCAAGACAGTTACAGAATCTGCTCGCAACACTCGCAAGGCAGCTGAAACGCAAGCCAAGCAAGCCTACGAAGCAGCGGTAAAAACAGCCCGTGAAGTCTTGCAGGCGGCCTTAAAAGCCTAAGTATTCCAGAAATATTCAAAACACCTCCCGATGGGAGGTGTTTTGAATAAGCGGATAACCTTGTCTGTTTAGCGAAAATCCGGCAAGATCTATTCCAACATGGACCAGTCACGCATCCGGAATTTCTGCATTATCGCCCATATCGATCATGGAAAATCGACTTTAGCCGATCGTTTGTTGGAATTGACAGGCACGGTCGAGAAGCGTCGCATGAAAGAGCAGTTGCTCGATACGATGGAACTGGAACGTGAACGTGGGATTACCATCAAACTTCAGCCGGCACGCATGAAATACACGGCCAAGGATGGGATCGAGTACGAACTGAATCTGATCGATACCCCTGGTCACGTCGACTTTACCTACGAAGTCTCTCGTTCTTTAGCAGCTGTCGAAGGAGCTATTTTGTTGGTTGACTCAACACAGGGCGTTCAAGCGCAGACTATCGCAAACCTCTATTTAGCGATCGATCAAAATCTGACGATTATCCCAGTTTTGAATAAAGTCGACTTGCCAAACTCGGACGTTGAACGTCGCGGTAATGAATTGATGCAGCTCATTGGTTGCAAACGGGAGGAAATTCTTTGTGCTTCTGGCAAAACGGGGGAAGGTGTGAAGGAAATTTTGGAACGAATCGTACAAGATGTCCCTCCGCCCCAAGGTGATCCGAACGCTCGTGGTCGCGCGATCATTTTCGATTCGAAATACGATGATTACCAAGGCGTCATTGCTTATATTCGTTGTATGGATGGCGTGTTGCAAGAGCGTAGTAAGGTGCGTTTCTTGGCGACGGAAACAACGAGTGAAGCGCTAGAAGTCGGCTATCTGAAACCAGAGCATACGAAATCTGGCCGACTGGAAACGGGTGAGATTGGATATTTGGTTACTGGTTTGAAAGATATTCAAGCCGTGCGTGTTGGTGATACGGTCTCGTTAACTGGTGACGCAGACGTTGCTCAGCTGCCTGGCTATCGTGAAGTACGACCCATGGTTTACGCGGGTGTCTTTCCATCGGACGGGTCCGAGTATGAAAAGTTGCGTGATGCCATTTTGAAACTCAAGTTAAGTGACGCGGCATTGACGTTTGATCCAGAGCATTCGACTGCCCTCGGTTTTGGTTTTCGTTGTGGATTGCTTGGCATGTTGCATTTGGAAATTTTGCAGCAGCGGTTGATCCGCGAATTCGACATGGATATCGTCATCACGACGCCGTCCGTGGGGTATGAAGTCACATTAACTGATGGGGAAGAGAAGTTTGTGAAATCGCCTGGAGATTTTCCTGATCCATCACGTATTGCTGAAACGCGCGAGCCATGGTCAACGGTCGATATCGTCTGTCCAAAAGAATATATCGGGAACGTCATGGCTCTGGTACAGGATCGTCGAGGCGAATATAAAACAACGGAATATTTGGACATGCAGCGCGCGATTTTGCATTATGCTATGCCGTTGGCTTCGGTTATCGTGGATTTCTATGACAAACTGAAGAGCGCTACTGCCGGTTATGCTTCGCTGAACTACGATTTCGCCGACTTCCGGCCATCAGAGGTTGTTCGTTTGGATATTCATGTAGCGGAAGAACCGGTTGAGGCGCTGGCGACTTTGCTGCATACGACCGAGGCAGATCGACGCGGGCGTGAGATTATCGCGACCTTGAAAGAGGAGTTGCCTCGTGCGCAGTTCGCAATCAAACTCCAAGCGGTCATCGGTGCCAAGATTCTGGCGTCTGATCGCATCAATCCGTTCCGCAAAGATGTTTTGGCCAAGATGTCGGGGGGTGACTACTCGCGCAAATCTAAGCTGTTGCAAAAGCAGAAAAAGGGGAAAGAGCGCATGTTATCGATGGGTGTGGGCGGTGTTGAGATCCCACCAGAAGCCTTTATTAAAGTATTACGTCGTGGTAATTAATTATTTCTCTATGCAACGTGAACGTTTGACGATGTGGATGAAGATTGTCGCGATTATCATGATCGCCTTGATGGTGTTGCCGCTTTTGGCGCTGCAGTTTTAACAGTAGGAGGGTCTGCCCGTGGGTGATGGAGGCTGATAGCTGACGACTGCTTGCCCTGCGCCTGCATCCTCGTCACACTGGGTTGCATGTCTTCGTATACCTGGTCCCTTCGTCCTTCCCCGCAGGCCTCTGAGATTGAAGCCTGGCAGCCACGGGTGTCGCCTTTGGTTGCGACTTTGCTTTGGCAGCGGGGGATTCGTTCTTTTGAGGAGGCAGACATGTTTCTCTCGCCCTCTTGGGAGACGCAGGTGCATGATCCCTCGCAATTCCGGCATCTGGTGCCGGCGATGAATCGCGTATTCTTGGCTCTCGAAGCGGGCGATTTGATCACAGTTCACGGGGATTATGATGCCGATGGAATCACGGGTTCGACTGTCTTGATTAGCACCTTACGGGAGATAGAACGGCGTTTAACGAGCCGAACGGGCCAAGACAGTGTCATTGACTATTACATCCCTCATCGTGACAAAGAGGGCTACGGGATCCATAAAGCCACCATCGCGAAACTGAAAGAGCGCGGCACGAAAGTCTTGATCACGGTCGATTGTGGTATTTCGTGTGTGGACGAGGTGGCTCTGGCGCGCCAGGCTGATATGGACGTGATCGTGGTTGATCATCATCAGTTTGGTGATATTTTGCCCGATGGTTGGTTGATTCATCCAGGATTGCCAGAGGAAACCTATCCTTTTAAAAAACTTGCAGCGGTTGGGGTGGCCTTTAAATTTGCGACGGCTTTGTTGGACGAGGCGCGTCGTCGTGGTTTGGAGATTCCAGTGGGTTGGGAGAAGTGGTTGCTGGATCTGGTTGCGATCGCGACGATCACAGACGTTGTGCCTCTCATTGGTGAAAATCGCCTGCTCGAAACCTACGGTTTACGCGTCTTGAATAAGACACGTCGTCCTGGGCTTTTGGCTCTGATCGATGCGGCTGGTTTGGTGCCTGGTTCAATTGATACCGAATCGATCGGCTTCGCGATCGGTCCGCGCATTAACGCAGCAGGTCGGATGGATCATGCGAGTTTGGCGCTCCGCTTACTCTTGGCTGAATCACAGGAAGAGGCCACTACTTTGGCGACAGAGCTAGAGCGTTGCAATCGCGAACGGCAAGAGGCGACCCGTCGTATGATGGATCAAGCGGAAAAACAGCTCTTGGAGCGCTATTCCATTAGCGAATTGGATAAGGCGGATAAATCAGCTCTGTTTCTTTGGGATGAGAACTGGTCGCCCGCCTTGGTTGGGTTGGTGGCCGGTCGCTTTTTGGAGCGATTTGCTCGTCCCACGGTCGTGGTTGGTTCGCACGAAGGAACTTGGATTGGATCCGGTCGTTCAACAGCAGCCTACGATATTACAGTAGCCATGCGGACAGCGGGGGGTGATCGTCTGACACGTATTGGAGGGCATATCCAGGCCTGTGGCTTTGCTCTGGCTGATCCTGAACACTTGCCAAAGATTGCTGAAGATCTTCATGCGCACGCGGCCGCAGCCTTTGAAGGAGGGTTGCCAACGCCAACGCTCTTGATCGATGCTGATCTCTCGTTGAATCAGGCTACGGAAGCATTTGTCGATGAAGTGAAACGACTGGAGCCATTCGGGGAAGGTAACGCGAAGCCACTTTTTCGTTCGAATAATCTGTTGGTGACGAAAGCTGATGCTATCGGTTCAACTCAAGCGCATTTGCGCTTGACGGTGGCCGACGGGGGAGTGATGCGCAAAGTCATTGGGTTCAAATTGGGTGGTCGTTTGTCAGAATTGCGGGTCGGCGCACGAGTTGATCTCGTGTATCATGTGGGCATGAATGAATGGAATGGGCGAAAAGACGTACAGTTAGTCATGAAGGATTTTGAAGTACAGCTTGATTAAGTTGTTTGTATGTCCTTTGAAAATAAACTAGACGCGAACTCAACTGAGCAACGAGAAGAGTTGCCTAAACGCTTTGATGATCCGCTATGGTGGCCAAAAGATGTTGAGGCGCTTCACACAGAATTTGGGAGACTCGTTTTGCGCGCGAGAAGGCGAATGACCTTTGATATCGGATATTGCGATCCGGATCATCCGTTACAGACATATGTATCGAAATTAGCTGGTCTATTGCCACAGCTAAAAGATTGCCGCGTCTTGGTTGCGCCTTACGATCCGACGGCTAATGCTTGCGCTTTTGCTGACGGAACGTTTTTTATTACGCCTAAGTTGGTCAAGCAAGCGCAAGCCCCAGAGGCTACTTTAGGGATATTGTTGCACGAGTGGACTCATTTTCAGCGTAAACATACAGAGGCGAGATACGAGAAAGCTAAGAAGGTGCAAGGGAAAGAGCGAGCCGGAGAATCGGTCATGACGAGTGTCATGGAAGGCATGAGCGCTGGTCGTGCTCATGAATTTATTGCTGATCTGCAAGGTGCCATTATCGAATTGGATAAACTTGGGTTTAATGCCTTGGCGTACAAACAATTTTTAGAAGAGATGGCGCGTCGTGAAGGGAGGGGTAGTGGTGGCTCTGTGCATGGGTCTACGCATGAGCGTGGGCTGAATATCACGGAGCTGCTTGCCACCATCCATTTACCGAACACGAATAGGCCATTGATGCCGTTGGATGAGCGTGTTGCAGGTTGGGCAGATGAACGACGGGGAACCCATGGGTTTCCTGCGTTACATGAGCGATCATTTGAAATGAAAGCGCCAGCGGCCAAAGAATTGCTGGAGCGGCAGTTGGCTGAAGCTCGACGAGTCCCCGTATGTCTCTTGCCAGAAGCCTTACAGGCAATGTGGGAGCGTTTCCATGAAGTACCTATTGCGAAGGCTATCCGTGCTGGCAAACGCATGCTGCATGACTGTGCTTTTCCGCCAATGAACGTTTTGGCCGGACGGTTGGCTGAGAGGCTATCGGTGCACGACGCTTATCGAAAAGAGCCATTAGCGGTTGGCTTGGCGGTATCTGCCGTCTATGCCGCACGCACGGTATTGCCCGAACAGGCTACTCAAGACTGTTGGTATTACATGCGTAGAGAGCTTGAGTTCATGAGCTTTATAGGAACGGGTGTAAGTGCTGCATTGGATACGATGCAGAGCTTAACCAGTGGTTCAGGAGAAGAAGGATTGGGGTTGGTCAGGCAGAAATCCGATCTAAAAGACGCTTGTGCCCATTGGCTGGTGAGTAAATTTCCGACTGTGCCACAAACGGATGAAGCGTGCGCAGCATGGTGGGATGCGGTAACTCCTATGGTGCGTACCAGCGTGCAGATGCTGCAAGATGCTCCTCAGACGGGGGAGGTATCGACTGGCTATAGGGAGGCAGCTCATCACATCTTCGACGAATGGGCGATCTCGGTTGCTGTACCAAAAGAGGTGTCTTCGCTCATTCGAGATCATGTGTTCGCGGGGAGCCAGCGGGTGATCGCTTTGAGAAGAAGATTATTCGCTCATCCAAGAGCGGTTGCTTTGCTTGGACAGGAGGAGGTGATTGATCCCGAGAGCGATGTACTGATGAAGATCCAGAAGAAGACCGGTGAGAAGGATTATTTTTTTCGAGAGGGATACACGCAAGAGGCATTTGATGGGTTTACGGAGAATGTGTGCGATTTGTTTAAACAATTCAAGACCTTTCAAGGCGTATTGAAGGGTATAGAGGCTCTTTCAAGGAACGAGGAGGAGACGGTATTTCGATTGATGGAATTCTCGATTATTCGAACAGTGGTGTTGACGCATCCCGCGTTTGAAGGATTTTCAACGGTTGCCAAGCAGTTAGTTTTATATGCTAAGGCACGGATGGGTGTCAGTGCTTTGTCAAAGACTTACGAAAATGTTGTCCACCTGCGACGACACGAGGGATTTGATGATGCAGTTCCTTTGTCTGGAGATCGGGATAGTAAAAACTTGAATATTTCACTCGTGCTCAAGATGGCTCAGGAGGTGGAAGAGGCGATGGCTGCACAGGATGAGATCATGAATCTGGATGAAGCCGGTCTTATCGAAGTACTTCAGCTGACTCAGCATCTCACTGGCACAATTGAGGACGGCGATAGATTTAAGATTCATTGTTTTGTCGCCTTCCTCTCGAAAGCTCCTTCGGTACGAGAACTTGTCAGACTATTGCATGAACCTAGAATTGTCGCTTTGCTGCCTATAAGATGGAAAGAAAGTGGACGAATCGGTCCCGTATTGAATCGCGTAGCCGAAGCTCTGGCGTCGGGTGAAATGGAAACGATTTCCTTTGAGGAACGTGTTGGTTTAGGGAGTTTACTTCAAGATGCTTCTATTCGTGCGGAGTATGCCGATTGGTTGGCTCAGTCACTAATGTTCAAACAGCGTTCATTTGTTGAAAAAGTAACGGCTGTGATTGGTGCTGGGGAGCGGGATCCGGAGTTACCAGGCGTCGTGGTGGCGAGGGAGTTGGCCGAGCGTGAGCCGTTTACCCAAACGGATTACCGTGCAGCCGTGTCTACTCTCGAAAAAAAGGTCGAATATATTGAGCAAAACGGAGTACTTTCTCATGGCATGGCGATTTTTGCTGAAAAAATATTGCCAGCCCTCTCTGCCGATGAACTCCTGGAATTTGTGCAGGCAGCTATTTTAACGAAGGAGGATGATAGTCGTTTACGTACGTTTTTGTTGCGGCAAGCTTGGAGAAACATGCAGATCTTAGAGATACAAGCCGCGGATGATGCGCACGTGGAGGAAATGCTGACTGAAGATGTGACGGGCGAAGTACGAACTTCAGCGAGAAACGCAAATAGGGCGTATCTGGGAGGAGCTGTGGTCAGGATGGCAAATTCTCTTTTGGAGGCATTGTACCGTTCAAAAGATGTTGGTAGACATTTACTCCTTCGGAAAATACTCGGTGGGCCGAATGGACTGTTACGCGATCATGTGTCAAAAGCTAAGGTTGTAAAAGCATTACGTGAACAATGGATCAAAAAAGGTGAAGACAGCACTTTGACTAAGGTGATTGAGCGCGTCGAGACCTCGTTGATGGACGATGACGAATGGGAAACAATCTATCTTGGTCTCGTGGCTCTGTTGCGAGATGAATCATTCAGACGCGGACCTGCTTCTGCTCAGACTTCTTGGAGCCAAGTCCCTTATCTTGAGACGTTGCAGAAGGATCTTGAGATACAGTTGGATGTGAATGATCTTGATGCTTGGCAGGTGCCGAGTTCTGTGGGAATGCAACGTCCGTGGGATTATGATCAGAACTGGATGTGGTATGCGGAAGGAAAGTTGCTAGAGGCGATACGTTCAAAAACTGGACAGGGTGAGGTGAAGGAGGTGGGGGAGCATACGCCACTCGGTTTTGTGAAGGCGACCGTTTCGTATTCTTCTGCCTTAGCTGTTCGTGGTTTACAAAGTGCAGGCCAGGTGGCCAACCTGACGGTCGCTGAAGAACGCGATTTAGCCGATGTCTACGATCGGGTAGAAGGACAGTCGCGTTTCGTTATGCTTCATTATCTGGAGCGAGTCTGGCCAGATTTTTGGAAGGTCTATCGGACGATCGGCGCTCGCATTGGTGGCGGTTCGCTCTTTACGGTTGTGCGAGCAACCACCCACGAGGGAGAAGAGCGTGTTCTGAAAACCTTGAACCCAAACGTCGCCTATCATTTGGATCGTGCGAAGGGGTTGTATCTTCGTTCGGCTGACCGTTTGGCCAAGGCGCATGGGGGTGCGTACCGTCTTCTCCCTGGATTGATTGAGGATGTCGCTGATTCGCTCTATCGTGAAATCGATTTCCGAGGATTTATTGAAAAAGATGCTGCGTTCCGTGAACGCTGGAATCAATTCTCGGATGAGGGCGGTCGGTACCGTCTACGTGTTCCTCGTTCTTTTGGTCCGGAACGACCAGAGTGTATTCAGGAAGAATTCGTTGAAGCCAAGAACTTCACTCGTTGGTCGGAGCTGAAGAAAGATAAACATGATGTGAAAGCGTTAGTTCGTCTATTAGCCGTATCCTACGTCGGTCAATTGTTGCAAGGCCAGGCCTTGTCTGATATTCATCCGGGGAATGAGGCGGTTACGACGGATAATGAGTTGGTCTTGTTCGATCGTACCCTCTATCTCGATCTCAGCGCCTCAGATCAGTCATTGATGCAGAGCCTGTTTATGGATCCGTCGGAATCAGGTCGAGCGCGTGCTCTGGAGGAGTATTTTACAACGGTCCTTGGACGGGAGATGCCCGCAGATGTAACGCGTGCGATCAAAAAAGCCAGTCGCAGTCTGGATGTCCGTACCTCTCAGACCTTGTTACAGAGTCTGCGAGAAGCGGATTTACGGCCACCATCGAATTTCGTTCTGGTCGTGAAAAACTTGCGCTCGATCGATGGTATGGCGAAAAAAGCTGGTTGGAGAGGGATGATTGAAGCCGTCAACGCCTAACTGTATTTCTGTCTATGAACCTGATTATCCGTACCGATGGAGGATCCCGTGGCAACCCTGGCCCAGCTGGGATTGGGGTCGTGCTTGAAAATGCAGCGAATAACGAAGTCGTTGAAACACACGCCGAATTCCTTGGTTCAACCACGAACAACCAGGCTGAATACAAAGCGGTTATCCTTGGTTTACAGCGCGCTGTCGTTTTGGGTGCCAAAGAAGTCGAAGTCGTCGCTGACAGCGAACTCCTCATCAAGCAAGCGCGAGGCGAATATCGCGTCAAAAACCCTGATCTCGCCTTACGCTTTGCTGAATTGAAAGCCTTGGAGCGCCAATTGCCGCGTGTCAGTTATCGTCACGTTCGTCGAGAATACAACAAAGCGGCGGATGCCTTGGCGAATCAGGCGATGGATGAGGGGATGGGAAGAGCTAAAAAAACATAAAAATGAACGATTGACTAGGTTCATGAAAGGGACACATCCGAGCGACGGCGAAGGACATAAGTCCAGGAGATAAGGGATGTTGTTCGAAATAATCTCAATCAACTTGTTTCTCCCAAACAGTTATAAACGGATTCAGACTTTGCTTATCAAATGGGATCCCGGCTTCTTCAGCTAATGATCGAATAGGCTGATCTTTAAGTGAGCTTTCTCGAATGAAGAAGATTTCAGCGTCGTATATATCTTCAATAAACGCTTTTTTACGGTAAGCGAGGTCGAGTGTCTTGTTATTGAAGGGTTTACCACTCAGCTCTCGCTCTAGCCAAGGTGGAATAGAGTAGGTATCTGATACGAATATAATGAAGTCGAAGTCGGAAAAAAGACTCCCTCTAAAACCAGGGACTTCATAGCAGCCAAATGTCCCTTTGACCGATGAGCCTATCAAAATAATTTTATCGATGCCTTCATTTGGAAGGAATACATTTTGAATTTTCTCAACCGCCAAAGTGCGAAGTCTATCCTGTTCATGAAGAGAGAAAGGGTTTTTCTTGGGACGTGCTTGAAGATGGGCTTCCATACTTATCGGATAAGCGTCTTTTCGTACCCTTCAGCCATTTCCCAAAGAATCTCAAAGATTGCTTTCATCATTGAGCTGATCATTTTACTTTCTACCATTACAGCAACATTCTGTTCATCGAACGAATAGAGAATAATAGTATTGTTATAGACATCAAAACCGCCTCTTATTCCCAGTGTCTCTGGAAGTAAACGAATCTTTGAATAGGCTTTCTTCCCATCTTCCTCTGAAGATCGAAGATACTTGGCTGCACTCACACTCTGTTGCGTAGCTTTTAAGAGAAGACGAGTGTGAATTTTTTGATTAGAACGTCGCTCGGAATAGCGCTCCGTCCAGCCTGGTATGGCTTTGCGAAAAGCATCACCATCTCCGAATACACAAATCTCTTTGGCTTCTTCCAGAATGGTAGTAAGAACTGCTCTTAATCCGTCTGAGCCTTCATAGAAACGAACGCCTGGTTCAGCTTTAGCAACAACGAACAGTTCCTGCAATTGCTCAACTTGCTTGATGAAATTCGTGGTCTGTTCTTCGTGAAGTGCTAGAAGGTGCTTGGGTGATGTAGCGGATATGACCAATCCAGATGATGTTTTACTGTGGCTAACCAACCCTCTCTCACTTAGTCGTTTCACTATTGAGTAAACGCTGCTTCTGTTAAGATTTGCTTCTCGAGCAATTTTGCTAACGGGAGATTTCCCTAATGTGAGCGAGGCCACATAGAAACGGGATTCTTGCTCTGATAAGCCGAGTGTCTGAAGGGCTGACATTGAAGGAACCAAGGGCATTTTTTTCATATCAGAATGATAATCAAAACTCACGCAAATCGCAAATAATTTCTCTAGAATTGTTGTTGAGCAAAGACAACAAAAAATGCCTCAAATTAAGCTAAAATTCATCTTTTTCCTATGGCTATTGCGCTCCCATTGAATACTAAAAAGTAATTTGTATTATATTAAATTTGTGAGTAAAGGTGCTCACGCTAGGAGATGAATATGATCTCTCATGAGGTTAGCATGGTGTTGTCTTTTTACGGTTCCAGCCTGGCCCGTGCCTTGGCGAGGCTTGCGGAGAAACGTGATCTTCCTCCTGAAGCTTTTTACTTCGCGGCTAGTCGGGCTGGGAGGGGGCTGCGTCGACAGATGATGGACTTGATCTATGATGCCTATGTTGTGCGGGTGCCCGATGTGAGCGCGGGAGAGCTTCTGAGGTTGTTTCGTGAGGACAACCAGGATAAGGCCTATGTAGATGATCTCGAAGGCTGGGATTTCTATCTCAAGCGCCCTGTTCCTGGTGAGGGAGAATATATGATCGGGGGAAGGGGTCGATCTTACGAATGGCGTCTCTGGACTCCTGGCTACAGGGTACGGGGTGAGGATGCGGCTGTTCATGCAGCGCGTGACGGCTGGTTCGGACATACAGCCGCCTTCATTCAATGGCGGAGAATCAATCGCACGAACGGACTCTTCGCATCTGTGCCTATCGATCCTCGTGATTGCATGTCTGATGGTCATCGAAGCTTCGTGGCTTACAGCGGTGGATTCGACAACGATTCCCACGGGAGGAATGTTCTGCTCGGTATCCAAAACCGCGCATTGGAGATGCGTGAGCGGACAACATTCGTGGAGTTCAGGGAGGCAAAACGCTAAAACAGGAGGAATGTAACACCCGTCACCGACGACCCCGCTCTTGGAGTCACTTCCGGTACGGGTGTTCGTCTTTTTATCTATAGAAGACTTCTGCCTTCATTCATGCTCTCTTTGTTGGTCTGATAACCTCATTCGCTCTTAGGAAAGAGCTGTGGTATTCTACCCCTTGTCTATGGGTCTTTTTTCTTCTCAAGATAAGAGTAGTTATCTCGGCTTGGATGTCGGCTACGGCGGCATGAAATTAGTGGAATTGCGCAACGAAAAAGGCCGTGCGCGTCTCATCACGTACGCCTATGTCAACATGCCGTCGGACAGCTTGGACAAGTCCATGCTGAACGACACGGCTGGTTCGGCTGAGATTTTGAAACAGATGTTGGCCAAGGCTCGGACCACGACCAAGCGTGTAGCTGCTGCTTTGCCGTTATCCTCTGTCTTTTCGACAGTACTCAGTGTTCCGAGTATTGATGAGAAAGAAGTCAAAGACCTGGCTTTCGCTCAGGTGAAAAAGCTGTTGCCTTGGCCGATCGAGGAAGCAGCAGTTGATCTCAAAGTCATCGACAAAGTCGAAAAAAGTGAAGCGGCCAAGGCCTCGACTCGTGTTTTGGTATCGGCAGCGCCTAAATCGCTGGTTACCAAGTATACTGAGCTGTTCAAAATGGTCGGTTTGGAAGCGGTGGCTCTTGAAACGGAAGGGTTTGCGGAAATTCGTGCGTTGATCGGGAAAGACAAATCAACCATCATGTTGCTCGATTTGGGTTCACTGCGTACCAATGTGATGGTGGTTGAAAAAGGTGTGCCGTTCGTCATTCGCTCAATCGGGACAGGCGGCAACGCCATCAGTCAAACCATTGCTCGAACCTTGGGTATTCCCATCGATCAAGCAGAAACGATGAAGCGCGACATCAAGTCGATGCAATCCTTTACCCCGACCGGTGATCTACGTCCGATCTTGGGCGTCTTGGTCAAACCGATTCTCGAAGAAATTCGCTACTCGATCAATTTGTATCAATCGCAAGAACCAGATGGTTCAAACAAGCGCATCGAAAAGATTATTCTGACTGGTGGATCTTCTTTGTTGCCACGTTTAGCCGAGTTTTTGACACAGGAATTGAATATCAATACCTATTTAGGCGATCCTTGGGCGCGTGTGGTCTATCCAGCTGATCTTCGGCCAGTTCTAGATGAGCTCGGACCACGTTATGCCGTCGCTATCGGCTGCGCCATGCGTGAGGTTGATGGCTAGGCTCCAATTTGTTCGAGGTTGTATGACGACCGCCCACTTCGCCCCACCTGCCGCGATCTCGGACCGCCTCTTAACCGAAGCGGTTCGTCGTCATGAGATTGCGTCAGCGGCGATTCCAGCAGTCCACGATCTCTTGCGACGTGGTTTGTCGTTTGAACAAGCCTTGGTCGGTACCGGTCTCATTTCTTTTCAGACCTTTACGGACTGGATGCGAGAAGCTACGGGTCTGCCCATGATTGTTCCGGCGAAAGGCGAGCTTCGTCTTCCGTCAGGTCTTGATGAATCTACGCTGACGGCCTGGCAAGTGATTCCAGAACGGGTAGGAGACAAGCGCTGGACGATTGGTCTCACTAATCCTTGGGATCAAGAAGCGCGCAGTGCGCTTGAAACGATTGCGGCTGAGCAAGGCTGGGCGATCACATTTGCTTATGTTCCGCTTTCGTTGGCTGACCGTTGGTTTGCTACGCATTGGATGGGGCGTGCCCGACGAGCCTCGTCTGATTATTTTGCACTCGCTCGCACAGCGTTGGCGCGAGCAAAAAACGTCCCTAGTTTGCATATTTCCCCCGAAGGGCGCGCACAGCATCCAAAATCAGCGACCTTCTCTATCTCAGCGCACCGCTTGCCAGCTTTGCGTCTACGTCTTGCACGTCGAGCTATTTGGTCGGACACAGCTTTTGAGCAGAAGTCAGACGGACTCCATCTACGATCTGTTCCTAAAACAGGTACCCCTCTTCCTGTGGAGTCTGAGACCGAGCACCCTATTCGTGATTGGACAAATGGTCTGCAGCGTTTTTTTACGGACAAAAAGTTGGTTTTTTTGCTTGATCCGAGCGGTGATAACCTCCACGCTAGCGCTGCGACACATTTTGCATATGATTCTGCAGACTGGCGAGCGGGTGAGCGCTGGGAAGTACCTGCTCAGCCCGTCTTGCAAGAGGAGTTGTTCCATCTCGCGCTCTCCGGGTATCCTGGAACAGTGCATTTCCACAGCCTGGCTGATCTGCGAGCTTGGGAGCTAGCGGCTGAGGCCCAATCCGTTCCGTATGCCGCCTGTATCGGTCGCCCGACACCACAGGGATCTGCTTGGATGCTTTACGCCGTATGACCCCGTCTCCTCGCCTCCTCTTCGCTGAATCAGACGCTTTTTTCGCGTCTGTAGCGATCCGACATTTACGTCGAGCGGGGTTTGAAGTGGTGCACGTCACTCATGGAGTCGAGGGTCTGGATCTGCTGTCACGTGAACCGTTCGATGTGGTTGTAACGGAGCTGGTCTTGCCGCGACTCGACGGCTATCAGCTCATCGAAGCGATTCGTGGTAACGCTGATTTGGAACATACTCCTATCTTCATCCTGACTCGTTTAGGCACGCGCGAAGATGTTGAACGTTGTCGCACGCATGGCGTCGAAGATTATTTTATTAAACCACACCATCGCTTGGACCAGGTTGCGGAGCGGTTGTTTCAGCACTGGCGTCAGCGTTTAGCTCAAGTCGCTTAACTTTCTCCCTATGTCTTTCTTTCGCACCTCCCGTCCCGGTTTCAGCCTGCTCGAAGGGCTGATCGTGCTCGCCATGATCGGTCTTTTGGCGGCTTTTGCAGCGGTCTCATTGAATAGTGCTCGCGCCCGGACGAGAGACGCCCAACGTCTTGCGAACATGAGCACCATGCGTTCTGCGTTACAGCTGTATTGGTTGGAAAAAGCTACCTACCCGGCTACGAATGAGGGTGTGAATCTTGGTCAGGCTGCCAACAAAACAGAAGTGCTGACGAGCAATGGTTTTGCCGCTCGTGCGGAGGCACAGGGAAATATCTACATGCCGCTCGTCCCGACCGGTCCGAAGGTGGGGGAGTTTTATGTCTATAAAGGTGGTCCAAATGGCTACTCAATTCGCTTCAAAACCGAAAGCGATACCGAATTTGGCAAGGCTAACATTTACTACATGCATTCAAACGGGATTGATCGTGACGAAACATTAAAATAACTGGACTTCTCTAAAACGTCGCGCGCCCTCCCCAGGAGTTCCCGGGGAGGGCGTTCGTTTGAGCGGCGAGTTGTATCAGTCGTTGGACGCGTCGATGTCCTCCGGCATCAGCTCGAAGTAGCTGAAGATGGAGCGCAAAGCCTTGGCCGCGTTGCGACACGTCATGCTCCAGACCGAGAGGCATGTAATCGACAGGGAGACCGGTATGACCAGCTCTGCGCCCCCTCTGTGTAGGTATGCGCTCCAGTACTGTACGGAGGCGAAGATGCAGACCGAGCCGAAAGCGAGGATGACCGCGCTCGCGATGAAGTAGAGCGGGATGCGGATCAGGAATCCGACCCCACGCCACACTGTCGCGATGACGATGAAGGCGAGTAGCGCTTGCACGCTGTTGACCTGTCCCGTGTCGCTCTGCAGGAAGTCGACCCAGCTCGACTGGACCTGGAGGTCGACGAGCGAGACTCCCGCTTCGAGCTGTTTGATCGGGCCGCTTTGTTCGAGCTGCCTGCCGAGACTGGCGATTACTCCCCAGAAGCTGAGCATGAGAAGGACGGTCACGAAGCGGCAGAATTTACGCATGGCGGAGCCTCTTTGGTCTTGGTGTGAGGGTGAAGGGGCGAGTTGTGTGACGAACGAAGAATAATAACATATTTCATCAAAAATGTCAATGTTTTTGTGCCTTTTGCCAAATGTCTGTTTTTCGCAGGGTTGTGCGTAAAAATGGCTCATCTGCTAGACTTGTAGCGTATGTTGAGCCATGCGGAAGCCCAGAAACGCCTACCTGTTTTACGGCAGGAAATCGACCGATATCGCTACGAATATCACGTTTTGGATGCGCTCTCGATCAGTGAAGCGGCGCTTGATTCGCTAAAACATGAACTGGCTACTTTGGAACAGGCCTATCCTGATCTGATTACGCCGGATTCTCCCACGCAGCGCGTGGCCGGTCAGCCGCTCGCAGGGTTCGTAAAAGTCCCGCACCAAGTTCCAATGCGCTCGCTAGAAGACGTCTTCAATCGTGAAGAAGCCGAGGCCTGGCTGGAGCGGCTAAAACGTTTAGAACCATCAGGCGTGTATGACTTTTTTGCTGAAGTGAAACTCGATGGGTTAGCGGTCTCGATCGTCTATGAAGAGGGAATATTAAAATACGCAGCGACGCGTGGAGACGGACGGGTAGGGGAAGATGTTACGCATAACATTCGTACGATTGAATCGCTCCCTTTGCAATTGCGTGTTCCTACTAGTGAAGAAGTGCGAACCTTCGCAAAAGAACATCGCTTGGAGAGCGCAGCTCTTTTGCTCGCTCTCGTGAAAAATGGGTTATCTGGTCGTATTGAGCTGCGCGGTGAAGTCTATCTGTTGCGTGCTCAGCTAGAAAAATTGAACAAAGCCTTGAAAGCGCAGGGTGAAGAACCATTCGCCAATCCTCGGAATGCAGCAGCCGGTGGTATCCGCCAACTTGATCCCAAGCTTGCGGCTGAGCGAGGCTTGTCTTTCAGCGGTTGGCATCTCTTTGGTGACTTCGGGCTCACAACCCACGAACAAGCGCATGCACTCATGAAGCTCTTCGGAATCCCGAGCAATCCACAAACGCGTGTTTGTGCGACTCTGGGAGACGTCGAACGGTTCATGGAAGAGATTGGAAAAAAACGTGATCGCTTACCCTATCAAATCGACGGGATTGTCGTGAACGTGAATAACGATCAGTTATTCGAGCGTTTGGGTGTGGTTGGTAAGACTCCACGCGGAGCGATGGCTTGGAAGTATGCAGCTGAACAGGGGACGACGATTGTCCGCGAGATTCGTGTGTCTGTTGGTCGAACGGGTGCACTCACGCCGGTCGCCGTGATGGATCCGGTGACACTGGCTGGTACGACCGTAACTCATGCCAGTTTGCATAACGAAGATGAAATTCAACGCCTTGGTTTGAAAATCGGGGACACGGTCATCGTGGAAAAAGCAGGTGATATTATTCCTAAGATTATCGAAGTGTTGCCGAATTTACGCACGGGCAAAGAAAAGCCCTTTCGTATGCCGAAAGAGTGTCCCATGTGTGGTGCGGACGTTCTGCGGCGTGAAGGAGAAGTGGCAACCATCTGTCCTAACAAGAATTGCTTCGCTCAAGAGATGGCGAGATTATTGCATTTTGCCAGCCGTACCGCGCTCGATATCCGAGGCTTGGGCGACAAGATCGTCGAGCAATTGCTTCAGGAAGGATTGGCACGTGAACCAGCAGATTTATATGAACTCACGCCAGGTGATCTTGAGCCACTCGAAGGTTTTGCAGAGTTGTCTGCCAAAAAACTAGTTGACCAGATCCAGGCGCATCGTGAACCGGCGCTAGAACGTTTTTTGATGGGTCTAGGGATTCGCCATGTTGGCGCCGAAACAGCGACTGATCTGGCTCGCGCCTTTGGTTCAATTGAAGCTTTCCGTGCGACTGATCAAGCAGCACTCCTAGAGATCCCTGGAATCGGCGAAGTGGTCGCAGATGCCATCGTCGAGTTCTTGCATGATCCTCAAGAAAAACCTCGTTTAGATCGTTTGCTTGCTCAAGTCAGCCCACAACGAATGGTTGTGCAAGATCGCTCTTCACTTCCATTGTCTGGAACAACTTGGGTGTTTACCGGCTCACTCGAAGCCTTAGGACGTGAAGAGGCAAAAGAGCGAGTCCGTGCTTTAGGCGGTGAAGTCACGGAAAGCGTTTCAAAGAAAACTTCTTTCGTCGTCGTTGGTGCTGATCCAGGCTCGAAGCAGGAAAAAGCTCAGAAATTAAATGTGCCGATTCTCGATGAAGATTCTTTTTTACAGAAACTTGCGACACTATGAAGATAGACCGACTGTTTACGGAGAATGCAGCATTGTTTGGTGAGAAACCCTCCCCGTTGATTATTGGGCTAATGCGTTATCTTCCGCCCGATGCCCTGGTTCTGGATGTCGGGGCTGGTCAAGGACGAAATACACTTGCGTTGGCACAAGCAGGATTTCGTGTAGAAGCCGTTGATCCGTCGTCAGCCGGTCTCCGTCAGCTCGCGGAGCAAGCTGAGCGGTTGGGGTTGTCAGGAATCGAGACTCGATCGGGATCTGTTCTGGATTTACCCTTCGATCGGGTCTACAACGGTGTGTGTCTTATAAATGTCTTACACTACCTTCCACCAGAGCAAGTCAGGGATGTGATTATGAACTGTCAGCGCGCTACGGCGGTAGGTGGCGTCCATGTTTTGTCCGTTTTAACAAAAGGTACGGATACAGCGCTTTTACGGCCAGACTCATTAACACCAGATTTGCCAGAGGTTGAGGCGTGGTATGCAGGCTGGGAAATGATCGACTCTAGAGTCGTGCCAGGCGAGTCAGCGAGAAAGGATTCACAGGGCAAGCCCTATCAGACTCAGGCTGTCCGCGTGGTCGCGAGGAAGCGGGTTTAAGAGGTTTAATCTAGGCTAGTCTTTCCATCGGCAATACGCTACCGTACCTCTATCTATGTCTTTTACGAGAGAAGAACTGCTGCATTTAGCGAAATTGGCCCGCATTCAAGTCGATGAAAGCAGGCTCGAAGCGTTACAGGCTCAGTTGAGTGCTATTTTTGGCTATGTTGATCGTTTGCAGACCGTACAGACAACAGCTGTGGTCGCTAGCGATGACGCGTCACTCCAGGCAGTAATTCGATCGGATGAACCAGAACCATCTTCCCCCGACTTGCTGAGCGCGCTTCACGGTGCCTTTCCTGATCGAGCAGGTGCACTCCTACGTGTGCCAGGTGTTTTCGATAAACCAAAAGATTAATCGTGTATGTCTCTTCCTCATCTTCACTGGACGATCAAAGATGCTGCTACCGCGCTCGCAAAGCAGGAATTCTCTTCGGCTGAATTGGTCGAGGATTACTTGACGCGTGGTGAACAGCGGAACGACGAACTGAACGCCTATCTGACGTTCATGCCGGAAGAGGCGCGTGCTGCTGCGGCGGCCTCTGACGAGCGTCGTTCGCGCGGAGAAGCGTTGAGTGTTTTGGATGGAATTCCCGTTGCGATCAAAGATAACTTGTTGACCAAGGGTACGCGGACGACGGGAGGTTCGAATATCTTGTCTAAATACATTGCCCCCTATGACGCGACGGTCGTTGCGCGTTTGCGCGATGCCGGGGCAGTGATCATTGGAAAAACGAACCTGGATGAATTTGGGATGGGTGGTTCAACGGAAAATTCAGCTTACGGCCCAAGTAAAAACCCGTTGGATCTGACGCGTGTGTCGGGTGGATCGTCTGGTGGAAATGGATCGGCACTCGCGGCTGATTTGTGTATCGGTTCGCTTGGCACCGACACCGGTGGTTCTGTGCGTTTGCCCGCTTCTTTCTGCGGAGTTGTCGGTTTCAAGCCGACCTATGGTCGCGTTTCTCGCTACGGTGCGATCGCGATGGCTTCTTCGTTGGATCAGGTCGGTCCCATGACAAAAACGGTCGAAGACGCAGCTCTCATGTTCGAACTGATTCAGGGGCAAGATGCACAGGATCAAACGACTCGTCCGACTCAACCACTGACGTTCGATTCAGCTGAAGGGATCGACCGTTTGAAAATCGGTTTGCCTAAACAGGCTTGGTCGCAGGGCGGCATCGAGCCAGGCGTGAGGAAAGCGCTGGAAGAGGGGATGAAGCGCTATGAACGCTTAGGCGTTGAGTTTGTCGAAGTCGATTTGCCCTACATGAACGAAGCTTTGGCAGTCTATTATATTATCATGCCGTGTGAAGTGTCTTCCAATATGGCACGTTTTGACGGTATTCGCTATGGCAATCGTGCACAACATGAGCGTCTCTTGGACGTCTATCTTGATTCGCGCGCCAAAGGCTTAGGTGAAGAAGTCCGTCGCCGTATCTTGATTGGGACCTACGCCTTATCCAAAGGCTACTACGATGCCTATTACGTCAAAGCTCGTCAGGTGCAAGCCGAGATTCGTCGCGCTTACGCCAAAGCTTTTGAGCAAGTCGATCTTCTCATGACCCCTACTTCGCCGACGGTGGCTTTCAAGATCGGAGAAAAGGCAGCAGATCCGCTCGCCATGTACCTGCAAGACGTGTTCACGGTTTCCGTCAGCGTAGCTGGATTACCGGCCATTTCTTTGCCGTGTGGCCAGAGTGAAGGATTACCAGTCGGGATGCAGCTGACCGGTCCACACATGGGCGATGACCTTGTCCTTGCGGCTGCACACGCCTTTGAACGTCTCGCCTAATGCTCCAGATCGTCCTTCAACCGTCTTCGCCCACGCTGTCTGAAGAGACAGGCTCTGTTTCGGATTCAACCGTCGTGATCGTCTTCAGTGTTTTATTCGCAGTTCTTTTCCTTATCGGTCTCGTTGTCTCTCTTGTACGCAAACTGCAACGCCCTGAATTGAATGGATTGACCCCAGACAAAATCAAGCAGCTTTGGGTACAGATCCGCCAATCGGCCAAGCAGGGAAAACTTGGCCAGAAAATCGCGGTTATCGAAGCGGACAAATTGCTCGATAATGTCTTGAAGTCTCTGTTGATTCCTGGTGAAACAATGGGCGAGCGTCTCAAGATGGCTGCCTACAAATATCCACGGATCAAAGACATTTGGCCAGCGCATAAAATACGCAATCAACTGGTGCACGAAACTGCCTTTGAATTGCAGGGAGAAGCCGGTTGGGTGCTGGACGATTATGAACAAGCCTTGCGCTTGCTCCGCGTTCTCTAATCTATGCTGCCATTTATTCAAGCTACGACCTTTCCCTTATTCGGCATCCCACTTCAAGTTTGGGGGACGTTAGTGGCCTTGGGGTATGGTCTTGGAACCTATCTGGCTTGGCGACGAGCCAAAGCTAAAGGGTTGGACGGCAGCATCGTGCTCGATCTGGCGTTTTGGATTTTTATCGGTGCCTTCGTCGGTTCACGTCTCCTCCATGTCTTGGCCTACGATCCTGCTTACTACCTCGCCCATCCCTGGCAAGCGCTTGACCCACGAGCTCCTGGCTATGCCATCTTTGGAGGATTTTTAGGCGCGGCAGCCGTCTTCTCCTGGACGATTTTTCGGAAGAAGCTGTCGTTTTTTACGTACGCTGATACCTTAATCTGGGGCTTGCCCTGGGGCTGCGGGGTGGGGCGAATCGGCTGTTTTTTGATCCATGATCATCCAGGGACGCTTACGCATGCCTTGTTGGGTGTCCGTTATCCCGATGGTCAAGTTCGCCACGATTTGGGTCTATATTTGTCTTTGTTAGGCTTTGCGACGGGTTTTCTCTTTCTTTGGTTGAACCGAAAACCACGTGGTCAGGGGTTTTGGCTGGGTGTGTATATGTTGATTGAAGGTCTGACGCGTTTCTGTTTAGATTTCCTACGTGTTCAGGACGTTCGCTATTTGGGATTGACGCCTACTCAGTATTTGTCTATCCCACTGTTGGCAATAGGTATTTGGTGTATCTCTCGCTCTTCACGCATGTTACCATCCTCCGTATGACAAATTCTTCTTCCTCAAATACAGGCTTGATTGTGGGCATTGTGGCCATCACGGTTCTGCTCTTCGTCGGTCTAGTCTTTTTGCTCAGCCGTGTTCCAGGCGGCAACACCGTGCCCGGTCAAGAAAATGTGACCTTCTCAGATGCGGCTGACCCAGCGGTTGGCCCTGAACAAGCGAAAGTCACGGTTCACATGTACGAAGACTTCGAATGTCCAGCTTGTCAGGTTTCACACCCTATCATCAAGCAGGTGATGGAGGCCTATAAAGATCGTGTCCGCTTTGTTTGGAAGGACTTCCCACTTGAAAGCATACACCCAGCCGCTCGTATTAGCGCCAATGCGGCTCGTTGTGCGCAGGTTCAAGGAAAATTCTGGGAATATCAGGACCAGCTCTTCCAGACACGTAATTGGATTAGCGCGAGCGATAAGGTTGAAGCCTTTGTCGGGCTAGCTCGGAACGTCGCTGGGTTGAACGCGGATCAATTCCGTAGCTGTGTCGCGTCGAAAGCTCAGGATGGGTTAGTGGCTAAGTCGATCAGTGAAGGCTTCATGAATCGTGTGGATGCCACACCGACCTTCTTTGTCGGAACTTCGCGCGTGTTTGCTATGCCCTTGGCTGATTGGAAGCGTACGCTGGATACGGCTCTGGCTCAAACGGTACCAGTGGTTGCTCCTACGTCTACTATCCCGGTCGTCCCTATGGCTCCGACCACGACGACAGTGGGTGCCGCGACAGGAACGCGCTGATATATCTCTTGGCCGGTATCGACAAGTGTTTTCCCGTTCCGTATAATTTCCGTGCTTATTCATTCATTGCGATGTGATCTTTGAGATCTTTTATGGATCATTCAAACGCCGGGTTGTGGGATTCTAGTCCCAAGACAACATTTTACCTTGGATTGTTCGTCGGAATTGCGATTTCTTCTGTTTTGGCTTTGGTGCTCGTGTTCGGCATGATGATGAGTGGTCGTTCGATGGCTGGCGGCAACATGGTTGCCCAGGCTCCAACTCCATCTGGAACGGTTCCAGCCAATACGGGGGATACGATGACTCCTCCAGCTGGTGGTCCTGTTCGCGAAGTTTCGGACACGGATCATGTGTTGGGCAAAAAGGACGCGAAGGTCACAGTTATCGAATACTCTGATTTCCAGTGCCCTTTCTGTGCTCAGCTTGAACCAAGTATTGAGCAGATGTTGACGGAATTCCCAAATGACGTCCGTTTGGTTTACCGCCACTTCCCATTGTCCTTCCATGAGAACGCCCAAAAGGCGGCTGAAGCTTCCGAATGTGCGGCTAAACTCGGTGGCAATGATGCCTTCTGGAAGATGCACAAGAAATTGTTTGAAAATAACCAAACGCTTGGCGCTGATCTCTATGCTCGCGTAGCCAAAGAGATCGGTCTGAACGAAGGGAACTTCAAGAAGTGTTTGGACAGCGGCGAAATGGCTGCCAAGGTCAACTCTGACATGGCTTCCGGCAACGACGCTGGTGTGAACGGCACGCCTGCCACCTTCATCAATGGCAAGCTCGTAAGCGGCGCAGTCCCTTACGCCACCTTGAAGCAGGAATTGACGGCGGCTGGTGCGAAGAACTAAGGATTTCTCTTAGGTCTGAGAAAAGCTACCCCATGGGGTAGCTTTTCTGTTTGTTATCGGCAACGATCAAGCTTTTTTAAGAAAAGAGGAGCATGGTTGACAGTCACACCTTTCCCGTGGAATAGTGCCCCGTTCCTGCGTTGGAGACTCCGCTTCGCGTAGGACGTCTGGACCTTCCGACCACGAGGTTTCTCTGATGAAGAAGTATTTCGGTGTTCTGGCTCTGTTCGTTTCCGGCTGCGCGACCCCGTCGGCCTCAACCGACACGGGCCGGGAGGGATGGCGCTACGTGAACGAGAGCACGGCGGACCCCACGATGTGGTCCTCCGGATCTTCTGACGTGTCCCAGTCGACGCACTACCGCGGCATCTGCTACTCCGCTCCGTCCGACCGCTCCACCTACTTCCGCGCTTTGAGCGAGCACAACCTCGCCCAAGTCGAGGCCATCGTGGGACGGTGGGGGTGCCACGTCCACGACTACGACCAGGTGGCTGGCCTCCAGGTCAATGTCGCCGAGGCCTGCCGCATGGACGAGGAGCTGTGCCGGGCCGCCTGCCGAGGCGTACAGCTCCACCGGAGCCACCTGCACTTCCACGAGTGCGACTGAGCGAGTCCAAGCCAGCCTCTACGACGCATCCTGCAGTGACAGCAGTTCGTCGACACGGAGATAGAGGCTAACCTTCTCATCTGTGGAAGTATTCCGTCTTCCACAAACAAAAAGACACCATACAAGATGGTGTCTTTTTGTTTCTCCCTCGTTAGCTTTTCCGTTCTCCCTGCATCAGCAACTCAAGTGCGTGATCAAATGATCCCGCTGCTGTCACCATTCCATTGTTCACGAAGAAAATCTCATCAGCGTTTTCGATGGTGTTGAGGCGATGGGCGATGATGACGGTGGTGGTTGTTTTAGGTAGCTTAGTCAATGTTTCTTCCAAGAGCTGTTCTGTGACGGTATCGATGTTGGCGGTTGCTTCGTCCAAGATCAGCAGCTCTGGTTTGCGCAAGACGGCTCGCATGAAGGCGATAAGTTGACGCTGACCAAGACTGATCGTATCTGAACCGGATTTTACTTCTGTTTCCAAGCCGTCTGGGAAGCGTGACAGAAGGTTCTTGAGACCAGCTTGTTCAATAGCCTCATGCAGGGCTTCCGGCGAAGCGTTCGTGTAGGCAGGATTTCCATGAAACAAGTTGTCCATGAGCGTGCCTGTGAACAGGAATGGTTCTTGCAAGATGAAGCCGATACGTTTCGTGCGTTCTTCCGCGGTATACGATCGCATATCCTGGCCGTTCAAGAGAACCGTTCCTTCCGATGGGTCGTAAAGACGTGCCATGAGTGAGGCGGTCGTTGTTTTGCCGCCGCCGGTTGGTCCGACTAAAGCGTAGGTTTTTCCTGGTACAAGTTCTAGCGTGATGTTCTTCAAGACGGTTTTTCCATCTGGATAATGGAAGGAGACATTCTTGAAAGCTAAAATAGATGGTTCCTTCGCTTGAGTCGAAGCAGCGATCGTTTCCAAGGTCAGTGGATTGTTCAAGATCGCCGATACACGATCCCAACCAGCCAGGGAAACCTGGAGCGAAGACCAGAAAGTGGCGATCTGACGCAGTGGGGTATAGAAGCGTTCGATATAGATCAAGAAGCTCAAGAGGAGACCAATGGTGAATTGACCTTGTGTGATGAGCAAAATACCGAAGGCGGTCACAATCAACAGCGCGACGTTGGAGGAGAGATCGTAGATCGGTGTGAACAAGTTGTTAGCAGCGCCTGCTTTGAGCGAAGCCTTGAAATTAATCCGGTTGGTTTCGGTAAAGCGAGCACGGAAATAGTCGCGACGATTGAAGGCTACGATGACTTTGAAGTTATCCAGACTTTCCTGAACTTCTCCACTCAAGGCTCCAACAGCTTGCAAACTTTCCGCGTTCTTTCGTTTGACCCAGCCTGATACGGCTTGCGTGAAAAAGAGCAGAATTACGGCAGGAGCTAGAGCGGCCAAAGCCAACTTCGGTTGCAGAACGATGATGAAGATAGCGGCGCCGATCATGATGAAAATGCTGCCCATGAAGCGCATGAGCGTTTCCGAAAAGAACTGATTCAATTTGTCCGTGTCATTGTTGATGCGTGAAATCAGGTCACCAGCCTTTGATTGATGGAAGAAGGCGATCGGGAGTTCTTGGAGTTTCAGGAAGACGCGATTACGCAATTTATACAGTACGTTCTGTCCGACCGTACCCATCAGCATCATCTGCCCATAGTTGATGGCAAAGGTGAGAAGAAAAGCGATAAGCAGCCCACCCACGTACCACAAGACGCGCGGATAGTCGCTGGTCCGAATGGCGGTGTCGACGACATGTCCAAAGATGACCGGTGTCGCAATGTTGACGCCAGACGTGATGAGCATGCCAAGAAAGGCAAGGATGATGTTCTTTTTATCCTCGGCCATGAGCGCAAACAAGCGCTTGGCCGCTCCCATCATGGATTTATTGCTGGGTTGATTCATATTCATCGGTAGAGCGTTGAGAATTGGCGATCTGGACGTATTCAGGGCTCGAATGCATTAATTCGTCATGCGTGCCATTCGCCAAGATTTCACCCTCCATAAGAAGGATGATCTTGTCGTAATTTTCAATCGGGGCAATCTTTTGCGTAATCGAAATCAGGGTGAGGTTGGGATAGTTTTTCTCGATGTTTTCGAGAATTCTGGACTCGGTTCGTGTATCGACGCGGGCGGTGAAATCATCCAAGAACAGGACGCTCGGATTGAGCGTCAAAGCACGCGCCAACATGAGACGCTGCTTTTGTCCGCCGGACAAACTCACACCACGCTCTGAGACGCGCGTTTCCAGTCCTTCTGGTAATTCATGGATGAAATCATTCAGCTCAGCTGTTTGAATGGCTTTGTCTAAGGCTTCTCCTTTGGCGGTTGCACTGAACGCGATGTTCTCACGCAAGCTTAAGTTGAAAATGACACTGTCTTGGAAGACGAAACCAACCTGCGCGTGGAAACGATTCTTTTCGTAGTTTTCAATCGGTTTTCCATCATAGGTGATGTGTCCACTGGTGGGGGTAAGTAGGCCGGTCATGAGCTGAAGGAGTTGCGTTTTTCCAGCGGCGGTTGGTCCAACGATGGCTGTTTTGGTCTTGGCTTTTATGGAAAAAGACAGATGCTTCAAAACGGTTTTCTCGCCGTATTCTAACGTCACATCTTGAAGGTCGATATCGCCTCGAATGGCGCCTGCATCCGTTCCGGTTGGAATAACGACCGGAGCCAGCAACGTTTCAGATACGCGAGCGTAAGATGCGGAAGCGCGGCCGATGGCATTGCTCATGAAGCCGATGATAAAGATCGGGAAGATGAGAAGTGACAAGTAGCTGTTGAAAGCGGCCAGTTCACCCAAGGTCATTTGTCCGTTGATGACGAAACGTCCACCCATACCCAAGATAACCAGTGTGGCACAGCTCGCGAGGAACGTAATGACAGGAATCATGCTCGCGAACAACCACAAAATGCTGATGCCGACGTTCTTGGCTTCTGTGTTGACC
>JAGOTP010000036.1 GCA_018061755.1 Patescibacteria group bacterium | reverse complement strand
ACATCTCGCGCGTTTCCGGATGGATCTCGCTTGTGCAGTCCGTAATATCGCAACCAGCGGAAAGAATGGCTTTCTCAGCCAAGACGATTCGTTGTCCTAGTTTTGGGATGGTGCTCCAGTCGTAGCCATGTTTTTCAAGGTAGGTGGTCATGACATCCGTGCGCAGGATTGGGTGAAGAGTGGCTCGTGTACCCTCCTGACGATAGGGGTGTTTATTCTTCTCTTCTACTAATTCTGTGATGGTTCGTTGACCATCTCCTACGACGTTTGGAGCTGTTTTGCGACAAACGAAGACCTGGTTCTGACCAAGGACGCTGACTCGATGCAAATCTCCCGCGATCCAACGCTCGACGATGAAGCCTGGCTGGAAGTCTTGAGCGATAGCAATGGCTTGTCGTAGGCCTTCCGTGTCTTGGATTCGACAAGTCACATGAGCGCTAAGTGAACCGTTTTCAGGTTTGACGACTAAAGGAAGGCCAAGACTGACGCCATAAGCGAAGCCTTGTTCGGCACTACGAAATACCCGTCCTTCCGCTAATGGGAAGCCCTGCGCTCGTAAAAACTGTTTGGAACTGGGTTTATGATCGATCCAATGTGATTGTTGAAAGAGATGAAGGGGTGTGCAGCTATAAAAATGTCCCTTGCCGTTGATGCGAACAAAAAATTCATCCATCAGACCGCCAAAAAAGCGCACGGCAGAAATATCCAAACCTCGTTTTTTTGCTTCTTCAAAAAAAATCCAAGAACGATTGGAAAAAGCCTTAGCTGGTGGTTCTTGATCAAATGAAACAATGCGAACAAGTTTTAGGAGACGTAGCAATCCATGCCAAATTGCGTCGGCCAGTGGCCCGTAGAGACGCGGAGGAATGGTGGTTTGTAAAATGGCCAGCGTCGTTTGCACGCTGTCATTCAAGTAGCGCTCAGCAACCGGATGTTTGAGCGTTTCGGCCGGGCAGTGTGGACAATATTTGTCAGAAAGAAGAGCGGACATGCGTATCCGTTAGCCTGGCCTAGATGCGATCCGACGGCAAGTAGCTGGCGGGATCCAAAATATCAACGTACGTCGTCACTTCAACTTGATCAATTCCGCTGACATTTTCAAACCATTGCAAGGAAATTGGCCGAACTTCATTCGGTTTCAATTCACGTACATCGATTTTATTGACTGCGAGTGGAATACCTTGGCGAAGCAACGTCACGAAAACCTGAACATTCCAGTAGCCGTACCCGGTGTGGTTTGTGAGGGTAAAATCTGTTTTGCCTAACCCTTCTCCTAAGGAAAGATAGCTTGGTTCTTCGCTGATGATAAAATCCTGACGCTCAACTGCGTAGGTGTCGTAACTGCCTTTCACGAGATTCATCGGTACGCGCTGCCATTGGATCGACTGAACATCAAGCTGCGGACTTCCGCCTCCCCGTTGGCCAAGTTCTACCACTGGTCGTGTGCTGTGCGGCAAAATTACGACTTCCTGGCTGGTAGTTCCTTGGCCATCCAGCATGAAACGGTACTTGATACGAGCTGACCAGAGTTCGTTTGGATTGGTTAAGCTTCCAAGTAAATCTAAACGTCCGTCTGTTGTCTCAAAGGCCTGCGCTTCGCCTGGTTGTAGCGGTTCAGGGGCAATCCTTCGGAGTGCATCCGGCGGCACGGCTTGTTGAGCGATCAGTTTGGTAATCCGAGATTCACGTGGCCAAGAGATGACGAACGCATCAACATACGACCAAAGCGTGTATCCCCAACAAAGAGCGCTGAACGCGACGAGTGATCCGTAGCCAAGGCGCCGCAAGGCCAAGCGATGTTTCACCCACAAAGAGGCGGCATTCAATTGTGAATCGCTCAATCCGCTACCGATCTGATACTCAGAAGAGGGCATAGCGCAAGTATAGCATTCTTTTCATCCTCTTCTCTATCTCGTGATCGCTTGATACCATCCCGCCGACTCTTTCTATGGCTAAAACTCCCTCGAAGAACGGCTACAGCGCCGAGCAGATTTCCGTCCTTGAAGGTTTGGAACCGGTGCGCAAGCGCCCGGGCATGTATATCGGATCAACCGGTCCTGAAGGCTTGTTCCATTTGTTGCGTGAAGTCGTTGATAACTGTTTCGACGAAGCGATGGCTGGGCATGCTGATACGATTACGATCAGCCTATTGCCGGGTGACAAAGTGAGTGTGACAGATAACGGTCGTGGTATTCCTGTCGATACCCACAAACAATACGGTGTATCAGCGCTTGAACTTGTCATGACGAAGCTTCACGCAGGTGGAAAATTCGGAGGAGAATCGAGTGGCTATAAAATTTCGGGTGGTTTGCACGGTGTCGGTGTATCCGTGGTCAACGCTCTGTCGGATGATTTGGAGGTGATCGTTGAGCGCGATGGCGGGAAATTTCAGCAATTCTATAAATGTGGAAAACCACAGGGTGACGTCAAGAAGATTGGTAAGAGTGATCGTCATGGCACCACGATTATCTTCCATCCAGATAAAACCATTTTCACAGATGGGATCACGATGGATCATCAGCGCATCATCGATCACTATCGTCAGCAGTGTTACCTGACCAAGGGTATTCGCTTGTCTGTCATCGATGTGCGAGAAGCCGGACGTCAGGACGTCTATGGTTTTTACTTTGAAGGAGGTGTGGTTTCCTACACACGTTTCCTAAACCACAAGAAACAGCCAAAACACGACAATATCTTCTTTGTTGAAAAACAGGTAGAAAAGTCGGAAGTTTCCGTCGCTTTGCAGTACACCGACGACTATTCCGAAACGCTCTACGCGTTCACGAACAACATCACGAACCCAGAAGGCGGTACGCACGTCCAAGGTTTCCGTGCAGCTCTGACCCGCGTTTTAAACAGCTACGCTCGTGGCAAAGGTTTCTTGAAAGAAAAAGACGATAACCTTTCAGGTGAAGACGTGCGTGAAGGTCTGACGGCCGTCATTTCGATTCGCTACCCAGAACCACAGTTTGAAGGGCAGACCAAAGCCAAGCTTGGTACGCCAGAGGTACGTGGAGCGGTCGAATCGGTCATGAGCGAAGCGCTGACCATGTTCCTGGAGGAGCATCCGCGTGATGGTCAGGCAATTTTGGAAAAGTGTGTTTTGGCGCAACGCGCTCGTGCGGCTGCTCGTGCCGCTCGTGAAACTGTGCTGCGCAAAGGTGTGCTCGAAGGCATGACCTTGCCGGGTAAGCTCGCCGACTGCGCCAACCGTGATCCGTCCGTCTGTGAGCTCTACATCGTTGAGGGAGACTCTGCCGGAGGTTCCGCCAAACAAGGCCGCAACCGCGATTTCCAGGCCATTCTGCCCTTGCGTGGCAAAATCTTGAACGTGGAACGCGCTCGCCTCGACAAGATGTTGGGGAATGAACAGGTAAAAAACCTGGTAATCGCTCTCGGCACGAACATCGGCGAAATGTTTGATCTCGCCAAGTTACGCTACGGCCATGTGGTCATCATGACCGACGCTGACGTCGACGGTGCTCACATTCGTACGC
>JAGOTP010000035.1 GCA_018061755.1 Patescibacteria group bacterium | reverse complement strand
TTTTTTCTTCCGCTTGAAAGCGCTGCAGTACATCATAGAGCGACGTGTGTGTATATTCCTCCTGCAGAATTCGCTGAATCGTTTTGCGTACGCGAGCCTGTTGCACGCAAGGTAGCGCACGTTCGTAGTCAGCGATCGCTCGTTTTTCAATCGCGCATTCGAAACGACAGATAGCATGAAAACCACCAATGCGTACGAACTGAGCCACGCACTTGAGCAAGAACACGCTGACAGGAAAGGTCGGATGTCGTTCTACACCTGCAATTTCGCAGTAGAGTCTCTCAAATATGCGCCGGTGACGTTCTTCTGTTTTGATGAACGCTCGAAAATCTTTTTTCGCGAAATCAGGAACGTGCGGCAAATGAGCGAGGTAGAGCTCATGCGCCAAGGTCTCCAGTCGGAGAAAGCGGTGAATCAGTGGAAGGAGCGGCGCCTGTGTCATCGCCGTACAGAATATCTTCTAAGCGCGGTTCGTTCCAGAGGTTCCGTTCACGCAAGGCTTTGTCGACGGCATCCTCTGCTTCATCGATATCGAAATCATCTTCGAGGATGCAGTAGTCGATGAGCGCAGCGCGACAATCCGGTTTTGGTTTCAGAACATCATTTTCGTAACAGATTGTTTCAATCAAACCTTCAGGCAATGGTTTGCGACGAGGTGGAACAATAGGAGTAGTCGGAGCTGGGGGAGTCCGTTGAGCGTTGTTTTGATGACCGAACGGTTTGGTCGCGTGGTTCTGTCCGAACGACCGCCGATCACGAGGCTGACGAGAGAATGACATAAGAAGATCAGGGGTATCCTAAAGCGTTCGATCGCATTTGGCGAATCCAAGCCGTTCGATCGCTCCTGGGCGGCTGGATGTGTTAGGCTGGCCTTATCTCTTCTATGACTCTCGAGCGCTTCCGTGTTTTCTTGCGTAGCCTAGCGTTTGCCCTGCCGCTCCTCTCGATCAGCTACTTGATCCGGTTTCGTGTCGCCGGTTTGCCCTCGACTTTGCTTGAAGTTCTTCTTTTGGTCTTCATCGCCGGTGTGTTCATTGTCACAAAACGGGCTGGGCTAGCTCGTTCTCATGCCTTGCTCATTGCTTGGCGCTGGCCGCTGACTGCTTGGCTGTTTGCGACGGTGGTTGCCGTCTTTGCATCTCCTTCTTTATGGACGGGTCTTGGCTTATGGCGTGCCTACATTCTTGAACCAATGTTAGTTTTACTCGCCATGACGGCTTTGCTTGATCAACCCGGTGATCGCCGTCGACTGGAGCAGGGGATGATGGGTGCAGCCATCGTTGTATCGATCTGGGCGTTGATTGGCTACCTTGGCAACTGGGGCATTCCGCATCCTTGGAATGTGGCGATCAGTGCTGGTCGTCGTGCGGTTGGCCCGTTCGGCTTTCCGAACGCGGTTGCTTTGTTCGTCGCTCCAATTGGAGCCTTGGCAGCTGCCCGGTTCGCAGGTTTCCTAAAGAACAGAAATGTTGAAGTAACAAAGCAGTCAGCGAAGACAACTTGGAAAGAAGCAATGCTTCCCGTTCTCACTCTCGTATCAGTTGCGATGGCGTTACTGCTCGCCAAGAGTGATGGGGGAATGATCGCCTTTGGGTTTGTCATCGTGCTTGCTCTACTAGGTTTGCGATGGGGGAAGTGGCTAGTGGCGTTGGGAGGTGTGTTGGCAGCTATCGCACTCGCGCTGTTGCCAGACGTACGCCAGGCGATCGTCCAAGAACTGACCTTCCAAGGCTGGTCCGGCAAGGTTCGTCTGATCATGTGGCGTGAGACGTGGATGATGCTCAAAGATCACTGGTTCTTCGGTGCTGGCTTCGGCGGCTATCCAGCCGTCTTCGACGCCTACCACAAAGCCCGCTTCATCGAGATCTTCCAATATCCGCATACCATTTTGTTCAACCTATGGAGCGAGACGGGGTTGTTGGGGATCGCTGCGTTTATCAGTGTGGGAGTAACTTGGTTCCATCAGTCGTTACTCGCCAGTCGCAGATTGGTCGGAGCTGTTGCACGACGGGGACTAGTCTATGCCGAGCACTTGGTCTTGCTGGCACCGCTTTTAGCAATATTGGTCCAAGGATTGGTAGACGTCCCTTATTTTAAAAATGACTCGGCTCTGCTCTTTTGGTTATTTGTCTGGCTCATCGTAGCCACCAAGCAAGAAGCGCCTAAACTTGCGTAATATATTCCAAATTGATTAACTGGGGGCGCTGTTTGGCATCACGTGGTGTGGTGTCTTAAGCATTCGGTAGCTCAAGAGAAGAGGGATAATCACCATGGCTGCTCCGGCCCGACGTCAGGAAGAAAAAGTGCGGCGACTGAGCCGCAAGGCCTTCATCGAGGACTATCAGGCACTCCCGACCACGGAGAGTCTGATCCCGGTCATCGACCCGACGGCTATGAGTCGCGAGGAGTTCTGCGCGGCGGTCGCGCGGTCCCTCGAGACGACCGGACTCGTCATCCTTCGTTCTCAGCACGCCGATCCGGTCGTGCGGGAGGAGATGCAGCTCGGAACCGCTCGTTTCTTCGCTTCGCCGACGCGTATCAAGCGCCTGACGATGACGAGGAACTTCCAGGGTGGGTGGACCCCGCCCTACAGTGAGACGCCGGTCGATCAGCGCGGGTACGTCATCAAGCTCGATGCCGATCAGCGCCCCTACTGGGAGGACCTGGAGGACGATGCCAAAGAGCGGGTCATGTTCGGCGTTGGCTGGCGCCCGGCGGCTACGCGTTTTCCTGGCCTCATGCCGCCCACGCGGATCATGGTTGGCCACGAGGCGTGGTGCCGGACGATGCGGCTCTGGGGCAAGAACATGCTCTCAGACACCGACCTCATCCTCGGTGCCCTGGCCGAACACTACGGCCTGCCGGCTAAGGTGTTCTCCACCAAGGGTGGTGCGCACTATGTGGCCCCCACCGGCACCAAGATGAACAAGTTCCGCGTCGGCAAGGTGGTGGTCCGCCTCCACTCCGACATGGGGCTGCTCACTGGCCACGAGAAGTCGATCGCCTTTTTCTCGAAGAGCGGCAAGAAGGCCTCTTGTGGCGGCCTGATCGTCTGGACCAAGAACGGCCGCAAGATCCGGGTCGTCATGCCCGAGGGCTGCCGCCTGTTCCAGGCGGGTATGCAGCTCGAGTATGTCACGGGCGGCAAGATCGTCGCGGGTATGCATCAGGTGGTGATCCCGCCCGAGGCGCAGGCCCTGATCGACGAAGCCGTCCTGAATGGCGAGGACGTGTGGCGCATCACGGCCACGTTGTTCCCGCACTACCTCGGGGACAAGCGCATCACGGTGCTCAAGCCCTTCCGCGTGAAGGGCAGGAAGTACCCGACGATCTTCGCCGGCGAGCTCGACGAGGCGACGCTCAAGGCCATTTTCGGCGCCAAGGCCAAGCGCAAGGGCAAGAACGGCCGGATGCGTCGGCCGATCCGTACCTGGTGATCGAGCGCAAGCTCTCACCAACAACCTGGGAGATGATGGATCCCTGACTCCTTGATGGCTACGTACGCTGCCCTCCCCAGCGCCCCGTGGCCGTCCTAACTGCTTGCTGACTCGTCGGCAATCAATTAGGACGCGGTGGCGCAAAAGCAGGTGAGTTGTGGGTCTGTGATTTGTTTGACTTGCGAAGCAAAGCGCAGGCATGGCGCAGACCGCAGTGAGTCCGTGAGCACACGGACGAACGGATGGTCAGCGCCATAA